>NZ_JBEYUP010000027.1:0-80488 GCF_040643575.1 Streptomyces sp. NPDC047108
CACCCCCCAGGTCATCCGTTCGACAGGGGGGAACAGTCATGCCGGGCCCGGAGGCCAACGGTCCTCTTGCAGGACCGCGGAAAACATAACGGGGGCGGCACCGTCCCGTACACACCGCCCCGCCCCCGGACGTACGCGGGGGGGCGGGGCGGGGCGGGGCGCGTCCGGGGCGCAGACGCCTACGCGGTGCCGGGCAGCGGCGTACGGCTGACCCGGATCTTGGACTGGCCGTGCGGGCGCCTCTCCCAGTCCGTCATGAACTGTGCGTACAGCCCGCGTTGACGGGCGAGGTCCAGCAGCGTCTCCGTGCGGTAGTAGAAGTCCTCGCGGAGCACCTGGTGTTCGGTGCCTTCGGTCCGGTCGAAGGTGAAGTCGAAGAAGCCGGACGGGGTGAGCACCCGCCCGATGTGGGAGAGGCATTCGTCGATCACGTGGAGCGGCGAGTGGGAGAACACGCTGTGCGCGTGCACCACGTCGAAGTGTTCGCTCGGCAGGAAGTCGAGCGTGAGATCACCGGTGATCGTCAGGTGCGGCAGTTTGTCCTGGAGTCCGCGCTCGGTGACGGTCTTCTTCGCGTGCATCAGGATGTCCGGCGAGATGTCGATGCCGTAGTAGTGGCCGCTGTTCAAGTGCTGTATGAACCGCCAGCCGCCGCGCAGGTTTCCGCAGCCGATCTCGAGCATGCGGTGCTCCGGGCGGAGACCGTGCTCGATGAGGTAGTCGAACTGCATCTGCCCCAGCGCCAGCCAGCGTTCCCGGGTCGGGCTGCCGATGGCGCCCCCGGGGTTGCGCTGCGTGTCCGAGGCCATGACGGCGCGGTAGTACGCGACGTGGTCGCGGTGCTTCCACCGCAGCACGGTGTCGCGTCCGGAGCGGCGCAGATACGGCGCGATACGGCCGGGGTTCCGCAGCGCGTAGGTGATTTTGTGACCGAGGCTCGACCGGTTGGAGGCGAGCTTCTTCTTCGACTTCGGCGAGGAATGCGCGGCGTTTTCGGGCATGACGAGAAGACCTTTCGTGCGGGTCATGGAAGAGGTGGTTCGACTGGTGAGGTGAGCCCGTACCGGAGGAACCGGAGAACGGGACGGGTCGGAAAGCAGGGATAGAGGTGGACGGGAAAGCGGGATCGGGACGGCGTGCCGTGGCGTTGCGGAAGGGATGCGCCGCAGTCACGACGCGGGGGCCGTCAGCACCCGCAAGGTCCGGTCCTGCCCGACCGGAATCTCAGGAGCCCTCGGACGAGGGCGAGTGGTGAGGTGGGGCTGAGTCAGATACGGCGGCGCAGCCGCCACACCGTCAGCGCCACCAGCCCGACGGCCAGTCCGGCGAGGACCGCCGTGTCGATCCACTGGAACGCCCAGTAGTCGCCGGGCGGGTTGGCCGAGTAGACGCGGGAGACGTAGCCGTGGCCGGTCATGCACTCCTTCAGCTCCCGGCCCGCGGGATAGGGGCAGTTGGCGATGGACTCGCGCCGCCCGGAGGGGGTGAGGTAGCCCCAGTTCCCCGCCGACCACTTGTCGGCCATCGGCTGTCTTCGTCCGGCTCCCTGGCTGACGTAGACCTGGGGCGGTACGAACAGGCGGGCCTGGTGCGCCCACTGGAGCAGGACACCCACCGTGCCCGTGACGACGACGGTCAGCCCCATCGCGAGGACCACGCGGCGCACGAGCAGTCCGGCCAGGGTGCCCACGGCGAGCCCGAAGACCGCCGCGGCCACGGCGCGCGGCCCGGATCCTTCCAGGGCCACGGTCTCGTACCAGTACAGGCCGTAGCTCCGGTCGGCCACCGGCTCCCACCACCAGTCGAAAAGCAGCGCCGGCACTCCGGAGACGACGACGGCGCACGCGGCGGCGAGCGTCATGCGGGTGGCGAACCAGCGGGTCCTGCTCACGCCTTGGGTCAGCACCAGCCGGTGGGTGCCCAGCTCCCGGTCGCGCCCGATGAGCGGTGCGCCCCAGAGCATGCCGATCAGGACGGGCAGGACCATGGTGAGGTTTCCGAGCAGCCGCAGGGGTCCGGTGTCCAGCCCTCGGGGAAGGCCGATGGGGTCTCGGCAGGTGAGTGGTCCGACGCCGCAGTCGCCCACGGCGCCGCTGCCCAGGGCCGAGACGATGGCGGCGCGTTCGGACGCCGCGACGACGGCGAGGACGGCCAGCACCCCGGCGCTGCCTATGATCAGCGCGCGCTGCTGGCGCCAGGCCAGCCAGAACGGGCCCTTCACGCGGCCCCCTCCCTCGTACCGGTTCCGGCGTGAGGGACAGCCCCGGGGCCGCGGAGGTGGCCGAGCACGATCTCCTCCAGGCCGGGGCGTTCGGAGATCCAGTCGCCGCGCACCGGGCCCCGCGTGCGGACGAGGGCGGTGATCTGTCTGCCGCTGGTACGCGTATGGACCACGCTGTGCTCCTCCAGTGCCTCGGCGGCGCCGGCGTGCCCGGTCAGCACGGTGTGCGACGCCCGCAGGTCGTCCACGTCCGCGCAGAGTCCGACGCGTCCCTCGCGGAGCAGGACGACCCAGTCGCAGACCTCTTCGACGTCGGGGAGCACATGGGAGGAGAGCACGATGGTGACGTTGCGCTCCGCCGCCTCCTCCATCAGCGTCGCGGTGATCTCCTCACGGACGAGCGGGTCGAGATCGGCCAACGGCTCGTCCAGGAGCAGCAGTTCGGGGCGGCGTCCCAGGACGAGCGCCAGAGCGACGCGGGTGCGCTGGCCGGCCGAGAGCCGGCCGACCCGGTGGGTCAGGGGGATGTCCCCCGCCCGTACGACGCGCTCGGCGACCGTCTGATCCCATCCGCGGTTGAACTCGCGGCCCAGGCGCAGGGTTTCGGCCACGGTGAAGCGCGGGTAGAGCGGCTTGTCCTGGGCGAGCAGCGCGACCCTGTTGCGGACGGCGGCCGTTCGGGGGGACGCGCCGAGCACCCGCAGCTCGCCCTCGGTGGGCGTGTTGAGGCCGGACGCGAGGTGCAGCAGCGTGCTCTTGCCGGCTCCGTTGCGCCCGACGAGCGCGGCGATCCGCCCGGCGGGCAGGGTCAGGTCGCAGTCCCGCAGGGCCCGGCCGCCGCGCGCACCGAACCGGAACCCCAGCCCCGCGGCGTGCAGGGCCGGCGCCGTCGCCCCCCTCATACGTCCTCCCGAATCTGCTCCCGGCTGTCCGGTGCCTCCTCGGCCGGCAGCTCGTCCAGCGCTGCTCTGCACAGCGCCAGGATGTCCTCCCGTTCCAGCCCCGCCGCCCGTGCCCGCTCCATCCACGCGGCGAGCCCGGCCCGCAGCTCCGAGCCACCCTCCGCCCCGGGCCGCGCGAGCGATCTGCGGACGAACGTCCCGAGGCCGCGGCGGCCCTCGACCAGACCGGCCCGCTCCAGCTCCCGGTAGGCCTTGAGCACGGTGTTGGGGTTGATGGCGGTGGCTGCCACGACCTCCTTGGCCGTCGGCAGCTTGTCACCGACCTGCAGTGTGCCCATCCGCAGCGCCTGCTCGGTCTGCTGCACGATCTGCACGTACGCGGGTACGCCGCTCCGCCGGTCGATCCGGTAGTCGACCACCGCCACCTTCCATGTTTCACTAGTTAAGTAGTGAAAGCATGGATCACGCGTGGGACGGGTGTCAAACCCCTGACGGGAGAACGGGATTCCGGGGGCGTGCCCCGGGCCGCGCGCCACCCGGCGCGGTGAGCGCCCCGCGGTCAGGCGCCGGTGTCCGGCGCGCCGGCCGCCGTACCGTCCTGCGGTCCGATCGTGCGCGCCCGCACCGGACCGCGTACGGCGTGCATCACCAGCACCGCGAGGTCGTCCTCCATCGGCTCCGGGGCAAAGTCGTGGGCCACCTGACGTACGCGCTCCGCCACCGCCATGGCGCCCATGCCTGCACATCCGCGCAGCACCTCGGACAGCCCGTCGTCGTCGTCCAACTGCCGGTTGCCGTTGCGGCGTTCGGTCACGCCGTCGGTCACGCACAGCAAGGTCTCGCCGAGCGCGAGGTCGAAGGTGTTGGCGCTGAAGCGGGTGCTCCTGTCGATGCCCAGCAACATCTGCGGATCCGCCGCGGGTTCCACCGTCCCGTCGGGAAACAGCCTCAGCGGCAGCGGGTGTCCGGCGCTCGCGATGGTGCACCGCGCGCCGCCCGCGACCGGGTCGGGTTCGAGTTCGCCGTAGAGGAGGCTGAGGAACCGGGGGTGCGCCTGCTCGCCGCCGTAGGCGACGGCCTCCGCGCTCTCCTCGGCCATGGCGATGTTGAGCCGGTGGAGGACGGACTCGACGCCGTGCCCCTCGCGCGCCAGCAGGCGGACGAGGTGGCGGGCCAGTCCCGTCACGGACATGGCTTCCGGGTCCTTGCCCTGGACGTCCCCGAGCAGGAAGCACCAGCGCCGGCCGCCCATGGGGAACAGGTCGTAGAAGTCGCCGCCGACGGTCTGCGCCTCACCGAACGGCTCGTAGACGATCGCGGTCTCCACGCCCGGGACCCGGGCCAGGGAAGGCGGGAGCTGCCGGCGCTGGAGCGCCTGGCTGATCGTGGTCTGCCGCGTGTACTGGCGGGCGGTCACGACCGCCTGCGCCACCAGGCGCGCCACGTCCTCGACCTTCCGGACGACGCTGTCGCTCATCTGCATGCGCCCGGCCCGCCCGAGCAGCAGCACCCCCTGGCAGGCACCACCGGTGACCAGCGGGAACGCGAGAACGGACCCGCCGGCCCCGTCGGCGTCGTGGTCCTCGGGCCACGGCCAGGGCCAGGGGAACCCGGCCGTTCGGAGGCTGGGAGGCGGCGGGTTCTTCTCCAGCACGGGGCGCAGCGTCTCGGTCATCCGCTCGTCCATGTGCCAGATCCGGGACAGCCGCATTCGCCCGCTGTCGGTGCTCAGCCATACGGCGCACCAGTCCGCGAGGCGGGGCACGACGAGCTGCCCGGCGAGCGCCGCGACCATGTCCTCGTCGAGCTGTCCCGCCAGCAGCTCGCTGGCCTCGGCGAGGAAGGACGGGCCGATGCGATCGACGCGGCGGGAGGCCGCACTGTTCTGCCGGGCCGCCTCGGGCTCCTGGTCGCGTGCGGGGCGGTCCGGGGCCGGGGCGGACGGTTCCGCCTCCTCCGTGTCGGACCGGGCGCCCAGGTCGGCCGTCACGAGCAGCTCCGGCTCCTCCGTCCGGGCCTCCAGCCGGAACCACACCGTCTTCGCCGTGTGCCGGTACGTGACACCCCAGGACTCGGCCAGCGCGCCCACCACTTGGAGGCCGAGGCCGCGCCTGCCGTGCCGCGCGTCCGTGCCGCGGCTCACTGCGCTGGACGGGTGGTGGTCGACCACCTCGACGACGAGACCCGGCCGCCTCTCCGCACCCGTCAGGCCGCCGCTGCCGCCGTCCCCGCCCACTCCCGGGGCCACGGCGGCGGGAAACCGCAGTCCGGCCTCCAGCCGCAGGATGACCTCGATCTCGGTCCCGGCGTGCATCACGGCATTGGTGACCAGTTCGTCGACGAGAAGCACGGCATCGTCCACGAAACGGTCGGTGATCGCAACGGAGGAAAGATCCGGGGAGGCCACCTGCTCCACGAGCACCGAACGCACGAAAGCCCTGGCCGCGGACGCGGCCAGCCGGTCCGACGGCAGGCTCGTCCGTGACACGAACACACGCGGGAACGACGGCGAGGGCTCCATAAGCGACCTCGGGAAAGCTGCCAGGGAATTCGGTCGGTTTTTGCAGTCTTATACTAGGACACGCCCGTATAAGTAGATCACTGAGAATGGGCTGTTATGGCACTCGATCCTGCCCCGCCCGCATCAGCGTCCACCACCAGTCGATCACCGGACTCCACAGGTCCACCGGGCCACGCCTCGGATGAAGGGCCGTGGGTGCGGGTAGCCGAGCTGCGCCCGCTGATCGCCGCCATGAGCGCGTTGTGCGACGGAGACTTCACCGTACGTGTCGATGCGGGCGGCGAGGGTGTCGCGGCCGAGATGGCCGGCGTGTTCAACCGCATCGTGGCGCGGAACGATCACTTGGCCCTGGAGCTCCAGCGCGTACGGCGCGAGATGATCCGCCAGGGCCGGCTGGACGAACGCATATCGGCCAGCCCCGGCCAGGGCGCCTGGGCGCGGAACGTCGACACGACGAACACGCTGCTGGACGCCCTGGTGGTCCCGGTCGGCAAGGCGACCCGGGTCCTCGACGCGGTCGCGGACGGGGATCTGACCCAGCACGTCGATCTGCACGACGGCAACCGCCAGCTCCGGGGCGACCTGCGCCGGCTCGGCCTCGGTGTGAACCGCATGGTGGACCAGCTCTCGCGGTTCACCGGCGAGGTGACCCGAGTGGCCCGCGAGGTCGGCACCGAGGGACGCCTGGGCGGCCGTGCGAAGGTCCAGGGCCTCTCCGGCGACTGGCGCTACGTGACGGAGGCCGTGAACACCATGGCGTCCCGTCTGACGGCCCAGGTGCGCGACATCGCGGTCGTCACCACGGCGGTGGCCAGAGGCGACCTCACCCAGCAGGTGACGGTGGAGGCCACCGGTGAGCTGCTGGAGCTGAAGCTGACCGTCAACACGATGGTCGACCAGCTCCGCGCCTTCGCCGACGAGGTCACGCGTGTGGCCCGCGAGGTCGGCACCGAGGGACAGCTCGGCGGACGCGCCCAGGTACGCGGCGTCTCCGGCGTCTGGAAGGACCTCACCGACAGCGTCAACTTCATGGCGTCGAACCTGACGTCCCAGGTCCGCAACATCGCCCAGGTGACCACCGCGGTCGCGACGGGCGACCTCGGTCAGAAGATCACGGTGGACGCGCGGGGCGAGATCCTGCAGCTGAAGAACACCGTGAACACGATGGTCGACCAGCTCTCCGCGTTCGCAGACGAGGTCACGCGTGTCGCCCGCGAGGTCGGCACCGAGGGACGCCTCGGCGGACGGGCCCAGGTACGCGGCGTCTCCGGCGTCTGGAAAGACCTCACCGAGAACGTCAACTTCATGGCGGACAACCTGACCTCCCAGGTCCGCAACATCGCCACGGTGGCGACGGCCGTCGCCGAGGGCGACCTCGGCAAGACGATCACCGTCGAGGCCAAGGGCGAGATCCTGGAGCTGAAGACGACGATCAACACGATGGTCGACCAGCTCTCCGCCTTCGCCGACGAGGTCACGCGTGTGGCCCGCGAGGTCGGCACCGAGGGAAACCTGGGCGGTCAGGCCCAGGTCAGGGACGTGTCGGGCGTCTGGAAGGACCTCACCGACAACGTCAACTTCATGGCCCTGAACCTGACGTCCCAGGTCCGCAACATCGCCCAGGTGACCACCGCCGTCGCCGACGGCGACCTGTCCAAGAAGATCACCGTGGATGCGCGCGGCGAGATCCTGGAGCTGAAGGACACCGTCAACACGATGGTCGACCAGCTCCGCGGGTTCGCCGACGAGGTCACGCGTGTCGCCCGCGAGGTCGGCACCGAGGGACGCCTCGGCGGACGCGCCCAGGTACGCGGCGTCTCCGGCGTCTGGAAAGACCTCACCGACAACGTCAACTTCATGGCGGACAACCTGACCTCCCAGGTCCGCAACATCGCCCAGGTCGCCACCGCCGTCGCCCAGGGCGACCTGTCGAAGAAGATCGACGTGGACGCGCGCGGCGAGATCCTGGAGCTGAAGACCACCATCAACACCATGGTCGACACGCTCTCCTCGTTCTCCTCCGAGGTGACCCGTGTGGCCCGCGAGGTCGGCAGCGAGGGCCAACTCGGCGGCCAGGCACGGGTCGAGGGCGTGTTCGGCACCTGGAAGAAGCTGACCACCAGCGTCAACGAGCTCGCGTCCAACCTCACCACCCAGGTGCGCGCGATCGCCGAGGTCGCCAGCTCCGTCGCCAAGGGCGACCTGTCGGGCGCCATTCAGGTGGAGGCCGAGGGCGAGGTCGCCGAGCTGAAGAACAACGTCAACCTCATGGTGGCCAACCTCCGTGAGACCACCCGCGCCAAGGACTGGCTGGAGTCGAACCTGACCCGTATCGCCGGTCTGATGCAGGGCCACCGCGACCTGGTCGAGGTGGCCGACCTGATCCTGCGCGAGCTGACGCCGCTGGTGAACGCGCAGTTCGGCGCGTTCTTCCTGGCCGAGGCAGGCGCGCAGCCCGGCGAGGGGCTGCAGTTCATCGCCGGGTACGGCACCGACGCCGCCGGCGGCAGCAGCTCCCAGACCACCAACGGCACGATCGGCCGCGGGCTGATCGCCCAGGCCGCGCTGGAGAAGACCCGGATCCTCATCACCGACGTCCCGCCGGACTACATCACCGTCAACTCCGGCCTCGGCGCCGCCCCGCCCGCCAGCATCGTCATCCTCCCGATCATCTTCGAGGACGAGGTGCTGGGCGTGATCGAGCTGGCCTCGTTCAGCAAGTTCAACGAGGTCCACCTGGCGTTCATCGACCAGTTCGTCAACACCATCGGTGTCTCGATCAACACCATCATCGCCAACTCCCGTACGGAGTCGCTGCTCTCGGAGTCCCAGCGCCTGACCACCGAGTTGCGCAAGAGCGCCGACGACCTGCAGAGTTCCAACGCCGAGCTGGAGGAGAAGGCGGCCCTGCTGGCCACCTCCTCGCAGTACAAGTCGGAGTTCCTGGCGAACATGTCGCACGAGCTGCGTACCCCGCTCAACTCCCTGCTCGTGCTGGCCCGGTTGCTCGCCGACAACCCCGACGAGCGGCTGTCCGAGCAGGAGGTGCAGTTCGCGGCCACGATCTACCGTTCCGGCTCGGATCTGCTCCAGCTCATCAACGACATCCTGGACCTGTCGAAGATCGAGGCGGGCCGGATGGACGTGCACCCCAAGAAGCTGCCGCTGACGAAGCTGCTCGACTACGTCCACGCGACCTTCCGGCCGCTGGCCCACGACCGCAATCTGACCTTCGAGGTCTCGGTCGCGGACAACGTGCCCAGGGAACTGTTCTCCGACGAGCAGCGGCTCCAGCAGGTGCTGCGCAATCTGCTCTCCAACGCGGTCAAGTTCACCTCGTCCGGCGGTGTCGAGCTGCGCGTGGAGCGCGTCGCGGGCACCGAGTTCGACGAGGCGACGCTGCGGAGCGCCGAGAGCGTCGTCGCGTTCACCGTCGAGGACACGGGTATCGGCATCCCGCCGGACAAACTGCCGGTGATCTTCGAGGCGTTCCAGCAGTCCGACGGGACCACCAGCCGCAAGTACGGCGGTACGGGCCTCGGCCTGTCCATCAGCCGGGAGATCGCCGGTCTGCTCGGCGGCCTCATCACCGCGGAGAGCGAGGAGGGTGTGGGGTCGCGCTTCACGCTCTTCATCCCGTCGCACTACCCGGCGGTCTCGCCCCAGCCGCAGACGTCGAAGCCGCTCACGGCCGCGACCACGGCCCTCCCCCCGCCGCCGCCACCCGCACCCGCCGCGCCGGCGCCGCTGCCCTCGCAGCTCCCGCCCGGTGCCGACTTCAAGCCGAGCCGGGTCACGGCTCCGGACGGCGACGGGGCGGAGCCCGACCGGATGCCGGCCCAGAGCTCCGACTACGAGGGGGCCCGCACAGAGGCGCCCCGGCTGACCGAGTGGATGGGCGGGCGTCCCGGGCGGCTGCTCGCGGGACGGCAGATCCTGATCATCGACGACGACATCCGCAATGTCTTCGCCCTCACCCACGTGCTGGGACGTGTGGGCATCACGGTGAAGTACGCGGAGAACGGCCGTGAGGGCCTCGAGGTCCTCGACCGCAATCCGGAGGTGTCGCTGGTCCTGATGGACATCATGATGCCCGAGATGGACGGCTACGAGACGATCGGCGCCATCCGCAACACCCCGCGGCTCGCCGGTCTGCCGATCATCGCGCTCACCGCGAAGGCGATGCCGGGCGACCGTGACAAGGCGATCGAGAGCGGCGCATCGGACTACGTGCCCAAGCCGGTGGACGTGGACCGACTGCTCTCGGCGGTCTGCAAGCTGCTCGAGAACGAGGCGGGACCGCCGGCGGACGGCGACCGGGCGGGCGATCAGGAGGCGGATGGGGAGACGGGTGCGGCTGAGTCCGGGCGGGCCGAGGAGACCGCCGAAGCCCGGGGGAAGGCTGCGGAGAAGGCCGAGGACGAGGAGACGGAGAAGGCACACAGGTCCGACGGAACCAAGAAGTCCGGTCCGGCGAAGACCCAGACGAAGGGCGGCAGGAAACCACCGAGGAAGGGCTCATGAGTACGAGCGCATCGGAGAAGTCGAGCATCCTCATCGTCGACGACATGGAGGAGAACCTCGTCGCGCTGGAAGCCGTACTCGGCTCGCTCGACCAGCAGGTCGTCCGCGCGCACTCCGGCGAAGAAGCCCTGAAGGCCATGCTCCGCCAGGAGTTCGCGGTCGTCCTGCTCGACGTGCTGATGCCCGGCATGGACGGCTTCGAGACCGCGGCCAACATCAAGCGGCTCGACCAGACCAAGGACGTGCCGATCATCCTGCTCACCGGCACCGATGCCGACACCGACTACGCCTACCGCGGTTACGCGGTCGGCGCGGCGGACTTCCTCACCAAGCCCTTCGACCCCTGGCTGCTGCGCACCAAGGTCAACGTCTTCCTGGAGCTTCACCGCAAGAACCGCCAACTCGCCGCCCAGGCCGAGCAGTTGCGCCGCCTGCTGGTCGGCGACGGCACCTCCGAAGAGACTACGGAAGGGGCGGAGGCGGAAGGGGCGCAGGAAGGCGAGAAGGCAGGAGCCTCCGAGGCGGGCAGCGCCGACCGGCTGACCGAGATCGTCAATCGCCTCGCCCAGATCGAACTGCTCCTGCGGGACGAGGAGGGCGAGGCGTCGACCGGACTGGCCGACCGGATCTCCGAGATGGAGCACGCCGTCGACACCCTGCGCATCAACGAGGAGTGAGCGGGCGACCGGCCGTACGGGCACCGGTTCGCCGCTCGCTCCGCCGCGTGCGGGCCTGCACCGGCACGTGACGCCCAAGGCCGCGCCCGTTGCGCCCAAGGCCGCGCCCGTTGTTCGGGTCTACCGCCGCTGGGTGTGCGGGAGCGGCTGCTCCGCCCAGATCGTCTTCCCCTCGGCCGTGTAGCGCGTGCCCCAGCGTGCGGCGCACTGCGCGACGAGGAACAGGCCGCGCCCGCCCTCGTCCGTCGTCCGCGCGCGCTGCAGATGCGGTGAGGTGTTGCTGTTGTCGGAGACCTCGCAGATCAGGTTCTGGTCGCGGATCAGGCGCAGATTGATCGGCCCTACGCCGTACCGGACCGCGTTGGTCACCAGCTCACTCACGATCAGTTCGGTCGTGAACGCCGATTCCTCCAGCCCCCAGGCAGCCACCTGCCGCCCCGCCTCGTGCCGTACATCGGCGACGACGGCGGGATCGGCGTCCAGCTCCCAGGACACGACGTCGTCGTCGCTCAGGCAGCGGGTGCGGACGACGAGGAACGCGACGTCGTCGTGCGGACGGTCCGGCAGCAGCGTCCGGACCATGGTGTCGCAGATCTCCTCCAGCGGTCGGTCGGGGTGGGCCAGCGCGAAGTAGAGGCGCTCGAAGCCGACGTCGACGTCCCGGTCGGCGGCCTCGATGAGCCCGTCGGTGTAGAAGGCGATGACGCTGCCCTCCGGGAGCTCGAACTCCGCCGACTCGAAGGGCAGTCCACCGAGTCCGAGCGGTGGGCCCGCGGGGATGTCGGGCAATTCGACCGGGGCTTCGAGGTGGGCTATGGCGGGTGAGGGATGGCCCGCCCGCGCCATGGTGGCCCGGCGCGTGATCGGGTCGTACACCGCGTACAGGCAGGTCGCGCCGATCACATCGCCGCCGTAGCCGGACCCCGCCTTCTCCGCCTCGTCCGACAGCCGTACGACCAAGTCGTCGACGTGGGCGAGAAGTTCGTCGGGCGGCAGGTCGAGGTCGGCGAGCGTGTGGACGGCGGTGCGCAGCCGGCCCATGGTGGCCGCCGCGTGGAGACCGTGGCCGACCACGTCACCGACGACCATCGCGACCCGCGCGCCGGACAGCGGGATGATGTCGAACCAGTCGCCCCCGACACCCGCCTGGGCGTCGGCGGGCAGATAGCGGTACGCCGCCTCGACGGCGCTCTGCTCGGGCAGATCGCGGGGCAGCAGGCTGCGCTGGAGCGTCAGGGCCGCGCTGTGCTCGCGCGAGAAGCGCCGTGCGTTGTCGATGCAGATGGCGGCACGGGCGCTCAACTCGCCGACGAGCAGCAGGTCGTCCTCGTCGAACGGTTCCGGGTTCTTCCAGCGGACCATCGTGGCCACGCCCATGGTGATCCCACGCGCCTGCAGGGGCACGGCCATCGCCGAGTGGATGCCCAACTCGCGCATCCTGGCGCCCCGGACGATGTCCCGGCCCACCCAGGGAGCCGACAGGTCCACGACGGACCTCAGCACGGGACGGCCGGTGACCAGGCACTCCATGGGCGCCCAGCCGACGGGGTAGCGGGTCGGCTCGCCGGGCCCCACGACGGCCTCGGGGACGTCCTCCTGAATGGACTGGTGCGCGACCCGGCGCAGCGCAGCGGCCGCGCTGACCGGCCCCGGGCGCAGTTCCTGCGTGCGGACGACGGCGTCCAGCAGGTCGACGGAGACGAAGTCCGCCATCCGCGGGACGAGCAACTCGGCCAGTTCGCGGGCGGTCTGGTCGAGGTCCAAGGTGTTGCCGATGGATCCGGCCGCCTCGTTGACGAGCGCGAGCCGCTGTCTGGCCCGGTGGTGCGCGGTGACGTCGAAGACGGTGTGGCACAGGCCGAGAGGTTCGCCTGAGGGGTCCTGGATGCGCCACAACCGGACGCGGTTGTGGCGCGGCGACCAGCCGGGGCCGGTCTTCACCGGCTCGAGCGTCTCGTACGTCTCCAGAGGGTCGCCCGTCTCCAGGACCTGTTTCGCCTCGCGCTGGACCAGCGCCCCGTCCACCCCCTGCACGACGTCGCCGAGCAGCCGTCCGACGTGCTCGTCGGCAGGCAGGTTGTCCATCGCCTCCAGCGCGGGATTGACATGCAGGTACTTCAAGTCGCTGTCGATGACGGCCATACCGATCGGGGACTGGCTGAACAGCCCGCGGTAGAGGGCCTGTTCGCGCTCCCAGTCCCGCAGCCCGGCGACGTCGGTGACGGCGACGAGCCAGCTCGGCCTGTCGGACGTCCCCCACAGCGGGCACGCGCGGAACGCCAACGCCAGCCGCCGGCCGTCGCGGTGACGGACCGCCACCTGTCCGCTCCAGCCGTCCCCTTCCTTGCGGCGGCTGCCCCGCGTCGCGTCCAGGGTGTCGCCGTCGGGCAGGAGTTCCGCGACCGGACGGCCCACGACGTCCTCCGCGCGGTGCCCGAGGAGTTCCTCGGCGCCGCGGCTCCACCTCTCGACGCTGCCGCGCTCGTCCACCACGGCGGTGGCCGCATGCGTCACGTCGAAGGGGCTGCGAGGACCCCCATGGGGCTCCGCTCCGGATCCGCTCATCGCCGCCCGTCCGTCCCTGCCATATGTCGCCCCCGGCTGTCGCCCCGGCTCTTTCGTACTCCGTTCCCATTGTTCGCGGATCCACTTCCAACGGGAAGGAAACAGCTCGGCCGGGATTACTCGATGCGCGAAATACACACCCTATTTCTGCATGGAACACCCAATAATTCCGGTTCGCAATTGCGCGACTCGCGCAATATCCAGTGCGCGGAATGCTCGGTTCAGCTCGCCGGGCGCACCCGCCGCCGCGATCCCGGAACGCCCTCGCGGCGGCCTCGTGACGTCCGACGAGCACGGCGCCCCGCACTTCGGACGGTCTTGCCCGGATCCCGGCGCTGCGGCTAACCTCGAAGGAGCATACCGACCAGTCGGTGTGACGACGCCAACAGCCGAGGAGCCACCGAGATGAGCCCCACCAATCACCAGTTCCGCTTGGCCGCCCGTCCCGTGGGACTCCCCAGGCCAACGGACTGGGAGCTGGTCGAGGAGCCCGTCTCCGAGCCGGGCGACGGCCAGCTGCTGGTGCAGGTCACCCACATCTCCCTCGACCCGGCCATGCGCGGCTGGATGAACGAGGGCCGTTCCTACATCCGGCCCGTGGAGATCGGCGAGGTCATGCGCGCGGGCGCCGTGGGCCGGGTCGTCGCCTCCCGCCGCGACGGCTTCGCCGCCGGTGACCACGTGTACGGCTCCTTCGGCGTCCAGGAGTACTGCCTGAGCGACGGCGCGGGCGTCATCAAGGTCGACCCGCAGCTGGCGCCCCTCCCGGTCTATCTGGGGACGCTCGGCATGACGGGGATGACCGCCTACTTCGGCCTGCTCGACATCGGCCGCCCCGAGGCCGGGCAGACCGTGGTCGTCTCCGGTGCGGCCGGGGCCGTGGGCAGTGTGGTGGGGCAGATCGCCAAGATCATGGGGTGCCGGGTCGTGGGCATCGCGGGCGGCGAGAGCAAGTGCCGCATGATCGTCGACGAGCTCGGCTTCGACGCCGCGATCGACTACAAGTCCCAGGACGTCCGCAAGGAACTGCGCAAGGCCGCGCCCGACGGCGTGGACGTCTACTTCGACAACGTCGGCGGCGACGTGCTGGACGCCGTTCTCACCCGCCTGGCGCGCGGCGCCCGCATCGTCATCTGCGGTGCCATCTCGCAGTACAACAGCGTCGAGCCGGTCCAGGGACCCGCCAACTACATGTCGCTCCTGGTCAATCGCGCCTCGATGACGGGCATGGTCGTCTTCGACTACGCGGACCGCTACCCGGAGGCAGCCGCCCGGCTGGCCGAATGGCTGGCCGCCGGAAAGCTGCAGACCAAGGAGGATGTCGTCGAGGGCGGGGTGAAGGCGTTCCCCGAGACGCTGCTCCGCCTGTTCAACGGGGAGAACCGCGGCAAGCTCGTCCTCAAGGTGGCGGACGCGTAGCCCGACCACGGGCGGGCGTACGCGGGCCGGAGCACGGCGACTGTTCGCAGGGCCGGACCGTGCACGCGGCCGGGCCGTACGTGGGGCCAGGCCGTGCACGCGGCCGGCCCGGCCCTCGTACGAGCCCCAGGTCCGGGGAGAGGACCGTCACCGAGCCGCCCGCCCCGGTCCGCCGCTCCGGAACTGCGGGCCGGAGCGTCCCGGGTTAGCTTCGGGGACATGAGCTGGAGGAGCAGAGTCAACCGGCACCTGGGCAAGCTGACCGGCTACGAACTGCGCCGTTCCGCGCCGCCGCCCGCGCCGCGGCGCCCCGCGTCACCCGCGCCGGGCAAGCAGAGCGCGGAGAGCGGGCCGAGCGCGCCGAGCGGACCCAAGCTGCCGGCCGACTACGACGACGAGACGCGCGAGATCATCGGCGCCGTCCGGCCGTACACCATGACCTCGCCCGAGCGGCTGAACGCCTTCGTCCTCGCCTGCCGCTACGTCGCCCGGCACCGCATCCCGGGCTCGATCGTCGAGTGCGGCGTCTGGCGCGGCGGCAGCATGCAGGCAGCGGCGCACTCCCTCATCTCGGCCGGTGACACCGACCGGGACCTCTACCTCTTCGACACGTTCGAGGGCATGCCCCCGCCCACGGAGAAGGACCGCCGCCGCGACGGCGAGATGGCCTCCGACCTCCTGGCCCGGCGCGGCAAGGACGCCCCCATCTGGGCCGTCGCCACACTGGAGGACGTTCAGCAGGGCTTCGAGCAGGTGCCCTACCCCAAGGAGCGCGTGCACTACGTCCAGGGCAAGGTCGAGGACACCGTGCCGGCCGGCGCCCCGGAGCAGATCGCGATCCTGCGGCTCGACACCGACTGGTACGCCTCGACGCGCCACGAACTCAGCCACCTCTACCCCCGGCTGGTCAGCGGCGGCGTCCTGCTCATCGACGACTACGGCTGGTGGCAGGGCTCGCGCGAAGCGGTGGACGAGTTCCTGGAGGAGACGGGCGCGCGGCTGCTGCTGCTCCGCATGGACGAGGGCCGTATCGCCGTCAAGCCGTAAAGCCGTAAAGCCGTAAGCGGCCGCCGGTCCGCGGCCGTTCGCCTCCTCCCCGCTCCACCGGCGTCCCACTGAACGATCGTGCGGCACCGGTCCGTATACGGGCCCGATGGGTGTCTCACACGGAGTTGCGGCCCCCGGGGTCCACACGCCGGGACGCAATGCGACGATGAGCGGACCATGAGGAAAGGGACCGTTCTGCGAGCGATGCGCACAGCGGTGTTCGCCGCGGTGTGCGCGCTGTTCGCCGCGCTGGGCCACGCGACGATGTCGGGTGCCCCCCTCCCCTGGTGGGCCGTCAGCGGTGCGTTCTGCGCCACGGCGGCCGGGACATGGCGCCTGGCGCGCCGCGAGCGGAGCCCGCTCGTCGTCGGTGCCGCGGCCGTGGGCGCGCAAGCGGTTCTCCACGCGGTCTTCTCCTTCGCCCAGGCCCTGACGCATCCCCTCCCCCACACCGGTGCCGCCTCCCTCGCCCGGCAGTGGCTGGCATGTCTGCTCTGCGTCGCACCGGCCGGTGCCTCAACTCCGGCCGCGACGGCTCACGGTGGCGCGGCGACCGGATCCGGCCACGGACAAACGGCGGGTCACCTGGCGTCGGCGCACGAGGCCGCGGGTCACATGGCCGGGACGCACGGCATGAGCGGCATGGGCGGGATGGACGGCGTCGGCGGCATGGACGGGCTGCCGCATGTGATGGGCGGCACCGGGCTGCCCGGCGGCGCCGTCGGCATGCTGGCCCTCCACCTGCTGGTCGCCCTGCTCGCCGCCCTCTGGCTGTCGGGCGGCGAGCGGGCCGCGTTCCAGCTCGTACGCGCCCTGTCCGCGCGGCTGTTCGCCCCGCTGGACCTCGCCGTACACGGCCGCACTCCCCTGCCGCCTCCGCGCGGCTGCGGACGCGTCAGGGACGTACGGCGTCCCCTGCGGCTGTATCTGCTCGTCCACGCCATCTCTTCGCGGGGTCCGCCGCGTCCCGTCCTCGCCACCTGACGCACAGCACAGGCGGCGCTGGACTGCACGGAGCCATCGGCCGCGAGGCGCGGGACGTCGCACACGCCCGCGACCGGCCGTCCATTCCTCCCGGTCACGCTGCTTCGCGGCGCGGACCGGAGTACGCGAAGGACCACATGATGACCAACCCTGCCCGGAAACAGACCGATCCGGATCGCCAGGGTCCGGCCGGTGCCGCCACGCCGCGGCACCACCGCCCCCGCCCCTCAACCAGCCCGTGTACCGCCGAGACCGTGGCACCCTCCGTCGGAACGACCGTCCGTACGGCGATCCGTACGGTCTCCCGTACGGCGGCCGGTCCGGCCCTCCGTCTCGGCTCGCACGCGCGCGAGCAGGGCGTCGGCGGCCGCCGGGTCGCCCTCGCTCCCGTCGTCGGAGGCGCGCACGGCGTCCCGGAGGCGCCCGATCCCGTCCGCGAAACGGCGGCACTCCGCACACGCCGCCAAGTGCTCGTCGAGCGCCGGGCCGGTGATGCCCGGCGGCAGCGCCTCGCCGTCGGCGCGGGCGGAGAGCGCGGTGCGGAAGCGGGAACACTGCATGGCCTCATTGTGGCCGAAACACATCGGGGGTCGCGGCGCACCGGGGAGGGGGCCCATGCGTGACGACACACGGGTGACGGAGTGGGCGCTGGCGGCACGGTCCGGTGACCAGGACGCGGTGGAGGCCTTCGTACGCGGCACCCAACTCGACGTACGCCGCTACGTCACCCACCTCAGCGGTGACGCGCAGGCCGCGGACGACCTCGTCCAGGACACGTATCTGCGGGCCCTGCGCAGCCTGCCGGGTTTCGAGGGCCGTTCGTCGGCGCGGACCTGGCTGCTGACCATCGCGCGGCGCACCGTCGCCGACCGGATCCGGGCGCATTCCGCGCGCCCGCGGCTCGCGGGCGTCGAGGACTGGCAGTCGGCCGCCGAGCGCGCCCAGCCGCGCGGGCTGCCGGGGTTCGAGGAGGGCGTGGCCCTCTCCGAGTTGCTGTCCGCCCTGCCGTCGGGGAGGCGCGAGGCGTTCGTGCTGACGCAGCTGCTGGGACTGCCGTACGCGGAGGCCGCCTCGGTGGCCGAGTGCCCCGTGGGAACGGTGCGGTCCCGGGTCGCGCGGGCCCGGGAGACGCTCATGGCGCTGCTGAACGAGGCGGAGGAACCGCCCCCCTCGCCCCGGGCCGACGCCCCGGCACGGCCACCGGTCCGGTCGCGCCCCACCACTCCCGTACGGCCGGGAACCGGAAGGGGAGCCGGAACCGGCCGACGCGTGGCGGCGCTCGCGGGCAGCCGCACCTGATACGGCGAGCCGGGGGCCGTACGACGCCGGTGCGCGCGTACGGCCCCCACCGGCTCCGCTACGTTCCCGGGCGGACGGCGACCGCTTCCACCTCGATCGGCGGGTTGTCGCGGAACTGCAGCGTGAACGGCACACGGTCGCCCGGCTTCAGGCGCGGCGCCGGCCTGATCATGACGTCCACGGTCGAGTGCGACATGCGCAGTGTGGAGCGCGCCGCGAGCGGAACGCTCGGCACCATGCGCATCGTCTGGGCGTTGTCCTTCTCCACCATGTCGCTCAGCATCGCGGAGCCGACGGCCGAGGACCGTACGCCCACGAGTTCGTCCGCCGTGTCCCCGGTGTTGCGCACCGTGAAGAAGGCCGCGGTGGTGTCCGGGTTCGCGGGCAGATAGATCCGGGCGTCGGCCACCTCGATCCGCTGCCCCTCGCCCGCCCTGCCGGACGCCGTCCAGGCCACCAGTCCGCCCAGGGTCAGCGCGCAGGCCAGCAGCGCCGCGAGGGCCGCCGGCACCCCGGCTCCGGACAGGACGCGGCGGGCCGCCAGGATCGGTGCGGCGTCCGGGTGTTCGGTCACGACTGCTCCCGCAGGCGGTTCGGGCGCGCGCGGCCGTGGCCGGTCCGGCGCGCGTCGGACGGAGTGCGGTCCGGACTCCAGTCGCGCAGGCGCAGGCTGTTGCCGACCACGAGCAGGGAGCTGGCGGACATGGCGGCGGCCGCGAGCATCGGGTTGAGCAGACCCACGGCGGCCAGGGGGACGGTGACGAGGTTGTAGCCGAACGCCCAGACCAGATTGGCGCGGATGGTGCCGAGCGTCCGGCGCGCCAGGCGCACGGCGTCGGCGACGGCCCGGATGTCCTCGCGGACCAGCGTGACATCCGCGGCCCCGATGGCGGCGTCGGTGGCACCGGCCATCGCGATGCCCAGGTCGGCGTGGGCCAGCGCCGCCGCGTCGTTGACGCCGTCCCCGACGACCGCGACCCGGCGGCCGCGCTCCCGGAGGGAGGCGACGAGTGCGGCCTTGTCCTCGGGGAGCGCCCCAGCGTGGACCTCGGTGATGCCCAGGTGGGCGGCGACGGCGTGGGCGGCGGCCGGGCGGTCCCCGGTGGCCAGGACGGGCTCCATGCCGAGGCGCCGGAGGTGTTCGACGGCGCGGTAGGCGTCGGGCCGGACCGTGTCGCCGATGGCGAGGACCGCTTCCGGGGCGTCGTCCACGCTGACGAGTACCGCCGTGTGTCCGGAGTCCTCGGCGCTCTCGACCGCCGTGCGCAGCGGCGCCGGGAGGAGTGCCGCGTCGCCCGGACCGGTCACGGCCACGCGGCGGCCCTCGACGGTTCCGCGCACGCCGTTGCCGGTGACGGACTCGAATCCGGTGACCGGCGGCAGGGGCAGGTCCGTCCCCGTGCGGCGGGCGTGTGCGGTGACGGCGCGTCCCAGGGGGTGTTCGGAGCCGTGCTCCACGGCGGCCGACAGGCGGAGCGCGTCGTCCGTGCTCAGCTCGCCGCCCCGCCCGGTGACGTCGATGACACTCATGCGGCCGGTGGTGAGCGTGCCCGTCTTGTCCAGGACGACCGTGTCGATACGGCGCAGCCGCTCCAGGGCCTCGGGGCCCTTGACGAGGATGCCCAGACGGGCGCCGCGTCCCGTGGCGGCCAGCAGGGCCGTCGGTGTGGCGAGACCCAGCGCGCACGGGCACGCCACGACGAGGACCGCGACCGACGCGGTGATGGCGGCCTGCGGGTCCGCCCCCGCCCCGAGCCAGAAACCGAGGACGGTGACGGAGACGGCGAGGACTGCGGGCACGAACACGGCGGCGACGGCGTCGGCGAGGCGCTGCACGCGGGCCTTGCCGTTCTGCGCGTCCTCCACCAGGCGTGTGATGCGGGCGAGTTGGGTGTCCGCGCCGACGGCGGTGGCCCGTACCTCCAGCAGCCCGCCGGAGTTGACCGAACCGCCGACGACGGCCGATCCCGGCCCGACCTCCACGGGACGGCTCTCGCCGGTGACGTGCGAGACGTCCAGGGCGGAACTCCCCTCGGTCACGACGCCGTCGGTGGCGACGCGCTCCCCGGGCCGTACGAGGAACCGCGCTCCGGCCCGCACCTCACCGATGGGGATGCGGCGTTCGGTGCCGCCCTCGTGAACGGCCACGTCCTGGGTGGCCAGTTCGGCCAGCGAGCGCAGCGCGGACCCGGTGCCACGGCGGGCCCTTACCTCCAAGTGCCGCCCCGCCAGGACGAACAGCGGGACACCGACGGCCGCTTCGAGGTAGACGTGGGCCGTGCCGTCCCCCGCCGTGGGCAGGAGCGAGAACGGCATCGTCATGCCGGGCGTCCCCGCCCCGCCGAAGAAGAGCGCGTAGGCGGACCATCCGAAGGAGGCGGCGACGCCGAGCGAGACGAGGGTGTCCATGGTCGCCGCGCCGTGGCGGAGTCCACGCAGCGCGCGGGTGTGGAAGGGCAGGGAGCCCCAGACGGCGACGGGCGCGGCGAGGACGAAGCACAGCCACTGCCAGTTGCGGAACTGCCAGGCGGGGACCATGGACAGGACGAGTACGGGGACGGCGAGCAGGGCGGTGACGCGCAGACGGTGGCGCTCCTCGCGCCGCTGCGCCTCTTCTGCGGACTTGGCGGGGCCGGACGCGGACTCGGCCGGGGATGCCGCGTCCGTACGGTTCGGGCACTCCTCGTCGCGAAGGGGGTCCGACGCGGAGGCCGGCGGCTGGGAGGCAGGTGGCTCGGGGAGTTCCGCGGTGAATCCCGCGGCCTCGACCGTGCCGATGAGGTCGCCCACCGCCAGCCCGGCGGGATGGCTGACCCGGGCCCGCCCGGTGGCGAGGTTGACGGTCGCGCTGACCCCCTCGATACGCCCGAGCCGCTTCTCGACCCGGCCGACGCAGGCGGCGCAGGTCATGCCGCCGATCAGGAGGACCGTGGAGACGGGGTCGGCGTCGCCCGGATCGCTTGCGGGCGCGGAGTCGGCCGCCGCGGCCTCGACGGGCACCGTGCCCGTGGACTCGTTGCCGGTGGAATCAGCGCCCAGCGCTTCGGGGTCCGCCGGTACGGGGTTCGCCGATTCGGGGTCCGTCGGTTCGGCGTCCGCCGATTCGGGGTCCGTCGATTCGGGGTCCGTCGGTTCGGCGTCCGGCGCTTCGGAGTTCGCGGGCGCGGTGGCGCAGGACCGCGTGGACCGGGCGCTCACCGCGCGTCTCCCCGTACCTCACCATGGCCGCCCATCCCGTGCATGCCGCCCATGCCACCGCCGCCCGGCTCCTCCGGTGCGGGCGCGTCGCCACCGGGTGCCCCTCCCCCGCTCCCGCCGCTCGCGGGGCGCATGGCCGGGGCGACCGGCCCCGCCAGCGTGCCCGCGCCGTACGAAACGGCGAACACCAGCGCCAGCAGCAGCGCGAAGCCGAGGACCGAGGGTGCGGGCAGGAGCCGTACGGTGCGCGCACGTGCCGCGGCAATGGACGGTCGACCGGACGTGGGAGGCATCGCCGCTCCTGTACGGGGGGTCGTGAGACAGCGGGGACCGGATTCACGAACCCCCGCCCGGCTCGCCATCGTGGCAGGCAGGAGCGGTGCGGAGGGGGCGATTCGGGGCCACGGAGGGCGTGAGAAATGTCGTTCCCGCCGCCCGGAACTCCCGCGTCGTTGCAGGCGACTTCCTGGGGAGTGCGCCGCCCGGATCGGCCGCCCCATGCGTAAGCGTCGCTACGGCGTACCCCGAGCCGATTTCACTTGTCCTGGCGCATCACCTGTCGCAGGCTGGCCCCTGTGAGCGCGGCGCCGTGCGCCGTGCCGAAGTGCGGCCGCATTCGACGAGCGGGCGTTCAACGGGGATGGAAGGACAGGCGCTGTGAAGCTGCGTTCCGGATCGGGGACGACGGGGAGTTCCGAGAGCACCGCAGGGCGTGACGGCGTCCATGCGCCTGCGCTGATCGCCGCCGCCGTCACCGTGCTGCTGTGGGCGTCGGCCTTCGTCTCCATCCGCAGCGCCGTGGCCCATTTCGAGCCGGGCGCGCTGGCGCTCGGGCGGCTCCTCGCGGGCTCCGTCGCCCTGGTCGCCGTCCTGCTCGTCCGGCGGGGCGGATTCCCGCCGCGCGCGGCCTGGCCCGGCATCCTGATCTCCGGCGTCCTCTGGTTCGGCGGCTACATGGTCGCGCTGAACTGGGGCGAACGCGAAGTGGACGCCGGTACGGCCTCCATGGTCGTGAACGTGGGCCCGATCCTCGTCGCGCTCCTCGGTGGCTGGCTGCTCAAGGAGGGATTCCCGCCGAAGCTGCTCAGCGGTATGGCGGTGTCGTTCCTGGGCGCGGTCGTCGTCGGGGTCTCGATGTCCGGTGGTGACGCGTCGTCCCTCACCGGCGTGCTGCTGTGCCTGGTGGCGGCCGTCGCGTACGCCGCGGGCGTGGTGAGCCAGAAGCCCGCCCTTCAGCACGCCACGGCCCTGCAGGTGACGACGTACGGATGCCTCATCGGTACGGTCGCCTGCCTGCCGTTCGCCGGGCAGCTCGTGTCGGCGGTGTCCGAGGCCCCGCTCTCGGCGACGCTGAACGTGCTCTACCTCGGGCTCTTCCCGACCGCCCTCGCCTTCAGCACGTGGGCCTACGCGCTGTCGCGCACCACGGCCGGACGGATGGGCGCCACGACGTACGCCGTTCCGGGTCTGGTCGTGGTGATGTCCTGGATCGTCCTCGGCGAGGTCCCCGACCTGCTCACGCTGCTGGGCGGCGCACTGTGCCTGGCGGGCGTGGCGGTCGCCCGGATGCGACCCCGCCGCGCGGAGCGCCGGCAAGCGGCCGAGGCGGACAGCGGCTCGTACGTGGCGGCCGAGGGCACGCCCGGCGCGACGCAGCCCGAGGCCGTCGCGCCGGAACCAGGCTGTGTGACGAGCCGCGGGGCCCGCGGGAGGGACTGAGAGCGCACCTCACGGGCCGAGGGCGTGGGCACCCGCTCCCGGGATGCCCACGCCCTCGCCTCGTCGGGGGCTCACTCAGCCGCGCCGCTCACTGTTCGCGCATGCCCCAGGGCGAACCGTAGGCGGTGAGACGGTCCAGGAAGGGGCGGGGCGGGAGCGCCTCGGGGCCGAGGATGCCGGCGCCCTCCCAGGTCTTCTCCGCCATCAGCTCCATGGCGACGACCGGGTTGATGGCGGTCTGCCAGACGACGGCCTGCGAGCCGTACTCCCGCATCGACCACTGGTTGTCGACCACGTGGTAGAGGTACACCTCGCGCGGCGCCCCGTCCTTCACACCGCGCACCCAGGTGCCCGCGCACGTCTTGCCGTGCATGCGGTCGCCGAGCGTCGCGGGGTCGGGCAGGCAGGCGGCCACGACGTCACGCGGCGAGACCTCCACGCCTCCGACCTTCACCTTGTCGGTGCGGTCGAGGCCCAACTGGTGCAGCGTGCGCAGGGTGTTGATGACCTCGGTGCCGAGGCCGTACTTGAAAGTGACCCGCTTGGCATCGAGCCAGCGCGGCATGAGGAGCACCTCCTCGTGTTCCACGTTGACGCACTCCAACGGGCCGATTCCTTCGGGGAAGTCGAAGGTCTCGGGCTCGCTGAACGGCGGCGTGGTGAACCACTCGCGGTCCGACTCGTAGACGACCGGCGGGTTGAGGCATTCCTCGATCATGGTCCAGATGGAGAAGGAGGGGGCGAAGCCCATGCCTTCGACCTCGAGGTCCGCGCCGTCGCGCACCCCGATCTCCTCGATCTCGTCGAAGAGTTCGTCGGAGGCGTAGCGGGCGAACACGTCGGACAGGCCGGGCTCGACGCCCATGCCCACGAGCGCCAGAAGGCCCTTCTGCTTCCACTGCTCCTCGAGCGCGAACTGGTCGTCGCCCAGCTTGACTCCGCACTCCTCGTACGGGCGGTCCGGGTGGGGCTTGGACAGGGACATCGCCATGTCCAGGTAGTGGCTGCCACCGGCCAGCGCCGCCCGGAACAGCGGCATGACGAACCGGGGGTCGGTCGCGTTGAGCAGGACGTCGCAGCGGTGCTCGGCGAGCAGGGCGCCGACGGCCGCCTCGTCGGAGGCGTCGACCTGGGCGGCCACGAAACGCGGGTCACCGACGGACTCCACGGCGCTCCGGGCGCGGTCGGGGTTGTAGTCGGCCACGACCATCTGCTCGAAGAAGTCCCGGCGGGCAGCGATGCCGACGACCGCGCTGCCGACTCCGCCCGCGCCTACCAGAAGAATCCTCAAGTCCGTCCTCCCGTACTGGAGTTGTCGTTGCCGTTGGCGGCCCTGCGGCCCCCCGGCAGCCATCATATGGGCCGATCACCCGGTATATCACCATCGGGGCAGTGCCCTGGGGCAGCGCGCCGACGCCGGAGCGCGACGCCCTCCCCTGAAAGGGGGAGAGTCGGACCCCACCCGGGGTTGCCTCGCCGACCGAGGTTGAGTAGTGCTTACTCCACGGCTCCCCGCTGGCCGGAGCAGTCGGCACACGGCGGGCGGGCCACCCACGCCGCCGCCGCGACCCCCTTCACGTCCCAGGCATTCGACGCCTCCAGCCTGCGATTCGGCCACCGAATCGCCCCGACCATCGACATTCCGCAGGGCCGCCCGGAACGTGCACATAAAGGGCAAAATTGAAGATGTCCGCTGGTCGAGAGGCGCGGACCCGGGCCGTGAGTACGGGGAGGAACAACGGTGTCCTCAGAACTGGCAGGCCAGACGCAGGGCCGGAGTCCGCTCTGGTCGGAGCCCGGTTCCCTGCTGGAACGGGTGCCGGTCGCCGTGTTCGGCGTCGACGACGACAACCGGATCTGCTTCTGGGGCCCGGGCGCGGAGTCGCTGTTCGGGTACGCCGCCGACGACGTGCTCGCGCAGCCCAGCGGCATGCTCTTCCCCGATGCCCCGCACACCCCGGGCTCCGCCGGCAGCGGGAGGGACGAATGGGCCCGCATGGTCGAGCGGGGACGGAGCGAGCGCTACTGGCGCGGCCGCCTGTCGATCCTCCGCCGCGACGGCACGGTCTTCGACGGCGGCTTCCGGGTCTTCCGGCTCGCGGGGCCCGACGGCCGGGACACGGTGATGGCGCTGGCGAGCGAGAGCGGCGAGCTGGAACGGGTCAGGAACAACCTGGCATTCCTCGACGCCCTCTTCGAGAGCTGCCCGATCGGGCTGGTCATGTTCGACGCGGACCTGCGGTTCGTCCATCTCAACCAGGCGCTGGCCGACATGGACGGGATGCCTGTCGAGGACCACGTCGGGCGGCACGTGGGCGAGGTGATGATCACGCCCGACGGCGGCGAGTACGAGAGCATGCTGCGCGCCGTCGGTGAGGTGGGCCGGCCCATCGTCGGCTCGCTCGTGGGGGTCCGCACCCGCGGGCAGCCCGACCGTGACCAGGTCTGGTCGGTGAGCCTCTTCCCGCTCAGCAGGCCCGGCGGGATCCGCCTCTTCGGCGTGGGCGGGATGATGGTCGACGTCACGGACCGGGAGCAGGCCCTCGTCGAGGCGTCGGCCGCGCGGCAGCGCCTGGCGCTGCTCGACCGCGCGGCCGCCCGGATCGGCACCACGCTGGACGTGGCCGTCACCGCGCGGGAGATCGTCCAGGTCGCGGTCCCCGACTTCTGCGACGCGGCCGTCGTGGAGCTCGTGGAGTGGATGAACGAGCAGGAGCCGTTCGACCCCGCCCTCCCGGTGGTCACGCGCCGGATCGCCTCGGACACCGTGCTCTCCTCGGCCGCCACCGAGCTGCTGAGCGGGCGGGAGACGGCCCGCTACCCGCCGGGCTCGGCCATCCACCATGTCCTGCAGACGGGCCGCCCCGAGTCCGCGCAGGTCGACGAGGCCTTCGTGACGCGCAACGTGCCCGACGAGACCAGCGCGCGCCTGCTGGTCGACAGCGGGCTGTCCGCACTCGTCATCGCCCCGCTCATCGCACGGGGAACGGTCCAGGGCATCGCCATGTTCGGCCGTTCCGCCACCCGCCCCGCCTTCACCGACCAGGACCTCAGCCTCGCGGCCGAGCTGACCTCACGCGCCGCGCTCTGCCTCGACAACGCCCGCCTCTACAGCAGGGAACGGGACATCGCGCTCACCCTCCAGCGCGCCCTGATGCCCGAAACCCTCCTGGCCGGACGTTATGTGACGGTGGCTCACCGCTACCTCCCGGGCGGCCGCGTCACCGAGGTCGGCGGCGACTGGTACGACCTGATCCAGCTGCCGGACCGCCGCGTGGCGCTGGTCGTGGGCGATGTGATGGGCCACGGCGTACGGGCGGCGGCGGACATGGGCGGCCTGCGCTTCACCGCGCGGGCCCTGGCCAGACGGGACCCGGAGCCGTCCGAACTCCTCGCGGAACTGGACCAGTTCGCGACGGAGACGGGCATCGAACTGGCCACATGCGTGTACGTCGTCTTCGACCCGGCCGCCGGGCACACCCGTATCGCCAGCGCCGGTCACCCGCCGCCGCTGATCCTGCGGCCGGACGGCGAGGTCGACACGCTCGACGAGGTACTCGGCGTCCCTCTCGGGGTCGGCGGGTTCACCTTCCGCGCGATGGACGTCGACCTCCCCGAGGACGCCGTGCTCGCCCTCTACACCGACGGGCTGGTCGAGTCGCACGACCAGGACTTCGACGCGGGACTGGACAGACTCCGCGACGAACTGCGCGCGGCGCCCGAGTCGTTGGAGCGTGCCGCCGACCGCATCCTCACCCAACTGGTGTCGCCCGACCCGGACGACGACACCGTGCTGGTGCTCGCCCGGGTCCGCCGGATGCCCCCACGCCCCCGGCCCGGCTGGACCGGCCGCTGGCGCCTGCCGAAGCGGGGCGGACGAGCCCGGGGCGGGGAGACCTGACCCGCGCCCGGGCGTCGTACAGCGGGGCGCTGCTAGAGGTATCGCGTTCCCGTGCTGACGGAGTGGTCGTCGGCCAGGCACTCGGACGCCGCACGGGAACCGCTGAGCGTGGCATCCACCCGGTTGGTGTTGCCGCAGCTGTTGTTCTGGCGGCCTGCCTGCGCCGTGTTCTGCAGCCGGTCCTGTGCCACGCCGGATGCGCCGCCGTCGACCTCGGCGCCACCGCCCTTGGTCACGGTGTCGCGGCTGACGGACCGGTCCTGGGTGTCGCAGCGGGTCTCCGACACGCTGCCCGTCGGACGGAGGATCCCCCGGTGGATGTCGGCGCAGTGGGTGTTCTGACGTCCCTCCTGAGCGACGTTCCGCTGGTGAATCGCATCAGCGGACGAGCCGCCGGACACCACCGCACCGCCGTTCTCGGTGACGGTCCTCCGGCTGCTGGACTCGTCGGCGTTCCGGCAGGTGTCCTCCACCCTGCCTCCGGACACGACGTGCGCCGACTCGTTCAGGTTGGTGCAGTGGACGTTCTGCCGCCCCTCCTGCGCAGCGTCCTGAGCGAAGGCGGCCACAACACCGTTGCCGCCGCTGACCCGAGCTCCTGTGCCCTTCACCGAGGTGGTGTGACTGCGGGAGTCGTCGGCGTTGGCACAGGTGCTCTCCGACCTGCCTCCGTCAAGGTCGATGCCCCCGGTCGCGACGTTGGCGCAATTCACGTTCTGCCGCCCTTCCTGCGCCCAGCTCTGGGAGTTCAGCAGACCGCCCGACGTCATGCCGCTGGTCTCGGCACCTCCTCCCTGCGTCGTGGTGAACCGGCTGCGGGAGATGTCGTGGTTCCCGCAGCGACTCACCACCCTTCCCCCCGACACCATCGCGCTGCTGACGTCCTGGCTCGCGCAGGTGGTGTTCTGCCGTCCTTCCTGAGCCACGGTCTGCTGGAACAGGGCCGAGGCCGTGGAGCCCGTTTCGGCGGCCGCTCCCTTGCCCTTCACGGTGGTGTGGTCGCTGAAGGAGCGGTCCCGGTCCACGCACCGGCTGTCGAAGCCACCGCCCCTCGCGCCGAGGGAACCGGCGTTCGGCGAGGCGCAGTTGTTGTTCTGCCGCCCGCGCTGGGCCGTGTTCTGCTGGCTGACCTGAAAGGGACCGGTCCCGCCCGCCGCATCCGCTCCGCCCCGCTCGACGTGGGCGAACGCGTTGAAGGATCCGTCGGCGGTCACACAGCGCCCGTCCGCACGGCCACCGGTCACCGTCGTCGACGCCCCGTTCGCCCGGACGCAGTTGTTGTTCTGCCGCCCGTCCTGCGCCGTGTTCTCCTGGCCCACGCCGCCCATCGGGGCGGACCCGCCACCGGCCGTCGCCCGCGGGCCATCGGCCCATGTCGGGCCCGCCCCCAGGGACGTCAGCCCACCGACGGCCAGGGCAACGGCCGTTGCTGTCGCGATCCGCTGAATCTGCACGCTTTCCTCCGGACGAACGCGGTCTCTCCGAGCGCCTCTCCAACGCCGGCTACGCCGTACCGGTCATGGCGCCTCGCGATGATCCCCCCGAACAGCCCACAGTCACCCCACCCCCGCAGGTGACGGACAATGGTCGCCATGTCCCGTCGCCGTTCACGCCCTCAGCCGCCCGCCGTCACCGCCGCCTCCCCCTGTCCCTGCGGTACGGGCGCCTCCTACGCCGACTGCTGCGGGCGCCTGCACGCCGGTACGGCCGCGGCGCCCACCGCCGAGGCGCTGATGCGGTCCCGGTACACCGCCTTCGCCGTACGGGACGCGGGCTATCTGCTGCGCACCTGGCATCCCGGGACGAGGCCGTCCGAGGTCGACTTCGACGCGGGGCTGCGGTGGGTGGGGCTGGAGATCCTGGACACCGCCGAGGGCAGTGCCTTCCACACCACGGGCACCGTCACCTTCCGCGCGCGGTACACGCACGACGGGCAGCCGGGCGAACTCCACGAGCGGAGCCGCTTCGTACGGCACGACGGCGCCTGGGTCTACCAGGACGCGGTCTTCACGCGCTGACAGCCGCCCCTGACGCGTCGGACGGGCCGGGGGCGATCCGGAGCCGGGACGGGGCGGACCGCGGCGTCTCCGGCAGCCGCAGACCACGGCGGCCGGGGGTGATGGAGCCCAGCACGCCGGCGTGCCGGGCGCCCGTGCACGCGGGGACCGTCCCGGGCAGCCCGTGGAGCGTCAGGAATCCGAGCACGGCGAACGCGTACGCCTCCTTCGCCTCCGACGGCAGGCCGAGGTCGTCGGAGACCCGCAGCCCGATGCCGTCGAGTTCGGTGCGGAGCATCGCCATGAGGACGGGGTTGCGGGTGCCGCCGCCGGACGCGATGACCTCGGTCGCCCCCACGGACCGCGCCGCGTCCGCGACGGTCCTGGCGGTGAGCCGGGTGAGCGTGGCCACGACGTCCTCCGCCGGGAGCGGCGGGCCACCCGCCAAGGCGGCCCGCAGGTACGGCAGATGGAACAGCTCCTTCCCCGTCGTCCTGGGGGCGGGCCTGGCGTAGTACGGCTCGTCGAGCAGCCGCTCCAGCAGCGAGGCGTCGACGCTGCCACGGGCGGCCAGGGCCCCGTCGGCGTCGTAGTCCGCCGCACCGTGGGTCAGATCGCGGACCGCCGCGTCGATGAGGGCGTTCGCGGGGCCGGTGTCGAACGCGACAGGATCGCCCGCGGCGACGGTGATGTTGGCGATGCCGCCCAGGTTCAGCGCGACGGGGACCCCGGGGCGCCCCCGCAGCCACAGAACGTCGACGATGCTCACCAGAGGCGCGCCCTGTCCCCCGGCGGCGACATCGCGGGTACGCAGGTCGGACACGACGGGGCAGCCCGCGGCCTCGGCGATCCAGGCCGGCCGGCCGATCTGCAGGGTGCCGTGCACGCGCCCGTCCTCGACCCAGTGGAAGACGGTCTGCCCGTGCGAGACGACGAGGTCGGCCCGGCCGTCGCACAGCTCCCGGTCGGCCCGGACCGCGACCGCGGCGAACTCCTGTCCGACGCGGGTGTCCAGGCGGCAGACCTCCTCCATGGTCGTCGCCGCGGGCGGCAGCGCCGCGGCCAGCGCCTTCCCCAACTCGTCCGAGTACGGGACGCTCAGCGATCCGAGCGGCGTCAGCACCAGCGCGTCGCCCTCGAAGGCCAGATCGGCGGCCGCGGCGTCGATGGCGTCCAGGGACGTGCCGGACATCAGACCGATCACGCGCATGGTTCAGCTCTCCTCGTTCAGGGCCCCACGTTCACGGATCTCCGCGTTCACGGATCTCCGCGTTCACGAGTCTCCTCGGTCAGGGGGCGTTCAGTCGCGCAACGCGCGCCGGTGGTCGTCGCCGCGCAGCGTGATCAGCGCGAGCCCGCTGACGACGCACGTCACGACCACGTAGTACGCGGGGATGTCGACGTTGGAGGTGCGCTTGATCAATTCGGTGATGATGAGCCCGGCCGAGCCCGAGAAGACGGCGTTCGAGAGCGCGTACGCCAGCCCGAGGCCCGTGTAGCGGACGCGGGTGGGGAACATCTCGGCGAGCATCGCCGGGCCGGGTCCCGCCATCAGGCCGACGACGGCGCCGGCCACGGTCACCGCGGCACCCTTGGCGGCGTCCGAAGCGCCGGGGTCCTGCAACAGGTTGAGCAGGGGGAAGGCGAGGAGCGCCACCAGGGCCGCCCCCGCGAGCATGACCGCGCGCCGCCCGATCCGGTCGCTCAGCAGCCCCGCCGGGATGATGGAGACCGCGAAACCCAGGTTGGCGAGCACGGTGGCCACCAGCGCCTGCTGGAACGTGGCGTTGAGCGCGCTCTGCAGATACCCGGGCATCACGACGAGGAAGGTGTATCCGGCCGCCGACCACCCCATGAGCCGGCCCGCGCCCAGTACGACGGCCTGGATCACCTCGCCCCGCGGGGTCCTGGAGGCCCTGAGCGCGTCGGGATCGACGGCGGGGTCGGACAGGCCAGCGCTCGCGCGCTCGAACGAGGGCGTCTCCTCCAGACGCAGCCGGAGCCACAGCGCGACGAGTCCCAGGGGCAGCGCCAGCAGGAACGGCACCCGCCAGCCCCACGCCTCGAGGTCGGACGCGGTCAGCAGTGTGGCGAGCGCAGCCGCGGTCCCCGCGCCGCCGAGCAGCCCGAGAGCGACGGTGAAGGACTGCCAGGACCCGTAGAGACCCCGCTTGCCCGGGGGCGCGAACTCCGTCATGATCGACACCGCACCGCCGAACTCGCCCCCGGCGGACAGGCCCTGGAGGATGCGCAGCAGCGTGAGCAGCCAGGGCGCTGCGGCCCCCACGGTGGCGTACGTGGGGAGTACGCCGATCAGGGTCGTGGCGGCCGTCATCAGCAGGACGACCAGGATCAGGGTGGGGCGGCGGCCGATCCGGTCGCCGACACGGCCGAAGACGGCCGCTCCGACCGGGCGGAAGAAGAACGCGAGGGCGAAGGAGGCGTAGGTCTTGATGAGCCCTTCGACGTCGCTGCCGCCCTCGGGGGTGAAGAAGTTCGCGGCGATGATCGTGGCGAAGTAGCCGTAGACGCCGAACTCGTACCACTCGATGAAGTTGCCGACCGAGCCTGCGACCAGGGCCCGGCGCGGGCGCGCCGGGCCGGTGGTGTCCTGGGCGGGGCCGTGTACGGAGGTGGTCATTCCCAGCCCTTTCGGCGTCGCGGATCACGGTCCCGGGCACGAGTCGGTGATGCCCCGTCCCGTGCTCAGGACGGTGATGTCCTGTCCTTGGCTCAGGATGGCGCGGCTCCGCGGAAGCGCAAGATCCGCGGAAGGGTCCTTCACGCAACCTGCCGCTGGTGTGCGCGAGATGAGGGCCGCTCCTGGTTGGCCTGGACGGCCGTCAGGGCGGGCTCAGCTCGTGCCGCCGTCCGCGTGGCGCGACGGGGTGGGGCGCGGTGACCGGTGGACGGGCGGCGTGTCGGGGCGTGCGGTACGCCCGGCGGGTACGGATCGTGCGAGGCAGTAGAGGAGCAGGGCCGCCAGGTGTACGAGGGCGATCGCCACCAGGAGCAGCGACGGGGACCAGGCCGCGGCCGCCCCGGTGAGCGCGGCCCCGCACGCCGCCGCCGAGATCTTCAGCCCCGCGCCGAGGGTGAACACCTGCGTGCGCAGATGCGGCGGCGCGTGGTCGGCGCGGATCCGCAACGTCGCGCTCAGCAGCGGCCCGTCGCACAGACCCGCCACCGCGAACAGCGCAGCGGCGGCGGTGAACGAGGGCAGGAGTGCCGCGGCGCCGAGGGCCAGGCCCGTCCCGAGGAGACTGGCGGCGACGAGACGGTGCGCGGGGAGGTGCGGCCGCCATCGGGCGAGGCCGAGCGAGCCGGCGAGGGCTCCGATGGCGAAGAGCGTCACCAGGAGGCCCCCTCCACCGGGGTGTCCGCGGTCCTCCGCGAGCAGGACCGCGGAGGTGGTGAGACCGCCGACGCCGACGAACGCCAGTGAGGTGGCGGCGGTGACGGCCCGCAGCTCGCGCGTTCGCCGGACGACGCGCAGTGCGGCGGCCAGGTCGGCGCGGAGCGTCTGCCGTGGCCCGTCCGCTCCGGTCGTACAGGCACCGGGCGTACGGGTCGCATCCCTACAGCCACCGGGCGTACGGGCTCCCGGTGTACGGGCTCCGGGCGCCCGCGTCGTGTCCGCGTCCGCGGGGCCCTGACCCACCGGCCCCGGATCAGCCGCTCCCTCCGTCCCCGTCCCCCTCGCCTCGCCTGGCGCCGCACCCGTCGCCGTCCGCTCCGGCGGCAGCGACACCGCCAGAACGGCGGCCAGCGCGGCCGCGCCCGCCAGGAGGAACGCCGCGGCGCCGGGCGAGAGCGCCATGGCGGTGACCGCCACGGCAGCGGGCCCGGCCACCGACGCGGCGTTGTAGGTGGCGGCGTCCCACGCGTAGGCCCGCGCCCGCTCCTCGCCCGCCGGCACCAGGACTGCCACCAGGCTGGACAACCCTCCCGAGACGACCGGTCCGCAGGCACCGCCCGTCAGAGCGATCGCCAGGGTCACGCCGACGGGTGCGCGCCCCAGGGTGAGGGTCAGCCCCGCGATGGCGGCGGCGAATCCGCCCAGCGCGCAGACACGGAAGAGGCGGGGGCGAGGCACCCGCGCGGCGAGGCTGCCCGCCAAGGGTGCGGCCAGTACGTGCGGCGCCATCCAGGCGGTCAGCAGGAAGGCTCCGTCGGCGGCGCTGCCGGTGCGCCGCAGCGCCAGAAGCACCACGACCACCGCCATGCCCTCGTCCGCGAGCCGGGCGCAGAACGCGGTCGTCAGATACCGCCCGAGATGCCCCCGTGTCCGCACAGCCTCACCTTCCTCCGTAACGGCTTATAACTCTAAGACGTTACACTCAGAGCGTGAGCTGGAGAACCCGAGAGGAAAGGATCACGCCCGCGTGAGCAACACCCCTCCCCCGCAAGGATTTCGGCCCGGGCAGCGGCTGATCGACATCGCCGGCGCCGTACGCCGCGAGCCGTCGATCCCCCGCGCCGATCTGGCCGCGCTCCTCGCCCGGCACGGGGAGAGCGCGGCCGACCTGGCCGAGGAGGCGTTCTCCGAGGCCGATGCCGCGAGTCTGCGCAGGGCCGCCGGGCGCCTCGTGGACGTCCTCACCGAGACGGACACCGACCGCGCGGCGCACACCATCAACGCCCTGCTCGCCGAGTGCGGTGCGCGTCCGCGCCTCTCGTGCCACGACGGCCACCCCTGGCATCTCCACGTCGACCGTGGTGAGGACGCGAGCTGGGCCGACTGGTTCCTCGCCTCCGGCGCGATGGCGCTGGCCCAACTCCTCACCGAGCACGGCCGTATCGCGTGGGGCGAGTGCGCAGCCCCGGGATGTGCCGCGCTGTATCTGGACACCGGCCCGGGAGCCGCCCGCCGCTACTGCTCGTCCACCTGCGCCTCGCGCACACGCGTCGCCGCACACCGGCGCCGTCGGCGCGAGGCGGAGCGTGACGGGCACTGAAGGTGAGGCACCTGATCGCGAGGGCTCGCTGCGGCTCGCAGGGGCTCGATGCGGCTCGATGCGGTGGAGCCGTCGGTCGGCCCCGCGCCGGCTCGCCTTGGGCGGGCACGCGGCACGACCGACCCGCCGACCGTCAACCTCCGGCGGTCAGCACCCGCCCCGCCCCACGCCCAACCGGCCCGTCCGGCAACGCGAGGAGCCCGAAGAGCCGGTGCGCGGCGCCCGTTCCGCGGCGGACGACCAAGAGGGCGGTGAGGGCCGCGGCGACGGGAACGCCCACCCACCAGCCCAGCAGGTGGACGAGGATGCTCGCCGCAACCGCCGTCCCGAGCGCCACCCCGAACACGGCACCGAGCACCGCACCTACGATGCGTGCCGGGCCCGGCACCGTCGCGACGACGGAACCGGAATCGGTACCGGCGGCACCCGCACCCGTGTCGGCCTCGCTCCGCCCCGACCTGATCCAGGACACGATCAGGACCAGCATGACGGGGACGAGCACCACGCCCATGCCGTACAGCGTCAGCGCCACCGGTGAGACCAGCCAGTCGGCGACGCGCGACAGGGCCTCCCCGAGGCCCGGCCGCTCCGGCCAGGTCGCGAACGTCTCGCGGTCCGCGGAGAAGAACCGCTGGTAGCCGCGCCCGTCCCAGCCGTGGACGAGGATGAAGAACATCCCCGCGTATCCGATTCCCGCCTGGAGGAACGCCGTGTAGACCCGGCCGGCGGCAATGAGACGTGACGCGACCCAGTAGCCGAGGACGCCCTGGCTCACGTTCGTCGCGGCGAACAGCGCGACCAGCCAGGCGGGCAACGACCCGTGCCCGTGCGCGACCTGCATGGTCTCCCAGTCGGGGAAGCCCCACAGGAGCCATGCCCCGCTCGGCGCGAACAGCACGGCGCAGTAGAGGATCGCCGCCGACAGAAAGGGGTCCGCCCACGGCCGCCGCACCGCCCGGCCGAGGGCTCCCTCCCGGGGCTTCAGGTGGTAGGCGGCGGCGGTCGCGAAACTCGCGCCGATGCCGTACGACCAGAACACATCGACCTGGACCATCGTGCTCTCCTTTCGGGAATGACACGTCATTCCGCTTCCAGGGGAGAGAAAAAGCGGCCGGACAACAGGACGGAAAACGAAGGTCGTGCGCGCCCTCGGTCCGCGGCGCCGGCCGCGAGCAGCCGTGCGAGCCGGGAGCCGTCAGGAGCCGAGGCCGTCGAACATCAAGGTCTCCACCGCGTGAATCCACGGATCGCGCATGGCGTCCGGGTCCCGCACATGCAGCATCCGCACCGCCCCGGTCAGGATCACGCCGTTGACCGCGAGCGCGACCACGTGCGCGTCCACGTCGCGGCGCAGGAAGCCCCGGTCCTGTCCGTTGCGGATGAACGCGGCCGTATAGGCGGCGGCCGCCTCCATCGCCCGGCCGGCGGTGTCCGGTTCGGCCCGGTCGATGGCGATGGCGTCGTAGAAGAGGATGCGGCACAACTCGGGCTCGGCGGCGACGAGGTCGAACAGCCTGTGGCCGATGCGCCGGACCTGCTCCCGGTACTGCTCCAGGGTGCCGGAGGAGCCGGGGTCCTCGTCGGACAGCGCGTCCGTCACCCGGCCGAGAGCGCGTGACACCACGCTGCGCGCTATGTCTTCCTTGTTCTTGAAGTACCGGTAGAACGTGCCGTGTCCGGCGCCCAGTTCGCGGGCGATGTCGGAGATGCCGGTCGCGTGGTAGCCGCGTTCGGCGAACACCTTGCCCGCCGCGCGCAGGATCGCGTCCCTTTTGCCGACCGCTTGTTGGGCCACAGCACACCTCTCGACCGGCGGAATGACACGTCATTCTGGTGCCGTCGGGCCCATGTCGTCAACAGGCCTGGGATGCACAGCCGTTGAGGGGCGGACCAGTGCCGCAAGGAAGGGGTGTCTCCCGCACCGGGGGTACTCAGTGCCGCGCTGCCGGGGTACGCGGCGTCGTGCTCCGGGGCGCACCCGGCCGGTACACCGTCCCGCACGACGGCGTACGACGACCCGGGTCAGGCAGGCGCGATGGCCCGGCGGCGGGCTAGCGTGCCTGTCTGCTGCGCTTTCCGCCGGTGCGGAACGCATGGATGCCGTGGCCCTGGTCGTGGGCGGCCTGGACGGCCTCCTCCCAGGTCAGCGAGCGCTCCCCGACGGCGAACACGGGGCCGGAGTCCCGGTCCTCGGCCAGCTCACGGAGGAATCCTGCCGCGCGCTCACTGAATCGGTCGAACTCGACGTCGCGCACGTCGAGGGAGAGCAGTTCGAGGACCGGTTGCTCGGCCTCCCACAACAGGAGCCAGAGCGTGCGGTGTACGGCCGGGATGGACTGATCGGCGAGGAGTTCCTCGAGCCGTTGGGCGGTGACGGTGTCGGCGGTGAGGGTCATGGCCCCGCAGTATGGACCCGGTTACGGTCCGCAGCATAGGGCTGGGTTGAAACCGCAACGAGAAGGGCGTCCGTACGTCGTACGGCTGTCACGTCCCCGCCCGCGGCCGGTCATCCGCTGCGGCGCACGGGCCCGAGCCGTTCGTTCCGCAGGACAACGGCAGGGTTTCCGCAACGGCGCGGTCAGCCCGGCGTGCGACCGTCGGGCGCGTGCGCGCGAGTGGAGGAGGGCATGTGAGGGTGCTGCCGGGGTTTACGGGACGGGACGAGTCCGCCGCTCTGGTCGTCAGGACCGACTACGGCGACGAGGCAGCGTGGCAGGCGGTGGTGGAGAAGTTGCCGGGACCGTGGGGGGACGAGGCCCGCTTTCATCTCGTGGACGAGCCGCTCTGGTCCGGTGCCTCACCCGACGCCGTCATGGCCGCGGCGGCGGAGGACGAGAACCTGAGCGTGGTGTTCGTCGCCGACGCCGTCACCATGCGGTCGCCGCTCCATGCGGTACTGGCCCTCACCACCGAGGAGGAGGACTGGGATCCGGAGCCGGTGCTGGACGAGGGCCGGATGGTGGCGCCGGCGCCGCGCAGGTTCCGTACGGTCCCGGCCGCCGTGCATGCCGTGAACGCGCATCCGGCGCTCGCCGACATGGAGTTCGGGGACTACGTCGAGGCGGCGTCCCGCGAACCCGACCACATCCACCGGTCCTTCTGAGGCGCGGCGTCAGGCGCCGGAGGGAGCGTCCTCGGGCGTGACGGCGGCGAAGCCGATCATCCGGTGAAGGCGCTCGGCCGCCGCCCGTCCGAACTCCGGGTCGTTGAGGTGCGTATCGACCTCCACGACGTCCACATCGCTGGACGCCAGCCCGTCGCGCAACGCTGTGAACAGCGCGCCGTCCGCGGCGGGATCGTGATAAGGACCGCCCGGCGCGCCGAGCGTCGACAGTCCCTGCCGCGGCAGGTAGACCGCCGCCGGGCCGGCCGCCGCGCGCAGCTTGGCGGCGACCCTGCGGCCGAGTTCGGCGCACTCCGCAGCCGACGTCCGGACCACCGTGATCGACGGATTGTGCACCCGCACCAGGCGGTCGCGGAAGCGCTCGGGGAGCGCGTCGCGCGGACCGAACTTGATCATGTCCAGCGCTCCCAGGCTCACCACCTGCGGGACCCCCCGTCGCCCGGCTGCCCGGAGGCGGTCCGGTCCCGCGGACAGAATGCCGCCGAGCAGGTCGTCCGCTATCTCACTCAGCGTCAGATCGAGAACGCCCGCGAACCGGCCCTGCCCGGCCATCGCCTCGAGCGACCTCCCGCCCGAGCCGCTGGTGTGGAAGACCAGGACCTCGTAACCGAGTTCGGCCAGCCGCTCGCGCGCGGCGTCGACCCCGGGTGTCGTCACGCCCGCCATGCTGGCCGCCACCACCGGGCGTCCCTCGCCCTCCGCCCACCGCACCGAGCGTTCGGCCCGCGAGGACGCGTATCCCTCGGCCATCGCCGCGACGGCGTCGGCGGCATTGGCGAGGACGGGCGCGAGGATCCGGTTGATCCCGGCGATGTCGACGACGCTGTGCACCATGGTGATGTCGGAGGAGCCGACGTACGGCGCGACATCGCCCGCCGCCATGGACGACACCATCATCTTCGGTACGCCCAGGGGTAGTTCACGCATCGCACGCGTCGCCATCGACGTGCCGCCACTGCCACCGATGGCCATCACCCCGTGCAGCCGGCCCTCCGTGTGGAGGCGCCGTACGACCTCCGCCGCGCCACGCGCCATGGTCGTCACCGCGGCGCCCCGGTCCCCCGCCGCGCGGAGATCGTCCACCTCGGCGCCCGCCGCCCGGGCGACGTCACCGCGCGGGACATCGGGCCGGACCACCGGTTCCCCGACGATGCCGACGTCGACGACGACCACCTCGGCGCCGCGGTGCCGCAGCCGGTCCCGCACCCACCCGTACTCCGCGCCCTTCGTGTCGAGGGCCCCCACCAGAACGACCACAGCCATGATCCCGGTGTCCCCGGCGCGCGAGGACCGAAACGGGCCAACGGCGGTGCACACGCGAGCGATTCACCGGCGGCAGACGGCCTCGGCGGCCGTCAGAGGCACGCGTAGACGGCGTCGATCAGAGCCGTCTTCCGGGGATCGTTCGCGAGATGCGCGCCCATACGGTTGAGCACGTACCCGATGCTGATGCCCGCCTCCGGGTCCGCCATCCCGAACGACCCGCCGTAGCCGTCGTGGCCGAAGGCCCGGCGGTTCGGCCCGTACGCCCGGTGGGGACCGCTCAGCCAGCACCCCAGGGCGATCTCCGTGGCACCTCCGAAGGCCGCGCCCAGGACGAGGTCGACGCACTCGCCCTGGCCTTCGCGTGCGCGCTCCGCCGCGGACCTGCTGAGCAGCGGCGCGCCGGCGGCGAGCGCGTCGCCCGCCAGGACGGCGTAGAGGGCGGCGACCGCACGCGCCGTTCCGTGGCCGTTGATGGCGGGCAGTTCTGCCCGGCGCCAGGCGAGCGTGTTCGCGTCCTTCGCTCGGACCACCGGGTTGCCGAGGGAGGAGAGCCCGATCATGTCCAACTGCGTGAGAATCCGGGCCTCTTCGCTGTTCCGGTCCAGCGGCTTGGAGACCAGTTCCGCGGCGCGGCCGTCCTCGTGTTCCGGCAGACCGATGGTGAAGTCGATGCCCAGCGGCCCGGTGACCGTCTCGGCCAGGTACGCCCCGGCGGTCCGTCCCGTCACCCGGCGGATCACCTCGCCGACGAGAAATCCGTAGCTGAGGGCGTGGTAGCCGGAGTGGGTGCCGGGCTCCCACCAGGGCTCGGACTCCGCGAGCCGGGAGACCGTCAGATCCCAGTCGTAGAGGTCGGCGACGGTCTGCGTCACCCGAGGGCCCGTCAGACCAGCGCGGTGGGCGAGGAGTTGACGGACCGTGATCTTCTCCTTCCCGGCGGCCGCGAACTCGGGCCAGACGTCGCGGACCGGCGCGTCCAGGTCGAGAAGTCCGCGGTCGGCCAGGAGGTGGGCGCACAAAGCCGTCACGCCCTTGGTCGTGGACCACACGTTGACGAGGGTGTCCCGCTCCCAGGGCCGGGTCTCGGCCACATCGGCCCAGCCGCCCCAGAGGTCCACGACGCTCCGGCCGCCGGCCATCACCGACACCGCCGCGCCGAGTTCGCCCCTGCGGCGGAAGTTCTCCTCGAAGGACTCCCTCACGGCCTCGAATCCGTCCGCGCAGTGCCCCTCGACAGCCGCCATGCTCGCCCGCCCCTCAGTCCGCCGCGCGGTCCGTCCGCCGTCGCACGGGGCTCACCGTACCGGCCGGTCGGACAGCCCGGAAGACGCACCCTGCGGGCGGTGGGTGCACGATGCTCGGGCCGTTGTGGATGATGCGCGGGCCGTTCCGCACGCGCGGGCCGTTGTGGATGATGCGCGAGCCGTTCCGCACGCGCGGGCCGCTCCGCGCACGCCGGAGCCCGGCGTGCCGTGTCGCCGTCACGTCACGCCTCCGTCCGGGGTCAGGTGGCGGGCCAGTCGTCCGGCCCGCCGCCGCGCCATTCGATCAGGCCGGGGTCGTCCAGCAGCGTGCCCTCGCCGCCGAGCCCGGCGCGGTCGAGCATCCCGCGCAGCTCGGTCGCGCTGACGGCGGCCCCCACGTCCTCACCGTGGATCATCACGCGGCGGCGTCCGTCGAGCGGCGGGTCCACCACCACGGGCGGCGTACGTCCCTGGGTCTCATCCTCCATGCGACCAGGCTGCCCCGGGTTCGCCCCGGCCGCAGCTCCAGCCGTACCGGAGGCGTAACCGGCGCTCGGCCCGGCCCGGGCACGTGCGGCGCGTAGAAGTCCAGCACGTGCGGCGCTCCGCATCCGGGCCCGGCACGCGCGTGCTCAGGAGTCCAGGCCCCAGGACCGTCCGATCCGGTGCGAGGCACAAAGGTTTGCGTCCAGGACGTACGGTCCCGCCACCCCGCACTGCTCCGCACCGCTCCCCGGGTCGACCGGCTGGCCGTGCCCCATGCCCGTCAGTGCGTAGCTCTCGACGACCGGCCTCCCGGAACCGTCCGTGAAGACCTCGTGGCGGTGGCCCTGAACGGTGTCCGAGGCGTCGGCGACCGCGTCGGTGCCGTGGGCGTCCGTCCACTGCTCGACGATCTCGGTCCTGTTCACCGGCCGTACGGTGATGTCCTCCGCGCCGTGCCACACGGACACGGTGGGCCGCGGTCCCGCGTACGAGGGGAACGCGGCCCGCACCTTGTCCCCCCATGCCTGCGGCGCGAGGTCCCGGCCCGGGTTCATGCACGTCAGGGCCTCGGCGATGGTGCGGGCGCAGTCGTACGGGAGGCCGGCGACGACGGCGGCCCCGGCGAAGACGTCCGGGTAGGAGGCGGCCATGGCCGACGTCATGGCTCCGCCTGCCGACAGTCCGGTGACATGGACGCGTGAGGCATCGGTGCCGAGGTCGGCCCGCATCCGGTCGACCATCTGGCGGATGGACAGGGCCTCGCCGGAGCCGCGCCCGGTGTCCTGCGGCTGGAACCAGTTGAAGCATCCGTTGAGGTTGTTGCCGCTCTGCTGCTGCGGAAGCAGGAGGGCGAAGCCCCACTCGTCGGCCCACCGCGTCCAGCCGGTCTCGTCGTCGTACGCGGCGGCCGATTGCGTACAGCCGTGCAGGGCGACCACCAGGGGACGACCGGAGGGCAGGCCGTCGGGCACGTAGCGGAACATCCGAAGCTGCCCAGGATTGGATCCGAAGCCAGTCACTTCGGTGAGGCTCGCGGCGGACGCGGACGCGGACGCGGGCTGCGGAAGGGCGAGGAGCGCCGCGAGGAGCGCGGCGGCGAACGGCGCGGTACGCCGGAGGCGGCGCGGGCCGCGGGTGGCGAACGGCGGTCCGGGCCGGGCGGGTTGCGGGGTGTCGGTCGCTGCCATGCCGCACATCGTGCGTGCTCATGACGCGCCCGGCCATGGGGACGCACCACAGCCAGGCGCCCGCCCGCATGGAGCGGGCACCCACTGCGCGAGGACCGCGCGGTCAGCGGCGCGCCGCACAGATCCGGCGGGCCGCACAGCGGCCAACTCCCTGCCATGAACGGCCCGTTCGAAGGAAGAGGAAGACCCCTGCCAGTGCGGAAACGGAGCCCGCTTCAGGGAATGAGCAACACCTTTCCGACCGTCTCCCGCCCCGCCAGCGCCGCGTGCGCGAGCGGGGCCTCCTCCAGCGGGAAGCACTGCCCGATGACCGGGACGATCCGTCCGATGGCCGCCTCCTCCAGGGCCCGGCTCTGCTGGGCGCGGAACCGCGAGGGGTCGACACCCGGCGTGCTGCGACCGTACCCCGTCACGGTGAGCCCCCGGCCGTAGACCAGCCCGCCCGGGATCTCGGTGCTGCGGCCGGAGGCGATGCCGTAGACGATGAAGCGGCCACCCGGTCCCAGCGTCTCCAGGGCCTCCCGGCCCACGTCCCCGCCGACCGAGTCCAGCACGACGTCGACCCCGTCGGGGCCCGCGGCCTGCCGGACCAGCTCCCCCCAGCCGGGCACGCCGTAGTCCACCGCGACATCAGCGCCGAGCTTGCGGACGATCTCCAGCTTGTGGTCGCCGCGGGCCGCTCCGATGACCTTGGCACCGGCGACCTTCGCGAGCTGGACGAGCAGACTGCCCACGCCCCCGGCCGCCGCCTCGACGAGGACGGTCCGGCCTTCGCTCACCGCGGCGAGGTCGAGCAGCCCGACCGCGGTGAGGCCCTGGCCGAGCAGACAGACCGCGTCGTGCAGGGACAGGCTGTCGGGGATGAGGTGCAGGGACCCGCGGTTCAGCACCGCCCGTTCCGCGTAGCCTCCGGTGCGCTCGGTCTGTCCGGCCACCCGCCGGCCGATCAGGCCGGTATCCACGCCGGGACCCACTGCGCTCACCACACCGGCGACGTCCCGGCCCGGTGTGTACGGCCGCGGCACGTGGGCCGACTTCCCCGCGCGCACCAGTGTCTCGACGAACTGCACACCCGCCGCGGCGACATCGACAAGCACCTCCCCCTCCCCCGGTTCAGGATGCGGCACGTACTCCACCCGCATGACCTCAGGCGGGCCGAACTCGGCAACACGGACAGCGCGCATGCTTCGGCTCCCTCGTCTCTGCTCCGGTGCCTCTCTCTCACCAGCAGATACGGGTGCCGACAGCGGTTTGCCTCAACCCTGCCCGGGCGGGGGCGTCAGACCGTGTACAGCTCCTCGATGTCCTGCGCGTACGCCTGCACGATCGCGCTGCGCCGCAACTTCAGCGAGGGCGTCACCAGGCCGCCCGCCGCGGTGAATTCGCGCGGCAGGATCCGGAACGCGCGGATGGACTCGGCCCGCGAGACGGCGCTGTTCGCCGCCGTCACGGCCCGCTGGATCTCGTGGTGCAGATCCTGATCGGCCAGATCAGGTACGGGATGTGACGCCCCGTCGGCCCGTCTCCCCGCCTGCCCCGCACTGCCGGCTGCGGGTGCCTCCTTGCCGCGCAACCGGAGCCAGTGGTGCAGCGCGTCCGGGTCGAGGGTGATCAGCGCGGCGATGTACGGCCGGTCGTCGCCCACCACCAGGCACTGCGAGACCATGGAGTGCGCACGGATACGCTCCTCCAGCACGTACGGGGACGTGCTCTTGCCGCCGCTGGTGATGATGATGTCCTTCTTGCGGCCGGTGATGACGAGGTGGCCGGCGTCGTCGAGGTGTCCGATGTCGCCGGTGGCGAACCAGCCGTCCTGAAGCACCGCCCCCGTGGCCCCCGGGTCGTTGTGGTAGCCGGCGAAGACCACACCGCCGCGCACCCAGACGTCCCCCTCCTCGCCGATGTGCACGGCGCACCCGGGCAGCGGCCGGCCCACCGTCCCGAACCGTACGCGCCCCACGGGCTGGCCGGTGACGGCCCCGGTCGTCTCGGTGAGTCCGTAGCCCTCGTAGATGGTGATCCCGGCGCCCGCGAAGAGCAGGCCGAGTTCGCGGCGGAGCGAGGAACCGCCGGAGACGGCGTAGCGGACACGGCCGCCCAGCACCGCCCGCAGTCTGGTGAAGACCATGCGGTCGAAGACGGCGTGCGCGGCGCGGAGCATCGGGCCGGGGCCCGGGCCGCGTCCCATGTGCCGGCGCTCGATGGCTTCCGCGTAGCGTTCCGCGACGTCGGTGGCCCGGTCGAACAGCTCACCCCTGCCGCTCTCCTCGGCGACCTGGCGCGCCCGGCTGTAGATCTTCTCGAAGATGTAGGGGACGGCGAAGACGAAGGTCGGGCGGAACGAGGCGAAGGCGGGGAGCAGTTCGGACGGCGCGAGGTCGGGCTGGTGGCCGAGGGTGACGCCGTTACGGATGCAGAAGACCTGCACCATCAGCCCGTAGATGTGCGACAGCGGGAGGAAGGCGAGCAGGGACGGCTGTTCGCCGCGCTCGGCCAGGATGGTGTTCCATCCGGCGAAGAGGGTGTCGCATTCGGCCATGAGGTTGGCGTGGGTGATCACGCATCCCTTGGGGCGTCCGGTGGTGCCCGAGGTGTAGGTGATGGTGGCGGTGGAGTCGGGCCCCACGGCGTTGCGGTGACGGCCCACCAGCGCGTCCGGGACGTCCCGCCCCTCCTCGGTCAGCTGCTCGACGCAGCCGGCGTCGAGCTGCCACATCCGGCGCAGCGGGAGGCCGCCGCAGGCCGCGCCCACGCTCATCGCGTGGTCCTCGTGCTCGACCACGACGGCCGCCACCTCCGCGTCGGCGAGGATCCAGCGGACCTGCTCGGCGGACGAGGTCGGATAGACGGGGACGACCTGGGCACCGATGGTCCATGCCGCGTAGCTGAACAGGGTCCACTCGTAGCGGGTCCTGGACATGATCGCGATCCGCTCGCCGAAGGCGATCCCGTTGGCGAGCAGCCCCTTGGCGAGCGCCGTCACCTCGTCGCGGAACGCGGCGGCGGAGACCTGGATCCAATCGGTTCCCTCCGGTCCGCCGCGGCGCGCGAGGGCCGGCAGGTCCGGGGTGCGCTCGGCCCGCTCGTGGACGGAGTTGGCCAGCCCACCCGACCGCGGGATCTCCACCAGCGGTGGAAGGCTGAAGTCCCGCACGACGACGTCCCCCTCGAACGAACTGCACAGAGCTGCCCTGCCGCGTGTGCGCGCGGCAGGCAGCGCACCATACCGGTCGGTCCGGAAGCTGCCTAGGGGGGTGAAAGGGGTTGCGTGCGCCGGGGTGCTCCGTCCCGCGTCAGGAGGACGGTGCCCGCACCAGTCGTGCCTGGACGGGGCGTCCGTCGACCGTCTCGAAGGCGACGACCGTGGACCCCTCGTCGTGACGTACCTGGCACGGCTCGCCGTCCGCCGCCGGACGCCAGCGGCCGCGGAGCGTCACCCGCAGGGTGTGTGGCCTGCTCGGGCTGGTGAGCCACGGGCGGGACCACGGGCTGAAGTGGCCGACGTAGGAGCCGTGTTCGTACTGGTCGGGGTCGATGCCCTCGTACAGCCGCAGGTCCGGATCGCATACGGAGAGGACGAGCGCCTGACCGTCGTCCCGTGTGAGCAGCATCGACGGGGTGTCCACACCGCGTACGGTTCCCTCGGCGAGCCTCCCGGTGGGCTCGAAGACGGCGTAGCCGGTGATACCGGTGGCGCGGTCGGTGACGACGTGCGCCGTGGTGTCCGCACGCAGGACCGAGTACGCGGCCCGCGCCGGGTCCGCCATGTCCCGGGTGAAGGCGGCCATGCGCTCGGGCGTGGCCCCGACGAGCGTCGCGTACTCGTAGCCCGCGCCCTGTGGCGCGGTGCCGTGCCGGATCCAGGCGGTGGCGAAGTCCCCGCTGGTGGGGGCGTCGGTGGCCTGGTCGCGGGAGGTCTGGGTGGTGCGCCGGACGCCGATGCGCCCGCCCGGCGGGAGGTAGTAGCCGAGGCCCTTGTCGTCCAGCAGCCAGAACGGGCGGTCGAGGGCGATGTCCGGCCGTTCGTAGGGGAGGTCGGTGACCGGTTCCGGCCCGTCCACATACGTCGGGTCCGCGGGATCGGCTAGCGCCGTCTGGAAGAGGGTGGTCTCGGTCTCGTGGGTCCGGTCGTCGTTGCGGATGCCGGTGCCGAGGGCGATGACGCGGTCGTCGAAGAGGAAGGCCGAGATGCGGGCGCGGTGCGAGCCGTCGTACTTGGGGTGCTCGCGGAGCCGCATCGCGAACATACCGTTGCGCCCGTCGATGGCGTGCGCCCCTGCGAACCGCTCCTCGGTGAGCAGCATCTCCTCGATGGTGCCGGTCAGGTCGGCGCGCAGCTCGGGCAGGGGCTTGCGGATCGTGGTGGTTCCGGGGCGGCGGTTCCAGTCCCAGCCGGCCTGGCGGTAGCCGCTGTCCGCGTTGGTGACGGGGGTGCCGCGGTGGAGGACCTGGATCTGGCCGTAGGTGTTGTAGCGGCCGTACCAGTTGGCGCCGTCGTAGACCTCGGTGCTCCAGAGGTAGCGGTTGTGCCCGCGGACGGTGATCAGCCAGTTGTCCCGCCGGTGGACGGCCAGGGCCGCGTAGTTGAGGGCCCAGGTGCCGTTGGGGTCGGCCTCGGCGGTGACGCCGCGGGCGGCGAGCCGTTCCGCCAGCCGTTTCTGACGGTCGGTCGGCTCGGCGGGGAGCAACCGCAGGAAGGCGGCGCCCAGTTCGGGGTCGTGGTCGCTCGTCCCGCCGGGTGTCCCGGCGAACGCCAGCCACTCGTACGGCGTCACGGACAGCGCCGTCGTGCCGCGCGGATGTCGGCCGGTGATCGAGATCGGCCAGTGGTGGGTGTTGGCGTACAGCCTCATCGTGAGCAGGGCCCGCTTCAGCCAGCCGTGGGAGCGGGCGGAGATCCGGAACGCGCCACCGCTCATCACGTACACCAGCGGGGCCAGTCCGCTGAATCCGTCGCGCGCGTAGTCCGGGTAGAAGCCGACGTGATGGAACGTGCAGCCGTCGTTCTTGACACCGTCCTGGATGCCGGGGACGGGCAGCAGCGCCGTGTCGAGCCAGGTCCGCAGGGCGTGCAGATACGCCACCTGCTCCGCCTCGGTGTCCCGCAGCAGGACGGCGGCGAGCATGCCGCGGAAGGTGGTGCCGAGGATGTCCATGATGCTGCCGTACGCCATGCGGTGGTCCCAGCCGCGGACGATCCGGCCGAGCCCGGACAGCCAGCTCACATCGGCTCGGACGGCGTCGAGCAGTCCGGCATCGCGCAGGACGTCGCGCATCAGGTGGACGGAGTCGTAGTAGCCGCGGGCGTCGTAGCCGAGGTGGTGGATGGTGCCCTGGCAACTGCCGTGCGTCCAGCCCTGGTCGCGGAGGTGGGCGACGATCCGCAGATAGAGCGCGGCGAGGGCGGGCCGATGCCCGGTGCCCGCGGTGTCGTGGGCCTGCGCGATCTTCTGCATCAGGTCGGTGACGGCGCGCAGCGTTGCGGCGCCGACGAAGGCTTTGAGGTCGCCGGCGATCTCGGGCGGGTAGGTCTGGGCCTGATAGGAGTGGACGGGACGGCCGGTGCCGCCGGTGCCGCGCTCCGGTACGCCGAGTTCGCCGACCTGGGCGGTCAGCGCCGCCACGTAGGCGTCGTCGACGGTCAACGACGTGGCCAGGTATTCCTCGTGATAGCGCGTCAGAAGCGTTCTCAGCGAGGCCCGTTCGTCGGGTGTGGGCGTGCGGACCACGGGCGGGCGCTTCGTCAGAAGCCGGTCGAAGAGGTAAAGGGCCTGCCAGTGCTGTGCGTCCCATGCGTCGCCCTCGCGGCAGACCTCGGGCACCTGGGCGTCGCGCGTCGGACCGTCGGGCCGGACCGCGACATTGAGCAGCATCTGATCGAGGTACAGCGTGCCGGACCGGCGCGGGGCGATGACGCGGACGGTGTCCATCTCGGGGTGCGGGCGGCCGTGCATGTCGTAGCCGTACCGCACCCACGCGGTGCGCCAGCCGCTGAAGCCGAGGCGGAAGTCGAACCAGGCGTCGGTGTGTTCGCCCCGCCCGAACTCGAAGCGCACGGTGTCGTCGACGGGCTTCTCGTTGAAGATCCACACCGAGAACGTGTCCACCGTGCCCTGCCACGCCTGGTCGTCGAGGGGGCGGTACGGGTCGGGCGCGTACTCCAGCCCGGCGCGTACGACGATGCGGGAGCGTGCCTCGTGGTCCCAGCGCAGCGCATGGCCCCCGCACACCGACGCCCGGTCGCTGATGCTCAGCCGCGAACCGCGCTCCGCCGTCATGTGCGGCGGGACGGCCGATTCGAGCAGGAAGGCGGGCGGGTGGAGGCCCAGGGCCCGCTGCTCGAGGCTCTCCGCGTCTGCGGCGGTCGTCATGGCGCGGGGGTAGGCCGCCGGGGTGGTTGGGTGGGCGGCGCCTGCCGGGGTGGCGGGGAGGACGAGCGGTCCGGCCGCGCCGACGGCGGCGGCCTTGAGGACGGTGCGGCGGGGTGTTCGTGGGGCGTCGTCCGACAAGATGCCTTCTCCTCGGGTCACTTGCCTTCCCTGACGTGCCTCTGAGCTGTCGAGGATTGTGTGGTGAGTCGTCGTCAGCGTCAACCATCGCGGGCGGCACGGTGGTCGGCGGGGTCCCGCGCCGGGAGGTCGGCCATTCGGTGACGGCCACGCGTCCGTCCTGGATCCGCACCGCGACCGCACTGCCCGGCTGCCGCGCTGCCACCCCGTACCGCCGGTCCCCCCTGCCGTCCGGCCCCGCCTGCCGTCCGCCAACCGGCCCAGGTTCCGCCGCGTCCGGACCGCCTCGATCCGCCGCCGGGCGCCGATCGGTGCGAACCTGAACGCATGGGTTGGGAAGAGGTCGCCGACCAGTTGTACGCGCTGCCGCCCGAGCAGTTCACAGCGGCGCGCGACAAGGCGGCCAAAGCCGCACCCCGCGGAGACGCTGCGAAGATCCGCGGGCTGCGGCGGCCCACCCTGGCGGCCTGGGCGGTGAACCTGCTCGTCCGCAGCGACCGTGACCAGATCACCGCGCTGCTCGGCCTCGGCGAACAGCTCCGCCGCGCCCACCAGGACCTCGACGGCAGTCAGCTGCGGGAGCTGTCCGGCCAGCAACGCAAGCTGGTGACGGCGCTGTCCCAGCAGACCCAGCGCCTGGCCACCGAAGCGGGCCGCCCGGTGGGCGAGAGCGTCCTGCGGGAGGTGGAGGCCACCGTGCAGGCCGCACTCGCCGACGCGGACGCCGCCGAGGAACTGGCCACAGGGCGCATGACCAAGGCCCTCACGCCGAGGGCCGGATTCGGCCCGCCTGTCAGCGCGACCGTGCACCGGCTGCGTCCCCGCGAAAGCGGCTCGGGCTCCCGCGGTGGCGGGCGCCGGGGCAAGGGATCGTCGGTGGCCCCGGGCCGTACTGCCTCCGTGACCCACCTGGCCGAGCGGGCGGAGGAGCAGGAGCGCGCCGAACGCGAGCGACGCGAGGCGCTGGAGACCGCCCGCGACCTCGAAGCCGAAATGGAGCGCGCCGCGCACGCCAGCGCGCGGAAGTCGGCGGACTCCCAGGACGAGCTGGCGGACGCGGAGACGCGGCGGCGGCAGGCCGAGGAGCGCGTACGGGAGCTGGAGGCCGAGCTGAAAGCGGCGCGGGCGGAGCTGACGGAGGCCAGGAGGGACGAGCGGAACGCACGCGTACCCGCCCGGCGGGCGCGCGACGAGGCGGAGCGGGACCGCAAGCGCGCCGAGGACGCCTCGGCCGACGTGGACCGGCTGGAGGCCGAGGAGCCGCGGAGCGGCAGGACACGGCGCTGACGGCCCCGCGACGGAAGCGGCCACACCGACCAGGCACCCAGGGGCACGGGAGCGGCCACGACCAGGATGGTTGCCGGATCAACCAGCGAGCCGAGGGGCGCACGCGGAGGCGCGTGGACGGGGCGCCGGAGCCGCCCGCTTCTTGCGGACCCTCATTGCACGGTGCGCGGTACACGCCTCCGCTTCTCCGTGCCGGTTCCTTTGCTCTCGGCGCCCACGCCACTTTCCATGACAGCACCCCTGACCTCTGCCGTCCAGGGCTCGCCTCCCGGTCCCTGAACGGCAGAGGCCAGGCTCGATGACGCGCTGCGCGGCCCGGCACCGCGGCCTAGGCTTCCGTGCATGAGTGCACACTTTGACGTCGTGGTCCTGGGCGCGGGCCCGGGCGGGTATGTCGCCGCGATCCGGGCCGCACAGCTGGGGCTCAACACAGCGATCGTCGAGGCACGGTACTGGGGCGGAGTCTGCCTCAACGTCGGCTGCATCCCCTCCAAGGCACTGCTGCGCAACGCCGAACTGGCCCACATCTTCACCCAGGAGGCGAAGACGTTCGGCATCCAGGTCGACGGCAAGGTGACCTTCGACTACCGCGAGGCGTTCAACCGCAGCCGCAAGGTGGCGGACGGGCGCGTCAAGGGCGTGCACTACCTGATGAAGAAGAACGGCATCACCAAGTACGAGGGCATCGGCAGCTTCATCGACGACCACACGCTGCAGGTGACGATGGCCGACGGCAGTACTGACACCGTCACCTTCGGGCACTGCGTCATCTCCACGGGCGCGACGACCAAGCTGCTGCCCGGCACGTCCCTGAGCAGCCGGGTGGTCACGTACGAGGAGCAGATCCTGAGCGAGGAGCTGCCGGAGTCGATCGTGATCGCCGGTGCCGGCGCGATCGGTGTCGAGTTCGCGTACGTCCTGCACAACTACGGCGTGCAGGTCACGCTCGTGGAGTTCCTCGACCGCATCGTGCCCCTGGAGGACGAGGAGGTGTCGGCGGAGCTGGCCCGCCGCTACCGCAAGCTGGGCATCGATGTGCTGCCGTCCACGCGCGTCGAGGCGATCGACGACTCCGGCGACAAGGTGCATGTCATCGTGACCACGGGCGGTCAGCGGCAGACCCTCGAGACCGACAAGGTGATGCAGGCCATCGGCTTCCAGCCGCGGGTCACCGGCTACGGCCTGGAGAACACGGGCGTACGCCTGACCGAGCGCGAGGCGATCGAGGTCGACGGCCTGTGCCGTACGAACGTGCCGCACATCTTCGCCATCGGCGATGTGACGGCCAAGCTCATGCTCGCGCACGCGGCGGAGGCGATGGGGGTCGTCGCGGCCGAGACCATCGGCGGCGCCGAGACGATGGAGCTGGAGTACGTGATGATTCCCCGGGTCACGTTCTGCCAGCCGCAGATCGCCAGTTTCGGCTGGACGGAGGCGCAGGCGCGCGAGCAGGGCTTCGACGTGCGGACGGCGAAGTTCCCGTTCAGCGCCAACGGCAAGGCCCACGGCCTCGGTGAGACGGCCGGATTCGTCAAGATCATCAGCGATGCCCGGTACGGGGAACTGCTGGGCGCCCACCTGATCGGTCCCGAGGTGACGGAGCTGCTGCCGGAACTGACCCTGGCCCAGCAGTGGGACCTGACGGTCCACGAGGTCGCGCGGAACATCCACGGCCACCCGACGCTCGGCGAGGCGGTCAAGGAGGCCGTCCACGGCCTCGCGGGGCACATGATCAACATGTGACGGAGGGGCGCCGCGTCCGCAGCAGGGCGTACGGGGTGCACCTCCGGGTGCACCGCCCCGTCCTCCGCGCTAGACCGCCCAGTCCAGCAGCAGCCCGTGCCGTCCGGGCGCCCTCAGCTGCGCCAGCGCCTGCTTCTCGAGCTGCCGCACCCGCTCGCGCGTCAGCCCGACCTGTTCGGCGACCTGGCCGAGCGTGTGCGGACGGCCGTCGTGGAGCCCGTAGCGGAGGGTGAGGACCATCGCCTCACGCGGCGGCAGGGTGCCGATGGTGGCGCGGAGCTGCTCGGCGAGGGCGCGGTACTCCACGACCTCGGGGGCCTGCAGCACCTCGGTGTCCTCGATCAGATCACCCACGACGCTCTCGCCCTTCTCACCGACCGGCGTGTCCAGGCTGATCACGTCGCGGCCGACGCGGCGCAGCCGGGTCACCTTGTCGACGGCGAAGCCGGTCTCGTCGGCGGCCTCCTGCGCGGTCGGTTCACGGCCGAGCCGGAGATGCAGGGCCCGCTCGGTCCGCCCGAGCTTGGAGAGGTCCTCGACGACGTGGACGGGCAGCCGCACGGTCCTGCCGTACTGGGCGACACCGCGCTCGATGGCCTGCCGGATCCACCAGGTGCCGTACGTGGAGAACTTGTAGCCCTTCGTGTAGTCGAACTTCTCCACCGCCCTCATCAGCCCCAGGTTCCCCTCCTGCACGACGTCGAGGAAGGGCAGACCGCGGCGGCCGTGCCGCTTCGCCACCGAGACGACGAGGCGCAGATTGGCCCGGATCATGTGGTCCTTGGCGTGGGCGCCGTCGCGGGCGACGGCCTCCAGCTCCTGCCGGTCGGCCCCGTCCGGCTCGCGCCCGTCGGCCTCGGCCTCGCGGAGCAGCGCGTCGGCGTACACCCCGGCTTCGATCCGGCGTGCCAGCTCGACCTCCTGCTCGGCGGTGAGGAGCGGGGTGGCGGCGATCTGTACGAGGTACTGGCGCAGCAGATCGGGTTCCTCGCCCTGCCCGGCCGGGTCGGTGCGGCGGTGAGCGGTGGCGCGCGACTCCGTGGGCATGGTGGCACCTCCTGACGCGAACCGTGGCCCACACGGGGTCCACCGGCGCCCGTCGGAACCATGGGCCACGAGCTTGCACGTACCCCTCACCGCCGCCCTTCACGCCGCTCCGGGACGCCTCGTACCGGCCCCTGGGCGGACGCGTGCCGCTCCCGGTCCGGCGCCGGCCGGCCGGGCCCCACGCAGTCATGGGAGCGCCCCCGCCACCGAGGGGGAGTGGGTGGCGGGGGCGCCGTTCGGGGGGCGGGATCAGCGCCGGGCCGCGCGGGTCCGGCGGTAGAGCACGGCACCGCCGAGCACCAGACCGGCGGCGGCCGGCAGGGCGAAGCCCGTCACATCCGCACCGGTGTGGGCCAGGGCGGCTTCGGTGTTCGTCTCACCGGAGTGCGCCACGCTCCGCGGCGGCGCCGGGGTGTCCGCCTTCGGCGGCACGGGGGTGCGAGGTGCCTCGGGGCGCTCCTCCCCCGGCGTGTTCGACGAGGTGTTGCTCTCGGCGCTGTTGCCGACGCCGACGACGTTCGCCGAGTTGCCGGTGATGTTGACCGGCACGTCCACCGGTACGCGCACCGTGTTGCCCGACGCGATGCCCGGGGAGCCCTCCGCCCGCGCCTGGGTGGCACCGGCGGGCTTGGCGCGGTGCGAGCCCTGCCCGTAGCTGCCGCCCGGCTCCTCACCGCCCGAGCCGTTCGTGCACTCGTTGCCCGAGGCGCGGTTGAGCAGGCCCACGACGTTGACCGTGTTACCGCAGACGTTGACCGGGACGTCGACCGGAACCTGGACCGTGTTGCCCGACAGCACTCCGGGAGACCCCGCCGCGGCGCCGACGGCACCGGAGTCGGCGTGCGCGTAACCCGCTGCCGCGGCCAGCACGCCACCCGTGGCCATGACGGTGACCAGGCCCTTCTTGGCGACCTGCTTCATGCGTTCCCTGCCTTCCAGTCATCCTCGCGGGGCACATGCCCGCACCGGGAACAACGGCCGCAGGGCCAATCGGGTTATGCCTCATATGCATTTCACTCCATCGAGTGGGCCGCTTATCGCTCCACCCGACGCCGCGGCAGACACCCGCGGAACGACGTACGAGCAGGGCCTGGCACCCCTATTCGGGCGGCCCGCCTCCCGCATCGGCAGCTCGCATCAACTCGACGTATGCGTACGCACATTGACGGAATGTCATGTGAAGCGGGAGGCAAACCGGATCACTGCTCGGCGACCGCGTTGCACCCGGACTCCCCTGGCACTGCGGCCGGTTCAGCGGCCGGTGGCGTCGAGCCTCGCCATCTCCTCGTCGCCGAGCGTCAGTTCGGCTGCCGCCAGTGAGTCCCGGACGGTCTCGGGACGGCTCGCGCCCGGAATCGGGATCACCTGCGGCGACTTGGCGAGCATCCAGGCCAGGCAGACGCGGTACGCGCTCACTCCGTGGTCCTCGGCGACCTCCGCGAACGGCGCGAAGGGCGAACCGGGCGCGGACGCCTGCCCGACGCCGCCCAGGGGGCGCCAGGGCAGGAAGGCGATGCCGAGCTGGTCGCAGAGGTCGAGTTCCGGCTCACTGGAGCGGAAGTCGGGCGCGAACTGGTTCTGCACGGACGCCAGGCGGCCGCCGAGGATGTCGTTCGCGAGGCCGATCTGCGCGGGATCGGCGTTGGAGATGCCCGCGTTGAGGATCTTGCCCTCGTCGAGGAGGTCGCGGAGCGCGCCGATGGACTCCTCGTACGGCACCTCGGGGTCCGGGCGGTGGAACTGGTAGAGGCCGATCGCCTCGACGCCCAGCCGCGCGAGCGAGAGTTCACAGGCCCGCTTGAGATGCCCGGGGCTCCCGTCCAGCGTCCAGGCGCTGCCGCCGGGCCGCACATGGCCGCCCTTGGTGGCGACCAGCACGTCGGCACCGCGCTCGTGGCTCGCCAGCGCCTTCGCGATCAGGCTCTCGTTGTGCCCGACGTCCTCGGAGCCGAGGCTGTACGCGTCGGCGGTGTCGATCAGGGTGGCGCCCGCATCGAGGGCGGCGTGGACGGTGGCGATCGAGCGCTCCTCGCCGGGCCTCCCCTCGACCGACATGGGCATCGCCCCGAGACCGATCGCGCTGACCTCGGCGGTGCCGATACGGCGAGTCTGCATGACGGGTGCCCTTCCTCGTTGCTGATGGAGATCCGTGCGCCGGACGGGTTCCCGTTCGGCTCCTCCAGCCTCGCGCCGGAAGCAGCCATCTGTCCAATAGAAGAATGTGAAAGCATTCAGCATCTACACTGCTGAATTGTGGAACTACGGCACCTCGAACACTTCGTCGCCGTCGCCGAGGAGCGTCACTTCACCCGCGCGGCGCAGCGGCTGATGGTCTCCCAGTCCGGGCTCTCCGCCTCGGTGCGGGCGCTCGAACGGGAGCTGGGGGCACAGCTCTTCGTCCGCACCACGCGCAGCGTCGAGCTGACCGGCCCCGGCCGCGCGCTGCTGGTGGAGGCCTCGCGCGCGCTGGCGAGCGTCCGCGCGGCCAGGGAGGCGGTGGCCGCCGTCCAGGGTCTGCTGCGCGGCGCGCTGGCCGTGGGCACCGAGCAGTGCATCGCCGGTGTGGACGTGGCGGCCCTGCTCGCCCGCTTCCGGTCGGACCATCCCGAGGTGGAGGTCCGGCTGCGGCAGGCGGGCTCGGCCGCCCTGGTCTCGGAAGTGGCCGCGGGCCGGCTCGACCTGGCCTTCGTGGCCCTGTGCGGCACGCCGCCCGAGGACGTACGCCTGCTGCCGCTCACCCACGAGCCGATGGTCCTGCTCTGCCACCCCGGGCACCGGCTCGCGGGCGCCGAGGTGGTGGAGTGGAGCGCGCTGGGCGGCGAGTCGTTCGTGGACTTCCATCCCGACTGGGGTGCGCGAGGGCTGACCGACCGCGCCTTCGCCGAAGCGCGTACGGAGCGTCAGGTGGCGCTGGAGGTCGGGGACGTCCACAGCCTCATCGAGCTCGTGGGCCACGGGCTCGGCGTCGCCGTCGTCCCGAGGCCGCTCGCCCGCAAGCCGCAGGCGGAAGGGCTGTCGGAGGTGCGGCTGGCCGGTGTCCCGGAGGCGGTGTGGGAGGTCTCGGTCGCGGTGCCCGACGGTGACCGGGTCGGCCCCGCCGCCCGCGAACTGCTCACCTACCTCGGCGCCGACCCGACCTGACGGCCCGTCCGGACCCGTCAACGGTTCGGCGGCGGGCCGGCGTGCCGCCACCCGCCGCCGAGACGTTCACCGATGTCCGGGCCCGCCGGCCCTCACATCGTCTCGATCTTCATGTAACGCCGGATCTCGGGCGCCTCCGCCAGGAGGGCCGTGACCACGGCGGCTGCCAGAAGGCCGAGCGTGGCACGCACCACGACCGCAGGAATGAAGATGCCGTTCTTCATCGGGGACTCACCTCCTCTCCCCTGAGCAACTCCCCCACGAGGGACTCGACCAGGCCGACGGCCTCGTCGACAGCCGCCTTGACGGGCGGGCTCAGTCCGACGACCACATCCGGCTCGTCGCCGTTCATCCGCACCATCGGCTCGCAGCCGACGACGAGGATCCGGGGCAGCGGTCCCTCGCCCAGGTGGCGGGCGAGCGCCAGGACCTTGACGGGGTCCATGGCGTGGGCCTCGGGCGCGACGTCCCCTTCGGCGACGTCCGGCTCGATGACGCTGAGGGTGCCGGGTGCCAGACCGCGCGGGGCCGCGTCGACGAGGAGGGCGACGTCGTACCCGTCGAGCAGCCGGTAGGCGAGGTCCATGCCGCGGATGCCGAAGTCGGCGACGTGCACGCTGCCCGGCAGGGCGACGCCGCCGAGCGCCGCGGCCACCGCCGGCCCGAACCCGTCGTCGGCCATGAAGACGTTGCCGATGCCGGCGACGAGGATCCGCGTACGGGAGGGGCTGTCGCCGACGGCCGGTTCCACGGGCTCCAGCTCGTCCGGCGCGAAGAAGAAGCGGTGACCGATCTGGCCGCTCGACCCGAAATCGCGGCCCGGGTCGCCCTCCAGCACCACCGCGACGTGGATGTTGCCCTCGAAGTCCTCCTCGACGCCGTCCACTTCGGCGATACGGCCGGTGAGCGCCAGGTCGAAGATGTCCGCGCTGCGCGTGGGCCTGAGCCGCACCCGGCTGCCCTTGCGGACGGTGATCCCGTCCACCGTGACGGTCCGGGTCCGGGACAGCCTCACGTCGTCCCGCGTCTGCTCGCTCACACGTCCTCCAAGGGCCGGAACTCGCGGATGGTCCCGTGCAGGGCGATCAGTTCGTCGGGGGTGAGCCCGGCGCAGCGGTCCAGGATCTCCCGCGCCCTCGGGTCGGCCGCCCGGGCCTCCCGCTGCTCCTCCTCGGTCATGCTGAGCACGCTGAGGACGAGGAGCTGGTCGATCTCGGTGCCGTCGAACAGGTCGCCGGGGCTCTCGGGCGCGACCGCGGGGAAGTCGTAGAGCGTGACCGGCGAGGAGAGCACGGTGCCCGCCCCCTCCTCGGTGTCGCCTTCGCCGACGAGAACGGGCCACGTCCCCTGGTTCTCACAGGACTTGGCCTCGACGACCAGCCGCTCGGGCGGGTCGATGAGCGAGACGAAGCGCCCCGGGGCCGCGTCCAGCACGGTGTGCGTCGAGACGAACGCGTAGGCCGCGGCCGCCTCGCGGGCGTGCCGGGAGCCCGGGGCGGGCACGGTGCACGGGGTGCTGTTCTCCACGCGTACGGTCAGCCGGTGCACGTCGTCGGCGACGCGCTCGGCGGCGACCTCCACCGTGCCGGTCAGCGCGTTCCAGCCACGGACGAGCGCCCCGACGCGCCGGCCCGAGGCGTCGGTCAGGTCCTCGTGGTCGGTTCCCGCCGCGATGTCGACGGCTGTCGTGACGGGCGCGGCGAGGGCGGCGCTCAGGCTCACCGACACCGGCACCTCGCGCTCGGTCGCCTCCTGCCACGCCACGTGGCGCTCGCCGTCCACCGTCAGTTCGTCCACGGCCTCGGGCCCTTCGGGCCCTTCCCGCAGCACACCGCGGTCGACCACGTGCAGGAACCGCACGCGGACCGACACCTGGGATGCGGCGGGACCCTCGATGAGGACCTGGGTCTGCATACGGCTCGGCTCGCCCAGTCCGACGGCGCAGGACCGCGGGAAGACCCCGCCGAAGGTCCAGCGCTTGGTGTTCTTCAGAGCGGACCTGCGGTAGGGCCACAGCAGATAGCCCTCGTAGAGGCAGGTGCGCACGATCTTCTCCACGGCGTGGTCCGCGGTCTGCGGTACGGCGGCCTGCTTCACTGCGTCCATGGCGCTCCGGCGGTTGCGGGGAGTGAGGGAAGGTCGGGAACTGCGGGGCTGCCGGCGCCGTGCGGCGCCGCGTCGAGCAGGCTGCGGACGGTGGCGTCCCAGCCCACGTGGACACCGCCGGCGCGGTACGCGTCGAGCCGGTCGTAGGTCTCGCGGGAGAGCCGCAGCCAGGGGCTGCCGTCGAAGTACCGGTCGATCAGCTCGTGCCAGAGCCCGGCGGGGAGGCGGAAGGCGGCGTCGCTGTTCCAGGAGATCTGCGCGGTGCGCATCCCCCCGTCCGGCGCCTCGTAGAAGATCGTTCCGTTGAAGAGGAAGTCCAGCGGCACGTCGCCGTCGCGGACGGCGCGCAGGTACTTGGTGACGGCGAGCTCGGTGTCGTAGGTGCAGGGAACGTGGAGGCCGACCGTGGTGCTCTCGTCGAACGGAGGCACCACGACGGTGACTTGGGTCCAGGACAGCGGCCGTACGGTGCTGCCCCAGCGCTGCGGCTCGCCGAACAGCTCAGCCAGCGCCCGCTGTTCGGCGGCGTCGTAGCGACGGCGTGCGACGTCGATGCGGACGGCGGTCGTGAGGCTGACCGAGCGGACGGGCCCGCCGCCCGCCCGCCGGATCTCCAGACCGAACCTCAGCGTGGGGACGGACGCGAAGCGCTCGGGTTCCACTCCCGTGACCGTGAAGACCAGGTCCGGGATCGCGTGCTGCGCGGTCACGCCGGGGGGAGGTTGGGCATGTCGGGGTCGACCGGCTCGTGGTGCTTGGCGTTGATCCCTGTGGACCTGCGGGCCGTGGACCGGTCGTCCTGCCGTTCACCCCGCTGGCGCTTGCGGCTCCCGGTGTTGCCGCTCCGGACGCCCTTCGTGTGCGCCGTCCTGTCGGGCTTGACATCGGCCTTGCCTACGTTGATGTCGGCCATGACGCCTCCTTGGCTGCTGGGTGGGGATCGGTGGAGAGGTCGCGGAAGAAGCCTTCGATCTGCTGCCATACGTCGGGACCGCCGCCCAGTCCCTTCCAGTGTGCGCGCACCAGCGCGACCAGGCGATAGCAGTCGTCCAGCGGCACCAGCCAGTGCTCCCGGGCACCGCGCGCCCGGTTGACCAGCAGGGCCTCCACGTCGTCGGAGAGGTCGTCCAGCGCCGGGTGGGAGGACCGCACCTCGGCCCAGCTCTGCGGGTCGACGGTGGACCGCAGTACGCCCAGCGGGCTGGGATAGCCGACCGAGACCTCGCCCGTGGCCTCGGCGCGTGTGAAGAACGCCAGGTCGACGGGGACCCCGAGGCCGGCCCACACCATGGCGTCGATCTCGCAGCCGTCCAGCCGCAGCCGCCGCTGCGGCAGCAGCCGGTAGTGGGCGCCCCCGGCCTCCTTGCGGTCGAACAGCAGGGAGCAGGCGCGGCAGGCGCAGGAGACCTGGCCGTCCTGGACGTCCACCAGATGGCGGTGGTCCGGGGCGAGCGCCTCCGCGCAGAGGTCGCACCGTTCCGGCGCGGCGGACCCCGCCGTCCCTCCCGGCTGCTCTGAGCGGGAGGGACGGCGGGCGAGACTCCGCAGCCGGGGCGCGGCGAAGGAGGAGGCGGTCACCCGGCACCGCGTCCGGTGAGCGTGCCGCTCCGGAAGAGCGCGTCGACGGGGATGAGTGTCTCCGGCTCCGCCGCCTGCACGGTCTCGATGTCGATGCGTCCGGCGTCGGGGGCCGCGCCGCCCACGGCGTCCCGTACGGTCTGCTCGAGGACGTCCGGCGAGGACCCGCAGCCGCGGCCGCCGCCCTGGACCCGGATCCGTACGGCCTCGTCCGTCGTCTCCACCAACTCGGCGTCGCCGCCCAGCGATCGGAGCTGCGGGCGGATCTGCTCGACGGCCCGGCGGACGCGGACGTCCGCCGGGTCGGGGTGCAGATCGTGCACGAGCAGCAGATGGCCGACGAGTTCGTCCTCGGCGAGCCGCCGCGCCAGGGCCTCGCCGCCCTCGTCGGACGCGGCGTGCTCCATGACCCGGCCGAGGCATTCCCCGTAGAGGTCGACCAGCGCCTCGACGCACTCCAGGGCGCGTCGGGACGCGACGTTGTCCGGCAGGGTGTCCAGGCCGGACAGCAACTCCTCGGTGCGCGCCACGTGCCGGCGCGCGTTCTCCTCTTCCCAAGGCATCCGGGGCGCCTAGTTGAGTGCGCCGAAGGTGGGCGAGTGCGTCTGCTTCAGGGTGCGCCCGTCGCCGAGGTACATGTGCACGCCGCAGGGAAGACACGGGTCGAAGCTGCGGACGGTGCGCATGATGTCGATGCCCTTGAAGTTGTCCGGGCCGTTCTCCTCGAAGATGGGCGTGCCCTGGACGGCGTCCTCGTACGGGCCGGGGGTGCCGAACGAGTCGCGGGGCGAGGCGTTCCACGGCGTCGGCGGGTACGGGTGGTAGTTCGCGATCTTGCCGTCCTCGATCACCAGGTGGTGCGAGAGCACACCGCGGACCGCCTCGTGGAAGCCGCAGCCGATGGCCTCCTTGGGCACCTTGAAGTCCTCGAAGACCTTGGTGCGTCCGGCCCGGACCTCGCCCAGCGCCTTGTCGACGAAGAACAGCGCCATCGCGGCGGAGTAGGCCACGAAGTACATCCGGGCCCGGTTGCGCTCGATGGTGTTCGGGAACGGCGGCGGCGTCCACGTCAGACGGGTCTCGGGCGTGCCCGGGGTCTTCGGCAGATCGATCTCGACGCTGCGCCCGGTGGAGCGGACGTACGGGGTGTTGACCAGGCCGCCGAGCGCGGTGGCCCACAGGCGGGCGATCGCGCCGCCGCCGGTCTCCAGCGGGAGATGGTCACCGGTGCGCTTGTCGAACCAGCGCGGGCTCATGACCCAGCTGTACTTGCCGCCCTCCAGGTCGCGCTTCTGCGGCGCGGGGAGCGTGGTCTGGTTCCACGGGTGGCGCCGGTCGACGGGGTTGCCCAGCGGGTCCTTGTCGACGAACGTCTTCTCGCTCGTCCAGTCCTCGTAGTAGGAGCTGCCGAGCATGATGCGCATGCCGAGGTTGATGTCGACCAGGTCGGTGGTGATCAGCTCGTTGTCGACGATGACGCCGGGCGTGACGTACATCGCCCGGCCCCAGTCGGTCATCGTCCGGTAGCTGTAGTCGGCGACGTCGGGGTTCTGGAAGGAGCCCCAGCAGCCGAGCATCGTGCGCCGCCGGCCGACCTCCTCGTAGCCCGGCATGGCCTCGTAGAAGAAGTCGAAGACGTCGTCGTTCATGGCGACGGCCTTCTTGATGAAGTCCATGCACTTCATCAGGCGGACGAGGTAGTCGGTGAAGACCTGCGGCGTCGCGACCGTGCCCACGCCGCCCGGGTAGAGCGTGGACGGGTGGACGTGCCGCCCCTCCATGAGGCAGATCATCTCGCGGGTGATCCGGCTCATCACGAGGGCTTCGCGGTACATCTCGCCCTCGAACGGGTTGTAGGCGCGCATGATGTCGCCCACCGTCTTGTAGCCGTGGGCGTCGCCGCGGGGTGCGGGCGTACGGTTCGCCTGCTCCATGACGCCCGGGTTGGTCTCCTTGACCATGCGTTCGCAGTAGTCGACGAAGACCAGGTTGTCCTGGAAGATCGTGTGGTCGAACATGTACTCGGCCGCTTCGCCGAGGTTGATGATCCACTCGGCGAGCGGCGGGGGCTTCACCCCGTACGCCATGTTCTGCGCGTAGACCGAGCACGTGGCGTGGTTGTCCCCGCAGATGCCGCAGATGCGGCTGGTGATGAAGTGCGCGTCCCGGGGGTCCTTGCCCTTCATGAAGACGCTGTAGCCGCGGAAGATGGACGAGGTGCTGCGGCACTCGGCCACCCGGCGGTTGCCGAAGTCGATCTTCGTGTAGATGCCCAGGTTGCCGACGATCCTGGTGATCGGGTCGAACGCGACCTCGGTCAGGGCACCTTGCTCGGGCGGGATGGTCTCACTCGTGGTCACAGAATTGGTCCTTGTCTCGGAACGTCAGCGACCCGACCAGCGCGGGGCGAAGCCGGAGGTCAGCTCGGCACGGTTGTGGCGCCACTTGGGTTCGCGGTTCACCGCTCGGTTGGTGATGCCGCGCAGCGACCTGATGAGGGGCCCGTAGGTGGAGCTCAGCACGGCGGAGGAGAGGGAGCCGCCGGGAGGCTCGTCCATGAAGGGCATGAACATGTCGGGGAAGCCGGGCATGGTGCAGCCGATGCAGATGCCGCCGACGTTGGGGCAGCCGCCGAGGCCGTCCATCCAGCCGCGCTTGGGGACGTTGCAGTTGACCACGGGGCCCCAGCAGCCCGTCTTCACCAGGCACTTGGGCGAGTTGTAGTCCTTGGCGAAGTCGCCCTGCTCGTAGTACGCGGCACGGTCGCAGCCCTCGTGCACGGTCTTGCCGAACAGCCAGGTGGGACGGCCCTGTTCGTCCAGCGGGATCGGCGGAGCCATGCCCGCGGCCTGGTACAGCATCCAGGTCAGGGTCTCCATGAAGTTGTCGGGCTGGACGGGGCAGCCGGGGACGTTGACGATCGGCAGCCCGCTCGCGGAGCGGAAGTCCCGGCCCAGGTAGTCGGTGAGACCCATGCAGCCGGTGGGGTTGCCCGCCATGGCGTGGATGCCGCCGTACGTGGCGCAGGTGCCGATGGCGACCACGGCGAAGGCCTTGGGGGCGAGGCGGTCGATCCAGGTGTTGAGGGTGATCGGCTCCCCGGTGTCGGGGTCGTTGCCCATCGACGTCCAGTAGCCGTCGCCGTTGATCCGCTCGTTGGGGATGGACCCCTCGACGACGAAGACGAAGGGCTGCCCCAGTTCGCCGCGCGCGGCCTGGTGGAAGGGCTGCATGAAGTCGTCGCCGGTCTCGTAGGCCAGCACCTTGTTGTGCAGGTGGACCTTGGGCAGGCCTGGGATCGCCCCCATCACGACGTCTTCGATGCTCGGCAGCGACGCGGCCGTGACCGAAACCGTGTCGCCGTCACAGCTCATGCCTTCGGACGTCCAGAGGATGTGAACCTCATCGACGCCGCTGGGGGTCGAGGTGACGGTGCTCATGGCGCCTTCTTTCCTGGGACCGGGTTCTACGGAAGGCTGACATGATGGACATATCGCTACAACTGGAACACGCTGCAGGGCTCCTTCCGGACGAAGGCCGCCCGGAGGGCGTGGTACGGCGCCTGGGGGTCGAAGAACGCCTTCCGCATATGGGCCAGCTCCTCCACCCGGTACTCGCCCAGCGGCTTCGCCGCCTCGTCCCGTTCGCGCGCGCTCTTCTTCCCGGCGATGCGGTCGCGTAGCACGGAGGAGGACGCGAGCCTGAGGGCCATTCGGGTGGTCTCCGCCGTGAACTCCTCCGGCCCGGCGTCCACGACCCGGTCGACGAGCCCGGCGCTCAGGGCCCCCGCGGCGCCGGCGGGCAGAGCCTCACGCATCAGCCGCTCGGCCCCGTCCTCCCCCACCCGGCGGGGCAGCGTGTACGTCCAGAACTCCGACCCGTACAGCCCCATCCGGCGGTAGTGCGGATTGAGCACCGAGCCCGTTCTGCACCACACCTCGTCCGCCGCCAGCGCCAGCATCACGCCCCCGGCGGCCGCGTTCCCGCCGAGCGCGGCGACGACCAGCCGGTCGGTGGTGGTCAGGATCTCCTCGACGAGGTCGTCCATGGCCTGGATGTTCGCCCAGGACTCGGAAGCCGGGTCGTCGGCGGCCTCGATGACGCCGAGGTGGATGCCGTTGGAGAAGAAGTCCCGCGCTCCCCCGAGCACCACGACGTCCGTGGGACGGGAGCAGGCGAAGCGGTACGCCGTCAGCAGCCGCCGGCAGCGGTCCGTGCTCATCGCTCCGCCGGGGAAGGAGAACCGCAGGAGGCCGACCGCACCGCTCTCGTCGTACCGGATGTCGGACCAGGCGTGGCGGCCGTCGTCCGGCCAGAGCGGGGCGGGGACCTCGGGCACGTCGGGCAGCCGGGACCCGAGCGCCCGGACGGCGGGCAGCTTGAACATCCGGGGGCCGCCCGGCCGTCTCCGCGGGCGCAGTTCGGGGATCCACACCGCGCCGTCCGCCGTCGCCCGGCAGATCGCCCCGCAGCGCGTGGCCAGCACGCGGCCCGGCTCGCCGCGCAGCGCGTCCTCCGGGTGGCCGCCGTGCAGGAACCATTCGCCGTCCAGGAACGCGTCCAGGACGCCGGGGCGGGAGTCGGCGGTGCGCAGCTTCCGCAGCACGGTCGCGGTGGAGTCGCCCTCCCAGTCGATCCGGCGCAGCTCCTGGGAGAAGTACGGGCGCCAGCCGTCGTCTCCGGTGGCCGGCGCGTGCGTCCGCGGCACATAGCGTCCCGAGGCGAAGCGGTCCACGGCGAGGAGGACGGCCCGGACCGCCGCATCGGCGGCCTCGCCCCGGTACAGGTCGCTCTTGGCCACGTCCGCGGGCACCGGGAACCCCGCCGAGGCCCACACCGGCCCGGCGTCCATCTCCGCGTTCGCCTGAAGCACCGTCACCCCCCACTGGGCGGCGCCCTCGTGGACGGCCCAGTCGAGGGACGAGGGGCCGCGGTCCCCGGGCGGCCCGGGGTGCACGATGAGGCACGTGTGCCGCGACCAGACGTCCTGCGGGACGGCGGTGGTGAGCATCGGAGCGACGACGAGGTCCGGGGCGTGCCGCCGTACGGCTTCCCGTACCGCCTCGTCCGAGACGGCGAGTTCCACCGCGACCGTGTGGCGGCGGTCGCGGAGTTCGGCGAAGACCCGCTGCGTCAGGCTGTTGAACGCGCTCGGGACGAGCAGGATGTGCATCACGCCTCCTGGGCATGGCCGTTGCTCTGGGGGTCTCGGGGTCTCGGGTCTCGGGTCTCGGGTCTCGGGGTCTCGGGTCTCGGGGTCTCAGGGTCTCGGGTCTCGGTCTCGGGCTCTCGCGTCGCGGGAAGCCGGTTCCGCGCTGCGGACCCCGGGACGAGGAGACGAGGGGACGACCGGGTCTCCCGCGAGGCGATGGTGACCAAGGAAGCGGGCGGCGGGCGGCGGGACGCGCCCGTGTTGGGCCGCCCGGGCGAATTCAGCGGCCCCCGCAGGCTCGCCGGAGTCCGGCACACCTCCGGCCGTGCCTACCGTGACGCTCCATGCATGAGCTCTCGATCGCCCTGTCCGTCGTCGAACGAGCCGAGGAGGCCGCCCGCGCACACGGGGCCGCCTCGGTCGAGTCGGTGCGGTTGCGCATCGGCGAGCTGGCGGGGGTCGTGGCGGACGCCCTGAGGTTCTCCTTCGAACTGGTCGCGGAGGGCACGCTGCTGGCCGGCGCCGCCCTCGTCATCGACGAGGTGCAGGCGAGCGCCCGCTGCACCCCCTGCGACGTGGAGTTCCCGGTGGGATCGCCACCACGGCTGTCGTGCCCCCGCTGCGAGGGGCCGGTGACCGAGCTGCTGACCGGACGCGAGCTGGAGCTGCTGGACGTGACGCTGCCCGAGGGCGGCTCGTGCCCAGGGCCCGGGACAGCGCGGCACGCCGCGCGAGAGGGAGAGTGCTGCGCATGATGTGCCGTGTCGTCGACGTGCAACAGGCGGTTCTGGCGAAGAACGACGGGCTGGCGGCCGCGCTGCGCGCGGACCTCGCCCAGCGCGGGGTCACGGTGGTCAATCTGCTGTCGAGCCCGGGCAGCGGGAAGACGGCACTGCTGGAGTGCGTACTGCGCCGGGCCGTCCAGCGCGGTGTCCCGGTGGCCGCGCTCACCGCCGACCTCGCCACGGAGAACGACGCCCGCAGGCTGGCACGTTCAGGCGCTCCGGTGAAGCAGGTGCTGACCGGCGGGCTGTGCCATCTGGAGGCCGACCAGATGCGCGGGCATCTGGAGGGCTGGCTGCCGGACGGCACCCGGGTGCTGTTCGTGGAGAACGTCGGCAACCTGGTCTGCCCCGCCTCGTACGACCTGGGCGAGCGGCTGCGGGTGGCGATGATGTCCGTGACCGAGGGCGAGGACAAGCCGGTCAAGTACCCGACGGCGTTCGGACTCGCCAACCTGGTCGTCCTCGGCAAGACCGACCTCGCGGAGGCCGTCGGGTTCGGTGAGCGGGAGTTCGCGGCGAGCGTCGAGCGCGTCAACCCGGGCGTGGAGGTGGTGCGTACGTCCTCCCGCTCGGGCGAGGGCGTGGACCTGCTCCTGGACCGGGTGCTGGCCGTGTGCGACGGCGATCTGCCCCACCAGCCGGCCCTGGCGGCCGGGCACCTGCGCGCCCATCCGCACGAACACGGTCCGGACGGCGGCCATGTGCACGACCACGGCGACGGCCCCGCGCACCACCACGACCACGACCCCGCACACGACCCCGGTCCCGGTGCGGAGACCGCCCGCGCCACCGGCGTACCGATCCGCTAGAGCATCGGGGGCGAGGAGCGCGGCATGACGACGCTCGCAGACGACCGCCGTGAGCAGGACTCCTGCACGGCCGTCCGGAGACGTGTCAGCGTACGAGGTGTGGTCCAGGGAGTCGGTTTCCGGCCCTTCGTCCACACGCTGGCCACCGGGCTGGGACTGTCCGGCCATGTGGCCAACAACGCCGCGGGCGTGATCGCCGAGGTCGAGGGCGACCCCGCGGCGGTCGAGGCGTTCTGCCTCCGCGTCGCGACCGAGGCGCCGCCGCTGGCGGTCGTCTCCTCCGTCACGCACGAGGCGATGCCACCCCGGGGTGCGTCCGCACCGCATGCACCGTACGCACCCCACGGGCCGGACGCGTCGGGCCTTGCCGGGCGGGACTTCACCATCCGGCCCTCCGAACACGGAGAAGGCCGGACGCTGATGCCGCCCGACACCGCGACGTGCGAGGACTGCCTGCGGGAACTGGCCGACCCCGGCGACCGCCGTCACCGGCACCCGTTCATCACCTGCACGCACTGCGGCCCGCGCCTCACCATCGCGACGGCACTGCCGTACGACCGGGTGACCACGACCATGGCCGCCTTCCCCATGTGCGCGGACTGCGCCCGGGAGTACGCCGATCCGGCCGACCGCCGGTTCCACGCCCAGCCCGTCGCCTGCCTCGTCTGCGGCCCGCGGCTCCGCCTCACGCCCGCCCCGGGCACCGAACTCGCGCCCCGCGAGGGCGAGTCGGCGCTCGCGGAGGCACGGAGGCTGCTGGCGCAGGGAGCGATCCTGGCGGTCAAGGGCATCGGGGGCTACCACCTCGCCTGCGACGCCACGAACGCGCACGCCGTCGCCCTCCTGCGCGAGCGCAAGGCGCGCGGCGCCAAGCCGTTCGCGGTGATGGCCGCCGACGCCGGGACCGCGGCGCACCTGGCACGCCTCGGCCCGGCGGAGTACGAGATCCTCACCGGCCGCCGCCGCCCGATCGTCCTGCTGCGCCGCTTCGACGACGAGAGCGGTGTGCCGCTGGCGCCCGGGGTGTGCCCCGGCAGCCCGGACGTCGGGGTGATGCTGCCGTACACCCCGCTCCACCACCTGCTGTTCGGGCTGCCAGGCGACGCACCGGGGCCGCGCGTCCTGGTGATGACCAGCGGCAACCGCTCGGGCGAGCCCATCGTCACCGGCGACGACGAGGCGCTCGACCGGCTCGACGGGCTGGTCGACGCCTGGCTCTGGCACGATCGCGCGATCGAGGTGCCGTGCGACGACTCCGTGGTGCGCGTGCGGCCCGACGGCAGCGAGGTCGTGCTGCGCCGCTCCCGCGGCTACGCCCCCGCCCCGCTCTCCCTGCCCTTCCCGGTGCCGCCGGTCATGGCGGTCGGCGGGGACCTGAAGAACACGCTCTGCCTCGCGGAGGACGACCGCGCCTGGTTCTCCGCCCACATCGGGGACATGGGCGACCTGGCCGGACTGCGGGCGTTCGAGGCCGCGGCACACCGGCTGCAGACCCTGACCGGGGTCATGCCGGCGCTGCTGGCCTCCGACCGGCACCCCGGCTACCACTCCGTACGCTGGGCCCGCCGCCACCGGGACGGACGGCCGCTCCACCTGGTGCAGCATCACCATGCCCATGTCGCCTCGGCGATGGCGGAGCACGGCCTGGACGGCACCACGCCGGTCCTCGGCTTCGCCTTCGACGGCACCGGCTACGGCGACGACACGGCGATCTGGGGCGGCGAGGTCCTGCTCGCCGACTACGCCGGCTTCCGGAGGTACGCGCACCTGGCGTACGTCCCGCTGCCCGGCGGTGACGCCGGGGTGGGCAACCCGTGCCGGATGGCGCTGTCGCGCCTGCGTACGGCGCGGATCGCATGGGACGACGACCTGCCGTGCGTGGCGGCGTGCACGCCCGAGGAGCGGCATCTGCTGGCCCGTCAGCTCGTCCGCGGCACGGCGTGTGTGCCGACCTCCAGCATGGGCCGGCTCTTCGACGCCGTCTCGTCCCTCGCGGGCGTCTGCCACCGGGCGGGGTACGAGGCGCAGGCGGCGATCGAACTGGAGGCGGCGGCGGCCCGCGCGTGGGAGGACTGCCGGGACGCGTACGCCTTCGGCCTGCGCCGCGGCCAGACGGCGGCGCTGCTCGACGCGGAGCCCGTGCTGCGGTCCGTCGTGCACGATCTGCGCGCCGGAACCGGGCCCGAGGTGATCGCCGCGCGCTTCCACCGAGGAGTGGCGGACGCGGTGGCGTCGCTGGCCCGCCTCGCCCGGCGGGAGACCGGGACGAACACGGTGGCGCTGACGGGCGGTGTCTTCACCAACGCCTTGCTCGACGAGGCCTGTTCGGCGCGCCTGGAGGACTCCGGCTTCACGGTCCTGCGGCATCGCGAGGTCCCGTGCGGCGACGGCGGGCTGGCGCTCGGTCAGCTCATGGTCGCGGCGAGGCTCGGCAGTCCGTAGGCCGTTCCGCCCGGCCCGCGGCGGTGTGCGCCTGGCCGCCCGTGTCCCTCTGCCTGACGCCCTGACAACGACGAAGGGAGAACACCATGTGCCTGGCAGTGCCCGGCAAGGTGGTCGCCACCGAGGATCGCGACGGCACGCGCATGGCGCAGGTCGACTTCGGCGGCGTGGTGAAGGAGGTCTGCCTCGCCTACGTGCCGGAGGCCGAGGTGGGCGAGTACGTGATCGTCCATGTGGGCTTCGCGCTCCAGCGGCTCGACGAGGAGTCGGCCCGGCAGTCACTGGAGCTGTTCGAGCAACTCGGGCTTCTGGAGGAGGAGTTCGGGGACGCGTGGGGCCGGGCGGCGGAGGAGGCCGGGGCCGAACGCCCGGACACCGCCGACCAGGAACCCCCGGCTCCCGCGGCGGCAGCGGCCGCGACGGCGACCCCGACGGCGGCAGCGGCGGCACAGGAGGGCGCCCGATGAAGTACATCGACGAGTTCAACGACCCTGGTCTGGCACGGCGGTTGCTCGACGACATCCACGCCACGGTCACCCAGCCGTGGGCCCTCATGGAGGTCTGCGGCGGTCAGACCCACTCGATCATCCGGCACGGGATCGACCAACTGCTCCCCGAAAAGGTGGAGTTGATCCACGGTCCGGGCTGCCCGGTGTGCGTGACGCCGCTGGAGATGATCGACAAGGCGCTCGAGATCGCGTCCCGGCCGAACGTCATCTTCTGCTCGTTCGGCGACATGCTGCGGGTGCCCGGCACCGACCGGGACCTCTTCCGCGTCAAGGGCGCGGGCGGTGACGTACGGGTGGTGTACTCGCCGCTGGACGCCCTCACCATCGCGCAGCGCAACCCGGACCGCGAAGTGGTCTTCTTCGGGATCGGCTTCGAAACGACCGCGCCGGCCAACGCCATGACGGTGCATCAGGCGCGGCGCCTCGGCATCCGCAACTTCAGCCTGCTGGTCTCGCATGTGCGCGTACCCCCGGCCATCGAGGCGATCATGCAGTCGACGTCCTGCCGCGTGCAGGCGTTCCTCGCCGCGGGCCATGTGTGCAGCGTGATGGGCACGGCGGAGTACCCGGAGCTGGCTGAGCGGTTCCAGGTGCCGATCGTGGTGACCGGGTTCGAGCCGCTGGACATCCTGGAGGGCGTACGCCGTACGGTCCTCCAGCTGGAGCGCGGCGAGCACCGGGTGGACAACGCCTACGGGCGCGCGGTCCGCGACGACGGCAACCCCGCGGCGCTGCGCATGCTCGAGGAGGTATTCGAGGTCACCGACCGCTCCTGGCGCGGCATCGGCATGATCCCGCAGAGCGGCTGGCGGCTGTCCGAGAGCTTCCGGGAATACGACGCGGAGCACCGCTTCGACGTCACCGGGGTACGCACCTGCGAGTCGGACGCGTGCCGCAGCGGTGAAGTGCTCCAGGGCCTGATCAAGCCGAATCAGTGCGAGGCGTTCGGCAGCGTCTGCACCCCCCGGAATCCGCTGGGTGCCACGATGGTCTCCAGCGAAGGGGCGTGCGCCGCCTACTACTTGTACCGGCGCCTGGAGCACGGGCCGGCGTCGCCGAAGGAGGCGAGCCCCGTTGGCTGAGTCGGCTGCGACGACGGGCCGGGCCGCGGACGTGCCCGCCCAGGTCAACCCCGCAGAGTGGTCGTGCCCGCTGCCGCTGCGCGACCACCCGGTGGTGGTCATGGGGCACGGCGGCGGCGGTGCGCTCTCCGCCGAGCTGGTGGAGCACCTGTTCACGCCCGCGTACGGCAACGCCACGCTGGCGGGTCTCACCGACTCCGCCGCCCTCTCGCTCGGCGGGGCCCGGCTGGCGTTCTCCACCGACTCCTACGTGGTGCGGCCGCTGTTCTTCCCCGGTGGCAGCATCGGCGACCTGGCCGTCAACGGCACGGTGAACGACCTGGCGATGAGCGGTGCCCGGCCCGCGTACCTCTCCTGCGCCTTCATCCTGGAGGAGGGCATCGAGCTCTCCACGGTGGGCCGGGTGGCGGAGGCGGTGGGTGCCGCCGCGCTGGCGGCCGGAGTCACCGTCGCCACGGGCGACACCAAGGTCGTCGACGCCGGGCACGGTGACGGCATCTTCCTCAACACCTCCGGCATCGGGCTGATCCCGGAGGGCGTCGACATCCGGCCCCAGCGCGCCGAGCCGGGCGACGTGATCATCGTCAGCGGGCCGATCGGTCTGCACGGCGTGGCCATCATGAGCGTCCGGGAGGGGCTGGAGTTCGGGGTGGAGGTCACCAGCGACACGGCTCCGCTGGCCGGGCTGGTGGAGGCGATGCTCGCCGTCACCCCGGACCTGCACGTGCTGCGCGACCCCACGCGCGGCGGTCTGGCCACCTCGCTGCACGAGATCGCCACCGCCTCGGGGACCGGGGTGGCGCTCACCGAGCGGAACCTCCCCGTACCGGAGGCCGTCGCAGGCGCCTGCGGCTTCCTCGGCCTCGACCCGCTGTACGTGGCCAACGAGGGGCGGCTCGTGGCCTTCGTGCCCCGCGACCGTGCGGACGCGGTCCTGGAGGCGATGCGGGCGCACCCCCAGGGCGCGGGCGCGGCCGTGATCGGGGAGTGCGTGGAGGAGCACCCGGGCATGGTGGTGGCCCGTACGGGGCTGGGCGGTACGCGCGTGGTGGATCTGCCTCTGGGCGAGCAACTGCCCCGTATCTGCTGAGAGTTCGGCGCGTCGTCGTGTCATGGTCCGGCCCCGCGGCGAGAACGCCGCGGGGCCGGGCCGTCGCCGGCTCAGGACGGGACCGCGACCCGGCTGCGCAGCCGCAGCCGGACCTGCACCTCCTGGTCCCCGGGCACGACGTGCCCCTCCTCCTCGGTCAGGAAGGAACGGGCGAGCGCGTCCTCCAGCTGCCGTACGGGGCCGTAGGAGCCGAAGAGATCGACGGTCACGGCGCCGGCCAGAGCCTTCGGCCCGGCGGCGCCCGGCGTCCGTACGTCGAAGGTCTTGATCCACACCATCGGGTTGTCGAGCCGGGGGTGCTGCGCGCAGTGCGCTCCGGTCTCCTGGTCGACGGCGGCCGGGAAGGCGGCGAGGAGGGCGTCGAAGACGGAGTCCGCGTCCTGCGGGGAGCAGTCGGTGAGGTGGACGCTGACATGAGCCGAGTGCTGCAGAGTGGTCATCGCGGTCCTCCAGGTGCGTCGTGCGGGAGGATGCTCCATCTCGATCGTCCGCCCACTTCAGGAGCGCTGTCAACGCGTCCCCGTCCACCATGGCCGCCACCCGGAGGCGCGGAAGCCGGGGCCTGGGTCCCGGACCCCGGCCCCGGGCCCGCCCTGTCGGAGGAAGCGCGTGTCCCGTGCCGTTATGGCGACGGAGGATGTCGGGTTTCCCTGCCCATCATGAGCGCATGACTCATGAGCGCATGACGACCGATTGGGCGGCCTTCGAGGCCGCGGAGCCCGACCTCGCCGCGACGGCGCGGCAGCGCTTCGAGCAGTTCCGGCACCACGTCCTCGCCACCCTGCGGCGGGACGGGTCCCCCCGGGTGACCGGCATCGAGGTGGACTTCCGCTTCGGTGAGATGTGGCTCGGCATGATGCCGCAGTCGCGCAAGGCGCTGGACCTGCTCCGCGATCCGCGGTTCGCGGTGCAGGCGAACCCCGGCCCCGGCACGTCGATGGGAGGCGGTGACGTGCGGGTCGCCGGGCGGGCCGTCGAGGTGCGCGATCCGGAGATGATCGCCCGGTACGCGCAGGCGGCGGAGCCTCCCGAGCCGTTCCATCTCTTCCGCGCCGAGCTGACCGAGGTGGTCCGCACGGTCGTCGAGGGCGACGATCTGGTCGTCCGGATCTGGCACCCGGGCGAGCCCGTACGGACAGTTCGGCGCGGCACGGACGACAGCCCTCCCCGCGAGGAGAGCTGACAGCCGTTCCCCGGTGAGGAGTTCGGGGCCGGGCCGAGTGCGCCGTGCCCGGTGCCCGGACAGGAATTCGCCGCGAATTTCGTTCCGGGCCGTCTCATTTCCTGCCAACTCCCCTACGCTGCTGCCACTTTCACCACCCCCCATGTCGAAGGTGGCATCGCATGAGCAGCATTCGCCCCGCAGGGACGGCTGTGGCCCTTTTGTCCGCCGGAGCGCTTCTCGCCGGAGCGGCACCGGCGGGAGCCGGAACCGCCGATCCCGGAAGTCTCCCCTACTCCGGTTCCACATCGGTCGGTGTCCACAACGCCTATGAGAAGGACACGTACGAGTACTTCGCCGACGGTCTGGATTCCGGGGCGGGGCTGCTGGAGATCGACGTCTGGACGAACGGCCTGAGCAAGAAGTGGCGGGTCTCGCACAGCAACCCGCTGGGCAACGACAACAATTGCGAGAACGCCGGATCACCGGGCGAGTTGCGCACGAAGTCCCGCAATCAGAGTCTGGGCGGCTGCCTTTCCGACATGCGGGCCTGGCACGACGCCAACCCCGGGCACCGCCCCGTCCTGATCAAGGTCGAGATGAAGGACGGGTTCAACAACAAGGGCGGCCTCGGACCCGACGAATTCGACGCTCTCGTCCGCTCCGAGCTGGGCGACGCGGTGTTCGGCCCCGGCGACCTCATCGGCGACCACGCCACCCTCGACGAGGCGGTCCAGGCGGGCGGCTGGCCCCAGCGGTCCGCGCTCGCGGGCAAGTTCCTCATCGAGCTGATCCCGGGCACGGTCGAGCAGAGCAACCCGTTCGACTCGTACTGGACCGACCGCGAGTACGCGGAGCATCTGCGGTCGCTGTCCGGCTCCGGCGGCCTCGGCTCGGCGACCGCCTTCCCCGCGGTCATCGGGGCCGAGGCGGGCGATCCGCGGACCCGCTACGCGGACGCCTCGCTCCGGCCCTGGTTCGTGGTCTTCGACGGCGCCGCGTCCACCTACGTGACGGACGCCGGCATCGACACGGCCTGGTACGACCGGCGCCACTATCTCGTGATCATGACCTCGGCCCACGGGGTCGCCCCGGAGATCGACTCGGTGAACCCGCCGGAGGCGGACGCCCGTGCCCGCGTCGCGGCTCTCGCCGCCGAGCACGGCTCCATCGTCACCAGCGACTGGCACCCCCTGCCCGGCGTGCTGTCGACGGTGCTGCCGCGCGGCTAGGCATGTCCTCCGGATCCGCCGGGGTCCGCGGCGGCCCCAGGCGGATCCGGAGGACGCCCCGGGGCGCCGGGCGCGTCACCGGTCGGCCGACGCCGTCTGTCGCTGATCGTCGCACTCCCGGACACTTGTCGAACAGCCCTCCAACTACCGTTGGAAGGGCCTGAGGCCCCAGGGCCGGCGAGAGGGAGGCACGGCATGCGGATGTCGGTCGACCGGTGGCGCGGCGTTCTCGCCTCGCGGTGGCAGCGAGGTGCGGTGGCGGTCGCCGCGGGCGCCCTGCCCGCCCTGGCGTTCCCCGAGCCCTCGCTGTGGTGGCTGGCGTACGCGGCCCTGGTGCCCTGGCTGCTGCTGGTCCGCACCGCGCCGACCTGGCGCAGGGCGGCCTACGACGGCTGGCTGGGCGGCACCGGTTTCATGATCGCGGTGCACCACTGGCTGTTCCCGAACCTGCATGTCTTCACGCTCGTCATCGGTCTGCTGCTGGGCGTGCTCTGGGCGCCGTGGGGCGTGCTGGTCAGGCGGTTGCTGGGCGGGACTCCGAGCGCCCGGCGCACGGCGGCCGCCCTCGTGCTGGTGCCCGCGGGCTGGATCGCCGTCGAGACGGTCAGGTCCTGGGAGGCCCTCGGCGGCCCGTGGGGGCTGCTCGGCGCCAGCCAGTGGCAGGTCACGCCCGCCCTGCGGCTGGCCTCGATCGGCGGCGTCTGGCTCGTGACGTTCCTGATCGTGGTGCTCAACACGGCGCTCGCGATACTGATCGCGCTGCCCACCGCCCGTACGGCCGCCGTGGCCGGGGGGCTGACCGTGGCGGTGGCGGGCAGCGCGGCCTGGGCGTGGGCGCCGCAGCCGGACCGTACGGGCAGCGTGCGCATAGCCGTCGTCCAGCCCGGCGTCATCCAGGGAGGACCGGACGGCAGGGAGCGACGGTTCGACCGCGAGGAGGCCCTGACCCGGCAGCTGGCCGGGAAGGACGTGGACCTCGTCGTCTGGGGCGAGAGCAGTGTGAGCGCGGACCTGGGCAGCCGCCCCGATCTCCGCGACCGGCTCGCCGCCCTCTCCCGCGAGGTGGACGCGGCGCTCCTGGTGAACGTGGACGCGCGGCGCTCGGACCGGCCCGGGATCTTCAAGAGCTCGGTGCTCGTGGGCCCCGACGGGCCGACGAAGGCGCGCTACGACAAGATGCGGCTGGTGCCGTTCGGCGAGTACATCCCGTTCCGCTCGGTGTTGGGCTGGGCGACCTCGGTCGGCGAGGCGGCCGCGGAGGACCGCCGCCGGGGTACGACACCCGTGGTGATGCGGGTCCCGGACGCGGGCGGACTGCGCATCGGCCCGCTCGTCTGCTTCGAGACGGCTTTCCCCGACATGAGCCGCCGGCTGGTGCAGGACGGCGCCGGCATGCTCGTCGCCCAGTCGGCGACGAGCACCTTCCAGCAGAGCTGGGCCCCCGAGCAGCACGCCTCGCTGGGGGCCCTGCGGGCGGCCGAGAGCTGGCGGCCGGTGGTGCACGCGACGCTGACCGGGGTCAGCGCGGTCTACGGGCCGCGCGGCGAGGCCGTCGGGGAGCGGCTGGGCACGGACAGCAGCGCGTCCATGGTCTACGACGTGCCGCTGGCCTCGGGCACCAGCCCGTATGTGGCGGCGGGCGACTGGGCCCTGTACGCGTCGTTGCTGTCGCTGGTGGCCTACCTGGCCGTGGAGGGGTCCAGGGCCGTCAGGCGTCGGCCTGGTCAAGGACCTCCCGGACCACCCGTTCGCACAGTTCATGGGTCCGCAGAGCGTCCTCGGCGCTGAGCAGCTTCCCGGTCCGTACGGCGTCGAGGAAGGCGTGCACGATCTGCTCGATGCCGCGCTGCCGCGCGACGGGCACCCAGTCGCCGCGGCGGCGGACCGACGGCTGACCCTTGTGATCGATCACCTCGGCGAGATTGACGACCTGGCGCTTGGTGTCCTGTCCCGAGACCTCGAGGAGTTCCTCGGTCGAGCCGCTCATCCGGTTCATGGTGCCGATCGCGGTGAAGCCGTATCCGGAGAGCTGCAGCACGACGTGGTGCATGAGCCCGTCCCGCATCCGGGCGCGGACGTCGACGTGCTCGACCGTGCCCGGCACCAGGAAGCGGAGGGTGTCGACGACATGGATGAAGTCGTCGAGGACGAGCGTGCGCGGCGCCTCGGCCAGCCCCACCCGGTTCTTCTGCATGAGGATCAGGTCGCGCGGGTGCTCCAGGCACTGGGCGTAGCCGGGCGCGTAGCGGCGGTTGAAGCCGACGGCGAGGCTGACCCCGCGCTCCCCCGCGAGCCTCACCAGCCGTTCGGAGTCGGCGTAGTCGTAGGCCAGGGGCTTGTCGACGTACGTCGGAACGCCGGCCTCCAGGAGCCGCGTGACGATCTCGGCGTGCGCCTCGGTGGCGGCGTGCACGAAGGCGGCGTCCGGGCGGGCGTCGAGGAACGAGTCGAGGCCGGTGTGGCGGCGGTCCTCGGGGATGCGGTGGGCGGATCCGAGCCGCTCGAGGGTGGCGGGGTTACGCGTCTGGAGGTGCAGGTCCAGCCCGGGCCGGGTGCTGAGGACCGGCAGATAGGCCTTCTCGGCGATGTCCCCGAGCCCGATGCAGCCGACCTTCACGGTGGATCTCCTCAAGTCCGGGTGCCACGGGCCGGTGCTCGCGGCCGGGCGCCACGGGCCGGTGGCGGGGGCGGGTGCAGCGGCGCCGGGGCTCAGGGGCTGGTGCCGCGCGAGGGTTCCGCCTCATCGGTCCCGGCCCCTGTTCCGGCAGCATACGCGGGCGACGGCGGCTGCCAGTCGGCGATTCCGTCGAAGCTGCGCAGGGCCGCATGAGGCGCGAACCGGCCGAGGGCGCCGATGACGGCGGTGCGCAGGGCGACGGCGGGCCGGGAGGAGAGGGCCACCGCCCGGCACATCCGCGCCGAGCGGCGTACGACGTCCATGGTGCGGGGCAGCCGCTCCGCGGAGTAGGCGGCGAGGGCAGGGGTGAGGTCGGCAGGAGCGGCAGGCGCCGGACACCCGAGGTACGCGGCGAGGACGACCCCGTCCTCGATGGCCTGGCATCCGCCCTGGCCCAGCATGGGCGCCATGGCGTGGGCGGCGTCGCCGAGCAGGGCGACGCGTCCGTGATGGAAGGCCGGCAGCGCCTGGGCCGTTTCGTACAGGTCGTGGCGGAGGACCGGCCCGCTCCCGGTGGCTCCGGCGGCGGCGAGCACGGCGGGGATGGGCTGGTGCCAGGAGCCGAACCGGCGCAGCATCTCCGCCCGTTCACCGTCGGGGGACGTCCCGCCCGCCGGGGCGATCGCGGCCCCGTAGGCGTAGATGCGGTCGTTGTGGAGGGGACTCGTGCCCCACACCGCGCCGCGGCCCCAGGTCTCGTGCGGGGCGAACGGCACGTCGGGGGCGGGGACGACGACGCGCCAGGCGGTGAGTCCGGTGTAGCGGGGGCCGGGGTGCTGGGGGAAGAGGGTCCGCCGGACCGCCGAGTGGATGCCGTCGGCGCCGACGACGAGGTCGGCCTCGATCTCCTCCGCCCCGGCGAACTGCTCGGTCTTCTCGCCCGCTTCACCGTTCTCCGCGTCGTGGACGGCGCCCACGGTGACCCGCGCGGGGCGCCCGGGACCACCCGGATCGGCGAGTGCCGCAGGGGCCTCCGTGCGCACGGCTCCGGCGGGCAGCCGGGAGACGAGGAGGTCGACGAGGGTGGCGCGGTGCGCCACGACCAGCGGGCCGCCGAAGCGCTCGGCGAAGGCCTCGCTGGTGGTACGGGTGACCCAGCGGCCGTCGGGGCGGCGCAGCCCTCCCTCGTTCTGCCACATGGACAGGGCACGGACGTCGTCGCCGACGCCGATGGTGTCGAGGGCGCGCAGCGCGTTGGGGGCGAGGCCGATTCCTGCTCCCACGGCCGCCAGGGCCGGGGACCGCTCCAGCACGGTGACGGACCATCCGTGACGGTGCAGGGCCGCCGCGGCGGTGAGTCCGCCGATCCCGGCTCCGATGACGACGGCGCGGGGCGCGTTCATAGGTCTTTCCTCCAGGGGCTGACTCGGCTCGCGGACGCACGCACAGACGGCTCGCACACCCTCACCGCTCACTACATCCGCAGTCGAACGCTACTACAGCTGTAGTGAGGGCGATAGATTGACCCCATGACCTCCGGCCCCACCCGCTCTCCCGACCGCCTCGCGCTCATCGCGGACACCGCGATCGACCTCCTCGCCGAACGCGGTCTGCGGGGCCTCACCCACCGGGCCGTGGACGAGGCCGCAGGGCTGCCCCCGGGCTCGACCTCGAACCACGCCAGGACACGTGCCGCCCTGCTTGAGGCGACGGTCAAACGGCTCGCCGTACGGGACGTACGGGCCTTCCGGCCCGAGGCGGTCCAGGTGGCCACCGGCGACCCGGAGGCGGTGACGGACGCGCTCGCGCCGATCGTCCACCGCTATGTGACGGACTACCGGCATCTGCTCGTCGCGCGGTACGAGCTGGCCCTCGAGGCCACCAGAAGGCCGGAGGTACGGGAGATCTACGACACGGCGGGGCTCGCGTTCCGCGAGCTGCTGGTGGACCTGATGACGCGCATGGGGTCCGGCGAGCCCGAACGCCATGCGCTGTCGCTGATCGCCTGGACGGAGGGCGTGATGTTCTCGTGCGCCATCGGCTCACATCACACGCGGACGCCGACACGGGAGGAGTTGCGGGAGAGCATCTCGGAGCTGCTGCGCGGGATGCTGCCGGGAGTCGCGGCGTAGCGCGGGAGGGCGGGAGGGAGGGGCCCGGCCGAGGGACCGCAGAAGCGCCTGTGCGCTGTCCGGAGAGCGCCATCCGGACGGTCCCGAACCCGAGAGCCCCGATCCGGACGGCCCCGATATTGCCTGGCAGTTCCGGACCCGGGGGCACGATGATGGCGCGCATGACCATCACCGACCGCCCCTCGCCGCCCACCGCCTCCGGCGAACGCGCCATGCTGGAAGGCTGGCTGGAGTTCCATCGCGCCACTCTGGTCGCCAAGTGCGAAGGCCTCGACGACGCCAAGCTGCGCGAGGCGTCCGTCCCGCCGTCCTCGCTCTCCCTCATGGGGCTCGTACGGCACATGGCCGACGTCGAGCGTCACTGGTTCCGCCGCACCCTCACAGCCGAGGACGCACCGCCCCTCTTCTACACCGACGAGGATCCGGACGGGGAGTTCCATCTCTCCGAGAAGGACACCTGGAAGGACGCCCGCGCGGCGTGGGAGGGCGAGGTCGGGCGCGCCCGCGACGCCGCCTCCGGGCGCTCGCTGGACGACCTCGCCGTCCAGGAGATCCGCGGCGGCGAGAAGGTCAACCTCCGCTGGATCTACGTGCACATGATCGAGGAGTACGCGCGGCACAACGGGCACGCCGACCTCATCAGGGAACGCGTCGACGGTGCGGTGGGCGCCTGAGCGCGAGCCCTCCGCCGCGCTCCTGAGCCCGAGCCCCTCAGCGCGCTCGTCGCGAGATCGCACGTGAAGCGAAGCCTCCGCACTCACCCGTGCGGGGGCTTTTCCGTCGAACCGGCGCCCGACGGGCCGACGCGCCAGCAGAGTGACGCGCGTGCACCGAATCGTCTCAGCAGCGCTGCTGCTCGCGAGCCCGGCCCTCGCGAGCTGTGTCAGCGTCTCCGCCCCGCCGTCCGCGCCGGAGCCGTCGTCGGCCCCGCGTCCGACGCCCGGCGCGGCCCGGCCGCAGATCGCGGAACCCTCCGCCCACGAAGGGCTGGAGACCATCCGCCCCGGCCGCGCGCACTCCTCCCCCACGCACCGCTCGCGGCCCGCGGCCGACCGCGCCTCCGCCCACCCGGCGGTGCCGAGGTCGGCCGCGCCGCGGGGGCGGACGGTGCCGCGGTCCGGCACCTCCGCATGGCCGGAGCCGCGACCGTCGCGCGTCCCGGTGCCCGCGCCGGGACCGGCACGCACCGCCGGGATGTGCGACCTCGGAGAGACGTACGGGAACTGGGCCCCGGGCAGCACCCAGGCCCGCATCTGCCGGGACGTCTACGGCCCCTGACACGCCCTCCGGAGCAGGGGACGCACCGCTCGGGGCGGCGCAGCCCGCCGCGCCGGCGGCACACCGCGTGAGAACGGCTCGGCGCGACGTCAGGTCGTCGGCTCGTCCAGGCGTAGCTCGAGGCGGGCGATGGCGGCGCGGACACCGTCGCCGTACTCGTCCTCGGCGAGTCCCCCGGACCGCTCGCGCGCCCGGTCCAGCTCCCGCCTCGCCGCCGCGTGGCGCCCCAGCTTCACGTAGTCCGCGGCCAGGTTGAGATGGAGCGAGGGGTAGAAAGCGCGCAGCGCGAGGGACCGGCGGTGCCCCGACCCGCCCTGCCCCGCGGGACGGGCACCGGCCAGGGTCTCGGCGAGGCGGTCGGCCGCACGCAGGGCGAGGACGTCCCAGACCAGTTCGTCGGCCGGGTCGTCCTGCGTGTCGGCCATGTAGTGCGCGAGCGTGCAGCGGTGGAGGGGGTCACCGTCCTCGCCGATCTCTTCCCAGAGCGCGGCGAAACGGCTGCGGGCCTCGTCCCGGTCGCCGCCCCTGTGGAGCATGACCACCTGGCCGATCCTCGTCATCACGGCGTCCCGCGACGCCTCACCCCGCTGCTCCTCCGCCACCTGACCTCCCGCGCTCGTCGCTGCGAGGTGTCCCTTCCCTCCCGGAGGCGGACGCTAGCCCAGGTCGGGGATCCGCCAGTCGACCGGCGCATGGCCCTGTGCCGCGATGGCCGCGTCGATCCGGCTGAACGGGCGGCTGCCGAGGAACTTCTTGGCGGACAGCGGCGACGGGTGGGCCCCCTCGACCACGGCGTGGCGCGTGGTGTCGATCAGCGGGAGCTTCTTCTTCGCGTAGTTCCCCCAGAGGACGAAGACGGCCGGGTCCGGACGCGAGACCACCGCGCGGATCACCGCGTCCGTGAAGGTCTCCCAGCCCTTGCCCTTGTGCGAGTTGGCCTCGCCCCCGCGGACCGTCAGCACGGCGTTGAGCAGCAGCACTCCCTGTTCGGCCCACGGCATCAGATAGCCGTTGTCCGGCACGGGATGGCCCAGCTCCTCCCGCAGCTCCTTGTAGATGTTCCGGAGGGAGGGCGGGGTCCTCACGCCCGGGCGGACGGAGAAGCAGAGGCCGTGGCCCTGGCCCTCGCCGTGGTACGGGTCCTGCCCGAGGACGAGCACCTTCACGCGGTCGAACGGGGTCGCCTCCAGCGCCGCGAAGACCTCGGCCCGCGGTGGGTACACCGGCCCGTCCGCCCGCTCCTTCTCGACGAACTCGATGAGCTCCGTGAAGTACGGCTTCTCCAGCTCCTCGCCGAGGACGCCGCGCCAGGACTCGGGCAGCATGTCGGTCACGTCAACAACCTCCGGTGTGCGATCCGTTCTGCACCGAAGAACCTACCGGCGCCCACTGACAGACCGCCCTCACAGGCGCGGCGGACGGCCACCCGGCCGTGCCCCCCCCCCCCGGGTGGCCCGCCCCGGGCCCCGGCCCCCGCTGGGGGCGCCCCCCCCCGAGCACCGCCCCCGCGGCAGGAACGACCCCCCG
>NZ_JBEYUP010000028.1:0-79049 GCF_040643575.1 Streptomyces sp. NPDC047108
CGGATCAACGTGCTGTTCGCAATGCTCCGCGACGGCACCTTCTACGAACCCAGAACCCCACGCCTCGCTTGACGAAAGACATAGAGGCACCCCCCGCTGACGGAACGTTCAGGCGCGGCCGTTCACGCGCGGCCGTTCGCCGCCACCGTCCGTGCCCAACGGTAGTCCGCCTTGCCGCTGGGGGAGCGCTGGATGAGCGGGGCGACGACCAGGCCGCGGGGGATCTTGTACCCCGCGAGCCTGGTCCTGCAGTGCTCCTGGATCTCCTCCAGCGTCGGCTCCGCCGCGCCCTCGCGCATCTGCACCACCGCCGACACCCGGTTGCCCCAGGTGCCGTCCGGCACGCCCGTCACCAGCGCGTCGTACACGTCCGGATGCGCCTTGAGGGCCTGCTCGACCTCCTCCGGATAGACCTTCTCGCCCCCGGTGTTGATGCACTGCGAGCCCCGGCCGAGCACGGTCACGACGCCGTCCGCGTCGACCGTCGCCATGTCGCCCAGCAGCACCCAGCGCGTTCCGTCCCGCTCGAAGAAGGTCTCGGCGGTCTTCTTGGGGTCGTTGTAGTAGCCGAGCGGGACGTGGCCGCACTGGGCGACCCGGCCGGGCACACCCGCCGCCGCGGGTTCCAGCGTGGCCGGATCCACCACCGTCGTCCGCTCGTTGACCTGGACGCGGAAGCCGGTCGCGGGCCCCGAGTCGTCCGTCGCCGTGCCGTTGAAGCCGGACTCGGACGATCCGAAGTTGTTGAGCAGGACGGCGTGCGGCACGAGTTCGCGGAAGCGGTTCCGTATCGTCTCCGAGAGCACGGCGCCAGAGCTGCTGACGCTGAAGAGGGACGAGGTGTCCGCGCCCTTCAAGGGCCCCGTCAGTGCGTCCACCAGCGGACGCAGCATCGCGTCCCCGACCAGCGACATGCTGGTCACCCTCTCCCGTCCGACGGTGCGCAGCACCTCCTCGGGTACGAACTTGCGGTGCAGGACGACCTTCTGGCCGAAGTGGAAGCCGATGAACGCGGTGAGCGTGGAGGTGCCGTGCATCAGAGGCGGGGTGGGGAAGAAGGTGATGCCCTCGCCGCTCGCGGCCACGCGTTCCGCCAGCTCCTCGGGCCGGGCGACCGGTACACCGGTCGGCGCCCCGCCGCCCATGCCCGCGAAGAACAGGTCCTCCTGACGCCACATCACGCCCTTGGGCATGCCCGTGGTACCGCCGGTGTAGATGATGAACTGGTCGTCGGCGGAGCGCGGTCCGAAGCCGCGCCCGGGCGAGCCGGCCGCCTCCGCGTCGGTGAACTCGACCGGAGGGACGGAGAGTCGGGGGGCGTCGGCATCCGGCGTTCCCGCCCTGATGAGGTGGCGCAGTGCGGTGGTGTGGTGCAGCGCGCCGGCCACCCGTTCCGTGAATTCGGCGTCGAAGACCAGCGCGGCCAGGTCGGCGTCGCGGTAGAGGTAGACCAGTTCCTCCTCCACGTACCGGTAGTTCACATTGACCGGCACAGCCCGGATCTTCAGGCAGGCGAGCACCGTCTGGAGGTACTCGACCCCGTTGTAGAGGTGGAGGCCGACGTGTTCGCCCGGACGGATGCCGCTGTCCGCGAGGTGGTGGGCCAGCCGGTTGGCCACAGCGTCGAGCCCGGCGTAGGTCAGCCGCCGTTCGGCGCCCGTGCCGGGATGGTCGACGTACACCAGCGCCTCGCGGTCCGGGACCACGTCGACGACCGACTCGAACAGGTCGGCAAGGTTGAACTCCACCGTTCCTCCTGATCCCGTCGTGGGCCGCTCCGGCGGACCGGACGTCTCCCGGAGCGTGGTCCCGGGGCCTCGGTCCGGTCATTAGAGCGTCAGCGGGCACAGGTGGGAAGAGCGCCGCCCAAGAAATCTGACTGACCATCAGAAAACTCTTGAACTGCCTCTCCGGCTCCTGCAACCTGTTCTAGGTCTCGAGACGGGAGGACTGTCATGGGCGGGACCGCGCATCTCACCGTGCGGCGCGAAGGTGCCACGCTGGTGCTCACCCTCAACCGGCCGGAGGCGAAGAACGCCCTCTCGCTGCCGATGCTCGTGGGGCTCTACGACGGCTGGCTGGAGGCCGACGCGGACGACGCCGTCCGGTCGGTCGTCCTGACCGGCACCGGCGGGGCCTTCTGCGCCGGCATGGACCTCAAGGCCCTCGCGGGCAACGGGATGGAAGGGCAGGAGTACCGGGACCGGATGAAGGCCGACCCCGACCTGCACTGGAAGGCGATGCTCCGGCACCACCGGCCCCGCAAGCCGGTGATCGCGGCCGTCGAGGGCCACTGCGTCGCGGGAGGCACCGAGATCCTCCAGGGCACCGACATCCGCATCGCGGGTGAGGGCGCCACCTTCGGCCTCTACGAAGTGCGCCGCGGCCTCTTCCCCATCGGCGGCTCCACCGTCCGCCTGCCCCGCCAGATCCCGCGGACGCACGCCCTGGAAATGCTGCTCACGGGCCGCCCGTACAGCGCCGCCGAGGCGTACGGCATCGGACTCGTCGGCCGGGTCGTGCCCGACGGCACGGCATTGCAGAAGGCCCTGGAGACCGCCGAACTCATCAACGCCAACGGCCCTCTTGCCGTCGAGGCGGTCAAGGCCAGCGTGTACGAGACCGCGGACTGCACCGAGGAGGAGGGGCTGAAGCGCGAACTCGCCCGTGGCTGGCCCGTCTTCGACACCGCCGACGCGAAGGAGGGCTCGCGGGCGTTCGCCGAGAAGCGCACGCCCGAGTTCCGGCGCGCCTAGCGACCGGCGTCTGCGTACGGCGATGGCCCGCGCCCCGGTGGCCGGCCGACGTACGGCCCGTCAGCAAAGCCCGGCGGGGACGGGCCTCCGCCCGCAGCGGCGGCGCCGACCGCCATCCGCACGGCGGCGCCGACCGCCATCCGCACCGGCGGCCAAACCGCCGCCCGCACCCGCAACCGCCGTTCCACGCCGTGCAGTTCGCGCCGACCGCGGGTGGACTCCCGCCCCGGCCGACCGCCGACCCCCGACCGAGGAGAGACACCCATGACACCCACCCCCGCACCGGAGGTGCTCCGCGCACCGCTGGTCGTGGAATTCCCCTTCACGCGCTCCCTCGGGCCGGTCCAGAGCGCCTTCCTCACCGGGCTGCGCGAGCGCACCGTACTCGGCGCCAGGACCGGCGACGGCCGGGTGCTCGTACCACCCGTGGAGTACGACCCGGTGACCGCGGCCGAACTCCGCGACCTCGTCGAGGTCGCGGAGTTCGGCACCGTCACCACCTGGGCCTGGAACCCCGCCCCCCGCCCGAACCAGCCGCTGCCCACCCCCTTCGCCTGGGTCCTCGTCCGCCTCGACGGGGCCGACACCGCCCTGCTCCACGCCCTCGACGCACCCGGTCCGGAAGCCGTACGGACCGGACAGCGCGTACGCGTCCGGTGGGCCGCCGAGCGCACGGGCGCCATCACCGACATCGCCTGCTTCGAGCCGTACGAGGACGGCCCCGGGGAATGCCTTGGCGGCGAGGGGCCGGAGGCTCGAGCCACCCCGCACAACGGTGCGTTCGACGACCCTGTGACCGGCATCGTCGCCGCCGCCCGCCTGGAGTACAGCTACTCGCCCGGCCGCGCGCAGACCCGCTATCTCGCCGCCCTCGCCGACCGCCGCATGACCGGCGAGCGCTGCCCCTCCTGCCGGAAGGTCTACGTGCCCCCGCGCGGAGCCTGCCCCACCTGCGGCGTGGCCACCGGCGAACAGGTCGAGTGCGGCCCCCACGGCACGGTCACCACCTACTGCATCGTCAACATCAAAGCCAAGAACCTCGACATCGAGGTGCCGTACGTCTACGCCCACATCGCCCTCGACGGCGCCGACCTCGCCCTGCACGGACGCATCGCGGGCATCCCGTACGACCAGGTGCGCATGGGGCTGCGCGTCGAACCCGTCTGGGCGGAGGGCGGCCGCTATCCCGACCACTACCGGCCCACCGGCGAGCCCGACGCGGACTACGACACGTACAAGGAGCTGCTGTGACACCGGACTTCCATGACGGCCGCCGGGACGTCGCGATCGTCGCCTTCGCCCAGACCCGCCACCGGGCCGACACGGCCGAGGTCTCCGAGGTCGAGATGCTGATCCCGGTCCTGGAGGACGTCCTCGGCCAGGTGGGCCTCAAGGCCGGCGAGATCGACTTCACCTGCTCCGGCTCCAGCGACTACCTGGCGGGCCGGGCGTTCTCCTTCACCATGGCCCTGGACGGCGTCGGCGCCTGGCCGCCGATCTCCGAGTCCCACGTCGAGATGGACGGAGCCTGGGCGCTGTACGAGGCGTGGGTCAAACTCCTCACGGGCGACGCGGAGACGGCGCTGGTCTACTCGTACGGCAAGTCCTCGCCCGGCCGCGTCCGCGATGTGCTGACCCGTCAGCTCGACCCGTACTACGTGGCGCCGCTCTGGCCCGACTCCGTCTCCCTCGCCGCACTCCAGGCCCAGGCGCTCATCGACGCGGGGGAGACGGACGAGCGGGCGCTCGCCGGGGTCGTCGCGCGCAGCCGCGCCTCCGCCGCGGACAACCCGTACGCGCAACGGAGCGACCCGGCCGACGCCGGTGAACTCCCCGCAGAGGACTACCTGGTGCGGCCGCTGCGCCGCCGCGACGTGCCGCCCGTCGGCGACGGCGCGGCCGCCGTCGTCCTCGCCGCGGGGGACACCGCGCGCCGGCTGTGCTCCCGTCCCGCGTGGATCCGCGGCATGGACCACCGCATCGAGGCCCACAGCCTCGGCGTACGGGACCTCACCGACGCGCCGTCGGCCCGCCTCGCGGCCGAGCGGGCCGGCGCCTTCGAACGGCCCGTGGACACCGCCGAGTTGCACGCTCCCTTCACCTCGCAGGAGGTGGTCCTGCGCAAGGCGCTGCGGCTGGGGCCCCACGTGGACGTCAACCCGTCGGGCGGCGCCCTCGCCACCAACCCCGTGATGGCGGCCGGGCTCATCCGGCTCGGCGAGGCCGCCGCCCGCATCCACCGCGGCTCCTCCGACCGCGCCCTGGCCCACGCCACCTCCGGCCCCTGCCTCCAGCAGAACCTGGTCGCCGTCCTGGAAGGGGATCCGGCATGAGCAAGGAACCCGTCGCCGTCGTCGGGATCGGCCAGACCGAGCACGTCGCCGCGCGCCGCGACGTCTCCATCGCCGGACTCGTCCGCGAAGCGGCCGTACGCGCCCTGGAGGACGCCCAGTTGACCTGGGCGGACATCGACGCCGTCGTCATCGGCAAGGCGCCCGACTTCTTCGAAGGCGTCATGATGCCGGAGCTGTACCTCGCCGACGCGCTCGGCGCGGTCGGCAAGCCCATGCTCCGCGTCCACACGGCCGGATCGGTGGGCGGCTCCACCGCGCTCGTCGCCACCAGCCTGGTCGCGGCCCGTATCCACGGGACCGTCCTCACCCTCGCGTTCGAGAAGCAGTCCGAGTCCAACGCCATGTGGGGGCTCTCGCTGCCGATCCCCTTCCAGCAGCCGCTGCTGGCCGGCGCGGGCGGCTTCTTCGCCCCGCACGTACGGGCGTACATGCGGCGCACCGGCGCACCCGACGCCGTCGGCTCGCTCGTCGCCTACAAGGACCGGCGCAACGCCCTGAAGAACCCGTACGCCCACCTCCACGAACACGACATCACTCTGGAGAAGGTGCAGTCCTCGCCCATGCTCTGGGACCCCATCCGCTACTCCGAGACCTGCCCGTCCTCCGACGGCGCCTGCGCGATGGTGCTGACCGGGAGGGAGGGCGCGGCGCGGGCCCCGTACGCGCCGGCCTGGGTCCACGGCGGCGCGATGCGCAGTGAGCCGACGATGTTCGCGGGCAAGGACTTCGTCTCCCCGCAGGCGGGCAAGGACTGCGCCGCCGACGTCTACCGGCAGTCGGGCATCACCGATCCGCGCCGTGAGATCGACGCCGTCGAGATGTACGTACCGTTCTCCTGGTACGAGCCGATGTGGCTGGAGAACCTCGGCTTCGCCGAGGAGGGCGAGGGCTGGAAGCTCACCGAATCGGGTGTCACCGAACTGGACGGCGATCTCCCCGTCAACCCTTCGGGCGGAGTTCTGTCCACCAACCCCATCGGCGCATCGGGGATGATCCGGTTCGCCGAAGCCGCCCTGCAGGTCCGCGGCCGGGCGGGGGAGCACCAGGTGGACGGCGCGCGGCGGGCGCTCGGCCATGCGTACGGCGGTGGCTCGCAGTTCTTCTCGATGTGGCTGGTCGGCTCCGAACCCCCCGGCGCGTAATGCCGTTGCGGCCTGTGCGCCTCCCCTCACGATCGCTAGGCTGACCGGGGTAGACGAACCGGGAGGAGCACGGACGTGGCCGACAGCACCACACAACAGCCACTGGCGGAGTTCACCAAGCCCAAGCTCGATCTGAGCAACGCCGAGTGGCAGTCCAGCAGCCAGGGCACGGGTGATGTCCAGATCGCCTTTGTCGAGGGCTATATCGCGATGCGGGACGGCCGCAACCCGGAAGGACCATCGCTCGTCTTCACCCCCGCTGAGTGGCGCGCGTTCGTCCTCGGCGCGCGGGACGGGGAGTTCGACCTCACCTGACGGGCGGAGACCCCGGGGCAGGACATCGCACCCGCGCCGTGCCGGCTCATCGAGCGGGCACGGCGCGGGTGCGTCGGCGTTTCCTCGTCGCTTCCCCACGGGGCGTCCTGGGTGGGGCGTTCCCGCGGTCATGGCCCGATGGTCACGGCCAGGGGCCGAGCTCCGGAAGAGGCGCGGAGCCGCTGTCGAGGGTGCTGTCGAGGGCGCTTTCGGGGGTGCGGCCCGCCATCCACGCCGTCAGATCGCTCAGCGCACCGCGCACGGTCACCGCGTCGGGCCCGGTGCCGACGGCGTACACCTCCGGACCGTCGGTCGCTCTCAGCGTCAGCCCTCCCGCGGGGCCTCGCGGTGCGAGGAAATCCAGCGCATGGGTGCAGAACGGGCGGGACCAGTCGCGCGGCGCATGGCCGATGAGGGCATCCGCGGTGTGGATCTCCAGCTCCCGCCACCAGCACAGCAGCGCCGCGGTCACCTCCGCGTCGCGATAGCGGACGGGCCGCGACCAGTCGCCGGGCCCGAGCGCCGACCACACGGTCCCGGCCTCGGCGAGCACCGCCAGGACCGCACGCCGCAGTTCCTCGGCCGTGCGGCGCGCGCCCGCCTCGATCGCGGCGTCGCGCGCCGGGCGTCCGCCGTCGTACACCTCGATCAGCTCGCCCCGGGCCGCGTACGCCGCCTGCCGGGCGAGGGCCGCGCCCACACCTTCGAGGTGCGAGAGCACATGCGCCCGCGACCAGCCCGGGAGCGCACTCGGTCCACGGACGCTCGCGTCGGTGATCCCGTCGAGCAGGCCGGCGAGTCGGCGTTGCGCGGCGAAGACCTCGGCCAGAGGTGATGTCGAGACCACAGTGGTATCCCCCTTCTCGCAGGTCCCGACCGTATCTCTCACCCCCGGCCGGTGATCGCGGGCCCTTCCTCTGCGGGCCGCGTATCCGGGCCGCGGCCGGTTCGAGATGCGGTGCTTCCGTGCCGGATCCGTGGGGCCCGGGCTCGTGCCCGCGCGCCCGTGCCCCGGAACGCCGGCGGGGCCCGGGCACGTACCATGTCCGCATGTCGTTCCTCCGCCGCCGCAGCGCAGCCACGCCCACCGGGCCGGACTTCGACGTCCTGGCGATGGATCCCAGCGACTGGCCCGGCAACCTGGGCGCGGGCCTCCTGCCCGCCCCCGACGGAAGCTGTCAGGGCGTCTTCCTCCGCTACGACCTGTTCGGCGGACGCGGCCCAGCGATGATCATCGGGAATCTGCCCGAGGGCTCCCCGGCGCGGGAACTGGGCGAGGGCCAGCCCCCGTTCGAGGTGGCGCAGCTCCTCGTCGCGCTCGGCAACGAGGAGCCGGTGCATGTCGTCGAGACCGAGGACACGCCCGTGATGCAGGAGGACAACCTCCTCATCGTCAAGCGCATCGTGGTCTCCGAGGAGCGGATCTCCTGCGTCCAGTTCGACCGCAGCGACGGCGTCCTGGTCACCATCGCCAGCTGGGACCGGCCGATCACCGAGGACCTGTACGCGCTGCTCAAGCCGCTTCCGGCGGAGATGTTCCAGCAGTCCTGACGCCGTCGGCCCTGCACCGGCCGCCCGTCCGCACAGGAGAGCCGCCGCCCGGCCCGGCCGGACGGCGGCTCCCCGTGTCCTCCTGGTGTTCCGCTCCTACGACGCGGAACGGCGCACGGTCACGTCGTCGGCCTTCACGAACGCCACCCGGTGCCCGAGCTGGATCTGGTAGTACTCCAGCTTGCCCCGCACCACTGTGTGATTCGTCGTGTCGAACGTGGTGGCCCAGTAGTACTCACCGCGCGTCTTCAGCCCCGCCGCGTACTTCTGGCCGGGCAGGAGCTTGTACGGCAGCGGGTCGAGCGGCTGGACGGTGATGCCGTCCGGGTAGGCCGCCTTCTCCGGGTAGGCACGCCCGTAGACCGGGACCTCCTTCAGGCCCTTCCTCGGCGTGAGGACCACGCCCCGGGCGGGCACGGCCGTGGGCTGTGTCCGCGGGTCGTGGAACCACGCCTTCTGGCCGAGATACCAGATCGCCGTCCAGTCGCCCTTGCGCTCGGCCACCCCGTACTGCTGGCCGGTGGTCGCCCGCGCTCCGATGTCGTTGACGCCGGTCGTCGAGTCCGAGCCGTCGGGGCGCAGTCCGATGTCCTTCACCAGCGGCGCGTCCGCACGCGGCTCGGTGTGCAGCCGGACGGCCGCCGAACCGTGGTCGGGGCAGGTGTCGTCGCCGGCGTCGGTGCAGCCGGTGTAGACCGGCCGGTTCCCGGCGTAGTCCGGGAGGATCGTCACCAGGTCGCTGCGCGCCCCGGCGGTGGCCCTCAGCGGTGCGCCCAGCAGCCGGAAGTAGTGCGCCCAGTCCCAGTACGGTCCCGGGTCGGTATGCATGGCGGGGACGGTCATGGAGATGGGGCCGGGGACGTTGTCGTGACCCAGGATGTGCTGCCGGTCCAGCGGGATGTCGTACTTCGAGGCCAGATACCGCACCAGCCGCGCCGAGGCGCGGTACATCGCCTCCGTGTACCAGGCGTCCGGTGCGATGAGGAAGCCCTCGTGTTCCAGCCCGATGGACTTGGAGTTGATGTACCAGTTGCCCGCGTGCCAGGCGACATCCTTGTTCGCCACATGCTGGGCGGTGTGGCCGTCGGAGGAGCGGAGCGTGTAGTTCCAGGACACATAGCTCGGGTCCTGGACCAGCTCGAGGGCGGAGTCGTAGTAGCCCTCGACGTCGTGGATGACGATGTGGTCGATCTTCTGGCTGCGCGGGCGGTTCGCCTTGTCGTGGTTGCCGTAGTCCAGCTCGTCGCCCTCGCCGAACTCCGCGTACGGCGCGGGGAACCACTCGCAGGCCACCGTCCGCGGGCACTCCGCCTTCGTGGCGTCCACGGTGCGCAGGCCCAGCTTCCGGCTCTGCTCGGTGTCGGGGGCGACACCGGGCGCGGCGGCGAGGACGACGCGTCGGCCGCTGTCGGTCGTCCGGGACGCCCCAGTGCGGATGACGTCGAAGACATCCGTGGCGTACGTCGAAGCGGTGGTCCTGTCGTCCGCACCCGAGAAGCGGGCCACGGCGCCGTACCACTGGGCGGGGTCGGCACTCAGCGGCAGGCCGAGCTTCTTCTGCGCCGCGGCGAGCAGGGCCGCACCGCCGCGGATGTTCGCCGACGCGTCGTCGCGCAGTTCCCCGGGGGCGAGACCGGTCAGCTCGGCGGCCCGGTCCAGGGTGCGCAGCCGCGCGGGCAGTTCGCCCGGCCCGGGCATGGCGCGGGTGAGCACCCTGGCCGGCCGGGAGTCGTCGCCGCGCGGGTCCTCGGAGCCGTGGGCGTGGTGAGGCGCCGTGGCGATGGCCGTGCGGGCGTCCGTGAGGTGCATGGGGCCGTAGCCGCCCGAGACGCTGGGCGCGCCGCCGTGCGTGTCCCAGCGGGATTGCAGATACGCGACGCCGAGCAGCACGCTCTGCGGCACGTCGTACTGCCGGGCGGCGTCGGAGAAGGCCCGCTGCAGGGAGCCGGTGGAACCGGCGCCGGGGGCGGGCAACGCGGCCGACGCCGGCGGCGCGGCGGAGATCAGAGGGAACAGCAGGGCGGCGGTCGCCGTGGCGCCCGCCGCCCGGGTCATGCGTCGACGTGCGGTTCTCGCACGGTCGGCAACGGATCCTCGCATGCAGCCTCCTCGGGCTGAGCTGTGCCAGGTGGTGCGCAGACGATGGGTGGGGAAGCCGGTACGTGGGACGGCCCGGCCGTGTCTTCTGGATCAGCTCGGGCCCGCGACGCCTGGCACGGCTCCCCCAGAGCTTCGCCTGGGGGGGGCACACGCTGCGTTGTCGGAGCATCCGAGTAGGCCCACTACGAGGACACTCCTCCGCCTTGTCCCCAGCTACCGCTGGGAGGTGCCCCCAGCACCGGACGCGGCGGGCTGATCCGAGCTCATCCAGAAGACACGGCCTAGAGCTATCGCTTGACCGACGATCCGTCAATCATGCCGCGTGGAGGGATCGTCGCACGTCATGAAGGCTGTGAGGACTTCCGGAGTGACCCGCTCCGACCTGCGGCGCGTCAGTGGCGTGGACCAGTAGCGCCAGTTCCGGGACAGCACGAAGCGGCGCATCCGGACTCCCCCGGTGGGGGTAGTCGGGATGCGCCGCTCGGTGTCCCTCACGGCTCGGGCGCCCCGGCCCGCGGCCGCCGAGCCTCCATGTGGCGGGAACGCCTCGCGCGCGGCCTCAGGAATTCCCGTGCGCCCGGAACTTCCTGCGTCCCGCGGCGCCGTTCGTGTGAACGGCGCTCAAGGGCGCTGCGTGCTCAGCGGGTGCCGACGGCCGCCCTCACCGCCCGCCGTGCCATGGCGCAGTCGTCGTACAGCCTGCGCAACAGCAGCCGCTGCTCCTCGCCGGACGAGCCGGGGGCGGGGGGCGTGGTCGGCGTGGGCTCCTGCATCGTGCGCTGCACGGCCGTCTCGTACGTACGGATCTCCCGGGTGAGCACCAGCATGAGGTTCACCAGGAAGGCGTCCCGCGAGGCCGGGCCGGGGGCCTGCGCGATCTGGCTGATCTGGCGCCGCGCCATGGGGGCGTCCCCCAGCGCGGCCCAGAGGGTCGCCAGGTCGTAGCCCGGCAGGTACCAGCCGGCGTGCTCCCAGTCGACGAGCGCCGCGCCGGCCGGGGAGAGCAGGAAGTTCGAGAGCTGGGCGTCGCCGTGGCAGAACTGGCCCTGGCTCTGCTTGCCGGAGGCGTGCGCCACCCCGTGCAGAAGCTTCTGCAGGTCCCCCATGTCGCGGTCGGTCAGCAGGCCGAGCTCGTGATAGCGGGTCAGACGCCTCGCGTAGTCCAGCGGGGCGTCGAACATCCCGGCCGGGGGCCGCCACTGGTTCACCCGGCAGATGGCGCCGAGGGCCGCCCGTACGTCGGTACGCGGCGGGGCCTCCACCGGGTGCCGCTGCAGGGAGAGGACGCGCCCGGGCACCCGCTCGATCACCAGGGCGCACTGGTCCGGATCCGCGGCGATCAACCGGGGCACCCGCACAGGCGGGCGGTGCCGGACGAACGCGCGGTATGCCGTTATTTCGTGGCGGAAGCGTTCGGCCCAGGCGGGCGAGTGGTCGAGTAAACACTTGGCGACGGCAGTGGTGCGGCCGGTGGTGCCGACGAGAAGCACCGAACGGCCGTTGCGCCGCAGGACCTGCACCGGATTGAACTCCGGGCAGATCCGGTGCACCGACGCGATGGCGGTGCGGAGCTGTGCGCCCTGGGAGCCGGACAAGTCGATTCTCCCGCTGAGGGGCCCCGGTCCGAGCCCCGGCGCCCGCCGAACACGCCCGCCCATCGCCGCCCCCACGGCGTGCGTCGGGTCGAGGTACGGGCCACCGCCGGTCTGGTGCGTACGGTGCGGCCGGGGAGGGGCGGACACGGAGGACGATGCTGCGTGCATGGGCGAAACAGATCCCTTCGTGCGCCGACGAGTTGTGCGCGCACTCCCGGATCCGGAGGGCCGGTCGCACCCTGGGGAGTGCGATCCGGGCTCCGGGCCGGGGAGGCGCGTTTCTAACAGACACCCGGCTGCGGGTGGCACACCATCTGGCGCACCCTGGCGAACCCTGGCGAATAGTCGCCTGGCCCGTGACGGGCGGTTACTGTCAACACAGCCGAGGAACCTGGGGGCTTGACGTGACCAAGGAACCCAACACCAGACTCTCGGATCTGTTCGGTCTCACCGGCTGGTCCAAGGGGGAGCTCGCGCGGTTGGTCAACCGGCAGGCGGGTGCCATGGGGTATCCGCAGCTGGCGACCGACACCTCGCGGGTGCGGCGTTGGATCGACACCGGCGAAGTGCCGCGCGATCCGGTGCCGAAGGTACTGGCGTCCTTGTTCACCGAGCGCCTCGGCCGTGTCGTGACCATCGAGGACCTCGGGCTCGCCAGACATGGGCGTGCAGGGAAGCGGCAGTCCACGGACGGGCTTCCGTGGGCGCCGGACCGAACAGCCGCGGTCCTCACCGAATTCACGGGAATGGACCTCATGCTCAACCGACGCGGCTTGGTGGGCGCGGGCGCCGCGCTCGCCGCAGGCTCAGCACTGACCAGCGCCATGTACGACTGGCTCCACACCGACCCCGCCCTCGCGGCCGACCGCGTCAGGGGCGGCGCACCATCCACCGCGGAACCCGCGGGCCACGACCGCTACGAGGCGGCTCCCGTCGGCTCGCAGGAGATCGAGGCGCTCGAGCGTTCCGTCGAGGTCTTCCGCGCCTGGGACGCCGCCCGCGGCGGCGGGCTCCAGCGCAAGGCCGTGGTTGGCCAACTCAACGAGGTGGGCGGCATCCTCGCCTACCGCCACCCCGATCACCTCCAGCGCCGGCTGTGGGGGGTGGCCGCCAACCTCGCCGTTCTCGCCGGCTGGATGTCCCACGACGTGGGTCTGGAGCCCACGGCGCAGAAGTACTTCGTCATCGCGGCCCACGCGGCCCGCGAGGGCGGTGACCGGCCGCGCGCCGCGGAGGCGCTCTCCCGTGCCGCCCGCCAGATGGTGCATCTCGGCCGTCCCGACGACGCCCTGGACCTGATGAAGCTGGCCAAGTCCGGTGCGGGCGAGCAGATGTTGCCGCGGACCCGGGCCATGTTCCAGACGATCGAGGCCTGGGCGCAGGCGTCGAAGGGACAGGTCCAGGCGGTCCACCGCACGCTGGGTGAGGCGGAGGACATGTTCGTCTCGGACAAGGGCGACGTACCGCCCCCGAGCTGGATGCAGCTCTTCAACGAGGCGGATCTGCACGGCATGGAGGGCCTGGTCTACCGCACACTCGCGGAGCACGACCCGTCCGTGGCCTCCATCGCGCACCGCCACGCCAAACAGGCACTGGACATGCGGGAGAACGGCCGCCAGCGTTCGCAGATCTTCGACCACATCTCGATCGCCTCGGCCTGCTTCATCGCCGACGACCCCGAACAGGCCGACCGTTACGCCCGGATGGCGCTGCTCAGCATCGGTGACACCTCGTCGCACCGCACATGGGACCGGTTGCGCGAGATGTACCGGCTGACGGGGCGCTTCGCCGACTACTCCAAGATCGAGGATCTGCGCATGGAGATCGAGCAGGCGCTTCCGAAGGCTCCGGGCAAGGCCGCCAAGGGGAGCAGCGCCACCGTGTGAGGGAGATCCACCGCCGCCGCGCGGTGGACACCTGCGCGGTGCGCCACGGCGCGGCGCACCCGGCACGAGGGGATCACGGCGCGCGTCCGCGACGCGTAGGCGTGTCCGTCCGCGACGCGTGGACGCGTACGAGGACGTCCGGCGCTCCGTACGCCATGCGGGAGGCGGGAGACCGATCCCCGCGTCAACGCGGCGCCGGAGAAGGGCGATTGAGCTCTGTTCCGGGCGCGGTGTGAAGCGGTGCCTCGTGCAGGGGTGTTCGGTGTGACCGGGCCGCTCGTTCGCGGCACGGTTCCGTGTGCGCCGGCGCCGTCATCGTCGGCACCGGGATGCGGCCTCCGACACCGACACCCTCGGACACCGACACCGGTGTCAGGACCGGTGTCAGGAGCCGACCCGTGCCACCAGGACGCACGCGTCGTCCTCGCGCTCCGTGCCGCCGCACTCCTCGACCACGATCCGTACGCACTCCTGCGCGCTGCGGGCCGCCGTCAGCCGCGGCGCCAGGTCCAGTACACGCTGGGCTCCCGTGGAGTCCTGGTCCGGGTCGGCGGGGTCCGCTCCGTGCCGCCGCGCGAGGCCGTCGGTGTGCAGCACGAGCAGGTCGCCGGGGAGCAGTTGCTCCTCTGCCTGCCCGAACGCGGCACCGGAGGTCGCCCCGAGGAGCACCCCCTCGGGAGCCGACAGGGCCCGCCCCGCCCCGTTGCGGAACAGCAGCGGGGCGGGGTGGCCGGCCTGCGACCACGTCAGCGCACCGGTCGCCGGGTCGTACAGGCAGCACACCGCACTGCCCAGGGCCGGCTGGGAGGCCGTGTCCAGCAGATGGTTGAGACAGCCCATCAACTGGCCCGGGGTCACGCCCGCGACGGCCATGCCGCGCAGCGCCCCGAGCAGCATCGCCATCCCGGAGGTCGCGGTCACGCCGTGGCCGGTGAGGTCGCCGACGCTGAGGAGCGCCCGCCCGTCGGGCAGCGGCATCGCGTCGTACCAGTCGCCGCCGATCAACGCGCCGGTGGCGCACGGCAGATAGTGCGCGGCCACGTCGAGCGTCGCCGGTACGTCGAGGGTGGCCGGTCCGGTCCCCGGGAACCGCAGGGAGCCGCGCCAGGGCGGCAGGACGGCCTCCTGGAGCTCCACCGCGAGCCGGCGCTCGGTCTGCGCGGCATGGCGCTCGCGCTGCAGCGAGGCCTGGGTCTCGTGGACGACCTGCTGGCTGCGGCGCAGTTCGCTGACGTCCCGCAGGACGGCCCACATCGAGGCCGTGCAGCCGTCCGCGTCGAGGACCGGCTCACCCGTCATGTGGACCGTGCGCTCGGCGCCGTCGGCCCGGACGATCCTGAACTCCCCGTCGATCGGCTTCCCTTCGACCAGGCAGTCGGTGACCATCGTGGTCAACTGCGAGTGGTCCGTGGGGAGGACGAACGACGGCAGCTCGTCGAGCGAGAGGGCACCCTCCTCAGGGGTGCGGCCGAAGATCCGGAACAGCTCCTCCGACCAGTCGACCTCGTCCGCCAGCAGATTCCACTCGGCGCTGCCGACCCGGCTCAGGAGCGAGCTGCGGCGGCGCTCGGGCGGAGCCGTGGGCAGCGGGATGGCCGTCGCCCCCGGGACGCCGTCCGCGCCGGGCTCCTCGGGCGGCAGGCCCTCACGGAGCTGGCCGAGCTGCTGGCCGAGGTCGTCGAGATGGTGGACGGCGAGATCGCAGAGCGCACGCCGCCACCGGAGACCGGCGTCGTCCTCGTCCGAGACGGTGTCACGGCGTACGGCATCGACACCGCCGCGCAGTCTCCGCGTCTGAGAGATCAGTGCGTCGACCGGGCCGCGCTCGGGCGGCTGAGCGGCGGATCGGTCCGTAGAAGTGGGGGACGGCATTGCGTACTCCATTACCTGCGCGGCCGACTCTGACCCAAGGGCCGGTTACGACTCTTGCACAGGGAGCGACGAGCCGTAAGGGATTTGGCAACACCCGTTTCGGTGGTGCTTCCGACATATGACACCGGCCTCCCGGCCCCGTACAAGCGCGCGACAAGGGCTCAAGACCGTCCGGACTCCGCGGAATTGATCCGTCCGGGTAGGCTGCGGGCCGCGTGACCCGGAAATCCTCGCCGTTCACCAGGCGTAGACCCCCGGGGCACCGGCAAGAATGCCGGTCGCGGGAAATCCCGTTGCCAGCGAACCCACCGCACCGGATGCTGACCTTATGTTCGATCCTGACATAGCGCCCAGCGGCACCCTGCTCGGCCTCCTGCAGCGAGGCCGCGGCGACGGGACCCTGCACGCCCTCGCGGCCCCACGGGCCGAGGCGCTCGCCGCGCTGCACCACTGCGTGCTGCGCGACCCCCGGCGCGACTGGCAGATCGAGAACCGCTCCCTGTACTACGCACGCCTCTGCCTCGACCTGGACGCCGGTCTCGAGGAGATCGAGGAACACCTCTTCCACGCGGACGACGTCCTCGACCCCTCCGAGGAGCGCACGGGCCTCGCCCTCGCCGTCCTCGGCCACCTCGCCTCGTACGGTCGCCAGGACGCGCTGCTGCTGCTCCGCCGCTACGCCGCCACCGGTTCCAACTGGACCTGGGCCCTCGACGAGCTGGCCCTCCGTGACGACGACACCGCTCTGCGCGCCCTCGGCACCCCCATCCTCGCGAGATTCCCGGCCACTCCCGAGGGAGAGGCCGATCTCGCCACCGCCGTCCGCGACGCCTTCGAACCCCGCCCCTGGCGCCTGTGGGCCGAGAACGCCGACGACCCGGCCGGTGCCGCCCGCGTGCGGGCCGCCGGCGAGCAGGGCTGCTTCGACCGCTGGCAGCGCCAGCTGCGGCCGACCGGCCCCCGTCCAGGCTGGAGCGTCCACGAGGTCCTCGCCTGGGCCCAGCAGGGCCTGGACCAGCACCCCTCCCAGCCCCGACACATCGCGGCGGCCCGCTGCCTGACCGCCGTCGCCACCCCCGAGGACCGCCCCGAGGTCGTGCGCGCGGCCCTGAGCGGTCCCGACGGCGCCCGCGGCGCGGCGCTCCGCTACCTCGCCGAACAGCAGGACCCCCAGGCCTTCGACCTGATCGAAGCCGCCGCGGCCGGCGCCTCGCCCGTGGTCGCGGAGGCGGCCCTCTCAGCCTTCGAACGCATGCGCAGTACGGCGGCCATCGCCCGTGCCCGCGTCTGGGCCCGCCGCACGGACGCGCTGGGCAGCGCGGCCGCCTGCATGCTCGCCTGCCGCGGCGGCCACGCCGACGCCGACCTCGTCCTCTCCGCGCTGCGCAGGACCGTACGGACCGAGGGCGCGGACGCCCCCGATCTCATGACACTCGTCGACGGCACCGGACGCCTCGCCATCGCCTGCGCCGCCCCCGTCCTGCGCCACATCTACCGCGAGACCGCGTCCTCCCATCTGCGCGGCCGTGCCGCCCGCGCGCTCGCCGCCACCGACCCGGCCTTCGGCTCGGGCTTCGCCGTCGAGTGCCTGTGGGACTGCGAGGAGACGACGCGCGAGCTGGCGGCGCGGCACGCGGCGACCGGCGACCAGCGCGTCGTCGAGCGGTTGCGGAGGCTCGCGGCCGACCCCGCGGAGGAGGCGGAGGTCCAGACGGCCGTCCGCAGCCGGATCGGGCCCGACATGCCCGCCGTGTGACGACACCGGCAGGGACTCGGTGACAACGCTCATGGGACGTTCCACCGGCGGAAAGATCCACGTGGCCCGATCCACGCTCCGTACGTCGACAACACCCCTATGCGTGTCGTCATCGTCACCGAGTCCTTCCCGCCCGATGCCAACGGCGTGGCCCACTGCGCCGTCCAGACCGCCCGGCACCTCGTCCGGCGCGGGCGTCACCGAAACCCCGCCTCCGGGCACCGAGCCGGTGACCCCGGGGCCCAGCCGTCTCGCGCAGGCCCTGTGGCTGGCGACGAAGGGCACGCAGTGGGTGGCCGCGCGCTGCCAGGACCTGCTGCCGGGGTTGCTGCTGCTCGCCGCCGGGGAGGGCCGGCACCGGCTCGGCGGAACGGCGCCGGTCCTGGACGTGCGTGCTCACCGCGCCGCGCTCCGCGCCCTGGCCTCCCTCGCCCCCCGCCACGCCCTTCGGTGACCGCGCGACCCTGGCCGAGGCGGCCCGCGGCACGCCGGCGGCACATGTGCGTCAGCCCTCTAGGGCCCCCGCCGTCCCCGCCGTCCCTGCCGTCCCTGCCGTCCCCGCCGTCCCCGCTGCGACAATGGACGGATGACCGGACGCTGGGAGTTCTGGATCGACCGCGGCGGTACCTTCACCGACGTCATCGGACGACGGCCCGACGGACGGCTGGTCACCCGCAAGCTGCTGTCCCACAACCCCGACCGGTACGAGGACGCCGCCGTCGCCGGCGTCCGGCTGATGCTCGATCTCCGGGACGGCGAGCCCGTGCCGGCCGAGCGCATCGCGGTCGTCAAGATGGGCACGACCGTCGCCACCAACGCCCTCCTGGAGCGCAAGGGCGAACCGACCGTCCTCGTGGTCACCGAGGGCTTCCGGGACGCGCTGCGCATCGCGTACCAGAACCGGCCGCGCATCTTCGACCGCCGCATCCTCCTCCCGGAGGCGCTCTACGACCGGGTGATCGAGGTGCCCGAGCGGGTCGGCGCGCACGGTGACGTCCTGCGGGAACCCGACCTCGACGCCGTCGCCGCCTCGCTGCGCGCCGCCCACCGCGACGGTCTCCGCAGCGCCGCCGTCGTGTTCCTGCACGGCTACCGTCACGCCGCGCACGAGCGGGCCGTCGGCGCGCTCGCCGAGGATCTGGGCTTCACCCAGGTGAGCTGTTCCCATGAGGTCAGCCCGCTGATGAAGCTCGTCCCGCGAGGCGACACCACCGTCGTCGACGCCTACCTCTCGCCGATCCTGCGCCGGTACGTCGACGGCGTCGCCGCGGAACTGCGGGGCGTCCGGCTGATGTTCATGCAGTCCAACGGCGGGCTCCGGGAGGCCGCGCACTTCCGCGGCAAGGACGCGGTGCTCTCCGGACCCGCGGGTGGCGTCGTCGGCATGGTGCGGTCCGCCGCCGAGGCAGGCCACGACCGCGTCATCGGCTTCGACATGGGCGGCACGTCGACCGATGTCTCGCACTACGCGGGGGAGTTCGAGCGGGTCTTCGGCACCGAGGTCGCGGGCGTACGGATGCGGGCGCCCATGATGAACATCCACACCGTCGCCGCGGGCGGGGGCTCGGTCCTGCACTTCGACGGCAGGCGCTACCGCGTGGGTCCCGACTCGGCCGGTGCCGTCCCCGGACCGGCCTCCTACCGCGGGGGCGGCCCTCTGACCGTGACCGACGCCAATGTGATGCTCGGCCGGGTCCAACCCGCCCATTTCCCGGCGGTGTTCGGCCCCGGCGGCGACCAGCCGCTCGACACCGGAACCGTCCGCACGCAGTTCACCGGCCTCGCGCGGGAGGCGGCCGGGGCCACGGGCGACGACCGCACCCCCGAGGAGGTCGCCGCGGGATTCCTCGACATCGCCGTGCTCAACATGGCCAACGCCGTCAAGAAGATCTCCGTGCAGCGCGGTCACGACGTCACCCGGTACGCCCTCACCAGCTTCGGCGGCGCGGGCGGCCAGCACGCCTGCGCGGTCGCGGACGCCCTCGGCATCTCCACGGTCGTCGTCCCGCCCCTCGCCGGACTGCTCTCCGCCTACGGCATCGGGGTCGCGGACGCCACCGCCATGCGGGAGCAGGCCGTCGAGACCGAGCTGGGCGAGGACGCGATGGACGACGTGCGGGAGGTGTGCGACCGGCTCGCCGCACAGACCCGTGGCGAACTCCTGGCCGACGGCGTCCCTGAGGACACGGTCACCACCTCGGCGCGGGTGCACCTGCGGTACGCGGGCACGGACGCCGCCATCGCCGTACCGCTGGACACGGCGGACGCGATGCGCGAGGAGTTCGTCCGCGCCCACCGCACCCGTTACGCCTTCACCATGGACAAGCCGCTCGTCGCCGAAGCGGTGTCCGTCGAGGCCGTCGGATCGTCGGGCGACACCGCGGGGTACGCCCTCGAACTCCCGCCCCGCGACGGCGCGTCGGGGACCGGGGAGGACGCCCGCGCGGCCGCCACGGTGCGGATGTTCAGCGAGGGACGGTGGCAGGACACCGCGCTCCACGAACGGGAGCGGCTGCGCGCCGGGGACCGGGTCACCGGCCCGGCGATCGTCGCCGAGGACGACGCGACCACCGTCGTCGAGCCCGGCTGGCGGGCCACCGCGGGCGCGCACGGACACCTGGTCCTCACCCGCGTCCGCCCCAGGCCAGGGCGGGCGGCCGTCGGCACCGACGTCGACCCGGTCATGCTGGAGGTCTTCAACAGCCTCTTCATGGCCATCGCCGAGCAGATGGGGCTGCGCCTTGAGCACACCGCGCACTCCGTCAACATCAAGGAGCGGCTCGACTTCTCCTGTGCGCTCTTCGACGCCGAGGGCAACCTCATCGCCAACGCCCCGCACATCCCCGTCCACCTCGGCTCGATGGGGGAGTCCATCAAGGAGGTGCTGCGGCGCCGGCGTGAGGAGGGCGCGATGCGGCCGGGCGACGTCTACGCGATCAACGACCCGTACCACGGCGGGACGCACCTCCCCGATGTCACCGTCGTCACGCCGGTGTTCGACGAGGAAGGGGAGCGGCTGCTCTTCCTTGTCGCCTCGCGCGGGCACCACGCCGAGATCGGCGGTATCACGCCCGGCTCCATGCCCGCCTTCAGCCGCACCATCGAGGAGGAGGGCGTCCTCTTCGACAACTGGCTCCTCGTACGGGACGGGCGGCTGCGCGAGGAGGAGACGCGCGAGCTGCTGGCCGCGGGCCCGTACCCCTCCCGCGCCCCGGACGCCAACCTCGCGGACCTGCGCGCCCAGATCGCCGCCAACGAGAAGGGCATCCGTGAACTGCGGCGCATGATCGAGCAGTTCGGGCTCGACGTGGTGCGGGCGTACATGGGCCACGTGCAGGACAACGCCGAGGAGTCCGTCCGCCGCATCCTCGCGGGGCTGGACGACGGCTCCTACCACTACGAGACCGATGCCGGCGCCGTCATCCGCCTCGACCTGCGCGTCGACCGCGAGGCCCGCAGCGCCGTGCTGGACTTCGCCGGGACCTCGCCGCAGCAGCCCGGCAACTCCAACGCGCCCAGCTCGGTGGTGATGGCCGCCGTCCTCTACGTGTTCCGGACGCTCGTCGCCGACGACATCCCTCTCAACAGCGGCTGTCTGAAGCCCTTGGAGGTGCGCATCCCGGAGGGCTCGATGCTCGCTCCGGCCCACCCGGCCGCGACGGTCGCGGGCAACGTCGAGACCTCGCAGGCCGTCACGGGCACGCTCTACGCGGCGCTCGGCGTCCAGGCCGAGGGCTCCGGCACGATGAACAACGTCACCTTCGGCAACGACCGCGTCCAGTACTACGAGACCGTGGCCGGCGGATCCGGGGCGGGTGACGGCTTCGACGGGGCCGACGCCGTCCAGACCCACATGACCAACTCGCGGCTGACCGACCCCGAAGTCCTGGAGTGGCGCTACCCGGTGAGGGTGGAGAGCTTCGAGGTGCGGGACGGCAGCGGCGGACGCGGCCGCTGGCACGGCGGCCACGGCGTGACGCGCCGGATCCGGTTCCTGGAACCGATGACCGTCGCGCTGCTCACCGGGCACCGGCGGGTGGCGCCGTACGGGATGGCGGGCGGCGGGCCGGGGGAGCTGGGCGAGAACGCGATCGAGCGGTCGGGCGGCACGACGGAGGCGCTGGAGGGCTGCGACGTGACCGACGTGGAGGCCGGTGACGTCCTCGTCGTCCGGACGCCCGGGGGCGGTGGCTACGGCAGCGCGGACGGTTGACGAGCCGTCTCTCTCCCGTCGCGCGAGGCACCCTCTCTCCCGTCGCACGTGACCGACGGCCGCGCTCCCGACGGCACCTGAACGACGGCCGTCGCTCCCGACGGCACCTGACCGCGAACCGTCGCGGCCGACCGCCAGGGCACCGAACTCAGCGCGGCCGTACCGGCAGGAAGCGGATCGGCGTGCCGGGCACGGCCTGGGCGGCGGCGTCCAGACGGCTCTCGGGCACCACGCCCACCACCGGATAGCCGCCCGTCGTCGGATGGTCGGCGAGGAAGACGACCGGCCGGCCGTCCGGTGGCACCTGCACGGCGCCCAGCACCATGCCCTCGCTGGGGAGTTCGCCGTCCCGCGCCCGCTCCAGCGGCGGGCCGTCCGTGCGCAGCCCGATGCGGTTGCCCGACGGCGAGACCCGGTAGTCGCCGGTGGCCAGCGTGCGCAGGGCGGCCGGGGTGAACCAGTCGTCCCGCGGCCCGAGCAGGACGGGCAGCACGAGTTCGGCAGGCGGCCGCTCCCAGGGAACGGTGTCCGCGCCTGCCGGCACCGGCCCGTCCCTGTCGCCGAGCGGCAGTACGGTGCCCCGGGTGAGCGGCGGCGGGCCGAGGCCGGAGAGGAGGTCGGCCGAGCGGCTGCCGAGCACCGGATCGACCGCGAGGCCCCCCGCGAACGCCAGATAGCTGCGCAGCCCGTGCGTCGCGGCCCCGGCGCGCAGGAGGCCACCGGCGGGGACCCGTACGGCCGTTCCCCACGCGGCCGGTCGACCGTCGACCGTGACCGGACACGGCGCACCCGTCACGGCGACGGTGACGGCACCGCGGGCCCGTACGGTGCAGCCACCCAGGGTCGTCTCGAGGCCGGCGGCCTCGGCCGGATTGCCGACGAGGCGGTTGGCCAGCCGGTGCGCGCCCCGGTCGAGGGCACCGGCGCGGCCGACCCCCAGATGCGCGTGGCCGGGGCGGCCCAGGTCCTGAAGGGTCGTCAGCGGGCCGGGGTCGACGATCTCCAGCTCCCGGTCGCTCATCCGCGGCTCTCCCGGACGGCGGCCGGCCGGGGCTCGTGTGCCGGGTGCCGCTGCGCGGGCGCGGAGGCCCGGCCCGTTTCCGGCGCGGCGTCCCCGGCGTTCGGCGATGCGGCGTCCTCGTCCTTCCGCGGTGCGGGGACGAACCGGACGCGGGTGCCAGGCGCGAGCAGCGCGGCGGGTTCGCGTGCGGGATCCCAGAGCACGGCGTCGGTCGTCCCGATGAGCTGCCAGCCTCCGGGCGACGAGCGCGGATACACACCGGTGTACGTCCCGGCCAGGGCGACCGCACCGGCCGGGACCTTGGTCCGCGGCGTGGAGTGGCGCGGAACGTGGCAGGTCTCGGGGAGGCCGGTGAGGTAGCCGAAGCCGGGCGCGAATCCGCAGAAGGCGACCCGGAATTCGGTGCCGGCGTGGATCCGCGCGACCTCCTCCTCCGGGACCCCCCAGTGCCCCGCGACCGTGGCGAGGTCGGGGCCGTCGTAGCGGACCGGGATCTCCACCGCGGACTCCTGCCCGCGGGCGATCGGCGGGATCCGCCAGCGCGCCAGCTCGGCGGCGAAGGCGCCGGGGTCGGCGAGTCCCGTGACGAGGACGGTCCGGGCCGCGGGGACGACCTCGCGCACGGGAGGGAGTTCGTCGAGGGCGCGGCGGCGCAGCAGTTCGGCATGGAGCGCTTCGACGTCCTCACCGCTGCCGAGTTCGAGGAGCAGCCCGTGCTCACCGGCGGGGAGGGCCTTCATGTGCGGTGTCTCCAGGGGGAGGCCGCTCATGCGAAGCCCTCGACCCGTACGCCGGCCGCTTCGAGCTTCGTACGGACCGCCTGCGCCAGTTGCGTCGCGCCCGGGGTGTCCCCGTGCAGGCAGAGGGAGCGGGCGCGGACGGCGACGCGCCGCCCGTCGAGGGCGTCCACCGCGCCGTCGACGGCGAGGCGTACGGAACGGTCGATCACCGCGGCCGGATCGCTGACGACCGCGCCGGGCAGGCGCCGGGAGACCAGGGTCCCCTCGGCGGTGTAGGCACGGTCGGCGAACGCCTCGGCGACGACCGGCAGCCCGGCCTTGTCGGCGGCGGCGTGCAGCCGGGAGCCGGGGAGGCCGAGCACGGGCAGGGCGCTGCCGGCCAGGCGTATGCCCTCGACCACGGCCGCTGCCTGCTCCTCGTCGGCGACGACGCGGTTGTAGAGGGCGCCGTGCGGTTTGACGTACGCGACACGGGCACCGCCCGCGCGGGCGAAGACCTCCAGCGCGCCGATCTGGTACGCGATCTCGTCCGCGAGCTCCTCGGGCGGCACGTCCATGGGGCGGCGGCCGAAGCCGGCGAGGTCGCGGTAGGAGACCTGGGCGCCGATGGTCACGCCGCGTTCCGCGGCGGTCGCGCACACCCGGCGCATGGTCGTGGGGTCCCCGGCATGGAAGCCGCAGGCGACATTGGCGCTGGTGACGACGGAGAGGAGACCGTCGTCGTCGGTGAGACTCCACCGGCCGAACCCTTCACCGAGGTCGGCGTTGAGATCGATCACCGCGTCGCTCATACGTCCTACGCTCCCCAAGTGCCGGGCCGTTCCGCTCGGTTGCACCCCGGACGGGCCGGGGGCGGGCCCCGCTCGCGCGGCGGACGCGGACCGCCCCTGATTCCCGGACGCGGACGCGTTCCCCTGCCGAACAGGGAACCGCCCGTGCCGCGCGGCCCCTCCCAGAGGGGGGCGGCCGGGCCGTCCCGATGTTCGGAACAACGTAGCGGATCGTTGAACGATCCCACAAGAGGTGTGTTGTCCCGCTCGCCGGTCTTGGGATTGACTCCCCCTGGCAGCGCGATCACACCGGCGTGACGCGGGCGGAACAGGGAGGTGTGCCGTGGCCGACGAGGACGAGCCCCGGCTCGTGGAGGCGGCGGGTCTGGAGGAGGACCGGGCGCTCCTGGGGCGTACGAGTACGGCCGAACGGGTCGCCTCGATCCTGCGGGACCGGATCGCCGAGGGTTATTTCACGCCCGGCACGCGGCTCTCGGAGGAGAACATCGGCGGCGCCCTCGGCGTCTCCCGCAACACCCTCCGCGAGGCCTTCCGGCTCCTGACCCACGAGCGGCTGCTGGTGCACCAGCTCAACCGCGGGGTGTTCGTCCGGGTGGTCACGCTCGAGGGGCTGCTCGACATCTACCGGGTCCGGAAGCTGGTCGAATGCGCCGCCGTGCGCGGAGCGGGGGACCCGGCCTCGCGGCTGGATGCCCTCGAAGCGGCGCTGGCGACGGGCGAGAAGGCGGCCCGCGAGCAGTCCTGGCAGGATCTGTCGACCGCCAACATCCGCTTCCACCAGGCGCTCGTCGCCCTCGCCGAGAGCCCGCGGCTGGACGAGATGATGCGCGGCGTCCTGGCCGAACTCCGGCTGGTGTTCCATGTCATGGCCGATCCGCGCCGCTTCCATGAGCCCTATCTGGCCCGGAACCGGCAGATCCTCGCGGCGCTGCGGGCGGGGGACACCGCACAGGCCGAGCGGATGCTCGCGGTCTATCTGGACGACTCGAGGGCGCAGCTCTCCGAGGCGTACTCGCGGAAGGTCGCGGAGATGTGACCGGGGGCGGTGCGCCCGCCCCGTGGCGGGACTCACGCCGGGGCGGGGCGCTGTACGAGATGTGAAGAATGAGCCGAATGTGCCACATGTCGGCTCGTGCGACCCCGAGTTGTCCGGCGTGGCCCCCGGTCCAGGTCCGCGCCGTTTCGTCCGTTGTCGGTCCCACCACCTAATCTGTGCGTCGTGACATCTCCAGCCCCGGCGGCCGTTCCGCCCCAGTTCAACGGGTCCGCCCGGCCGGCCCCCGGCCCGGCCGCCGACGAAGGGCTGGCCCGGCGGCTGCGCGCGCTCGCCTGCACCGCCCCGCTGCACGACCTGGACACCCGCAAGTCCAACCTCGCGGGCGAGTACTCGGTCTACGCGATGGCCGAGGTCGCCCTCTCCGCCATCGATCTCGTCACGCTCCACATGGACTTCGACACCGGCGCCGACCACGAGGAGATAGTGGCCAGGCTCATGCCGCGCGTGGCCGCCCAGGCGCCGTCCCGTCCGGTCGCCGAGCACGACCGGGTGGCCCGCTGGGTGCTGGAGAACCTCATCAACGTCGGCAGCGTGGACCGCGGATTCCGCGCCGTCTACGGCACGTTCGGGCCCGACGGCGCCTACGTCCGCCGTGACTACGACTTCAAGCTCATCGAGGAGGTGCCGGGCCCGGGCGGCAGCGTCTATCTGCGCACCACCGACGAAGCGGTCAACGTCCTGATGGGCGCGCTCGACACCGATGTGACGAGCGCCCAGATCGCCGCCGAGGTGAAGCTGGAGGTGCTGATCAGCCGCGGGCGCCTCGCCGACGCCCAACTGGCGGCGGAGCAGGCCCGGTACCGCACCGTGCAGTACGCGGAGGCGCTGCGCAGAACCCTGGAGGCGACGCGCCGCAACGTCCGCGCCGTCGACTGGCTGTCGGCCGTACCCGACATGATCGCCGAGGCGCTGGACCACGTCGCCGACCGCTACCGCCACGAGAACGCGATCCTGACGAACATCCGCCGCGCCCGCGACGAGGCCGAGGACGCCGAGCACAAGCGCCGCGCCGCCGAACTGGTCGACATCGTCAAGGACTGCATCCGCCGTCACACCCAGCTCCAGTCCCGGCTGCTGGAGGCGGGCCCGCTGTTCCGGGCCGAGCAGGACCGCCAGGCGTTCGCCGCCCGCGTCGCCGGTTCCGGGCTCGACCTCTACGGCCAGCTCGTCGCGCCCGTCCTTCCGCTGCCCGTCGAGCAGGCGACGCGGGTCACCGACGCGTTCTTCGCGCGCGGCACGGGCCTGCGCACGCCCGCGGCCGTACGGGTGGGTGACCTGGTGGACCTGCTGCTGACCCCGCCGGTCGAGCGCGAACACCTCGGGGCGGAGATGCCCGAGCCGGACCTGGTCGCCACACCGGACGACAGCCGCTTCAGCGAGGAACAGCTGGCCTCCGCCCTGGAACTCCTCGACCTCCCGGCCGACGCGCCGCGCCGCCTGTCCGGACTGCTCGCCGACGCCCGCCGCCGCGACCCCGAACTCCCGTATCTGATAGCGCTGCTGGCGATCCATGCCGCGAGCCCCCCGGTGGGCACGGCCTACCGCCAGGGCGAACAGCAGCTCCTGTTCGCCGTCGACGACGGCACGGAGCTGGACGACCCGGAGTTCGGCGGCGCCGACCTGATCGTCGGCAAGGCGCTCCTGGACGCCGCGGGCATGGCGGCGGACCGATCGGAGGCGGCGTAGGTGCCGGACCGCGTCAAGACCGTTTTCAGTGAGGAGTTGTGTCCGTGACCGGCGAGTTCGACGACGACGGCCTGTCCGCATCCGCGGGGGAGGGGGACGGCGGGGGCGTGCGCGCCCGCGCCGGCTCGGTCACGCCCGCGGACGCGGCCGATGCCGCGCGGCTCGTCGCGTTCGGGCTGCAGCCCAAGCTCGTGCCCGCGCGCGACGTGGAGTACGCCGAACTGCTGCGGCGCCACCGCGACGACCCGGCGTTCGCGCGGCTCGCCGACGCCGTCGCGGCCGGTCTCGGCCTCGTCGTCCTGGAGGTCTCCACCCGCGCCGGGATGGCCGTGACCGCCGCCGAGGACTCCGTCTTCGCGGTCCGCATGGGCGACTACGCGCGCCGCGCGTCCTCCGACTCCGGCGACCGCTTCCTGCACGGGCTGGCCCATCTCGCCGTCGCCGCCCTGGCGTTCCCGCGCCCTGAGGACCTGGCCGACGACGGGTACATCGGCCGGATCACCGTCAACGGCGTGGACGCGTTCGTCCGCCAGGCCTGCCGACGCCTGGAGGAGCGGGCCGAGGAGTCCGGCGAGAACACCGATCCCGCCAGCGGAGCCCCCGGACTGGAGGCCGCCTGGCGGGTCTGGGCCCGCCGCAGCGCCACCGGGGCGACCAAGGACGCCCGGAGACTGGCAGGTTCGACGACGGGCATCGTGGGCAAGGCCGTCGCCTTCCTCACCGATTCCGGATTCCTGCAGCGCACCGGCGACGACGCCGGGGGCGCGTACCGTACGACCGCGCGCTACCAGCTCCAGGTCCGCGACATGGCGGGCAGCGCGGCCATGGCCGAACTGCTCGAACTCGGAGTCGTCCCCGTCTCGGACGGCACCGCGAGCCTTCTCCCGGCCGACGACACCGACGACGTCGGGCTGGTCGCGGAGGCCGGACTGCCCTTCCACTCCTGAGCCCCGCCGGTCCGTCCGACCACGGACCGCCCCGCCCGACCGCCCACGACCGTACGAAGAGACAACGAGAGTCCGCCGCCATGTACGAGCTGTCCCGGGTCCGCCTCTACTCCATCGGGCCTGCCGGTGCGCGCTACGCCGACACCGTGCTCGACCTGCGCGGCGTGGGCGAGCCCGTGACCGAACCGGCGCCCACCCAGGCCGACTTCTTCGAGGACGAGCCCACCGGGCCGCCCCGCCGCCCCGCCCCCGCGGGCGTGCTCTTCCTGGAGAACGGCGGCGGCAAGTCCGTCCTGCTGAAGCTGATCTTCTCCGTGATGCTGCCCGGCCACCGCAACACCCTCGGAGGCGCCAGCTCCGGCGTGCTGCGCAAATTCCTGCTGGCCGACGACTGCGGTCATGTCGCCCTGGAATGGCAGCACACCCTGACCGGGGAGTGCGTGGTCGTCGGCAAGGTCAGCGAGTGGCGGGGCCGCCAGGTCTCGGGCGACCCGCGGAAGTTCGCCGAGGCGTGGTACTCCTTCCGGCCCGGCCCTGGCATGTCCCTGGACTCGCTCCCCGTCGCCGAGGCGACCGTCGTCCGGCCCCCCGTCGAAGGCGCATCCGGGGCGCAGGGCCGCCGCCGGACGATGAAGGGGTTCCGGGATGCCGTCACCGAGGCGGGCAAGGCGTACCCGAATCTGGACGTCGTCTGGGAGGAGATCCACGAGCGCTGGAACGAACACCTCGGCGACCTCGGGCTGGATCCCGAACTCTTCCGCTACCAGCGGGAGATGAACGCCGACGAGGGCGAGGCCGCCGGCCTCTTCGCCGTCAAGAACGACTCGGACTTCACCGATCTGCTGCTCCGGGCCGTCACCGACACCCGCGACACCGACGGGCTCGCGGACCTCGTCCATGGCTTCGCGCACAAGCTCGGCCGCCGGGCCGAACTGACGGCGGAACGGGATTTCACGGCCGGTTCGCTGGACCTGCTCTCCCGTATCGCCGAGGCCGCCGAGCAGCGCGAGCGGGCGCGCGAGGTGCACGCGGGCGCCGAGCGCCGCACCCGTACGCTGGCCCGCCGGCTCTCCGCCCGCGGCGCCGAGGAGCGCGGCCGGTCCGCCGAGCTGGCGCAGCAGGTGACCACGGCCGCGCGCGCGGCCTCCGAGGCCGAGGACGCCCAGGGCCGCTCGCGGCTCGTCGCGGCCGAACTCGCCTACCGGCACGCCTCGCTGGCGCTCGCGGCCGGGGAGAAGACGGCCGCCGCGCAGCGCCGCGAGCTGAGCGACGCCCGGACGCTGCACTCCGCCTGGCAGGCCGCCGAGATCGTGCTCCGGCACCGGGCGGCAGCCGACCGGTCGGCGCGCGTCGCCGTGGCGATCCGCGAGGCCGAGAGGGACGCGGCCCCGGCGCTCGCCGCTCGCGCGAAAGCAGCCTCCGACCTCGTACGCGCCCTGCACGCGGCGGCGGAGGACGGCGAACGGCTCGCCAACCAGGAGGAGGAGCGCTCGGCCGGGCTGCAGGAGGCGGGCGAAACGGCCCACCGCGACGCGACGGCCGCCGCCACCGCCGCCCAGCGCGCCCGCAGCGAGGCCGAGCATCTGCGGCAGCGCCTCGCCGAGGTCGAGCAGGAGACCGCCGAGGCCGTACGGGCGGGCTGGCTCGACGTTCCCGAACAGGCCCCGGACGGTGATCCCGGCGCACCCGATACCGATCCTGCGCGCGCGGCGCTCGCGGCCAGCGACGCCGAGAAGTCGGCGGTCGCCGCATCGGACTCCGCCCGGGAGACGGCCCGTCAGGCCGCGGACCGGGCGAAGGAGGCGGCCGCGGAACAGACCCGTGCCGAGCTGGCGGCGGCGCGCGCGGAGGACGCGGCCGATGCGGCGGAGTCCGCGTACGCGGCGGAGCGGCGCGCGGCGGAGTCCATCGGCGCGGAGGAGCGGCTGGCCGACCTGCTGAGCCTTCCTCCGTCCGCACCCGCGGCGACGCTGCCGCAGCCGCGCCGCGCCGAGGAGTCCGGCGCCGCGAGCCGCGGGGGCAGGTCCGACGGTGCCGCCGCGGACGCCGCCACGCACGGGAACACCCGCTCCGGAGCCGGCACTTCCGCCTCCGCCGGGCTCGGCACAGCACCGGGAAGTCCCGGCGACAGCGGCGGCTCCGCGGCACAGGACGGGCCGGACGCCGGGCGGGACGCGGGACAGGGCGCTGTACGGGGCGCAGGAACGGACACCGTGCGGGACGGTGGACCGGACGGCCGCGGCCAACAGCGGTCGGTGGACGGCCTCTCCGGCACGGCGACGGACATCCCGCCGCACCCGGGAGCCGACGGGCCCAGCACGCCGGACGGGGCCGCCTCCGGTGCGGCCCCAGTGAACGGACCGGGTGGGTCCCCGCAGGCCGCCCCCGCGCCCGCATCTCCCGCCGGAGCCCCCACCGACGGCGTCGCCGAGGACGGCGCGGCGGAGACCGTGGCGGACGGCAGCCAGGCGGCGTCCGTCCACGCCTCCGGTGCGGGCGACCGCGGCCGGCCCGTCGCCGACGGGCCTCTCGGCGCCGAGGAGTTGGACCGGAACGCCGAAGCGCTCCAGGAGATGCTCGAGGAGACCGTCGCGTCCGTCGAGCGCCAGCTCTTCGACCTGCGCACGGCCGCCGCCGACGACGCCCGCATCCTCGGGGCCCTCGGCGACGGCGGACTGCTCCCCGCGGGCCCCGACGTCCTGGCCGCCGTTGAGTACCTCGGTGAGCACGGCATCCCCGCCCTCCCGGGCTGGCGCTACCTCGCCCAGGCCGTCGACCCGGCCGACCACGCGACCGTCCTCGCCGCCCGTCCCGAACTGGTCGACGGCGTCATCATTACCGACCCCGGTACGCACGCCCGCGCCCGCGAGGTGCTCGCCGGGGCCTCCCTCCTGCCGCGCTCCGCCGTCGCCGTCGGGACCTCCGCCGCCCTGCTCGCGCCCACCCCCGGCCCGGGTGCCGAGGACGGCGGAGTGTTCCTCGTCCCGCCGAACCCGGCCATGCACGACGAGCGCGCCGCCGACACCGAGCGCCACGCCCTGCGCGCCCGTGCCACCGAACGCGACGAGGAGATCCGGGCGTTGGCGGCCCGGCTCGCCACCGACCGTGCTCTCTCCGCCCGGCTCACCTCTTGGCGCACGGGCTGCGCGCCGGGCCGTCTGGCCGAGCTGGCCGAGGCGGCGCATGCGGCGGGCGAGGCCGCGCGGGCGGCGCGGGAGACGCTGGCGGAGGCCCGTACCGCCCGGGCCGAGGCGGACGAGATCGCCGCCGAGGCGACGCGGGTCCGCGACGAGCGGCTGGAGGCGGCGCAGCGCGCCCGCCGCTCGGCCGACGCCCTGGCCGGTCTCGCCTTCCGCCTGCGCGAGCGCGCCTCCTGGCAGGCGCGGTCGCGTGAACTGGCCGACGAGGCGGCCGAGTCGGAGACGCGCGCGACCGCGTTCCTGGAGCGGGCCAGGGCCGCGGACGAGGACCGCAGGGCCGCCCAGCGCGCCGCCGACGACGCCCGCCGGACCGCCCGCGCCCTGCGCGCCGAGCGCGCCGAGATCGCGGGCGCCCCCGAGGACACCCCACAGGACGCGGCGCCCGGAGGTTCGCTGCCCGCGCTCCGTGAGGCGTACCGCGCGGCCTCGCAGCTGTACGAGAAGGTCGGCGTCGGCGCCGACCTGCGCGCCGAGCAGGCGAGGGCGGAGAGCGACGAGTCCGCGGCCCTCGCCTCACTCGACCGCCTCACCAACAAGGTCCGCACCCGCGCCGCCCAGCTGCTCGAAGGGACCGATGGCGCCGACGGGCCGTCCCGCCAGGCCGCCGCCGCCCGGGCCGAATCCCTCGTCCAGATGCTGGAGTCGCGCGCCTCGGCCGCCAGCGAGCAGCTCGGCCGTCTGCGCGGCGAGGCCGAGCGGCACGCCCCGGCCGAGGGGGAGGCCCACACCGATCTGCCCGAGGAACTGGTCCCCGCCGACGCCGAGCACGCCAGGGAGCTGCTGCGCGGAGCCACCGCGGAGCTGGCGACCCGTACGGACGCGCTGGAGAACGCCCGCACCGTGCATGCCGGACTGCTGCGCGAGCACCGGGCGGCCGAGGACGCGGCGGGCGGGTTCGACGAACTCGCCGCGCTGCTGCGCGATCTCCTCCGGGACGGTCACCAGACCGGAGAGCCGGAAGGGGACGCGCCCGAGCCGTACGGCGGCAGCCTGGAGGAGGCCCGGCAGGCCGCGGGCGAGACGCGGCGCTCGCTGCGAGGGTGCGCCGCGGACCTCGCCTCGGCGGAGTCCGCGGTCCGCGAGGCCGGCGACGTGCTCGTACGGCACGCCAACTCCACCCGTTACGAACAGGTGCGCACTCCCGCACGCCAGCAGATCCGCGAGCTGCCCGCCTCCGCCCTCCCCGAGCACGCCTCCGCCTGGGCCGAGGCCTTCGCGCCGCGGCTGCGCGTCCTGACCGACGAGCTGGCGCAGCTGGAGCGCAACCGCGACAGCATCGTCGACCGGCTCCGCGGACTCGTGGAGTCCTCGCTCACCACGCTGCGTTCCGCGCAGCGGCTCTCCCGGCTCCCCGAGGGACTGGGGGAGTGGTCGGGGCAGGAGTTCCTGCGCATCCGGTTCGACGACCCCGACCAGGCCACGCTCACCGAGCGCCTCGGCGAGGTCATCGACGAGGCGACCCGCGCCGCGGTGAAGAAGAACTCGGATCTGCGCCGCGACGGGATGTCCCTGCTGCTGCGCGGCGTCGCGGCAGCCCTCCAGCCGCGCGGGATCGCGGTCGAGATCCTCAAGCCGGACGCCGTCCTGCGCGCCGAGCGCGTGCCGGTCGGGCAGATGGGCGACGTCTTCTCCGGGGGCCAGCTCCTGACCGCGGCCATCGCGCTGTACTGCACGATGGCCGCCCTCCGCAGCAACGACCGCGGGCGCGACAAGCACCGGCACGCGGGCACCCTGTTCCTGGACAATCCCATCGGCCGCGCCAACGCCACGTACCTGCTGGAGCTGCAGCGAGCCGTCGCGGACGCGCTGGGCGTCCAGCTCCTCTACACCACAGGCCTGTTCGACACCACGGCCCTGGCCGAGTTCCCGCTGGTGATCCGGTTGCGGAACGACGCAGACCTGCGGGCGGGCCTGAAGTACATCAGCGTCGAGGAGCACCTGCGTCCGGGACTGCCGCAGCAGGCGGAGGGCGAGGAGGCGGTGCACGGCGAGATCACCGCCACCCGGATGTTCAAGCGCCCGCCGGTCCCGGCGGAGTGACGCGACCCGCCCGCACGCGTACGGGACCGGGGTCCGCACGCGTACGGGACCCGCACCCGGGTTCTTGCGCGCGGAGCCGCCGCCGTACGAGATCATGGGCGTTACGGGGAGGAGTCACCGCAAGCCGGGTGCCGGTACGGCTGCTGCCGGCCCCGGGTGAGGACGCCGTCGACCCCGGCGGCGCGCCCCTTGACCCATGGGCGTCTCCTCCTCAATCCTGCAGTTGCGCATCCAGAGACGCGTACCGCAATAGGAAACACAGCAGCCCAGGGATCCGTCAACGACGAGGAGTACCCATGGCTCACGAGGTCCGTGCAGTCGTCGCCCGGCAGAAGGGCGCGCCCGTCTCGCTCGAAACGATCGTCGTCCCCGACCCCGGGCCCGGCGAGGCGCTGGTCAAGGTCGAGGCGTGCGGCGTCTGTCATACCGATCTGCACTACCGCGAAGGCGGCATCAACGACGACTTCCCCTTCCTGCTCGGACACGAGGCGGCCGGCCGCGTCGAGGCCGTGGGGGAGGGCGTCACCGAGGTCGAGCCCGGTGACTTCGTCATCCTGAACTGGCGTGCCGTCTGCGGCGAGTGCCGGGCCTGCCGAAAGGGCAAGCCGTGGTACTGCTTCGCGACGCACAACGCCTCCCAGCCCATGACGCTGACCGACGGCACGCCCCTCTCCCCGGCGCTGGGTATCGGCGCCTTCGCGGAGAAGACCCTGGTGGCCGCCGGCCAGTGCACCAAGGTCGATCCGAGGGTCCCGGCCACCGCCGCAGGGCTGCTGGGCTGCGGCGTCATGGCGGGCTTCGGCGCGGCGGTCAACACCGGTGCCGTCAGCCGCGGTGACTCCGTGGCCGTCATCGGGTGCGGCGGCGTCGGCATGGCGTCCGTCGCCGGCGCCGCGCTCGCGGGTGCCACGACGGTCGTCGCCGTCGACATCGACGAGCGCAAGCTCGCGCGGGCGACGAGCATGGGCGCCACCCACACGGTCAACGGCAAGAACGCCGATCCGGTCGAGGCCGTACGGGAGTTGACCGGAGGGTTCGGCGCCGACGTGGTCATCGACGCGGTCGGCCGCCCCGAGACCTACCAGCAGGCCTTCTACGCCCGCGACCTCGCGGGCACCGTCGTGCTCGTCGGCGTCCCGACACCGGAGATGAAGATCGAGCTGCCGCTGCTGGACGTCTTCGGGCGCGGCGGAGCCCTGAAGTCGAGCTGGTACGGCGACTGTCTGCCCTCGCGCGACTTCCCGTACCTCGTCGACCTGTATCTCCAGGGCCGTATCGACCTCGACGCCTTCGTCTCCGAGACGATCGGCCTCGACGACGTCGAGAAGGCCTTCGAGACGATGGACCACGGCGACGTGCTCCGCTCGGTGGTGGTGCTCTGATGGCCGGCGCGGTCCGCGTCGAGCACCTGGTGACCAGCGGGACCTTCAGTCTCGACGGCGGTACCTGGGACGTCGACAACAACGTGTGGATCGTGGGCGACGACGACGAGGTCGTGGTCATCGACGCGGCACACGACGCGACGGCGATCCGCCAGGCGGTGGGCGACCGGCGGCTCACGGCCGTCGTGTGCACCCACGGGCACAACGACCACGTCAACGCCGCCCCCGCCCTGGCCGATCTGACCGGCGCACCCGTCCTCCTGCATCCGGACGACCATGTGCTCTGGAAGCTGGCGCATCCGCAGCGGCTGCCCGACGGGCCGCTCGCCGACGGAGAGGTGCTCGAGGTCGCGGGCACGGCGCTGAACGTCCTCCATACGCCGGGGCACGCCCCGGGCGCGGTGTGCCTGTACGCACCCGAGCTGGGCGCCCTGTTCAGCGGCGACACGCTGTTCGCGGGCGGGCCGGGCGCAACGGGCCGTTCCTACAGCGACTTCTCCACGATCATCGCCTCGATCCGCGACCGGCTGTTCGTCCTCCCCGAGGAGACGGTGGTGCACACCGGACACGGGGACAGGACGAGCATCGGCGCGGAGGCGCCGCACCTGGAGGAGTGGGTGGCTCGCGGCCACTGAGCCGCACCCGCAGCATCGCCGACGACCGGACCTCGTGGCCGGTGCGTGCCCGCCGGGGCGCGCACCGGCCACGAGGTCGTCGCGCAGGAGGACTTCAGCGGCTTCGGGCCGGGGCGCGCCGCACACGCGCTACACGAACGCGGGCGACACAAACGCGGGCGATGCGAACGCGGGCGACACAAACGTGGGCGACACGAACGCGGGCGATGCGGAGCCGCGCGTACCGCCCAGGCGCCACCACTTCCTTGCGCCCCCGGCACGCACCCCTGGTATGCCCCTGACGCGCGCCCTCGACCGTGCCCGGCATCCATGGCGACCGCTCGGAGTGGCGCGTTCTCGCGCCCCCGCAAGTGGTTCTTCCCTGCGCACAGCGTTGCGTCCAGTGATGCGACAGGACGGCTTCAGGCCACCCAAAACGGCTCCTTGACAAGGCATAGGGGCGCCTCCACACTGGCGTTGCGTTCTTCGCATCCTGTTTCGCTATGCGCATCCGAGGTGGTCGTGATGATCCCTGTGTGCCGTCTCGCCGACCTCCCGCGAGGCGAGTCCTACCGACTCGAGACCGACCCCCCTGTCGCGGTGTTCCACACCGATGACGGCGAGGTCCATGCCATCGACGACACGTGCACCCACCAGGACGCCTCGCTCTCCGACGGCTGGCTGGAGGGCTGCGAGGTCGAATGCCCCCTGCATGCCTCGAAGTTCGACCTGCGCACCGGTGGCGTCGACGCGCCCCCCGCCCGTTTCCCCGTCCGCACGCACCAGGTCCTCGTCGAGGACGGCGTGATCTACGTGCTGCTGTCCGACGCCGTCCCGAACCTCCCGCCGTGCGCCGTCGCACGCGTCGCCGGAGGCGTCGGGTGAGGAGCGTGGCCGTCGTCGGCGCGTCGCTCGCCGGACTGTCGGCCGCCCGTTCCCTGCGCGCGCAGGGGTACGAGGGGAGGCTCGTCGTCATCGGGGAGGAGCCCCACCGCCCGTACGACAGGCCGCCGTTGTCGAAGGAGTTCCTCGCCGGGGAGATGGACGAGACCGGTCTCGCGCTCGAATCCCCGGACGAGGACCTCGGCGCCGAGTGGCTGCTCGGCGCGCGGGCCGTCGGCCTCGACCGTGCGGAGCGCTCCGTACGTCTCGCGGACGGCCGTACGGTCGTCGCCGACGGGGTCGTCGTCGCCACCGGAGCGGCGGCGCGCACCCTGCCCGGCAGCGAGGGTCTGGGCGGCGTACATGTGCTGCGGACGATCGAGGACGCCCGGGCGCTCCGCGCCGATCTCCTGCGCGGCGGGCGGCTGGTGGTCATCGGCGCCGGGTTCGTCGGAGCCGAAGTCGCCTCGACCGCCCGGGGAATGGGTCTGGACGTCACCGTCGTCGAGGCCGCGCCGACGCCGCTGGCCGGTCCGCTGGGACAGGTGATGGGCGGCATCGTGTCCGCGCTCCACCAGGACCACGGCGTCCGGCTGTTGTGCGGGACCGGGGTGCGTGCCCTCGGCGGACACGGGCGGGTCGACGCGGTCCTCCTCCAGGACGGTCGCCGCATCCCCGCGGACGTCGTCGTCGTGGGCATCGGAGCCGTCGCGTGCACCGCGTGGCTGGAGGGCTCCGGCGTCGCGCTGGAGAACGGGGTGCGGTGCGGCGCCGACGGCACCACCGACGTCCCGGGTGTGGTCGCGGTCGGCGACTGTGCCGCCTGGTACGACCCGGCCGCCGGCGTCCATCGCCGGGTCGAGCACTGGACCGGTGCACGGGAGCGTCCGGCGGCGGCCGTGTCCGCGCTGCTGTCCGGCGGTTCGGCCGTACCGGGGCGGCTCCGCCCGCCGTACTTCTGGTCGGACCAGTACGGTGTGCGCATCCAGTTCGCCGGGCACGCCGCAGGGGCCGACAGCGTCACCGTGGAGGAGGGCGCGGCGGCGGACCGCAGCTTCCTCGCCGTCTACCGGCGCGCGGACCATCCGGTCGCCGTGCTCGGCGTCAATCAGACGCGGTTGTTCACCCGTTGGCGCCGCCAGTTGGCCGGTGCCGCATCCGGCCCGGGGAGGGCCACCGGACCCGATCCCGCCTCCGGACCCGGCGCGGCCTTCGGCCCCGGCGCAGGCTCCGGTCCCGGCGGGCCGCCGTAAGAGCAGAGCGACGGGGCCCACCGGCCCTGCAGGGTCTCCGCGGCGGCGCGCCTCCCGCCCCGCCGCACCGTGTCCGCACCACACTGCACCGTATCGTCCGGGGCCTCCCGTCCCCGGCGCGCGCCGACCCTCCCGACCCCCGCATCCCGCGAGGAGTGCACAGTGACATCGACCGGGACACCGACCGGGGCATCCGACGGTCTGCCCGAGAGCCTGATCGCCACGCTCCCCGGCGACCACTACACGGACGACGGCATCTTCCGCCTGGAGCAGGAGCACATCTTCGAGTCGATGTGGTTCTGCGCGGCCCGCTCCTCCGAGCTGGCGAAACCGGGCGCCTTCCGGACCGTGACCGTGGGCCGGGAGAGCATTCTGCTGACCCGCTCGCGCGACCATGCGGTGCGCGCCTTCTTCAACGTGTGCCGCCACCGCGGGGCGAGGCTGTGCACCGAGGAGTCGGGCGAGGTCCGCCGGGCGTTCCAATGCCCGTACCACGCCTGGACGTACGACCTGCAGGGCAAGCTGGTCGCCGCCCCCAATCTCACGAAGATGCCGGACGTGGGGCGTACCGCGTACGGGCTGGTGCCGGTCGCCGTGCGCGAATGGCTGGGCTACGTCTGGGTCTGCCTGTCCGAGACCCCGCCCTCCTTCGAGGAGCAGGTCGTCGGGGACGTCGTCGCGCGGCTCGGCGACGCGGAGGCGATCGACCGGTACGGCATCGACGGCCTCGAGATCGGGCGCCGCATCGTCTACGACGTCCGGGCCAACTGGAAGCTGATCGTCGAGAACTTCATGGAGTGCTACCACTGCGCGACGATCCACCCCGAACTCACCGATGTGCTACCGGAGTTCGCGGACGGCTACGCGGCGCAGTACTTCGTCGGGCACGGAGCGGCGTTCTCCGCCGAAGCGAAGGGGTTCACCGTCGACGGCTCCGAGGGGCTGGACCGCATCCCCACCGTCGCGGAGGGCCAGGACCGCCGCTACTACGCCCTGACCGTACGGCCGCAGGTCTTCATCAACCTGGTGCCGGACCATGTGATCTTCCACCGCATGTTCCCGCTGGCGGTGGACCGTACGGTCGTCGAGTGCGACTGGCTGTACCTCAAGGACGTGGTCGACAACGGCCGCGACATCTCCCGCTCCGTCGAGCTCTTCGACCGGGTCAACCGCCAGGACTTCGACGCCTGCGAGCGCTGCCAGCCCGCCATGAGTTCGCGGCTCTACGCCAGCGGGGGTGTCCTGGTGCCCAGCGAGCACCACATCGGTGACTTCCACACCTGGGTGAACGGACGCCTGGGCCTGCCCTGAGCGCCGCGGCTCACTCCCTGATCGTGGCCCCGAGGCATCCGGCCGTGCTGCCGCGCCCGGGTCCGCTCAGGCAACTACGGCCCTGTTCCCGGCCGGATCCCGCACCGATCCCGGTGCAGGCCACGAGGACATCGTCCTCCTGATCGTCTCGGGGGCAGGTCCCGCCCCAGTCCCTGCCGGAGGGGAGGGCCGGGCCGGACGGGTGGGTACGTGAAGTCGCCGTCCGCGGGCGGCCGTTCAGCCCAGGTAGCCCAGGCGGTGGCTGATCTCCTCAGCGCCGTCGACCAGGACCGGGGCCAGCTCGTGCATCCGCTCCTCGGTGAAGCGGTAGCCCGGTCCGGAGGCGCTGAGCGCGGCCACGACCTCGCCGTCGCGGGAGCGGATGGGCGCGGCCATGGCGTGCAGCCCGACCTCGAACTCCCCCTGGGTGAGCGAGTATCCGCGCTCCCGCGCCTCGGTGAGGCTCTTCTCGAGCTTCACCTTGGACGTCATGGTGCGCGCCGTCACCTTCTTCAGCCCGGTCTCCTTGAGCAGTTCCGTCCGGTCCTTGGTGGAGAGGTGAGCCAGAAGGATTTTGCCGCTGGAGGTCGCGTGCGGGGGCGTGAGCTGCCCGACCCAGTTGTGCGCGGTGACCGCGCCCGGACCGCGCACCTGGTACAGGTTGATCGCGTAATGTTCCTGGAGGACGGCGATGTTGACCGTCTCACCGATCTGCTCCGCCAGCCGCTCGCAGACGGGCCGCCCCTGCTGGGTGATGTCGATACGGTCGGTGACGGCGCCGGCCAGCCGTACGATCCCGAAGCCGAGCCGGTACTTGCCGCGCTCCGCCGCCTGTTCGACGAGGCCGCGTGCTTCCAGAGCGCCGAGCAGGCGGAACGCGGTCGACTTGTGGACGTCGATCTCCGCGGCGACCTCGCTGACGCCGGCCTCGCCGCGCTGGGCGAGGATTTCCAGGACGCTGACCGCGCGATCGACGGACTGCACCCCTCCCGCCGGCTGCTGCCCGGCGTTCTCGACAGCTGCACTGTGGTTGCTCATGATGCAACTATACGCGCTGTAACCAACAGGCCATGGGTCCTTGCGGCAAGGGATTTCTGTTTGAGTAGCCGCTCCTCAGTTGCGTCGGTCGCAACCTGGTGCGCATGGCGATACTCGTACTAGCATGCCCGGCGTACGGCGGCCGGGGGCGCCCCCTGGCCGGAAGTCGGTGGGAGGGAAGAGGCACACCATGGTGGCCACGGAGTACGACTTCGTCATCGTCGGCGGCGGTTCGGCCGGCAGCGCACTGGCCAACCGGCTCTCCGCGGATCCCGGCACCAAGGTGCTGGTGCTGGAGGCGGGCCGCTCGGACTACCGGTGGGACGCCTTCATCCACATGCCCGCCGCGCTGCCCTTCCCCATCGGCAACCGCTTCTACGACTGGAAGTACGAATCCGAGCCCGAGCCGCACATGCACGGCCGCCGCATCTTCCACGCCCGCGGCAAGGTCCTCGGCGGCTCCAGCAGCATCAACGGCATGATCTTCCAGCGCGGCAATCCGCTGGACTTCGAGCGCTGGGCGTCCGGTCCGGGCATGGAGGCGTGGGACGACGCGCACTGTCTGCCGTACTTCCAGCGCATGGAGAACTGCCTGGCCGCCGACCCCGACGACCCCTTCCGCGGGCACGAGGGCAACCTCGTCCTGGAGCGCGGCCCCGCCACCAATCCGCTCTTCCCCGCCTTCCTGGAGGCGGCCGAGCAGGCGGGCTACCCGCGTACGGACGACGTCAACGGCTACCGGCAGGAGGGGTTCGCGGCCTTCGACCGCAATGTGCACCGAGGCCGCCGCCTCTCCGCCGCCCGCGCCTACCTCCACCCCGTCATGAACCGCCCCAACCTCGAGGTGCGCACACGCGCGTATGTCACGCGCATCCTGTTCGACGGCACACGGGCGGTCGGCGTCGAGTACCGCCGCGGCCGCGGCGCACCCCGGCAGGTGTACGCGGGCGAAGTCGTCCTGAGCGGCGGGGCGATCAACTCCCCGCAGCTGCTGCAGCTCTCGGGCGTCGGCAACGCGGACGAACTGCGGGCCCTGGACATCGACGTGGTGCACGACCTGCCGGGGGTGGGGGAGAACCTCCAGGACCACCTGGAGGTGTACGTGCAGTACGCCTGCAAGCAGCCGGTCTCCATGCAGCCGTATCTGAAGTGGCGCCACCGGCCGTGGATCGGTCTCCAGTGGCTCTTCCGCAAGGGCCCGGGCGCCACCAATCACTTCGAGGCGGGCGGGTTCGCGCGGAGCAACGACGACGTGGCGTACCCCAACCTGATGTTCCACTTCCTGCCCATCGCCGTCCGCTACGACGGCTCCGCACCCTCCGGCGGGCATGGCTACCAGGTGCACATCGGGCCGATGTACTCCGATGCCGCCGGCTCGGTGAAGATCAAGAGCAAGGACCCCGACGTCCACCCGGCCCTGACCTTCAACTACCTCTCCACGGAACAGGACCGGCGCGAGTGGGTCGAGGCGATCCGGGTCGCCCGCCGCATCCTCGGCCAGTCGGCGATGGACGCGTTCAACGGCGGCGAGACCTCGCCCGGTCCGGAGGTGCAGAGCGACGAGGAGATCCTCGACTGGGTCGCGAGGGAGGGGGAGACCGCCCTGCACCCGTCCTGCACCTGCAAGATGGGCACCGACGAGATGGCGGTCGTCGACCCGGCGACGATGCGCGTCCACGGCCTGGACGGGCTGCGGGTGGTGGACGCCTCGGTCATGCCGTACATCACCAACGGCAACATCTACGCTCCGGTGATGATGGTCGCCGAGAAGGCCGCCGACCTCATCCTGGGCAACGAGCCGCTGCCGCCCTCGACGGCGGAGTTCTACCGGCACCGGCCCGCCGGGGACGGGCAGCGCCCCGGCCCCGCCTGACACAGGGCGCCTGACACGCGCCCGGGAAAGCGAGAGCGCCCATGCGGCGTACGCCGTTCCCCGACGACGCCGTACGGGCCACCCCCGCCGGGAGCCTGGCCGCCCTGCTGCGCAGGGTCCGGTACGAGGTGCTGCCCACGCCCTCCGCCGAGGAGCGGGTGCTGGGCAGCGTCCCGCCGGATGTGCCGGTCACGGTGACCGCCTCACCGGCCAGGGGGCTCGGCCCGACGCTGGACCTCGCGGTGCGCCTGGCCGGCCACGGCTACCGCGTCGTCCCCCACCTGCCCGCCCGGCAGTTCCTGGACGACGCCCACCTCGCGGATGTCGCCGGCCGCCTCCGGGCGGCCGGCGTGGAGGACGTGTTCGTGCCCGCCGGGGACGCCGATCCGCCCGTGGGGCGGTACGACGCGGCACTGCCCGTCCTGCGCGCGCTGACCCAGTTGGGCAGCCCGTTCCCGCACGTCGGCATCACCGGCTACCCGGAGAGTCATCCGCGGATCGACGACGACGTCACCGTGCAGGCCATGTGGGACAAACAGCGCTATTCCAGCTATATCGTCAGCAACTTGTGCTTCGACGCACGGGTGCTGAGCGCCTGGACCGGCCGGGTGCGGCGCCGCGGCGTCACCCTGCCACTGCACATCGGCGTCGCGGGGCCCGTGCAGCGGGCGAAGCTGCTGTCGATGGCGACGAAGATCGGGGTCGGGGAGTCGGCGCGCTTCCTCACCCGCCACCCCGCCTGGTTCCTGCGCTTCGCTGCCCCCGGCGGCTACGCGCCCGAGCGGCTGCTACGCGCGGGCGCGACCGCGCTGACCGCGCCCGAGGCGAGGGTGGCGGGGCTGCACGTCTTCACGTTCAACCAGATCGCGGAGACGGAGCGCTGGCGGCGCCTGCTGCTGGACCGGCTCGGCGACCCCGGCGCGTAGAAGCGTTCCGACGAGCGGGAGCGGGCGCGCACCGCCCGCCCGTCCCCGTGCCTCACTCACGCTGCTCAGCGGAGGACGACGGTCCTGCTGCCGTTGAGCATGACCCGGCTCTCGCTGTGCCACTGCACCGCGCGGGCCAGGACCTGTGCCTCGACGTCACGCCCGATCGCCACCAGTTCGTCGGGGCTGCGCGAGTGGTCCACGCGGACGACGTCCTGCTCGATGATCGGCCCCTCGTCCAGATCGGGAGTGACGTAGTGGGCCGTGGCGCCGACGAGCTTGACCCCGCGCTCGTGCGCCTGCGCGTACGGCCGTGCGCCCTTGAAACCCGGCAGGAACGAGTGGTGGATGTTGATCGCCCGCCCCTCCAGCCGCTTGCACAGATCGTCGGAGAGGATCTGCATGTAGCGGGCGAGCACGACGAGGTCGACGTCCAGCTCCTCCACCAGCTCCAGCAGACGGGCCTCCGCCTCCGGCTTGGTCTGCGGCGCCACCGGGACGTGGTGGAACGGGATGCCGTAGCTCGCGGCGAGAGAGGCGTACTCGCGGTGGTTGGAGACGATGGCCGGGATCTCGACGTTGAGCGTTCCGGTTCTCCGGCGGAAGAGCAGATCGTTCAGGCAGTGCCCGAATGCCGACACCATGATCAGCGCCCGGGTCGGGGTCGAGGCGTCGTGGAGCTGCCAGGAGATCCGGTACGCCTCCGCGACCGGGGCGAACCCGCGGCACAGCTCCTCGCGTGTGACGCCGGGGTCCGAGACGTCGAAGTGGACCCGCATGAAGAACCGGTCCTGCAACCGGTCGTCGAACTGCCGGCTCTCCAGGATGTTGCCCGAGTGGTCCAAGAGGAAGCCGGTGACGGAGTGGACGAGCCCGGCGCGGTCGGGGCACGAGAGCGTCAGGACGAACTCGCGGCCGGGGCGCGGTCGAGGAGCCATTCTCATCCTCCTTGATGCGCATTACACAACGCGGTGAGTTATACGCAACATCGTCCAGGGCTGGTGTCCGACAGGTCAAGGGCTGTCGGCCAAGTCGACGGGTCGTGAATCAGCCAGGGCTCGCCTCTTGACGTACGCCGGTTCGTGGGCAAGTGTGTTCCACCCCGAGCAAAACGATGCGTGATACGCAACGGAGGTTCGGCGCGCGGCATTTTCTGCACTTCGACGGCGTTGGGCGCGGCGCGCTGAGCCATCGGAAGAGAGGCCGGTCGTGACCGTAATCAGGACAGAACTGCCGCCGCAGCGGGGCTCGTCCGGGGACACGACCCCGGTCATCTCCGTGCGCGGGCTCTGGAAGGTTTTCGGCCAGAAGGCCGCCCAGGTGCCCGGGTCGCCCGAGCTCCGCGAACTCGCCCCCCGCGAGCTGATGGAGCGCACCGGGTGCACGGCGGCGGTCCGCGACGTCGCATTCGACGTCGCGCCCGGCGAGGTGTTCGTCGTCATGGGTCTGTCCGGCTCGGGGAAGTCGACCCTGGTCCGCTGTCTCACCCGGCTGATCGAGCCCACAGCGGGCGAAGTGATCTTCGAGGGCGAGGACATCCGCGCCGCGGACGAGAAACGGCTGCGCGAGCTGCGGCGGCGCAAGTTCTCGATGGTCTTCCAGCACTTCGGACTGCTGCCGCACCGCCCCGTCCTGGACAACGTTTCCTACGGGCTGGAGATCCGCGGGGTGAGCCGGGCCGAGCGCGGCAAGCGGGCGATGGAGGTCATCGACCTGGTCGGCCTCTCCGGCTTCGAGAACTCCTACCCCGACCAGCTCTCCGGCGGTATGCAGCAACGCGTGGGGCTGGCCCGCGCGCTCGCGGTCGACCCCGACGTCCTCCTCTTCGACGAGCCGTTCTCCGCCCTCGACCCGCTCATCCGCCGGGACATGCAGAACGAGGTCATCCGGCTCCACCGCGAGGTCGGCAAGACGATGGTGTTCATCACCCACGACCTCTCCGAGGCGCTGAAGCTCGGCGACCGCATCCTCATCATGCGCGACGGCCGGATGGTGCAGTGCGGCACCGGCGACGAACTGGTCGGCGCACCGGCCGACGACTACGTACGGGACTTCGTCGCCGACGTACCCCGCGCGGAGGTGCTCACCCTCCGCTGGATCATGCGCCCGCCGGGAGACGACGAACCGCTCGACGGGCCCGAGTTCGGCCCCGGCACCGTCGTCCGCGACGCCACCCGCGCGGTGCTCGCCTCCTCCGGCCCCGTCAGGGTCGTCGAGGACGGCAAGCTGCTCGGCGTCGTCGGGGACGAGGAGATCCTGGAGATCGTCGCCGGCGCGCGGGGCGGCGAGTGATGGCGGCACTCACGGAGACGGCCGCACGGGTCGCGTCCCCGCTCAGAGGCGGCCGGAGACTCGCCGTCGCCGGTGCCGTCGTGGCCTGGGTGGTGCTGTGGCTGATATTCGACGGCACGCACACCCTGGCCCTCGGAACGGCCGAACTCACCCCCCTGCACCGTGAGTTCAACGAGTTCTACGACGCCGTCGGCGCCAACCGCAACAGCAACCCGCTGTTCCTCTACTTCTTCAACGAGATCCGGCTCGTCATCGACGGGCTCACCACCTTCATCCAGGGACTGATCTCCCAGCCCGCGTTCGGGCGGCCCGTCCCGGCCGTCGGGTGGCTGGGCGTCGTCGCCGTCGCGGGCTACGCCTCGTGGGCGTTCGGCAACGCGCGGGTCGCCCTGCTGGCGGTCGCCGGGTTCATCTTCCTCGGGCTGCAGGGACTGTGGCTGGAGAGCATGGACACCCTCGCCCTCACCACGGCGGCGGTGCTGGTCTCCCTGCTCATCGGCATCCCGCTGGGCATCTGGGCCGGGCTATCGGACCGGGTGAACCGGCTCCTCACGCCCGTGCTGGACTTCATGCAGACGATGCCGCCGTTCGTCTATCTGGCGCCGCTGACGCTGTTCTTCCTCATCGGCCCCGCGTCCGCCACGATCGCCACGGTCATCTACGCGACGCCGCCGGCCATCCGTATCACCGCGCACGCCATCCGCGGGGTACCGGAAACGGCGGTCGAGGCGGCCCGGTCGATGGGCTCCGCCCGTCGGCAGACCCTCTTCAAGGTGCTTCTGCCGATGTCGAAACGGACGATCGTCCTCGGCGTCAACCAGACCATCATGGCCGCGCTGTCCATGGTCACGATCGCCGCGCTCATCGACGCCCCCGGTCTGGGGAAGACGGTCATCAAGGCCCTCGAGACCCTGGACGTGGGCACGGCCTTCAACTCCGGTCTCGCCATCGTCGTCATGGCCATCGTGCTCGACCGCGTGACGACGGCCGCGAGCGTGAGGGCGGAGGAGGCACGCCGCAGGGGCGGCCGGTTCCGTGCCTGGCGCAAGCCGCTGCTGCTGGGCGGCGGCGTGGCCACCGCGGTCTGCGTCGCCCTCTCGCACACCTACGTGTGGGCCTCGGAGTTCCCGAACGACATCGACCTGGGCAGCGCCATCGCCCGTACAGCGGACTCCGTCACCGGCTGGACGCGGGACCACCTCGCCGGGCTGACGGAGGGTCTGCGGGACCTGGTCACCACCCTGCTCATCGACCCGTTCGAGGCGCTGCTCACCGGCTCGCCGTTCTGGCTCGTCGCCGCCGTGCTGGTGGTCGTGGGCACCGTGCTGGGCGGTTGGCGCGCCGGTGCCACCGCGGCGGTCTGCAGCGGGCTGATCGTCGGCACCGGCCTCTGGCGGGACGCCATGACGACGCTCGCCGCCAGCATGGTGGCCACCGTGATCGTGCTGGCCCTCGGCGTGGTCGTCGGGGTGTGGATGGGGCGCAGCGCCCTGGCGGACCGGCTGATCCGGCCCGTCCTGGACGCGGCGCAGGTCATGCCGCCGTTCGTCTATCTGGTGCCGTTCCTGGCGCTGTTCGACGCGACGCGGTTCACGGCGATCGTCGCCGCGATCGTCTACGCGGCCCCGGTGACCATCAAGATCATCGCGGACGGTGTGCGGGCCGTCCCGCCGACCACCGTGGAGGCGGCGACCGCCGCGGGCTCCAGCACCTGGCAGATCATCACCAAGGTGCAGCTGCCGATGTCCCGCGCGTCCCTGACACTCGCGACCAATCAGGGCCTCATCTACGTGCTGTCGATGGTCGTGGTCGGCGGTCTCGTCGGAGCCGGAGCGCTCGGCTACGACGTCGTCGCCGGTTTCTCGCAGGGTCAGTTGTACGGCAAGGGCCTGGCAGCGGGCCTGGCCATCGTGCTGCTCGGTGTCATGTTCGACCGCATCACGCAGGCGGCGGCACGCCGGGCCGGAAGAGCGCCCCAGGGGCGTTGATGCAGAAGGGCAGGACACTCGTGAAGGACGTCATGACAAGACACGCGCCGGCCGTCCGGCGCGGCGGACTGGCAGGACTGGCGGCGCTTGCCCTGGTACTCAGCGGCTGCGGTGGTGCGAAGGTCGGCGAGTCCGGGGACAAGGGCAGCGACGGGAAGTGCGGCGAGTTCAACATCGCCATCAACCCGTGGGTCGGCTACGAGGCGAATGCGGCGGTCATCGCCCATGTCGCGGAGAAGGAACTCGGCTGCACGGTCAACAAGAAGGACCTCAAGGAGGAGGTCGCCTGGCAGGGCTTCGGCACCGGTGAGGTCGACGCGGTGGTCGAGAACTGGGGCCACCCGGACCTGAAGAAGAAGTACATCGAGCAGCAGAAGACCGCCGTGTCGGCCGGTGAGACCGGGAACAAGGGCGTCATCGGCTGGTACGTGCCGCCGTGGATGGCGAAGAAGTACCCCGACATCACCGACTGGAAGAGTCTGAACAAGTACGCCGACATCTTCAAGACCTCCGAATCCGGAAGCAAGGGCCAGCTCCTCGACGGCGATCCGTCGTTCGTCACCAACGACGGGGCCCTGGTGAAGAATCTGAAGCTGGACTACAAGGTGGTGTACGCGGGCAGCGAGGCCGCGCTCATCCAGGCGTTCCGCAAGGCGGAGGCCGAGAAGAAGCCGGTGCTCGGGTATTTCTACGAACCCCAGTGGCTCTTCTCCGAGATGAAGCTCGTCAAGGTCGATCTGCCCCCGTACAAGGAGGGCTGCGACGCGGACACCGAGAAGGTCGCCTGCGACTATCCCGAATACGCTCTCGACAAGATCGTGAGCAAGAAGTTCGCCGATTCCGGCAGCCCCGCCTACGACTTGGTCAAGAAGTTCACCTGGACCAATGAGGACCAGAACGTCGTGGCGCAGTACATCGCCCAGGACAAGATGACGCCCGAGAAGGCCGCCGAGAAGTGGGTGGAGGAGAACCAGGACAAGGTCGACGCCTGGATCGGCAAGGGCTGACCAGGAGGGGAATTCCCCGTACTCCGCAGGTGCCCGGCGACTGCTTCGGCAGCCGCCGGGCACCGCTGTTTTCCGCCCGGCGGCCGGCCCGCTCTTCCGGGCGCCGACACCCCCTTGACACCGACTTCCGGCGAGCGGCACTGTGAGTTGCGCAACCTGATGCACGTTGCGCACACAGCAACCAGACTTCGTTGGGTGTTGGAGGGGTGGCGATGGCGGGACCGCGAGTGGTCATCATCGGCGCCGGTGTCGTGGGAGCGGCCCTGGCCGATGAACTGTCCTCCCGGGGCTGGACCGAGGTGAGCGTCGTCGACCAGGGACCACTGCCCGTCACGGGCGGTTCGTCGTCCCACGCACCGGGCCTGGTCTTCCAGACCAACCCGTCGAAGACGATGACCGAGCTGGCCCGGTACACCGTGGAGAAGCTCAGCTCCCTCGCGGTCGACGGCGAGCCCTGCTTCCTCCAGGTCGGCGGCCTCGAAGTGGCCACCACCCCCGAGCGCCTCGCCGAACTGCAGCGCCGCCACGGCTGGGTCACCGCCTGGGGCATCGAGGCCCGCCTGCTGGACGCCGACGCCTGCGTGGCGCTCCACCCGCTGCTCGCCCCCGACCGGGTGCTCGGCGGACTGCTGATCCCCACCGACGGCCTGGCCAAGGCGGTCCTCGCCGTCGACGCCCAGCTCCGCGCCGCCACCGACCGCGGCGTACGGTGCCTCGCCCGCCACGAGGTCCTCGACATCCGCACCGAGACGGCCGAGGACGGCACCGACCGCGTCCGGGCGGTGGTCACCGACCACGGCGAGATCCCCGCCGACGTCGTCGTCTGCTGCGCCGGGATCTGGGGCCCCAAGGTCGCCCGCATGGCCGGGATGGACCTGCCCCTGACCCCGCTCGCGCACCAACTCGCCTGGACGGGCCCGGTTCCCGCCCTCGCCGGCCAGGAGCAGGAGGCGGTCCGCCCGATCCTCCGCCACCAGGACGCCGACCTCTACTACCGCGACCGGTACGACCGTCTGGGCATCGGCTCGTACGGCCACCGCCCCATGCCGGTCCCCGTGGACGAGATCGCGTCCGTGGACGCCGCGGAGACGATGCCCTCCGTCCTGCGCTTCACGGAGGACGACTTCGCCGACGCCTGGACGGAGACGCAGGCCCTGCTGCCCGCCACGCGCGAGGCGAAGATCGAGGAAGGCATCAACGGCCTCTTCTCCTTCACCACCGACGGCATGCCCCTGCTGGGCGAGTCACCGGAGGTCAAGGGGTTCTGGGTCGCCGAGGCCGTGTGGGTCACCCACTCCGCGGGCGTCGGCCGCGCCATGGCCGAATGGCTCGTCGACGGCCACTGCACCTCGTTCGATCTGCACGAGTGCGACGTCAACCGCTTCGAAGCGCATCAACTCGCCCCCGACTACGTCGTGGCGCGCGGCTGCCGCAACTTCGAAGAGGTCTACGACATCATCCATCCGCTCCAGCCGCCCGGGGACCTCCGCCCCCTGCGCACCAGCCCGTTCCACGTACGGCAGCGGGAGCTGAACGCGTACTTCCTGGAGGCGTCCGGCTGGGAGCGGCCGCAGTGGTACTCCGCCAACGAACCCCTCCTGGCCCGCCACGACATCCCCGTCCCCGGCGACTGGGCGGCGCGCATGTGGTCGCCCGTCGTCGGCGCCGAGGCGCTTGAGACCCGCGGGAGCGTGGCGATGTACGACATGACGGCGCTGAAGCGGCTGGAGGTGACCGGTCGGGGCGCCGCGGCGTTCCTGCAGTCCATGACGACGGCCCACGTGGCCAAGTCGGTCGGCTCCGTCACCTACTCCCTGATGCTCGACCAGGACGGTGGCATCCGCAGCGACATCACCGTCGCCCGGCTCGGCCGCGACCGTTTCCAGATCGGTGCCAACGGCCCGCTCGACCTCGACTGGCTCACCCGCCACCTGCCCCGGGACGGCTCCGTGGCCGTCCGCGACATCACCGCCGGCACCTGCTGCATCGGCCTGTGGGGCCCCAGGGCCCGCGACGTCCTCCAGCCGCTCACCGACAGCGACTTCTCGGGCCAGGGCCTGCGCTACTTCCGCGCCAAGTCCGCCCACATCGGAGCCGTCCCCGTCACCGCGATGCGCCTGAGCTACGTCGGCGAACTCGGCTGGGAGCTGTACACGACCGCCGACCTGGGCCTGAAGCTCTGGGACACGCTCTGGGAGGCGATGCAGCCCCACGGCGGCATCGCCGCGGGCCGCGGCGCCTTCAACAGCCTCCGCCTGGAGAAGGGTTACCGGGCCTTCGGCACCGACATGACTTACGAGCACGACCCGTACGAGGCCGGCCTGGCCTTCGCCGTCAAGCTCGACCGGGGCGACTTCATCGGCCGCGCCGCACTCGAGGAGCGGATGACGGAGGTACGCCGCCGCCTGACCTGCCTCACCATCGACGACCCGAGCGGCGTGGTCATGGGCAAGGAGCCCGTCTACGACGGAACGGCCTGCGTAGGGCACGTCACCAGCGCCGCCTGGGGCTACACGATCGGCAAGGGCATCGCGTACGCCTGGCTGCCCGCCGACGCCGCCGTGCCCGGACGCACCCTCCACATCGGCTACTTCGACCGGCGCGTGCCGGCCGTCGTCGCCGAGGAGCCGCTGTTCGACCCGTCGATGTCACGGCTGCGCGGCTGACCGCCGCGCCCGGAAAGCCCGATCCGGCAGCCGTGTCCCACGGCCGTATCCCCCAGCCACCGCTCACCGAGGAAGCAGGAGATCTCCGATGAGCCCGCGCACCCCCGGCGCCGACCTCCCCGAGCACCCCGACTCGCTGTGGCGCACCCCCGAGCCCAAGCGCGCGTACGACGTCGTCATCGTGGGCGGCGGCGGACACGGCCTGGCCACGGCCCACTACCTCGCCAGGAACCACGGCATCACCAACGTCGCGGTCCTGGAACGGGGCTGGCTCGCGGGCGGCAACATGGCCCGCAACACCACCATCATCCGGTCCAACTACCTCTGGGACGAGAGCGCCGCCCTCTACGAGCACGCCCTCAAGCTGTGGGAGGGCCTGGAGGACGACCTCGACTACCCCCTCCTCTTCTCCCAGCGCGGCGTGCTGAACCTGGCGCACAGCCTCCAGGACGTACGCGACAGCGTGCGCCGTGTCGAGGCCAACCGGCTCGGCGGCGTGGACGCCGAATGGCTGGACCCCGAAGGCGTCAAGGACGTCTGCCCGATCGTCAACATCGCGCCGGACGTGCGCTATCCGGTCCTCGGCGCCACTTACCAGCCGCGGGCCGGGATCGCCAAGCACGACCATGTCGCCTGGGGCCTGGCCCGGTCCGCCGACGCCGCCGGGATCGACATCATCGAGAACTGTGAGGTCACCGGGATCGACGTACGGGGCGGCCGGGTGACCGGCGTCCGCACCTCGCGCGGCCCGATCGCCGCCGGCAAGGTGGCGCTCTGCGCGGCCGGGCACTCCTCGGTGCTCGCCGGGATGGCCGGGTTCGACCTGCCCCTCCAGAGCCATCCGCTGCAGGCGCTGGTCTCCGAACTGCTGGAGCCCGTCCACCCCACGGTGGTCATGTCCAACGCGGTGCACGTCTACGTCAGCCAGGCGCACAAGGGCGAACTCGTCATGGGCGCGGGCATCGACGCGTACAACGCCTACACCCAGCGCGGCGCGTTCCACATCATCGAACGCCAGATGGCCGCGGCCCTCGAACTGTTCCCGGTCTTCGCCCGCGCTCACGTCCTGCGCACCTGGGGCGGCATCGTCGACGTCAGCCCCGACGCCTCGCCCATCCTCGGCCTCACCCCGGTCGACCACCTCTACCTCAACTGCGGCTGGGGGACCGGGGGGTTCAAGGCCACACCCGGAGCCGGATGGGTCTACGCCCACACCATCGCCCACGACGAGCCGCATCCGCTCGGCGCCCCCTTCTCGCTGACGCGTTTCACCACCGGCGCGCTCGTCGACGAGCACGGCGCGGCCGCGGTGGCCCACTGAGGAGAAGAGGACCTGCCCATGCTGCTGATCCCATGCCCCTGGTGCGGGCCCCGCGACGAGGCCGAGTTCCACTACGGCGGCCAGGCCCATGTGCCCTACCCCGAGGACCCGGCGGCCCTCACAGACGAGGAGTGGGCGCGCTACCTCTTCTTCCGCGACAACCCCAAGGGGCCGTTCGCCGAGCGCTGGAGCCACGCGGCCGGCTGCCGCCGCTGGTTCAACGCCGTACGCGACACGGCCACTCACGAGATCCTCGCCGTCCACCGCGCCGGCGAACCAGGACCGGTGATCCGATGACCTCGCAAGCCGACCGGCGGCCCGCCGGGGGCCGTATCGCGCGCGATCAGCCGCTGCGCTTCCGCTTCGACGGCGTCGCGTACGAGGGCTGTCGCGGCGACACCCTCGCCTCCGCCCTGCTGGCGTGCGGCGTCCACGTCACCGGCAGCAGCGTCAAACTCGGCCGCCCGCGCGGGATCTTCGCGGCGGGCAGCGAGGAGCCGAACGCGGTCGTCCAGATCGAGGCCCCCTTCCCCGAGCCGATGCTGCCCGCGACGACCGTCGAGCTGTACGACGGCCTGGTGGCGAGCAGCCTCCCGGGCCGGGGCCGGCTCGCGACGCGTCCCGACCCGGCCCGGTACGACACGCTGCACGCCCACTGCGACCTGCTGGTCGTCGGCGCGGGACCGGCGGGCCTCGCCGCGGCGACGGCCGCGGCGGCGAGCGGCGCCCGCGTCATCCTGGCCGACGAGCAGCCCGAGCCGGGCGGCAGCCTGCTCGGGGCGGTCGACCCGGAAGCCCCCGACGCCCGTGGTGAAGTCCCGTCCGCTGGGCCGGCGTTGCTCGACTGGCTGACCGCGGCGGCGGGTGAACTCGACGCGGCACCGGAGGTCCGCGTCCTGCGCCGCACCACCGTCTTCGGCTACTACGACGACAACTACCTCCTCGCCGTCGAGCGCCGCACCTCCCACCTGGGAGACCGCGCGCCCGCCCATGTCTCGCGCGAGCGCGTCTGGCGGATCCGCGCGCGGCGCGTGGTCCTCGCGACGGGCGCCCACGAGCGCTCGTTCGCGTTCGAGGGCAACGACCGGCCCGGCGTCATGCTCGCCGCATCGGCCCGCACCTACGCGGTCCGGTACGGCGTCCTCCCCGGGCGCCGGGCCGTCGTCTGCACCACCAACGACAGCGCGTACGACGCCGCCCTCGGACTGGCCGCCGCGGGCGTGGAGATCGCCGCGATCGCCGACTCCCGCCCGGAGCCCGGGCGCGCGGCCGCTCGCGCCGCCGCGGCCGGGATCGAGGTGCTGCACGGGTACGCCGTCACCTCGGCGGCGGGCGATCCGCACGTTACGTCGGTGACGGGCCGGCCTCTGGGGCAGAGCCCGGCGCCGGTACGGGAGTTCGCGGCCGATCTGCTCCTCGTCTCCGGCGGCTGGAACCCCGCCGTGCACCTCTTCAGCCAGGCGGGCGGGAGGCTGCGGTACGACGACACGCTCGGCGCGTTCGTCCCCGGCGCCTGCCGCCAGGCCGTACGGGTCGCCGGTGCGGCCCGCGGCGTCTTCGGCCTCGGCGCGGCGCTGGCGGACGGGGCGGAGGCCGGCGCCCGGGCCGTCGAGGCCGAGGGGTTCACGGCGGCCGGGACGCGATCAGGACCCGCTGCCGGATGCGGGCCCGTGCCGATCCCCGAGGTCCGTGACGAACCGGTGTCGCCCCCCGCGCACCTGTGGCACGTCCCGGGTGCCGACCCCGCCCTCAGCTTCGTCGACCTGCAACGCGACGTCACGGTCGCCGACCTCGCCCGCGCGACGGGCGCGGGCCTGCGGTCCGTGGAGCACGTCAAGCGCTACACCACGGCCGGCACGGCGCACGACCAGGGCAAGACCTCGGGCGTCCTGGCGACCGGCGTCGTCGCGCAGCTCCTCGGCACCGATGCCGCCGCCCTTGGCACGACCACGTTCCGCGCCCCGTACACCCCGGTCTCCTTCGCCGCGCTCGCCGGGCGGGACCGCGGCGACCTCCACGACCCCGTACGCGTCACCGCCCTGCACGACTGGCACGTGGCGCACGGGGCCCTGTTCGAGAACGTCGGGCAGTGGAGGCGGCCGTGGTACTTCCCGCGGGAAGGGGAGGACATGGCGGCGGCGGTGTTGCGTGAGTGCCGCGCGGCGCGTGAGGGCGTGGCCTTCATGGACGCCTCGACGCTCGGGAAGATCGACGTACGCGGGCCCGACGCCGGCATCTTCCTCGACCGGCTCTACACCAACATGATGAGCACGCTGCGGACCGGCATGATCCGCTACGGCGTGCTCTGCCGCCCCGACGGCATGGTCTTCGACGACGGCACCGTCATCCGCCTCGCCGACGACCATTTCCTCACCACCACGACCACGGGCAACGCCGCCGCCGTCCTGGACTGGATGGAGGAGTGGCTGCAGACGGAGTGGCCGTATCTGCGGGTGCACTGCACCAGCGTCACCGAACAGTGGGCCACCGTCGCCCTCGTCGGGCCCCGCTCGCGCGACGTGCTCGCCGCCCTCGCCCCGGACCTCGCCGCCGACGCCGAGAGCTTCCCCTTCATGGCGTGGCGGGACACGGATGTCGCCGGGATCCCCGCACGCGTGTGCCGGATCAGCTTCTCCGGCGAACTCGCCTACGAGATCAACGTCCTGCCGTGGGAGGCGACGGCCCTGTGGGAGGCGCTGGACGACGCGGGGCGCCCCTTCGGCATCACCCCGTACGGCACCGAGACCATGCATGTGCTGCGGGCCGAGAAGGGCTACCCCATCGTCGGCCAGGACACCGACGGCACCGTCACCCCGCAGGACCTCGGCATGGGGTGGGTGGTGTCCCGGAAGAAGCGCGACTTCATCGGCAAGCGCTCCTACGCACGCCCCGACACCGCCAGGCCCGACCGGAAGCATCTCGTCGGGCTCCTCCCGGACGACGGATGCACGCTGCTGCCCGAGGGCGCCCACCTCGTGGCGTACGGCACGCTCCCCGAGCCGCCGGTGCCCACCCTCGGGCACGTCACCTCCAGCTACCGCAGTGCCGCGCTCGGCCGCCCCTTCGCGCTCGCGCTCGTCAAGGGCGGCCGGGAGCGCATCGGCGACCGGGTGTTCGCACCGGTCGGGGACGCGCTCGTCCCGGTGACGGTCACCGGTCCCGTTCTCTACGACCCCGAGGGGGCACGCCGTGACGGCTGAGACCACGATCATCGGGACGACGACTGCCGGGACGACGCGTGCCGGGACGACGAGTGCGGGGCCGACGAGTACGACACAGGCCCCGACCGAGGTGACGGGAGCCACCGCCCGCCGCAGCCCCCTGGACCGGCACCACGCCCGCTTCGCCGCGGCCACCCGCGCGTCGGGCGGCGCCGTCCGCCTGGCGGAGTTCCCCTTCCTCACCCAGCTCTCCGTACGTCTGGATCCCCAGGGGCCCGCGGGAGACGCGGTGGGGCCCGCCCTGGGACTCCAGCTCCCTCTGGAGCCCAACACCCTCGTACGGGCCGGTGAGTTGGCGGCCCTCTGGCTCGGGCCCGACGAGTGGCTTGTGGTCGGACCGCCCGAAGGGGGGCACGACCTGCGGGCGCGGCTGCGGGCGGCATCGGAGAATCCGGCCGTCTCCGTCGTGGACGTCTCGGCGCAGCGCACCACACTGCTCGTGGGCGGTGCGCGGTCGCGGGATGTGCTGGCGCGGGGCTGTTCGCTCGATCTGCACCCCCGCTCGTTCGGCGCGGGCCGCTGCGCGCAGACGAACCTGGCCCGTACGCAGGTGGTGCTGGCGGCGCGCGACGCAGACAAGCCCGGCTTCTGGGTGCTCGTCCGCTCGTCGTTCGCCGGATACCTCGGGGACTGGCTGCTGGACGCAGCCACGGAGTACACCACCCCGGACCCCTGACCCCGGAACGAGCAGCGACCCGGTCCCGGCCGCGCCCTCCGCATGACCGGATGCCCGGGACCGGGCGGAGCGGGGGAGGGGACAACGGCAGTCCCGGGCCCGACCGGACGCGACCGGTCAGGCTCGCGACAGCCGCTGCCCCGACACTGGCCGGGAGCGCTCCGCCCTGCGGGCCTCACGCCGCGCCCTGCGCCGCTCGCGCCGCAGCGCCCGCGCCGTGCTGCTCGGCTCCGAGACCACTCCGTGCCGCTGGTTCCACACCTGCCGGGTCACCCAGACGTCCAGCACGCTCCAGGTCGCGACGACGGTGCTCGCGACCGTGCCGAGCACCGCGGGGAACGCGAACCACGAACCCGCGAACGTGCAGAGCACCGCGACCATGGCCTGAACGAGGGTGACGGACGTGATGATCCAGGCCCGGACCGCCGCCCTGCGGACGGGATCGGGCAACCGTGGCCGTACGGCCGGTTCCTCGGTCCACAGCGAGGTGTGCCCTCCGCTGTGCCCCCCGCTGTGTGCGCCGCTCTCCTCGACGCCACTGCTGTCCACGATGTCCGGTTCCGTCTTCATCCGGCTCTCACTCCCCTCAACCAGGATCACGAACGGAAGGAGACCTGAGGTTCCCGATGAAGCCGTCTTTCCGCGAACCCCCGTCTCCAACCTCCGAATCCGGCGGTCGGTACGGCCCGTGCCCAAGGACGGGATGTCCGCGCATCGGCCGACAACGACGGATGCGGGCTCGAGGATGACATGGGTGAACGTCCGGACGGGTCTTCGAGATGACCGGCAGGCAGTAGTAGGCTCGCGCCGTTTATGGAAACGGAATCCGGACCGGAACACCGCCCCCGCCTGCCGGGGTTGACGTAGGGGAGGCCATGCGCTTTCGCGGGAAGTCCATCCGCAGGAAGATCGTGGGGCTGCTTCTGGTTCCGCTGGTGTCCCTGACGTCCATCTGGGCCTTCGCCACGGTGATCACCGGCCGCGAGGCGAAGCAACTCCTGGACACCGCCCAGATCGTGGACGAGGTGGGCCTCCCCGCCGAGGACACCGTACAGATGCTCCAGCAGGAGCGCAGGCAGACCCTGGTGCACCTCGCCGACCCCCGGAAGTCGGACGGGCTCGGCCGGCTCCACCGCCAGGAGGCGGCCACCGACCAGGTGGTGGACCGGCTGCGGGCCAACGCCCGCGAGGGCGGCATACGGGACGGCATGGGCGACGACGCGGACCTGCGCCTCAGCAATCTGCTCGACGGCCTCGAGGGGCTGGAGACCCTGCGCGCCAAGGTCGAGGAGGGCACGATCTCCCGGCCCTACGCCTTCGCCGCGTACAACGCGCTCATCGACCCCGCCTTCGAGTTCCTGAACGCCCTGCACGCCCTGGACGACGCCGAGATGGACAAGCAGGGCCGGGCCATCGTCGGCGTCACCCGCGCCCGCGAGGAGCTCTCCCGCGAGGACGCCCTGCTCGCCTCGGCGCTCGCCGCGGGCCGGATCAGCCAGCGCGACCAGCGGGCCTTCTCCGACCTCGTGGCCAACCGCAAGCTCCTCTACTCCACCAACCTGCCGGTCCTCCCCGCAGAGGAGGGCGCCGTCTTCGAGAAGTACTGGAACGGCCCCGACACCGTCGACCTGCGGGGCGACGAGGAGCGGGTGATCAACGCCCCGACCGAGGAGGCCCTCGACGGCATCAACGCCGAGCGCTGGCAGGCCGCTTCGAGCACCGTCCTGGACGCGCTCGACCGCATGGGCGCCGACGCCGGCCGCGACTACCAGGACCGCGTCCAGCCGATCGCCGTCGGCGTCCTGATCCAGGCGGCCGTCGCGGGCGTCCTGGGCTTCGCCGCCGTCCTCGTCTCGATCATCGTCTCCGTCCGCATCGGCCGCGCCCTGGTCCGGGACCTGACCCGGCTGCGCAAGGAGGCCCACGAGGTCTCCGGCGTACGGCTGCCCAGCGTGATGCGCCGCCTCGCCGCCGGGGAGCAGGTCGACGTCGAGACCGAGGCGCCGCGCCTGGAGTACGGCCAGGACGAGATGGGCCAGGTCGGCAAGGCCCTCAACACCCTGCAGCGCGCCGCCCTGGAGGCCGCCGTCCGGCAGGCGGACATGCGGCGCGGCGTCTCCGAGGTCTTCGTCAACCTCGCCCGCCGCAGCCAGGTACTCCTCCACCGCCAGCTCACCCTGCTCGACACGATGGAGCGGCGCACCGAGGACACCGAGGAACTGGCGGACCTGTTCCGCCTCGACCACCTCACCACGCGTATGCGGCGTCACGCCGAGGGCCTGGTGATCCTCTCGGGCGCCGCCCCGTCCCGGCAGTGGCGCAAGCCGATCCCGCTCATGGACGTCGTCCGCGCCGCCGTGGCCGAGGTCGAGGACTACGAGCGGGTCGAGGTGCGCCGGCTGCCGCGGATGGCGGTGACCGGCCCCGCCGTCGCCGACGTCACCCACCTCATAGCCGAACTCCTCGAGAACGCCACGGTGTTCTCGCCGCCGCACACCGCCGTTCAGGTCCTCGGCGAGCGCGTCGCCAACGGCTTCACCCTGGAGATCCACGACCGGGGCCTGGGCATGGCCCCCGACGCGCTCCTCGACGCCAACCTGCGTCTCGCCGAGACCCCCGAGTTCGAACTGTCCGACACCGACCGGCTCGGCTTGTTCGTCGTCAGCCGGCTGGCCCGCCGCCAAGGCGTACGGGTCTCCCTGCAGACCTCGCCGTACGGCGGCACCACCGCGGTCGTCTTCATCCCGTCGGCGCTGCTCACCGACGCACCCTCCGACGAGGCGCCGGACGAGGGGGAGGCCGAGGCGCCGGGCGAGCAGGAGAGGTCCGGCGACCCGCTCACGACCCTGGCCCAGTTCCCTCTCCCCATGGCAGGGACGCAGAGCGCGGATCCTGCCCTCGACGGCCCGGTGGAACTCGAGGCACCGGTCTCCGCCCTGGACGATGACGACGACGGGCTCATCTTCCGCGGCCGCGGCGCCGAGCGCGACGCGTGGCGCGGCCGGCGGCTCCGCCAGGGCGGGGCCCCGGCGGGGCGGAGCGGAGAGCGCGGGACACGGCACGGCGGAACGGCGTCCGGCGAGGAGCCGCGCGACACCGGCGGGCACGAGCAGGTCCCCGACAACGACGGGCCCGAAGTGACCCGCCCCGACCGCCAGGTGCCGCTGCCCCGCCGCACCCCGCCGCCCGTCCTGGTCTCCGACCACGGCCGGCCCGTGGACGCGCAGGACCGCAGCGGCGGCGCCGCCCGCGAGGAGACCGACGCGTCGCGCGAGGAGGCCGGCACCGAGGGATCACGCCCCCGGGCGGAGGCGTCGCACGACAGCGCAGGAGAACGACCGTCACCACCCGCGGAGTCCACCGCGACATCCGTGGGAGGGCTGCCCCGCCGTGTACGGCAGGCCAGTCTCGCTCCGCAGCTCAAGACCGATCCCGCACAGCGCGCCGGGCAGCACGGGCCCCGGCCCGCGGAGAGCGAACCCGAGCGCGATGCCGAGGAGGTGAGGGCCCGTATGGCCTCACTCCAGCGTGGCTGGCAGCGCGGCCGGGCTCAGACCGGCGAGGACACCGCGTCCGGCCGGGCTCACACCGGCGAGGACAATGCGTCCGGCCGGGACACCGCATCAGGAACGACACCCGAGGGGGACGGTCGATGACAGCACCGGCACACAACGCCGCGACGGGCGCGGGAGGCCAGCTCAACTGGCTTCTCGACGAACTGGTCGACCGTGTGGGCAGCATCCGCAAGGCGCTGGTGCTCTCCGGCGACGGACTGGCCAAGGGCACCTCGAAGGATCTGACCCGGGAGGACGGCGAGCACCTTGCCGCCGTGGCCTCGGGCTTCCACAGCCTGGCCAAGGGCGTGGGCAACCACTTCGACGCCGGTGACGTACGCCAGACCGTCGTGGAACTGGACGACGCCTTCCTGTTCGTCACCGCGGCCGGCGACGGAAGCTGCCTCGCCGTGCTCGCCGACGCGGACTCCGACGTCGGTCAGATCGCGTACGAGATGACGCTGATGGTCAAGCGGGTCGGCATTCACCTGGGCACCGCTCCGAGGAGCGGGCCCGGCCCCGCCGCCGGGGGGTGACGAGGCGCCATGACGGAGCACGGGGGTTCCACGCACGACGGCGGCCCGGGGGAGGGCGGCCGGGAGGAGGGGCGTAGCGCGGCTCACTGGTTCGACGACGCGGCCGGTCCGGTCGTGCGTCCGTACGCCATGACGCGGGGCAGGACCCGCAGCGCGGCCGAGGACCGGCTCGACCTCATCGCGGTCGTCGTCGCCGAGTCACGGAGCGGTGCGGGCGGCGCCCCGGGCGCCGTGGACCACGCGCTGTCCCCCGAGCACCTGGACATCGTCGACCGCTGCCGGGAGGTGCCGCAGTCGGTGGCGGAACTCGCGACCGACCTGGACCTCCCGGTGGGGGTCGTGCGGGTGCTCATCGGTGATCTGCTGGACGAGGACCTGGTCCATGTCTCGCGCCCCGTACCTCCCGCCGAGCTGCCGGACGCGAGCATCCTGCGTGAGGTGATCGACGGCCTGCGGGCCCTGTGAGGGCGCTGTGGGGGCGCGGGGCGCAGCGGCGACGGGACACGGTTTCGTGGATCCGCGGCCCGATGGTCCGGTCTGGGGCACGGCTCAGGGCTCCGGCCACGGCACGGGCTTCCGGTCCGTCTACGGTACGGGCCGCGCCTCGACCGTCGCGCGGTGCTCCTGATGGCCGCCGCTGGCGATCATCCGTACCTCGTCGCGGTCGCTGATCTCGGCCCGGACGATCCCGGTGTCGTCCGCGTAGACGGGGTGCCCGCCGGGGCCGCTGCGGTCGGTCCGGTGGACCAGCACCACGTCTTCTCCCTCGTCGGGTGAGAGAGCCGGGACACCGGAGTGCTCGAACACAAGTTCGTACTCTTCCGCTTGCCGCATGACGCCCTCCTCAGCCGTGAACCCCCACGTGATGCTGTGACCAGACTGCCCAGAACCGGACGTAAGACACAAATCACCAAGCGATATCCCGCCCCGGAGCCGGGAAATCCGAGGGATCGGCTACGGAGTGTGCGGGGCTCGTATACGGTACGGCGAGCGGCGCGGCGCGCGGTGCCGCGAGGCGTGGTGCGTACGGTCCTCCCGTGCGGCCCGCGCCGTGACGGCCCGGGGCGACGCCACCGGCCGTCACGACTTTGCGCGCAGGATGTCGGGGGCGTGAAGGATCCGGTCGCTTCGTGGACCTGGGGAGCCCGGAAGGGCACGCCGCCGCTACAGTCCTCCCCGAAGGATCTCCGTACAGCGAAGTGAGAGAGCCATGGCCTTCGGGCGCTCCGAACGGCGCCGCAAGCCTCCTGCCGAACCGGTGACCCTCAAGATCCTGGTGGCAGGCGGCTTCGGAGTCGGCAAGACGACCCTCGTCGGCGCGGTCAGTGAGATCAAGCCGCTGCGCACCGAGGAACTGCTCACGGAGGCGGGCCGCCCCGTGGACTCGCTCGACGGGGTGGAGACCAAGACCACGACCACCGTGGCCATGGACTTCGGCCGGATCTCCCTCCGTGACGACCTGGTGCTGTATCTCTTCGGCACACCGGGTCAGGACCGATTCTGGTTCCTGTGGGACGAGTTGGCGCGGGGAGCGCTGGGCGCCGTCGTGCTCGCGGACACCCGTCGCCTCGGCAACTGCTTCGCCGCCGTCGACTACTTCGAGCAGCGCGGCATCCCCTTCACGGTCGCCGTCAACTGCTTCGAGGGGGCGCAGCGTTACGCGCCGGACACCGTCCGGGACGCGCTCGACCTGGACCCCGGCGTGCCGGTCGTGCTGTGCGACGCGCGGGAGAGGGAGTCGGCGAAGCAGGTGCTGATCTCGGTCGTCCAGCACGCCCTGGAGACCGGCATCGCCCACCCCCAGCCCGCGGCCACCTGACGGCCCGTCCGGGGACGGAGAGGCACCCGAAAACCGGGGCCCCGGCGGACCGCCCTCACTTCGGACGGCCCGCCGGAGACCGCCGACGGTCGGCTACGCCCCGTCCTCGTCCAGCCAGCCGAAGCTGCGCTCGACCGCCTTGCGCCAGTTCCCGTATTCGCGCTCGCGCGCCTGCGCCTCCATGCGCGGCTCCCACTGCTGGTCGCGCTTCCAGTGCGTCGTCAGCTCGTCCAGGTCCTGCCAGACCCCCGTGGCGAGTCCGGCCGCGTACGCCGCGCCCAGACACGTCGTCTCGGAGATCACCGGCCGGATGACGGGCACGCCCAGCACGTCCGCCTGATGCTGCATCAGAAGGTTGTTGGCGGTCATGCCGCCGTCGACCTTCAGGGTCGTGATCTGCACACCCGAGTCCTGGTACATCGCGTCCACGACCTCGCGCGTCTGCCAGCTCGTCGCCTCCAGGACGGCGCGCGCCAGATGCGCCTTGGTGACGTAGCGGGTCAGGCCGGTGACCACACCACGGGCGTCGGAGCGCCAGTAGGGCGCGAACAGGCCCGAGAAGGCCGGGACGATGTAGGCGCCGCCGTTGTCCTCGACACTCGCCGCCAGCGTCTCGATCTCCTCCGCGGCGCTGATGATGCCGAGCTGGTCGCGGAACCACTGCACCAGGGCGCCCGTGATCGCGATGGCGCCCTCGAGGCAGTACACCGGCCGCTCGCCGCCGAGTTGGTACCCCATGGTCGTCAGCAGCCCGTTCTTGGACGGGACGGGCCGGTTGCCGGTGTTGAGCAGCAGGAAACTGCCCGTGCCGTACGTGTTCTTGGCCTCGCCCACCCCGTAGCAGGTCTGGCCGAAGACGGCCGCCTGCTGGTCGCCCAGCGCGGACGCCACCGGCACGCCCGCAAGCTGGCCGACGGCCGTGCCGTACACCTCGGCGGAGGAGCGGATCTCGGGCAGGACCGCCTCGGGCACGTTCATCGCGGCGAGGATGGCCGGATCCCACTGCAGGGTCTCCAGGTTCATCAGCATCGTGCGGCCGGCGTTGGTGACGTCGGTGACGTGCACGCCGCCGTCCGTGCCGCCGGTGAGGTTCCAGATGAGCCAGGAGTCGATGGTCCCGAACGCGATGTCGCCGTTCTCGGCCCGTGCGCGCAGGCCCGGCACGTTGTCGAGCAGCCAGGCGGCCTTCGGACCTGAAAAGTAGCTGGCCAGCGGCAGGCCCGTGGCGTCGCGGAAGCGGTCCTGGCCGTCCGCGCCGCCGAGTTCGTTGCACAGCGCCGCCGTCCTGGTGTCCTGCCAGACGACGGCGTTGTGCACCGGCTTCCCGGTCTTCCGGTCCCACAGCACGGTCGTCTCGCGCTGGTTGGTGATGCCCAGCGCGCTCAACTGGTCCGCGCGCAGGCCCGCGTTGGCGAGGGCGCCCGCGACGACCGCCTGCACCTTGGACCAGATCTCGGTCGCGTCGTGCTCGACCCAGCCGGGCTTCGGGAAGATCTGCCGGTGCTCGCGCTGGTCGACGGCGACGATCGCGCCGCCCTGATCGAAGATGATGCAGCGGCTGGACGTGGTGCCCTGGTCGATCGCGGCGACGTACGTCTCCGTCATGAACGTCTCCTGACTGCGAGGCTGGGAATGCTGTGCTGGAACGGCGCGGGACCCGGTGCGCCGCCCGGGTCCCGACGCGTGGTGCGGATCCTGGCGTGCGGCGCGGACGCCGTGCGCCGCGCGGATCCTGTGCGGCGCGCGGATCCGTAGCGGTGCGCGGGTCCCGACTCCGGCTTCAGAACGTCAGGTTGAAGATCACGCCGGCCAGTACCCCGCCGATGAGCGGGCCCGCCACCGGCACCCATGAGTACCCCCAGTCCGAGGTGCCCTTGCGCGGAATGGGCAGGACCGCGTGGACGAGGCGGGGGCCGAGGTCGCGGGCCGGGTTGATGGCGTATCCCGTGGGGCCGCCGAGCGAGAGCCCGATGCCGACGACGAGGAAGGACACGACGAGGATCGTGGTGCCGGAGTCGCCGAGGCCCTTGTTGAGGCCGAAGGTCAGGAGCGGCAGCACCAGGGCGATGGTCGCGATGATCTCGGTGAGGAGATTGGCGACCGGGTTCCGGATCTCCGGGACGGTCGAGAAGATCCCGAGCGTGGGCTGGTCGTTGGCGCGGAACTGCGCCATGTACGTGAGCCAGGTGAGCGCCGCCCCGAGTGCCGCGCCGACCAACTGGCCGAGGATGTAGTACGGGACCTTGCCCCATTCGCCGCTGTCGGTCGCGATACCGACCGTCACGGCGGGGTTGAGGTGCGCTCCGGAGAGCGGGGCCGCGGTGTAGGCACCGGCCATGACGCCGAAACCCCAGCCGAAGGCGATGACGATCCATCCGGCGGCCTTGGCCTTCGAATGGTTGAGCGTGACAGCGGCGCAGACGCCTGCGCCGAACAGGATCAGGATCGCGGTGCCGATGATCTCACCGACGATTATGTCTCCGTTGGAGAATTCCATTGCGGCTCCCAGTCCCTCGCCCGGGGTGTGTGGCGCCCCGGTCCTCCGTGCGGGTGTGTGTTTCCCGTGCCGGCGGAGAGCCTGCGGCAGGGGCGCCCGAGCCCCGCCCGGCGTCCGCGACGAGCGTGCCAACTCAGCGGAATCGCCCATGGGAACGGGCCCGACGGCCACCGGAGCCGACGGCCGGCGTACGGCGATGCCGACTGACATCCGGAAGTGTTCACCGGCGCTGTAGGGGCGTCAAGGTGGCCGACAGCACCCGTGCCGGACACGGCGCACGCTCCGGCGCGCACGCGAACGCCCGTACGGCGTGAGCAGCAGCCCGGATCCACAACTCCCTTTGTGCCTACGGGAGTTGAGCACGAAGTCACCCCGTGGCGGGGACCCCCGGGGGCGGCGACGGCTGCGTTCCGTCGCCGGGGGCGCGCGGATCCGCGCCCCGCCGCACCTCGTACCACGCCTCCCGCGGGCGCCCGAGCACCCAACTGGCCCCGAGCAGCGCCTTGGCTGTCTGCCGCAGCGGTGCGAGACAGACCGCGGCATGCCCGTGCCCCGTCACGCTGCCCGGCGCGCACAGCACGGTCGCGAGCGACATCGTGACGGACAGACCGCCCGCCGACCAGGGGGTGTCGAGGACCACCGAGGCCATCCCGTCGAGCTCCTCGGGCCCGGTGAGCAGGACGAAGTCGTCGCCGCCGAGGTGGCCCACGCGCGTCTCCGGGCGAGTGGCCGCCGCTCCGGCGAGCGTACGGCCCGCCGACCGGATCAGCTCGTCCCCGGCCGCGAACCCGGCCACGTCGTTGACCCGGGTGAAGCCGTCCACGTCCAGCCGGCTCAGCGCGAACTCCTCACCCGCCCCGATGCGCCGGTCCACCTCGGCGGTGATCGCGTCCGGACCCGGAAGGAGGGTCAGGGGGTTGAGGCCGGTCGCGGCCCCCGTCCGGCTCCCGGCGAGCGCCCGCAGGATGTCGGCCAGGTGCACCACGCCGACGCAGCGGCCCCGGTCGTCGACGACCGCCACATCGTCCGCCGTGCGGCTGCGCGCGTCCGTGGCGACGACGCCCAGAACCTCCCACGCGGTGGCGTGCAGGCCCACCGTGCGCGGCGGTTCGGCAGGACGGGCCGCGGGTCCGTCCGCGTACGGAGCCTGACCGTCCAGCCCCGAGAGCGACAGCAGGAAGCGGTTCCGGTCCACCGTGCGTACGGGCACCCCGTCCGCGTCGACGAGCACCACACCGGACTCCCTGGGCGAGCCGGTGAGAAGGGCCTGGACCTGCTCGGCGGACGCCGCGTCCGGGAGCAGGGCGGCGGGTTGCAGGAAGTCCGCCACGAGCGGCCCGTCCGCGAGCGACAGCCCGTCAGCTTCCGCCGGGTCCGCGGCTCCCTGCGGGTTGCCGGTTCCGGCGGGACCGGTCACTCCCGGCGCGTCACTGAACCCTGGTGGCTCGGCCTGCACGGCGGGGGGAGCGGCGGGGCGGCGCACATCGGCGACCGGTGTGGGGGAGGGCGGCGCGAACAGGTCGCCCTGCGCGAGCTGCGCCCCCGCCTCCCGCGCCGCGGCACGCTGCTGCTCGGTCCTCACACCCGCGACCGCCAGCCGCCCGCCCGTACCGTCGCAGAACCGCCGCAGTCCGGCGACGACTGCACGGCACCCCCGGTCCTCCGGTAATCGCGCCACCACCGACGCGTCGATCTTGACCAGATCCGGTGCCAGGGTCGCCAGCAGCCGTAGCGGAACGTCCCCGTCGCCGACGGTCGCACAGATCCGGAAGCCCTCACCGCGCAGCCGCCCGACCGCCTCCAGCAGCGCCCGGCGAGGTACATGCGTGAACGGCGCCCCGAGGGCGACCGTCACCTCCCAGGGGCGGCGACCGACGCCGTGCACCGCCTTGCCCAGGGACGCGAGCCCCCCGAGGTCCGCCACCGTCGCCGCGCCCACCTTCACGTGCAGCGGCAGCAGCGCCTCGCGGCGCGCGGCCGACAGGACGGCGAGCGCGGCGAGTTCGCCGTCGAGGTCGGAGCTGCCGCGGGCCGCCGCCAGGACCTCGCTCCGCTCGGGGCGTGCGAGCAACTCCAAGGCAGCCACCGACCCGGTCGTCAGATTCACGACGGGCTGGAAGGCGAAGCGAAGCTGGTCCGACCAGGAGCTCACATCAGCATCATGTCGACAACTCCCGTCTGCACCAGGTCATTTCACGCACAGTTCATGGCGGTTTCCGGAGCGTACGGACGCCCGAACGGGCACCCGTACGGCCCGCTTCGCGCAGGAGCGGGCCCGTGCGCAGTGCCCGTGCGGTTCGGCTCCGGTGCCTCAGCGGACGGCGACGACGGCCGAACCGTGTCCGAACAGCCCCTGGTTCGCGGTGATGCCGACCCGCGCTCCCGGGACCTGCCTGTCACCCGCCGTGCCCCGCAACTGCCAGGTCAGCTCGCAGACCTGGGCGATGGCCTGGGCCGGGACCGCTTCCCCGAACGAGGCGAGTCCGCCGCTGGTGTTGACGGGCACGCGCCCGCCGAGGGCCGTCGCCCCGTCCCGCAGCAGCTCGGCGCCCTCGCCCGCCGCGCACAGGCCCAGGTCCTCGTACCACTCCAGCTCCAGCGCCGTGGACAGGTCGTAGACCTCCGCGAGGGACAGGTCCTCGGGGCCGGTCCCCGACTCCTCGTACGCGGCCCGGGCGATCGATTCCCGGAAGGCGACGGGCGCGGGGCCGACGGCGGCCGCGGAGTCGGTGGCGATGTCGGGGAGGTCCGGCACGGTCCGCGGGTAGGCGGGGCTCACGGTCGAGACGGCCCGGATGCGGACCGGGTCCGCGGCCCCGTGGCGCCGCGCGAAGTCCATGCCGCTGAGCACCAGGGCCGCGGCCCCGTCCGAGGTCGCGCAGATGTCCAGAAGGCGCAGGGGGTCGGCGACGACGGCGGAGGCGGCGACGTCCTCGGCGCTGACGGCCTTGCGGTAGCGGGCGTTGGGGTTGAGCGCCCCCGCCGCGGCGTTCTTCACCTTGACCCGGGCGAAGTCGTCGGGTGTGTCGCCGTAGAGGGCCATCCGGCGGCGGGCGTAGAGCGCGAAGTACGTGGGGTTCGTGGCGCCGAGCACGCGGAACCGCAGCCAGTCGGGATCGTCGGGCCGGTCGCCGCCCGCCGGGGCGAAGAACCCCTTGGGCGCGGCGTCCGCGCCGACGACCAGGACCACGTCGGCCAGGCCCGAAAGGATCTGTGCGCGGGCCGTGTTGATGGCCTGGGCGCCCGAGGCGCAGGCCGCGTAGACGCTGGTGACCCGCGAGCCCTGCCAGCCGAGGGCCTGGGCGAAGGTCGCGCCGGCGACATGGCCGGGGTAGCCGCCGCGCACGGTGTTCGCGCCGACCACCGACTGCACGTCCGCCCAGTCGATCCCGGCGTCCGCGAGCGCCGCGCGGGCGGCCAGCGTTCCGTAACGGACGAAGCTGTGGCCCCACTTGCCCCACGGACGCATTCCGGCGCCGAGCACCGCCACGTCGCCGGTCATGAGTGCCGACCCCTCTCGCGATCCGCCGCGGGTCGCGTCGGCGCGTCGTCGGTCGCGGGGCGTACGGGGCGCCAGTGCCAGGTGGTCCGTACGTGTTCCTCGTCCTCGTCGAGGACACCGGGCACGACCTCGACCTCCATGCCGACCGCGAGGTCGTCGACCGTGACACCGGGAACGGCCTGCCCGAGCACGATCATGCGCTCCGCCTCCAGCTCGACCGCGACGAGCGTGTACGGCTCCCACTCCCGGCCGGGATCGGAGACGTACGGCGCGGGTGGCCGGTAGCGGCCGTCGGTGTACGACCAGACTCTGCCGCGCGGGGAGAGCGTCACCTCGGTCAACTCGCTGCCCGCGCAGGCGGGATTGCGGCAGAAGTGGTCCTCGCGGGGGAAGAAGACGGCGGTGCAGGCGGCGCACCGGGTGCCGAGGAGCCGGAAGCCGTCCGCGTCCTCCCTGAACCAGCCGGTCACCACGGGCGTACGAGCGCGTGCCACGAGACCTCCCGGACTCAACTGACGGATCGTCAGAAGTGTGCCATGGGGAGCCCGGGAGAGGAATCCTGCGCCGGGGCGGGACGGACGGCGTGGAGAAACGGCGCGCGGCGGACCGCACGACGGTGCGGGGATTTGATCGGCCGCTGCTCAGGCACCACCCGGCCGCTGCTCGGGTACCACTCGGCCGCTGCTCAGCCGCCGCTCAATCGGCCGTTCTCGGCGAGCCACTTGGCCGCGATCTCCGCCAGCTCGGCGTCCCGCCCGGCGAGCATCATCCGGATCATCTGCGCGTCGCCGCGGAGCGACCAGGCGGGGTGGCCGAAGGTGGCCGGGTTGTTCTTCTCGATCAGGAAGTGCGCGGGCCAGGCCGTGCCGTAGCCGATCAGGGGCAGCCCCAGCAGATAGCGCCGACGTCCGCTGAACAGGCCGTAGGCGCTCACCGCGAGCCCCGAGAGCGTGCCGGTCAGGTGGATCCAGCGCGTGGCGGCCCGGGAGTGCATGGCCACGTAGTACGGCCAGAAGTCCTCGTACGTATCGAACGTCCGTTGTGTCATGTCCGCACGGTAGTGCAGGGAGCGGGGCCGGGCGAGACCGCTCCTCGACGGACGTGCGGCGGGCGCCGGGCAGGGCTGGTGCAGGGGTCCGGCCTGCGGAAAGGGGCGGCAGGCGAGTAGGCGTGTGCCGGTCGTGAGGCCCATGCCGTCCGCGGAGAAGGAGGGCCTTGACTCCCGTCGAATAAGGAGGAAAATCCTGAATACACCAGAAAACCGGAGAGAGCCGCACCGTCGGAGGAGACGTCCTCCGGCCCGAGTGACCCACTTGTCGGCTCTGGCTAGGCCCCCGGCAGATCCTCTCGATCCCGGAGCCCACGGCGACGACCGGGACTCGGGGCATCGGGACGGACTACCGGGGACTGCATTGTTCTGGCCCCGCACAGAGGTAAGGGCCCTTCGCTGCTTCGAGGAGCGGAGGGCCCTTGGGCTGCCCCGGCGCGCGGTGTCCCCGGCGAGCCGTGCTCATGATGACGCCGGCGGTCGGCCGCCCGGAGTGGTGCGGTGGGTGCGTGGGGAAACTCCTGGTGCGCGTGCCGATCAGTGATGGGTGAGGGACCGCCGTGACACCGGAAAATCGAAGTACGTGTCCGGGAACAGCTCCGGCTTGTGCGTGAAGTGCCACCACTCCTCGGGCAGATTGGCGAAGCCCACGCCCTCCAGGGTGTTCTTGAGCAGCATGCGGTTCGCGCGCTGTTCGCCCGTGATACGGGGATCCATGGTGTGGGAGAGCGTGTCGAAGCAGTCGTAGCCCGTGCCCATGTCGACGGAGTTGTCGGGGAAGCGCTCGTCCCGCGGCGCGTAGCAGGGGAGGAGGGGTTCGCCCGGCTCGTAGGGGCGGGTGGGTCCGGCAGGGAGCTTCACGAGCGTCACGTCCAGCGTGCTGCCGCGGCTGTGGCCGGACTTCTCGGCGATGTAACCGTCCTCGAACAGACGCGACTTGTCGACCCGGGGATAGAACTCCGCCTTCATGGACTGGTCGTCGAGGTCCTTCGCCCAGGCGACGAAGTGATCGACGGCTCGCTGCGGCCGGTAGCAGTCGTACACCTTCAGTGTGTAGCCCTGTCGCAGGAGCTTCTTCTGCGCCCGGTGCAGTGCCTTGGCGGCGGGCGAGGTGAGGATGCACAGAGGACGGCGGTAGCCGTCGATCCGCTCGCCGACGAAGGTGTGCGGGGTGGCGTAGCGGATCTCCTGCAGGATCGTCGGGTCGACGTCGCGCAGCGCCACGAAGGCCTTGGGGGCCTTCGGTTCGGGCTTCGCCTCGGCGGCCGGAGGAGCGGCGGTGACGACGGCCAGGGCGGCGGCGGACAGGGCGACGGCGCGGAGTACGGCGGGGATGCGTGGCATGCCCAGGGATCTACCATCTCGCATGCCCGCGGGGGAAGCGCCGTGGGCGGCGGATGCGGTGCACGGGCACTCACGGAGTACGGGCGTCCGCGCCGTAACGCCCCAAGACGGACGAGGAGTTGGATACAGTCCGGCCGTGCCCGAACCACGCCTTCACGCCCACTGTTCGTACTGCGGCGCCGCCTACCCGCCCGACGCGGGCTGGCCGCGGCAGTGCCCGGCCTGCGGTGGCGTGGTCTACCGCAACCCGCTGCCCGTCGCCGTCGCCCTGCAGCCCGTTCGCGGCGACGGCCGTCCGGGCCTCGTCGTCGTACGCCGCACGATCGAGCCCCAGCGTGGCCGACTTGCCCTGCCCGGCGGCTTCATCGACCACGGCGAGGACTGGCGGGACGCCGTCGTCCGCGAACTGCGCGAGGAGACCCGCATCGTGGCGGACGCGTCGGAGGTCCGCCTGGCCGATGTGCTCAGCTCGCCCGGCGGCCATCTGCTGGTCTTCGGCCTCCTGCCCGAGCGCCGGGCCGACGACCTGCCGCCCTCCGCGCCGACGGACGAGACGGAGGGCTGGGAGACTCTCGACGCTGCCGCCGAACTCGCCTTCCCGCTCCACACGGAGGCGGCGGGCGCCTGGTTCGCGGGCCGCCGCGGCTGACGCGAGCCGGGCGTCCACGCGCCGACGCAACGGCTGACGCGAGCCGGGCGTCCACGCGCCACCCGCCAAGGCTGGCGGGCGCACCACGGCTGACGGACGCCCCGCCGCCCGCGCCACCCGCCAGCACTGACACCAGGGCACCCCGGCACCTCGGCACCTCGGCACCCCGGCACCCGGGCACCCCGGGACCCCGGGACCCCGGGACCCCGGCACCCGCCAAGCGTCACCCCGCCGCGCCCCGCACCCGTACCGCGTACTCCGGCTCCCCGCCGCCGTCCCGCTCGACGACCACCCGGTCGTCCACCACCCGTGAGGTGAACCGCTCCAGCCGCGCCCGCTCCCAGCCGTCGCCCGTGCCGGCCGCGACGAGCCCGCCGCCTCTGCGGCCCGCCGCCGGAGTCCACACCTCCAGTTCCGTCTCGCCGCTGTCGCCCGCCACCGGCAGGACCGCCCCCGCCCGCGCCAGGACCGGAATCCGCGACAGGGGCGCCCCGACGGTCACCTGTCCAGGCCCCCGGTGCGCCTCACCGGTCGCCGTGTCGTACCAGAGCCCCCGCGGCAGCCGTACCGTCCGCCGCGTCGCGTCCGGTTCCATGACCGGTGCCACCAACAGCCCTTCGCCCAGCAGGAAGGCGTCCTCGCAGTCGCGCAGCGCCCGGTCCTCCGGGGCGTTCCACCACACGGGGCGCACATACGGCGCCCCCGTCCGGTGGGCCACGTGCGCGAGCGTGACGAAATACGGCATGAACCGCTCCCGCTCGGCCAGCGCCGCCCGCGCGTGCCGCAGCACTTCGGGCCCGAACTCCCACGGTTCCCGCCGGCCCGCGAAGATCGCCGAGTGCGTACGGAACAGCGGGAGCCACGCCGCCATCTGGAACCAGCGCAGATACAGCTCGGGCGACGGCGAACCCGTGAACCCGCCGACGTCAGGACCCGAGTACGGCACCCCGCTCAGCCCGAGCCCCAGCACCAGCGCCAGCGACGCCCGCAACCCCGGCCAGCTCGACGCCACATCGCCCGACCACGAGCCGCCGTACCGCTGCATCCCCGCCCACCCCGAGCGGGAGAAGAGGAACGGCCGCTCCTCCGGGCGCAGTTCGGCCAGACCCTCGTACCCCGCCCGGGCCATGGCGAGGGCATAGACGTTGTGCGCCTCGCGGTGGTCGCCACCCCGGCCCTCGAGGGCGTGCCGGGCCGAGCGCGGCAGCGTCGGATCGCCGAAGGCCGCGAAGGACACCGGCTCGTTCATGTCGTGCCACATGCCCGAGAAGCCCTGCGCGAGCCGCTCCGCGTACAGCCCGCCCCACCATTTGCGGACCTGCGGGTCGGTGAAGTCCGGGTACACGGACTCGCCGGGCCACACCTCGCCGCGCACCTCTCGCCCCCGCGCGTCCCGTACGAAGGCCCCGGTCGCCGCCCCGCTGTCGTACACCGCGTTCCCCGGCTCCGCCTTCACCGCGGGGTCGACGATCGACACCAGCCGGATCCCGTCCCGGCGCAACTCCCCGGCCAGCGCCGGCAGATCGGGGAAGCGGTCGGTGTCCACGGTGAAGACCCGGTGGCCGTCCAGGTGGTCGATGTCGAGGTGCAGCGCGGACAGCGGAAGGCCGCGCTCCTGGTACCCGGCGGCGATCCGGCGCACCTCGTCCGCGCTGCCGAACCCCCAGCGCGCGTGATGGTGGCCCAGTGCCCAGCGCGGCGGGGCTGCGGGCGCGCCGGTCAGGGACGCCCAGCCGCGCAGGACACGCGCGGGCGTGCCGACGATCGTCCAGGAGCGCAACGGGCCGCCGTCCACGCGCAGTTCGCAGCCGCCCGGCCGGTCATGCCCCGAGCCACGCCCCTCCTCGCCCTCGGTCAGCCGCACCCGGCCGTCCCAGGAGTTGTCATGGAAGACGAGGTGCGTGCCCGCGTCCGCCACGACCATGAGCACCGGCATGCATACGTACAGCGGGTCCTCACCCGGTTCGAACCCGGCCTCGGGGTCGGTGTTCCAGAGCCGGTACGAGCCGTCGCGCAGCCTCGGACCCGCGGCCCGCCCGCCCAGCCCGAAGAAGCGCGCGTCCGCCGGCACCTCCGAACGCTGCACCCAGCGCGGCCCGTCCCTCTCCGCCTCCACCGGCTCCCACCAGCGCGGCGGCAGGTCGCGCCGCAGCACCACGCCGCCCGGCGTACGGATCTCGACCGCCCCGTGCCGGGACACCGCCACCGTCACCCGCTCGGAGACCACCCGCCAGCCGCCGTCCTTGTCCGGCTCGAGGACGGCACGCGGGTCCGCGCCGGGACTGCCGTGCTCCAGCGCGTACGACGGCTCGGGCTCCGCGCCGTCCCAGCCGCAGAAGACCACACCGCCCCCGGACACCCGGATGCGCAGGGAGGACCGCGCGAACCGCACCACACCGCCCCCCGGGCACGCCTCCGCGCCCTGCGCCGGCCCCGGGACACGGGCACGCTCCCGGCCCCGCCGGGGCAGGGCGGTGGCGTCGGCGCGCTGTCTCCGCCAGGCGGCCCGCACCGTACGCCTGCCCTGCGCCGTCCCGACCACCTTCAGCGACCGCACCAGATCACGCACATCCATGCTGCTCAGCCTGCCACTGGCGGCGGAGCGGACGAAGCGCGTTCAACTGCCGTTCACCCGTGGCCCCGCCACATGTCCCGGACGCGCGTCATGGGGCGGTCGCCCTGGTGCGGGAGTCGATCACATGGCATCGTCCTGCACAGTCCCCGGTTCCGGCACACCCCTGCCCGGACCGGGACCGCGCCGCACACCTCGCGGCGCCCGCACGACACGAGCAGCACACCAGCAGCAGCACCACGCGACGACCACGACGCGACGCACGAGACGCGTACAGCCCGGGAGCCGAGTCATGACCGCAGGGAACACCGCACCGACGCCCGCCGGACCGCAGCCGCTCTGGCGGCCCTCCGCCGACCGCATCGCCGGCGCGCAGGTCACCCGCTTCCAGGAGTGGGCCGCCGAACGGTACGGCGCGCCCCGCGCGGTGCCCGGAGACCCCGCCGCGAGCTACGCCGCCCTGCACCGCTGGTCGGTCGACGAGCTGGAGCGCTTCTGGCAGGCCACCGCCGACTGGTTCGACGTCCGCTTCTCCACCCCCTACGAGCGGGTGCTCGGCGAGACCGCGATGCCCGGCGCCCGCTGGTTCCCCGGCGCCCGCCTCAACTACGCCGAGCACGCCCTGCGCGCGGGCGAGGACCCCGAGCGGGCGGACGAGGCCGCACTCCTGCACGTCGACGAGACCCACGAGCCGCGGCCGGTCAGCTGGGCCGAGCTGCGCCGCCAGGTCGGATCGCTCGCCGCCGAGCTGCGCCGCCTGGGCGTCCGCCCGGGCGACCGCGTCAGCGGCTATCTCCCCAACGTCCCCGAGTCCGTCGTCGCCCTGCTCGCCACCGCGGCCGTCGGCGCCGTCTGGACCTCCTGCGCCCCCGACTTCGGCGCCCGCAGCGTCCTCGACCGCTTCCAGCAGGTCGAGCCGGTCGTCCTCTTCGCCGTCGACGGCTACCGCTACGGCGGCAAGCAGCACGACCGCGCGGACACCGTCGCCGAACTGCGCCGCGAACTGCCGACCGTGCGCGCCTTCGTACACATCCCGCTACTCGGCACCCCCGCCCCCGAAGGCGCCCTGGACTGGTCCGAACTGGTCGCTTCCGATGCCGAACCGGTCTTCGAGCAGGTGCCGTTCGATCACCCCCTCTGGGTGCTCTACTCCTCCGGCACCACCGGCCTGCCCAAGGCGATCGTCCAGTCCCAGGGCGGCATCCTCCTCGAACACCTCAAGCAGCTCGGCCTCCACACCGACCTCGGCCCCGGCGACCGGTTCTTCTGGTACACCTCCACCGGCTGGATGATGTGGAACTTCCTCGTCTCCGGCCTGCTCGTCGGCTCCACCGTGATCCTCTACGACGGCAGCCCCGGCTACCCCGACACCGCCGCCCAGTGGCGCGTGGCCGAGCGCACCGAGGCGACGTTCTACGGCACATCCGCGGCCTACGTGATGGCCTGCCGCAAGGCCGAGGTGCACCCGGGCCGCGACTTCGACCTCTCCCGCGTACGGTGCGTGGCCACCACCGGATCCCCCCTGCCGCCCGACGGCTTCCGCTGGATCCACGACGAGGTCGCCGAGGACATGTGGATCGCCTCCGTCAGCGGCGGCACCGACGTGTGCAGCTGCTTCGCCGGCGCCGTCCCCACCCTCCCCGTCCACATCGGCGAACTCCAGGCCGCCTGCCTCGGCACGGACCTCCAGGCGTGGGACCCGCACGGCAAGCCCGTCACCGACGAGGTCGGCGAACTGATCGTCACCAACCCGATGCCGTCCATGCCGATCCGCTTCTGGAACGACCCCGACGGCAGCCGCTACCGCGACAGCTACTTCGAGATGTTCCCCGGCGCCTGGCGCCACGGCGACTGGATCACCTTGACCTCGCGCGGCACCGTCGTCATCCACGGCCGGTCCGACTCCACCCTCAACCGCCAGGGCGTCCGCATGGGGTCGGCCGACATCTACGAAGCCGTGGAACGCCTCCCCGAAATCCGCGAGTCCCTCGTCATCGGCCTCGAACAGGCCGACGGCGGCTACTGGATGCCGCTCTTCGTCCACCTCGCCGAAGGCGCCACCCTCGACGACGCCCTCCGCGACCGCATCAAGCGCACCATCCGCGAGCAGCTCTCGCCCCGCCACGTCCCCGACGACATCATCGAAGCCCCCGGCGTCCCGCACACCCTGACCGGCAAGCGCATCGAGGTCCCCGTCAAGCGGCTCCTCCAGGGCACCCCCCTCGACAAGGCCGTCAACCCCGGATCCGTCGACAACCTGGAACTGCTCCGGTTCTACGAGCGCATCGCCCGCGACCGCTCCTCGGGCGGAGCCTGAGCACCGTCGTCACCCTCCGTTGTCAGACCCCCTGATTACGGTGAGTGAGCACGTGAAGCTCATGCACCGAGGGGGAGTCATGGACCGCAACGGAACCGGCGCACACGAGACCGGCGGAGACAAGGAAGCCCGGCGGGCGAGCGCGCGGCACGCACTGCGCCGCGAAGTACCCAGCACGGTCGCGCTGCTGGCGGGCCGGAAGGACTTCGCGGCCATGCGGCGCTACGCGACCTTCGCCTTCCACGACCATGCCGTCTACCTCCGGGAGATGGAGGATCTGCTGCGGTCGCTGTCGTCACAGGGCGTGCACACCACCGTCGCGCTCTTCGACCCCGACGCGTACGCGGAGTTCTGTGCGGAGGTCCGGCTCGACCCGGACCTCCCCGCCAGCCGCACGCGGTACACGGCCGACGTGGCGGGCCTCGGCGCCACGCTGCCGTATGCGGGAGAACCCATCGAGCAGCTGGTGCCCGCACTGATCGGGGAGGCCGAGCGGCATGCGGCGCTCGACCGCGCCACCGAGCTGCTGGCGGCGTCCGGCCGTGACCCGGACACCGGCGAGGACCGGGGCAGGGCCGCTTACGTCCGCGCGTCACAGGCCCTGATCCAGCTCGTCGAGGCGTCCGGACCGGGCACGCACCACGTGGTGTGCAGCGTGGCCGTCGACGGCTCCTCCCTCGTCGCGGTGCTCCACGCCGCGTGCGGGGAGGACGGGTTGGTCCATCTCCGGGAGTCCGAGGCACTGGTGTTCTGCTCGGTGCTGGGCGCCGGCATCGCCACCGGCAGCCGCGGCGGCATCGTCGCCCGCAGCACCCCGGGCCCGATCGACCGCCCGGCCGCGCCCGGCGACGACCGCGCCCCCGATGTCGTACGGGGCTGGACCCTGCACGACCGCTGGCTGCGGCCGCTCACCGAAGCGGAAGTCTTCGCCGCGTACTGCACGGACGCCGACACGGGCGACCTCGTGCCGCCCGAGCACGGCGTCGACTACCGGCCCGGCATCGAACTGCCCGCCCCGGAAGGAGAGTGGTGACCCTTCCCGTACCGGAGCAGTGACGTCGGCGGCAGCCGCGGAAACGGCGACGGCCGCCCCGCATCGTGCGGGGCGGCCACCACCGATGACCTCGAGACGGGCATGCCTGGACCGGAGCCCCGGCCCTACTCGCCGGACAGCACCGCCTGCGCCGCCCGGCGCGCCTCGTCCGCGCTGTCGGCGGCCCGCGCCGCCGCGGCGGCGCGCTCACACTGGGCGAGCGTGTGCTTGGAGAGCGTCGCCCGGACATAGGGGAGGGACGCGGCGCCCATCGACAGACTCGTCACGCCCAGACCCGTCAGCACACAGGCGAGCAGCGGATCCGACGCGGCCTCACCGCAGACACCACAGCTCTTGCCCTCGGCCTTCGCCGCCTCCGCCGAGACCGCCACCAGGTCGAGCAGCGCGGGCTGCCACGGGTCCTGCAACCGGGAGACCGCACCGACCTGACGGTCGGCGGCAAAGGTGTACTGCGCCAGATCGTTGGTGCCCAGCGACAGGAACTCGACCTCCTGCAGGATCGAACGCGCCCGCAGCGCCGCCGACGGAATCTCCACCATCGCGCCGAACTTCGCCTGCAGCCCCGCCTCACGGCACGCGTCCGCGAACGCCCTGGCGTCCGTCCGGTCCGCCACCATCGGCGCCATCACCTCGAGATAGACCGGCAGCCCCTCGGCGGCCCGGGCGAGCGCGGTGAGCTGGGTGCGCAGCACCTCCGGGTGGTCCAGCAGCGTCCGCAGACCCCGCACACCCAGCGCCGGGTTGGGCTCGTCGGCCGGAGTGAGGAAGTCCAGCGGCTTGTCCGCACCCGCGTCCAGCACCCGTACGACCACCCGGCCTTCGGGGAACGCCTCCAGCACCTGACGGTAGGCCTCGACCTGCTTCTCCTCCGACGGAGCGTTCTTGCTGTCGTCGAGGAACAGGAACTCCGTGCGGAACAGGCCCACACCCTCGGCGCCCGCCTCGACCGCCGCCGGGACGTCCCCGGGACCGCCGACGTTCGCCAGCAGCGGCACCTTGTGCCCGTCGGACGTCGCGCCCGGGCCCGTGGACGCGGCCAGCGCCGCCTTCCGCTCCGCGGCCGCGGCCTCCAGCGCGGCCCGCTTGTCCGCACCCGGCTCCACGAAGATCTCCCCGGTGCTGCCGTCCACGGCGATCACGGTGCCCTCGGCCAGCTCACCGGCGCCCGGCAGCGCGACCACCGCGGGCACGCCCAGCGCCCGCGCGAGGATGGCGCTGTGACTCGTGGGCCCGCCCTCCTCAGTCACGAACCCGAGCACCAGCGTCGGGTCCAGCAACGCCGTGTCGGCCGGCGCCAGATCGCGCGCGATCAGCACATACGGCTCGTCGCTGTCCGGCACGCCCGGCATCGGCACACCCAGCAGACGGGCCACGATGCGGTTCCGTACGTCGTCCAGGTCGGCGACCCGGCCCGCCAGATACTCACCGGCGCCCGCGAGCAGCGCCCGGTACGCGGCGAAGGCGTCGTACACGGCGCGCTCCGCCGTACTCCCCACGGCGATACGGCGCTCGACATCCGCCATCAGCTCCGGGTCCTGCGCCATCATGGCCTGCGCCTCGAGCACGGCCTGCGCCTCGCCGCCCGCCAGATTCCCCCGCGCCATCAGATCGGCGGCGACGGCCTCCACGGCCTGGCGCGCACGGCCCTGCTCGCGCGGCGCCTCGTCCTTGGGGATCTGCTTGGCCGGCGGCTCCAGCACCGCCGTGCCCATGTGCCGTACTTCTCCGATCGCCACGCCGTGGCTCACGCCGACACCTAGCAGCGTTGTTTCCATGTCACCGTCTCCGGTTCGATGCGGCGGATCGCCTCCGCCGTCGTGGATGTCGTACTCCCCGTCAGCGGGCGGGACTCAGTTCCAGACGAAGAGAGTGTCGCCCGGCTTCAGGTCGGCGTCCTCGGCGACCTCCGAGAGAGTGTCGGCGCCGGCCTCCAGCGCCACAACCGGGCACACGGTGGACTTCCCCGCGGCCTCGACCGCGGCGGGGTCCCACCGCACGACGGCGTCCCCGCGGCGGACCGTGTCCCCCTTGCTGACGAGGAGTTCGAACCCCTCACCGTTGAGCTGGACGGTGTCGATGCCCAGGTGGGTCAGCACACCGTGCCCCTCGCCGTCGACGACGACGAAGGCGTGTGCGTGGAGGGAGACGATGACGCCGTCGACGGGAGAGACGGCCGTATGAGGCTCGCGCACCGGATCGATCGCCGTACCGGGCCCCACCATGGCCCCCGAGAACACGGGGTCGGGCACTGCCGCGAGTCCGATGGCACGCCCGGCGATCGGGGACGTCACGGTGGTCATGGGAGCCTCCCAGAGGTGGAGATTCATCAGGCGCCGTCACCACGTCAGTCCCGGACGACGTACTGATCAGAAGCGTAAGTCATAGGAAGGAAGCGATCGGTGCGGCCGCAGCGCGGGTAATCAGTTTGCTTCGCTCGCGGAGCGCCCTGTACTGTCGTACCCCTGCTCGCGACGGAGGCACTGCGGTTTCACCGCATGCAAGGCGCGAGTGGCAACCCAACCATTTTCGATCCCATTCCGGATCCGTTTCTGCATGCCCGCAGATGCGTGGTCAGGAAGCCGGAAAAAGACTGGTAAGGTTGGAAACACCGAAGGGAAGCGCCCGGAGAAACCGGAGACGGTTTTGAAGGAAGCGTCCGTTCCTTGAGAACTCAACAGCGTGCCA
>NZ_JBEYUP010000029.1:0-42436 GCF_040643575.1 Streptomyces sp. NPDC047108
CCGGGGGGGGCCCCGCCCCCCCGCCCCCCCCCCCGCCGACCGGTTCCGCCGGACGCGGACCCGGTCCCCGTATGTCGCGGCCCGCACGGATCACGGGCCCGCGATCGAGTCAGACCCCGGCGTTGAGGAAGATCCCGCCGTCGACCTGGAGCGTCTGCCCGGTGACCCAGGCCGCGCGGTCGGAGAGCAGGAACTCGGCCGCGCCGCCCACGTCGCTGGGCGCGCCGAGCCGCTGCAGCGGATAGGAGGCGGCCGCCTCCTCCTCACGGCCCTCGTAGAGCGCCTGGGCGAACTTGGTCTTCACCACCGCGGGGGCGATGGCGTTGACCCGTACGGACGGGGCCAGCTCGTGGGCGAGCTGGAGGGTGAGGTTGATCATCGCGGCCTTGCTCACCCCGTACGCGCCGACGAACGGCGACGCCGAAAGCCCGGCGATGGACGCGATGTTGACGATCGCACCGCCGTTGTCCTTCTGCCACGCCTTCCACGTCTGCTGGGCGAAGCCGAGCGCCGAGATGACGTTGGTCTCGAAGACCTTGCGCGCCACCGCGAGATCCAGTTCGGCGATCGGTCCGAAGACCGGGTTGGTGCCCGCGTTGTTGACGAGGTAGTCGACCCGCCCGAACGCGTCCATCGTCTGCTCGACCGCGGCGGCCTGGTGCGCCTCGTCGTGGGCCCTGCCGGCGATGCCGATCACCCGGTCCGCGCCGAGCTGCTCCACCGCCTCCTTGAGCGTGTCCTCGTTGCGGCCGGTGATGGCCACGCGGTCGCCGCGGGCGACCAGCGCCTCGGCGATGCCGTATCCGATGCCGCGGCTGGCGCCCGTGACGAGCGCGACCTTGCCGCTGGCCGGGACCTTTTCCGTCATGTCCGTGTCCGTTCTGTTCAGTTGAGCGGGCCGCCGGCCACGTACATGATCTGGCCGGAGACGAAGCCGGCCGCGTCGCCCGCGAAGAACGCGATGGCGTTGGCGACGTCGTCGGGGCGTCCGACGCGCTGGACCGGGATCTGCGTGGCGGCCGCGGCCTGGAAGTCGTCGAAGCCCATGCCCACGCGCTCCGCGGTTGCCGCGGTCATGTCGGTGGCGATGAAGCCGGGGGCGACCGCGTTGGCGGTGACGCCGAACTTGCCCAGCTCCTTGGCCAGCGTCTTGGTGAAGCCCTGGAGACCGGCCTTGGCCGCCGCGTAGTTGGCCTGGCCGCGGTTGCCGAGCGCCGAGCTGCTGGAGAGGTTGACGACGCGGCCGAACCCGGCGTCCACCATGTGCTTCTGGCAGGCGCGGGTCATCAGGAACGCGCCCTTGAGGTGCACGCCCATGACGGTGTCCCAGTCCGTCTCGCTCATCTTGAACAGGAGGTTGTCCCGCAGCACGCCCGCGTTGTTGACCAGGACGGTGGGCGCGCCGAGCTCGGAGACGACCCGCGCGACCGCGGCCTCGACCTGTCCGGCGTCGGAGACGTCGCATCCGACGGCGACGGCCTTGCCACCGGCCGCCGTGATCGCCTCCACGGTGTCCTTGCAGGCCGCCTCGTCGAGATCGAGTACGGCGACGGCGCGGCCTTCCGCGGCCAGGCGTACGGCGGTGGCCGCGCCGATGCCTCGGGCTGCGCCCGTCACAATCGCAACGCGCTGCTCGGTGGTGGACATGCGGGTATCTCCTCGGCTCGAATGAAGTGAGCAACCGCTTAGTAGGTCGGTGCACGAAACGCTAGAAGCAGCGGCACCCGGTGTCAACGGCCCCTACCCGCCGACGCCGCATGTCAGCCGCATGTCACATGCGGCCCCGTCCCGTACGGCACCGGACGCAAGGCCGCACCCGAGGCACGGCCTCACGGGAGAACCGCGGGCCGACGACGCCGGTACGGTCAGCGCACCAGCAGGTCCAGCAGCCGCTCGGCCTCCGCCTGCGGGTCCGTCGTCAGCCCCGAGTGCACGGGGCCGGGCTGGACGACCGTACTGCGCGGCGCGATCAGCCAGCGGAACCGCCGCCCGGCGTCGTCCCCGCCGGCCGCGCCCGCACGGTCCCCGCCGTGGCACACGCCCTCGACGGCGCGCAGCGCGGCGCGAACGCCGGCCACGTCCGCGGTCGGGTCCAGGGCCCGCAGGCGCTCCTCGTCGAGGTGCGTCCGCGCGATCACGAACGACCGCGCGCGGCAGTAGACGACCACGCCCGCGTTGATCAGCTCACCGCGCTCGACGCGCGGCACCACGCGGAGCACCGCGTACTCGAAGACATCCCGTCCGCCATGGAGCCCGGTCACGTCGCGGCCTTTCCGTCGACCCACACGCGCAGCCACTCGGGCGCCTGTGACGGCCCCTTCTCGCGTGGGGCGGCGAGCGTGATGCGGGTGTGCACCGTCGCGGCCCGCTCGGCCAGTGCCTCCGCGTACGCGCCGCGCACGGCGTCGGGCCCGGCGAACCCGGGCTCGTCGGCGAGCCACTCGTCGGGGATGTCGGCCACGACGGAGGCCAGCAACTCCTCGGTGACCAGCGGCGCGAGTGTGGCGGCGGCGGCGTCGAGGTCGGGTGCGAAGGACGCCAGGACGTGGTCGGACGCGTCATAGGGCCGCGCGACCGAGGCGGACGCGGTGGGCCAGTTGTGGTGCCAGATCATGGTGGCCCCATGATCGATGAGCCAGAGCCTCTCGTGCCAGACGAGCAGGTTGGGGTTGCGCCAGGACCGGTCGACGTTGTTGATCAGGGCGTCGAACCACACCACCCGTCCCGCCTCTTCGGGGCCGAGTTCGAAGGCGAGGGGGTCGAAGCCCAGCGAGCCGGGGAGGTAGTCCATGCCCAGGTTGAGGCCGCCGCTGGCCTTCAGCAGGTCCTGCACCTCCTCGTCCGGCTCGGCGAGACCGATGACCGGGTCGAGCTGCATCCGTACGAGATCCGGGACCCTCAGGCCCAGGGCGCGGCCGAGCTGTCCGCAGACGACCTCGGCGACGAGGGTCTTGCGGCCCTGGCCCGCGCCGGTGAACTTCATGACGTAGGTGCCGAGATCGTCGGCCTCGACGATGCCCGGCAGCGAGCCGCCCTCCCGCAGGGGTGTGACATAGCGGGTGGCGGTGACTTCGGGAAGCATTCGCCCAGGCTATCCGGCCCCTCCGTCTCCCGAACCGCGGAATTTCCGGCCGCTCCGGGGCGGTCGGGGCCACCGTTCCCCCGGGAGATCTCCTTGCCCCCTGTCGGGATCTCCCTGGCCGCTCCCGGAGAGGGACCCGAGGCGTCGCACGGCCCGTTCGTGACGTGCCTGCCCCAGGCGTCTGCGCGGCATCACGGGCCGGGCCGGTGCCGGATGGTGTCCGGCCCGGCCCGGTACGGCGCCGACGGGCCTGTCCGTGCGAAGGCGCCGCGCGTGCCCGCCCTGCCGTTATGCCGGGTACCAGCGGTCCAGCAGCCGTACTGCGTGGCGGAGGGTGAGCACGACGGCGTCGATCAGATAGTGCGAGCCGCGGGTGACCGGGCCGAGTCCCGCCAGGTCCGGACGGGGGCGGCCGCCGGCGTCCAGCAGCTGATTGTCCAGGTCCGTCCGCAGCCCGCCGTACGGCGAGACCTGCGCGTACCCCCCTGCCACCAGTGACCCGATCAGGTCGGCCGCCTCCCCCTGCCAGCTCTCGGCCGGGCTGTTGGTGGCGTTGACCGCGACCGGTGCCGTGACGGTCCCCTCCGCCGTCTCCGCCTCGAAACCGCCGGGAACGGCGCGGACCGACGTCAGCCCGGGGAGGACGCGCAGCGCTCCGGCATCCAGTGCGGCGAGCAGCCGTTCCGCGCTGCGGCGTGGGATCGGCACGCCGAAGTTCCGCAGGTACGGATGCATTCCGGTGACCACCGACAGCTTCTCGTCGTCCGGCAGATGGTGGAAGGCGTAGGCGAAGTGGTCGGCCGCAGCGTGCACCAGCGCCGGCTGCCAGGGGTGTCCTTGCGGGTTGGCCAGCGCTTTGCGCAGCCGGGTCGCGGCGTCCTCGCGCGGCACCAGGTCGGGCAGGACGGTCGTCAACGTGGTTCCGTTCTCCCGGAGTTCGGCGTCGACGAGCGCGGTGATGCGGGAGAGCAGGGCACCGTCCGCGCGGCTCTCCCGGATCGCCTCGTCGATGCGGTGCCGGGTGAGATGGACCAGCGGCGGCGCCTCGCCGAGCGTGACCCGCGGCATCGGCAGCAGGCCGGTCCTGGAGGCCAGGGTGACCGTTCCGGCCCGGTCGAGCAGGGACAACGCGACGTCGACCGCGGTCAGCCCGGTGCCGATGACCAGCGCGGGTGCACCGGAAGGGGTCCGTCCGGCCAACTCGCCCAGAGGGTAGGGGTGGTGGCAATAGCCCGGGGTCCCAGAGAGCCCGTACGGGTCGAGACGTCCGCCCGGCCCGACGCAGACCAGCACCCGGGCGTACGGACCGTGGTCGCCCCCGGCGCCGCGCAGCCGCAGCGCGCCGCCCTCCCCGGACACCCCCGTGATGCCCTCCTGCACCCGGAGCAGCGCGCCGCCCTCCCGTGCCGCGCGCTCGGCCGTCATCGCCATCACCTCCCGCAGGTACTGCCCGTAGACGGGGCGGGGCACCACGGTGTCGGCGCCCACAGGTTCGCCGTCGGCGTCGGTGGTGCCGTGGTTCTCGTGGAGCCACCGGACGTAGTGCAGCGGGTCGGCGACCGAGGCGGACATCCAGGCCGCGGGTGAGTTGGTCAGGCCGGGAGCGGTGTCCTCACCGAACGCCTCCCCGGTCCAAGGGGACCGGGAGGAATCGAAGACGGTGATACGGGGCATCATGCCGGTCCCGGCAAGACGCTCCGTGAGGATGTTGAGGAACACCGCGGCGTAGGCGCCGCCGCCGATGACAGCCAGCTCTTCCATCACGCCACCTCCGGGTGCCGGACGCGCCGGTCGGTCTGTGCTTCGTGGTTCATCTGGGGTTCGGGTGCCTCTCGGAGCGGGTCCGGCGCCGGGGTGGACCGGCGCCGTCGGAACGGGTCTCTGCCGCACGGCCGCTGCACCGGTCGCCGCCGCGCGGGTCACTGACGTACGGATGCCTGCACGCCCGGCGCATCAGGACGCCCCGGCGCATCAGGACGGGCGGGCGAATACGGCTCACGCGGGGGCGACGGCCAGTACGGCGTTCTGGCCGCCGAAGCCCATGGAGTTGGTGAGTGCCAGTCCGATGTCGTGCGCCACCGGGCCGGTCGGGACCTCGATGTCGATCTCCGGGTCGTGGTCCTCGAGATTGGCGGTCGGCGGTACCAGGCCGTGCTCGACGGCCAGCACCGTGTAGGCGGCCTCGGCGGCGCCCGCAGCGCCCAGCAGATGACCGGTGACACCCTTGGTGGAGCTGACGTACGGGCCTCCGGGCAGCACGCGGCGCAGCGTGCGCGCCTCCACCAGGTCGTTCCGGGGAGTCGAGGTGCCATGGGCGTTGACGTGACCGACATCCCCGGGGGCCGCCCCCGCGGTGTCCAGTGCGGCGCGTATCGCCTGCTCCAGGCCCCGGCCCTCCGGGTGTGGGGCGGTGATGTGGTGGGCGTCGGCACTGGAGCCGTGGCCCACGACACGGGCGCGGATCCGGGCGCCGCGCGCCCGGGCGTCCGCTGCCCGCTCCAGGACCAGGAGTCCGGCGCCCTCGGCGCCGACGAAGCCGTCCCTCCCGGCGTCGAACGGCCGGGAGGCGCGCCGCGGTTCACCGGTGCGCCGGGAGAGCGCCCCCATGGTGGCGAAGCCGGACATCGCCAGCGGGGTGACCATCGCCTCACTGCCGCCGGTGAGGACGACGTCGCAGCGGTCGAGGGTGAGCAGGTCGCACGCGGTGGCGATGGCGGTGGTCGCGGACGCGCAGGCGGTGGCCGTCACGAGATTCGGGCCGGTGGCGGCGAACCGCCGCGCCACCTGGCCGGCCAGCATGTTCGGCAGGAACATGGCCAGCAGCAGGGGTGACACCCGCTGCCCGTCCTCCAGCAGCGACCGGTGCTGCTGCTCGTAAACGGTGAGGCCGCCTCCGGCGTTGCCAAGGACGACACCGACGCGCGCGCCGTCCCACGTGGCGCTGTCGAGGCCGGCGTCGGCGAGCGCCTCGTCTGCCGCGACCTGCGCGAACTGCGCGAAACGATCCAACTGACGGGCGGGCCGGGCGCCCAGGAGCCGATCGGCGTCGAAGTCCGGTACCCGGCAGGACATCGGGACCTGGGTGCCGGAGAGTTCGGCGTCGATCGCCGCGGCGGTGCCGCGCGCCGCGCAGATCTCCGCCCAGTTGCTGTCCACTCCGATGCCGGCCGGTGTGACCAGACCGAGGCCTGTCACGGCTGCGTCGGTGCGAAGCGTCATGCGCCGGCACCGGCCAGGCGGCCCTCCAGCAGCCGTCCCATCGCGGCAAGGTCGGGGACCTCCTTCAGCTCGTGGTCCTCGATGTCGACGCCGAGGTCGCGCTCCAGCAGCAGGCTCAGCTCGACCAGTGTCAGGGAGTCGCACTCGATGTCCTCCAGGGAGGCTTCGGGCGTGACCAACTCGGCGGAGATCTTGAGTTCGTCGATCAGGATGGTCTTGAGCGACTCGTAAACGTTCATTCGCTGACTCCTTGTCAGAGGTTGGTGCGAGGTGTGACGGATGTGCGGTGCGGTGGGTGTGCGGGCTCGCGAGGGCGGGAGCGGCTCGGTGAACTCCGCTACGGGGAAGGGGGTCACACGGCGTGCGCGACCGGGGCCGGGAGCGGGGACTCGGCGGCGGAGGACCGGAGCGAGGGCCAGACCAGCGTGGTGGCGCCCCAGCTGAGCCCGGCGCCGAAGCCGGCGATGAGCACCCGCTGCCCTGCGGTGAGCACTCCGGAGCGGTGCTCTTCGTCGAGCAGCAGCGGGATGGAGGCACCGGCCGTGTTGCCGACCCGCTCGATGTTGGTGGCCCTCCTGTCCACGGGGACCTCGAGGGCGTCGCCGAGCGCCGTGTTGATCCGGGCGTTGGCCTGGTGTGTGACCAGCCGGTCCACGTCCCCCGGTTGCCAGCCTGCGCGCTCCAGGGCTGTGCGGGAGGCGGCGGTCATCCGCGCCACGGCGTGGCGGTAGAGCTTCGCCCCCTCCGGCATCAGCACATGACGGGGATGCCGGTCGCTCGGTTCCCGCCGGAGGGAACCGCCCCCCGGCACGCTCAGCAGCTCCTTTCCGCTGCCATCACTGCCCAGGACGAGGGGGCCGACCGCGCCGGGCTCGTCGGGGTGGCCCGCACGGAGCACGACGGCGCCCGCGCCGTCGCCGAACAGCACGGCGGTGGTGCGGTCCTTGGGGTCGATCAAGGTGGTGAAGGCCTCGGCGGCGATCAGCAGCACGCGGTCGGCGGTGCCGGTGGCGATCAGCCCTGCCGCGCTGGCCAGCCCGTAGAGGAAGCCTGAGCAGACCGCGGAGACGTCGTAGGCCGCCACGTCGGGAAGCCCGAGGCGGGAGGCCACGTCCGGTGCGGTGGCGGGGCAGAGTCGGTCCGGGGTGGAGGTGGCGAGTACCACCGCGTCGGCTGGGGGCCCGCCGGCCGATGCGAGGGCGCGACGACCCGCCTCCACGGCGAGGTCGGAGGTGGCCATGTCGGGCGAGACGCGGCGGCGCGACGCGATGCCGGTCCGGGTGCGGATCCACGCGTCGTCGGTGTCGAGCACGGCCTCGAGGTCGGCGTTGGTGACGGTCTCCGGCGGCAGCCAGGAGCCGACTCCGGTGAGAACCGCTGAACGGGGATGTCGGTTGTTCATGCCAGTCGTGACTCCATGGTCAGGGGCCTGGGCGTGGAGTGCCGCAGCAGGGGCGAGTGGGTGGTGCGGCGGTTGGGGGTGGACCGCGCGGGCGGTCGCGGGCGTCTTCCGGTGCGGACCACCACGGGCTTGATGGGCCGCGGTGGTGTCGCCACGGCTCGAGCCATGGCACCGGGTTCACGCTCCGTCAGCCTGCCATCGGCCGCGCGAGCCGAACAAGAACAGGAAGCGGAAACCCGCTCGGACCGCTTTCCGAGAACCGGAAAGGGCACCGCGGGTCAACGCACCGGCAATCCCCGGCGCTCCGGACCGCATCTCGCGCCATCTTCTGCCGACCATCGGTGAATTCGTCTACTACGAAGATCATCCGCAGAGGTTTCCGAATGCTGCCATTGATTGGAACCCGCGCTGCTGGAAGGCTCGGAGACCGAAGCGACGCCCCGCCCCCGCCCCTCCTCCATCGGCACGAACACGGGGAGGAACTCCCCGGGGGACGACGGGAGTCGACCGGACAGGCCCGGGGGCGGAGTTCCATCACCGCTGGACCACGGCCACTCCTCCCGCGCCGCACCTGGCTGGCCCCGTACCTTTCCGGCGCCGTACAGGGTGCTGCTCACAGATCCCCGATGCGCCCGTATGAATGAGGTAGGAAAACGTGGAAGCCACGCTGAAAAAAGACTTCGTCAGCATTCTCCGACAGCGTGCAAGGACCGCCCCGGACAGCCCTGCGTTCACTTTCCTGGAAGGCGAGTTGAACGTCGCGGACACCCTCACCTACGGAGAGCTGGACCGCCGCGCCGCGTCCCTCGCCGCGCGGTTGCGGGAGACCCTCTCCCCCGGCGACCGGGCCCTGCTGCTCCACCCCGCGGGCCTCGACTACGTGGTGGCGTTCTACGCCTGCCTCTACGCCCGCGTCATCGCCGTGCCCCTGTACGTCCCGCAGCGCCGTACCGTTGCCACCGTCCAAGCGATCGCCGAGGACTGCCGCGCGGCCGCGGTGCTCACCACCGCGCGCAACACCAGGCGCCGGTCGCTGTTCACCGCCGGCGCGGGCCCGTCGACGATCCCGTGGCTGACCACCGACACCGACGCACCCGGCACTCCCGACGCCGACCCGCCGTCCGAGGAGATCACCCCGGAGACCGTGGCGTACCTCCAGTACACCTCGGGCTCCACCTCCGCCCCCAAGGGCGTCGTGATCACCCATCACAACGCCGTCCGGCAGTGCGACGAAGCGGCGACCGGCTGGGCGTTCGGCGCCGACAGCTGCTGGGTGGCCTGGCTGCCGCACTTCCACGACTACGGGCAGATCGGCTCCGTCATGCTGCCGGTCTTCGCCGGCGCCCGGAGTGTCATGATGGCACCGGCCACGTTCGTCCGCCGCCCGCTGCGCTGGCTGCGCGCGATCAGCGCGTACCGCGGCACCCACACCGGCGCACCCAACTTCGCCTACGACCTGTGCGTCGAGGCCGCGGAGGAGGCCGTCCGCACCGGCGCGGCCCCGGACCTGGACCTCTGCTCGCTGGTGACCGCCGGGAACGGCGCCGAGCCCGTCCACGCGGACACCCTGGAGCGCTTCGCGCGGGCGTTCACCCCGTACGGTCTGCGGCCCGGCGTGCTCTGTCCCTCCTACGGGCTGGCCGAGGCCACCCTGCGCGTGACCAGCCATCCGGTCGGGGAACCGTACCGCGCCGGCACCTACGCGACCGCCTCCCCCGGTGCCCCGGTGGTGCCGACCGAGGACACCCGGGTCCGGCCGCTGGTCGCCGCGGGTTCGGCCGTCGGCGACACCGAGGTCGCCGTGGTGGACCCCAAAACCCGGCGCCGGCTGCCGGACGGCCACGTCGGGGAGATCTGGGTCGCCGGACCGATCGTCTCGCCCGGCTACTGGGAGCGCCCGGAGGAGAACGCCAGGACCTTCCGGGCGGAGATCGAGGGCGAGAGCGGCAGGCCCCATCTGCGCACCGGGGACCTGGGGTTCCTGCTGGACGGGGCGCTGCACATCTGCGGCAGGAGCAAGGACGTGGTCATCGTCAACGGCGCCAACCACTACCCGCAGGACATCGAGCGCACGGCCGAGGACTGCCACCCCGCGGTCCGCCGCGGCCGCACCGTCGCCTTCGGGGTGGCCGACGGCACGGGAGAGTCGCTGGTGGTCGTCGTGGAGCTCACCCGGAGCTCCGACGGACCGCCCGCCGACGTGGCCCGCGAGATCCGCGAAGCGGTGTGGCGCGCACACGATCTGGCGCCCACGGTGGTCGTCGCCGAGACCGGTGCGGTGCCGATCACCACGAGCGGCAAGGTCCAACGGCGGCGCTGCCGTGAGGACTTCATCTCCGGCCGGCTCCCGGCCCTGGCCCGCCCGGACGCCGCCACCGTCGCCGCCGTCACCGCGGGACGGACCGGTACGGCTCCGCGGTCAGCCCCCTCCGCGGCAGCCGCCCTGCGCGAGAGCTGCCTCGCCCGGATCACCGGCTGGCTCGCGGACCAGGTTCCGGCAGGCACGCCGGTGGACACCGGGCAGACCTTCTCAGCCTACGGCATGGCCTCGCTGCAACTGATGGAGCTCCACACGCTGCTGGAGGACTGGATCGGCAGCGAGCTGCCGCCCGAACTTCTGTGGGAATCGGAATCGATCGACGATCTCGCCGGGCAGGTCACGGCCCGCCTGGTGCAACACGGACCGAAGGGAACGGGCCGATGAGACTGGCCGCCGTCACCGCCGCTCTGCCCTCGCGGCGCGTCAGCAACGCCGACATCCTGGAGATGGTGCGCGAGCACAGCGCCGCCACGCTCGACGGGGACATCGACGAGGCGCTGAAGAAGATCCGTTTCTCGCTGGCGTACTGCGGTTCGGAAGTCCGCCGTTGGGCCGCCGAGGGCGAACGTCCGCTGGACCTGCTCACCCGCGCCGGCGAAGAGGCGATGGAGCAGGCCGGGGTGTCGCCCGACAGCATCGACGTGCTCATCTACACCGGCATCGGCCGCGGCTTCCTGGAGCCCGGCGGCGCCTACCACGCCGCGGCCGCTCTCGGCACAGGCCGGGCCCAGTGCTTCGACGTGATCGATGCCTGTATGAGCTGGGCCCGCGGAGTCCAGCTGGTGGAGGGGCTCTTCGCCTCCGGCGCCTGCCGCACCGCGATGATCGTCAATGCCGAGTTCAACATGCATCCCGGCGGCCCGTTGTTCCCCGGAGTGTTCGCACTCCCCCACCCGGACGCCGTCAGCTGGAGCTTCCCCGCCTACACCGTGGGCGAGGCCGCCACCGCGACCATCCTCACCGCCGACGGCGGGCAGCCGTGGTCGTTCGCGTTCTCCTCCCGTCCCGACCTCGCGGACCTGTGCAACATCCCGATCGAGGGCCACGAGGGGTACTGCCTGCCGTCGGACCGGGTCGCCAGGAACGGCGTGGGCCGCTTCACCTCCTTCGGCTTCGACCTGCACGAGACCGCCCGCACCGAGGGAGTCGAGGTGCTCAAGCGGCTCGACCCTCCCCGGGAGGAGATCAAGGCCGTGTTCACGCACGCCTCCGCCAAACGGTTCTGGCAGGAGATGGCGGACTCGGTGGGGCTGGGCGAGCAGATCTTCCACGTCTTCCAGGAGACCGGGAACATCGTCTCGGCCTCGGTGCCCACGGCGATCGCCACGGCCGTACACGAGGGCCGGCTGCAGCGGGGCGACCGCGCGCTGGGCTGGGTCGGCAGCGCCGGCATGTCCTTCAGCGCCTTCTCCTTCGTGTACTGAGCGGGCCAATTCGTGTCCTGAGCGGGCGAGAAGCCGGCAGACCCAGAGATTGGAAGAGAGAACCACCGTGGCCAACCTTCCCCTGAAACCGCTCCTCAACGCCGTGGGCAACGCCCTCGGTTACGGCGTCACGCGCCTGCGCAAACCCGGTGCAGACCACCGCGCGGAGGAGGCCCAGCGCCTGCTGAGCTGCCTGGTCGAGGCGGGCCCCATCTACATGAAGCTCGGTCAGTTGCTGGCCACCCGGTCCGATCTGGTGCCGGCAGAGTGGGTGCAGACCCTGCGCACGCTCCAGGACGACGGCCCGCACATGGACGCCGCCACCACCCGGGCCGCCGTCGAACGTGAGCTGCGTGCCCCGCTCAACAGCGTGTTCGGTGAGTTCGATCTGACACCGGTGGCCAGCGGCTCGGTGGCACAGGTCCACAGGGCGCGGCTGATCGACGGTCAGGAGGTGGCCGTCAAGCTGGTGAAGGACGGCGTGCCCGAGCACATCGACCAGAACCTGCGGCTGATGGGACGCGGCGTCCGGCTCGCGGAGCGGCTCATCCCGGCGGTCGCCGCCTCCGACGGCGTGCGCCGCTTCACCGAGGTGGCGCAGCTCTTCCGCTCCCAGGCGGACATGATCCAGGAAGCGTCCCGGCAGAAGCTGGTGTACCGCAACTTCACCGGTCACCCGTACGTCCGGGTGCCGCGGGTCATCCCCGAGCTGATCACCCCCCGCCTGCTGGCCATGGAGTACATGCACGGGATCCGCGGCAACGACGCGCACCGGGTGCGCATGGATCCCGCCCAGCTGGCGCGCCGGCTCCAGGACACCATATACACGATGCTGTACATGCACGGCGTCTCGCACGGCGATCCGCACCCCGGCAACATCTTCTTTTCCGAGTCCGGAGAGCTGATCCTGCTCGACTACGGCATCACCGTGGAGCTCTCGGAGGACGAGAAGTGGGGGCTGTCGTCCTTCTACTACGCCTGCACCCGCAAGGAGTGGACGGTCGCGGCCCGGCGCTTCACCGACCACTTCGTGGAGGGCCGGGAGCACCTGCGGAGCCATGAGGAGGAGTACACCGCCGAACTCATCGCCGTACTGGAGCACCACTTCGACACGGTCTCCAACCGCTGGTCCACGATCAGCTACTTCCGCGACGTCAGCGCCATCCTCCACAAGTACGGGGCGCGGTACACCACCAGCTTCACCAAGGTCGAGCTGGTCTTCCTGTCCTGCGAGGGCTTCGCCAGCCAGCTCGACCCGGACATCGACATCTGGGCGAACGCCCGGAAGTTCACCGACCGCTACTCCCCCTACATGAGCCGCGAGATCCGGGACCGCTTCGACGAGCAGTTCGCCGAGCAGATCCCGAGCTCGCTCCGGATGCGGGACCGCGCCGACAAGTCCCTGGTGGCGCCGACCCACATGCACCGCTACTTCTTCCCGAGCACCTATCCGCTGTTCGCGAAGGAGGCCCGCGCCGGCCGGGTGACGGACCTCGACGGCAACGAGTACGTCGACCTCTCCGGCGGCTACGGCCCGCACATCCTGGGGTACGCCCATCCGGTCATCACCGAGGCGATCACCACGGCGGCCACCGCCGGGCTGGTCAATGCCATCGGCAACGAGCCGGAGGTCGAACTCGCCGAGCTCCTGGTCGACTCGCTGCCGGGCGCGGAGCGCGCACTGCTGTGCAACTCCGGCACCGAGGCGGCGCTGCTCGCCATCCGGCTCTGCCGGGCCCGGCGCCGGCGGGACACCGTCGTGAAGTTCGAGGGCCACTACCACGGCTTCTCGGACCAGGGGATGGTGAGTTCGTGGTTCCGGTTCACCGGGGACAAGCATGCGCCCGAGCCGATCGCGGGGTCGCTCGGCGCCCAGCGGGCGGTGGTGAACGGCACCAAGGTGCTGCAGTACGGCGACATCGGCGGCCTGGACCGCCTCCAGGAGCAGGCCGACGACCTGGCCTGTGTCATCGTCGAACCCCTGCCGTCCTCGACGGCGACCCTGGACCGCGAGTTCCTCGCAGCGCTCCGGGAACGCTGCACCGCGTGGGGCGTACCGCTGATCTTCGACGAGGTGGTCACCGGGTACCGGGTCGCCTACGGCGGGGCGCAGAGCCTGGCGGGCGTCCAGCCCGACCTCACCCTGCTCGGCAAGATCATCGGCGGCGGGCTGCCGTGCGGCGCGGTGGCCGGCCGGGCCGAGCTGGTGGGGATGTGCCGGAGCACCGAGGACCCGTTCCTCGACTACGAGCAGCGGACCTTCGCCGGTGGCACGCTCAGCGGCAACTCGCTCACCTGCCGGGCGGGCACGGCCGTGCTGCGGCACCTCCGGGACCACCCGTATCTGTACGGCGAGCTGGACGAGAAGACGGAGTTCCTGCGCGCGGAGCTGATCGAGAGCACCCGCAAGCGGGACATCCCCTGCCGGGTGAGCGCGCGCGGCTCGATCTTCTCGCTCAACTTCAGCCACCGCTCGGCCGGGATCTACCGCGAGCGCATGGCGGGCAGCAACTTCAAGGCGACGATCGCGCTGGCCTACTACATGCGCCGGCACGGCGTGTACATCCCGGAGTTGCACAGCTTCCTGCTCAGCACCGCGCACACCGATGACGACCTCGCCGTGGTCGGCAAGGCGTTCGACCTGAGCGTGGCCGACATGGCCGCCGACGGGTTCTTCGTGACGTGACCCGTGCGCGGGCCGTCCGTACGGCCCGGCCTCCCGCCCGTACGGACGGCTCGCCCGCGGCCTCCGCTTCCCCACCACGACATCCCGAGACGGTGATCATGTCTGTGACGAACCCGAACGACGCACACCGGTCGAAGAGCACGACGCATGTCCAGCACGCCGCCAACCCCGACAAGGCCAAATGGATCCTCTACAGCACCTGTGACGAGGACTCCGACTCCGAGATGCGGGCGTTGGAGGTGGGGCCCGGTGAGGACGTCATCAGCGTCACCGGCAGCGGCTGCCGCACGCTGAGCCTGATCGTGAACGACCCGCGCTCCGTGACCTCGGTGGACACCTCACCCGGCCAGAACTACCTGCTGGAAGTGAAGCTGGCCGCGATCCGGCACTTCTCCTACGACACCCTGCTGGCGTTCCTCGGTATCGATCCGCACCCGGACCGCTGGCGGCTGTTCACCGAACTCCGCGACCGCATCAGCCCCGAGGCGTACCGCTACTTCGCACGCCACCGTACGGAGGTCCGCCGCGGTCTGGTGCTGGGGGGCCGGCACGAGAAGTTCTACCGGCGCGTCGTCGCCCCGGCGATGAAGGTGCTCTACCCACGCGCCATGCCGGCCCTGTTCTCCGCTCCGACCCTGGAACAGCAGCGGTCGGTCTACCGCGACCGCGTCGACGGACCCCTCTGGCGGGGGCTGATCCGCTACGGCTTCTCGGAGCGGACGCTGAAGACCGTGCTCAACGACCCCGGATACCGGATCACCATCGACGTGGACTCCGTCGGCGGCTACGTCCTGGACCGTGTCCACCACACGTTCACCCACCACCTGGCCCGGGACAACCACTGGCTCGCCTTCACCTTCCTCGGCCGGTACCCGGACCGCGAGACGCTGCCGCACTACCTGGTGCGGGAGAACGTCGATGCGATCCGCGCCGCCGACACCGCGGTCACCATCGTCACCGGCGACCTGATCCAGCACATCGCGACCCTGCCGGACCGGTCGCTGGACAAGTTCTCCCTCTCCGACGTCACCAGTTGCATCGGCCAGGACGACTTCGACGTGATCATGCGTCACGCCGCACGTGCCGGACGACCGGGCGGACGGGTCTGCTACCGCAACTTCCTCGCCAAGCACCGCGTCCCCGCCTCCGCAGCGGACATTCTGGTCAGGGACGACGGCCTCAGCTCCTCGCTCACGCGCGACGACAAGGCCTTCGTCTACGACATCGAGGTGTTGGCCATCAACGACTGACACGAGAGGCGAGAAGGAGCACGTGACCCATATGCGGTACGAGAGCGAGCAGTTGGAGATCGACGGCGACACCGTCGAGGTGCGGAAGGCGGGACGGGGCCCCACCCTCCTGTTCGTCCACGGGATGATGGTCAATGGGCGCGTCTGGGACCCACTCGTGGAACATCTTCACGACCAGTTCCACGTGGTCCTGCCGGACCTGCCGCTGGGCGGGCACCGGACCGCCCTGCCCGCCGGCGCCGACCACTCCCTGGAGGCGCACGCCTCCCGGGTGCGGGCCGTCGCCCGCACCCTGCCTGGACCGGTCGTGCTGGTCGGCAGCGACACGGGCGGCGCGGTCGCGCAGATCGCCGCCGTGCGCGAACCCGCACTGTTCTCACGGCTGGTGCTGCTGCCGTCGGACGCCTTCGGAAACTGCCCGCCCCGGCTGCTCGCCCCGCTGCGCCCGCTGGCCGCCGTACCGCCGGTGATCCGGGGCATCTGCCTGGGCCTCAGGGCCCGCGCCGTCCAGCGGTTGCTGATGAAGTTCGTCGCCCGCAGCAGGGTGCCCGACCAGGAGCTGTCCGGGCTCCTCGGTGCACTGCCGTACGACCGCGGGGTGCAGCGGGACCTGGGCGGGCTGCTGCGGAACCTGCGGCCACAGGTCACCCAGGACATCGCCGCCGAACTGCACACCTTCCCGGGGCCGGTCCTCATCGCCTGGTCCCGCAAGGACCCGCTCTTCCCGCTCGACCACGCCTACCGGCTGGCCGAGCGTCTCCCCGGCGCCTCGGTGGTGATCGCGGAGAAGTCGCGGGCGTTCGTATCCCTGGACGAGCCCGAATGGCTGGCCGAGCGCCTCCTGGAATTCCTGGAGAAGCCCGCCCCGAACACCGCGTGACCGAGCCGGTGCAGTGCGGGGCAGGACCGGTGACGGCCCGGCTCTCACCGCACGCGAGCCAGAACAGACGAGAGGTCGAGCATGTCCATCACCTTCATGGCCGAGGAACGCGCCACATTCGAGAGGCTGTTCCCCGGCCTGGAGCAGAGGCTCCGGGACACCCCGACAGCCGTGCTGGAGTCCGAGGATTCGCCGGGTCTGCGGTTGTTCCGCGAGCACGGCGGGCCGGCCCTGCTGGTCCCCAAGCCGTACGGCGGCCTGGACGCCACCCTTGCCGAGTCCCTGCAGGTGCAGCGCGTCCTCGGAGCCCGCTCGCCCTCGCTCGCGCTGGCCGCGAACATGCACCATTGCACTGTCATCGCGATGCCACCCTGCCCGGCGACCGAGCAGCTGCTGACCGAGGTGGCCGGCCGCAGCCTCTATCTGGCGTCGGGCTTCGGCGAGGGCCGGCCGTCCGCCAGCGTCCTGAAGCCGATGATGCGCGGCGAGCGGCACGGAGTCGGCTGGCGCCTCAACGGGTCGAAACGGCCGTGCAGTCTGTCGAAGTCGATGGACTACCTCACGGCCAGCGTGATGCTGACCATGCCCGGCAGCGACCGGACGGAGATGGCCCTGGCCGTCGTGCCCGCCGACGCGCCCGGCATAGAGGTGCGTCCGCTCGGTGACACCGGAGTCCTGCCCGGCTCGGAGACGCACGAGGTGGTCCTCACGGACGTGGACGTGCCCGACGCGTACATCTCGTCCTTCGGCGACCCGCAGGCCCTCAACACCGCGCTGGCGACGGCCTTCCACGTCTTCGAGCTCATGGTCTCGGCCAGCTACACCGGCGTGGCCGGCGGCCTGGTCGAGGAGGTGCTGCGGCAGCGCCGCGGCTCCGCCGCCGAACGCGTCGAACTGGCCGGCTCGCTCGAGGCCACCATGGCCTCCCTGGAGGCCGTCGCCCGGACGGCGCTCGGCACGGCCGGCGACCCGGCGGGGGTCGCCCGCGCGCTGCATGTGCGGTATGCCGCGCAACGCACCGTCGAGCGGGTGGCCGCGCACGCCACCGAACTGCTCGGCGGCACCGCGTACATGATCAGCGGATTCAGCACCACGTACTTCACCGCGGCGCGGGCGCTCGCGCTGCACCCGCCGGCGCGAAGCGTGATGGCGGAGCCGCTGGACCGCTTCCTGCTCGGCGAACCGCTGGTCATCCCGTAACCGCTCCACACCGGAAGCGCCGGTGCGCGGGCACGCCCGTGCGTGCCGCGCACCGGCGCTTCCCGCCCCTTCCCCACCGGACAGCGGCCGCTCCGGGCCGCCCCGGGCCGGGCGGTCAGCCGTACGCTCCCGGATCGGACACCGCGATGAGACTCCTGTGCATACCCTGCCGCGACCAGGCCGCCCACGGCTGCCAACCGCCCGACGCCGTGCTGGGCCCCGAGATCGAGCGCTGCACGCTGCCCACCACGGACGGCACCGGACGGGACCACGGGACCGAAGGGTCCGGGGGGACCTTCGAGACGGTGCACCAGGATCTGGCCGGCCTGCTGACGTCGGCGCCCTCCGCCGTGTACGGCTGCGACGCCGCCGAGGTCTCCGCCGTCGGACTGGCGGCAGCCCTGCCGGCGGCGGGCCACCCGGCACCCCGCCAGGTCCTGGTCTACGCGGGTTCGGCACTCACCCGGCCCACGCCCCGCTACATCCGGCAACTGGCGGCTCTCGTCGCGGTCCCGGCGGAGTTCCTCGACGGCTCGCCCGACCGCTCCGATGCGGGCGACCGGTCCGGGGCCCGGCTCGACTGCCCGGTCACCGTGCTCAGCCATCCGGACGCCACCGGGCTCCCCGGCGGAGAGGCCCACTGGCGCGGCCTCACCCGTGGCCGGTTCGTCCATCAGCCGCTGCCGGCCGGGCCGCGCCCCGGCGACCGGGCGCGGCACCTCGCACTCGCCCTGCGCACCGCGCTCCTCGACCCGGCCTCCGGTCGTCCGTCAACGGCGCCTGCGAGGAAGGGCGTTGTTCCGGGGCCGGACGCGGGCCGGCCGGTGACCCGGGCGGATTTCCGGGAGGCGATGGCCCATCTCGCCTCCCCCGTGGCCGTGGTCACCACGACCGGTCAGGACGGCGCACCCCGGTCCTTCACGGCGGGCTCGTTCTGCAGCCTCTCCGCGGATCCACCGCTGGTGCTGGTGTGCCTCAACCGCAGCAGCTCCGTGCACGACGACTTCACCACCGCCGAACGGTTCGTGATCAATGTGCTCAACGACCAGCAGGCGGGGGTCGCACGGGCCTTCGCCAACCACGACCGGGCCGAGGCGGAGGCCGGGCTGGTCGTGGTTGGCGAGGAGCCGCCGGTCCTGCCGGACGCGGCCGCGCGGTTCCACTGCCGGCTGCAGCAGGTGCTGCCCGGGGGCGACCACAGGATCCTGGTCGGCCTGCTGGAGCACGCCGAACTCTCGGGCGGCTCACCGCTGGTGCACCACCGCCGCGGCTTCCACCGGACCGCCGCCGTCCCCGAGCGCCTCCTGCGGTGACCCGGTGGCCCGGGCACCGCGCCCGGCCGCACCGTGCACGCAGCGTCCGTGGGACGCACACTCGGCCCACGGACGTTGCGGACGGTGGCCTGGTACCGCGTCGTTCCGGGGCCGCCCCGCTCACCGCCCTTCCTCCCCCGGCCACCGCTGAGAGGGACCCCCACCCCGGCAACCGCCGGGAGGGGATCCCGCACCGCGTCGGCCGCAGCCCCGAGCGGTACCCCTACGAGGGCTTCCGGCCGTCCTGCGAGCGAGACCCACCAGGGCGCCTCACCTCCGGGCGAACCTCGACCGACGCGGCCTGGACCGCGCCCGGCGAGCCCGGGGCGAAGAGGCTCCGGGCCGGCTCCGGCGCGCTGCCGCAGGCACAGTCGCGTACGGCGGGCAGCTCCCCCACCGTCGTCAGCACCAGTTCGCGCAAGCGTGCCACATGGGTGGCGAAGACCCGGTGGACCGCCTCCTCCGAGACCCCGTCGCCGACTGCGACACCCGCGTCCAGGTCGGTGACCAGAGCCAGGGAGGTGTAGCACAGCGCCAGTTCCCGGGCGAGCGCGGCCTCGGGCAGACCGGTCATGTTGACCAGCGACCAGCCCGCCGAGGCGTACCACTGCGACTCGGCCCTGCTGGAGAACCGCGGGCCCTGCACGACCACCATCGTCGCGCCGTCTGTGACCGTCTCGCCGCGGTCGGCGGCCGCCTTCAGCACCGCCGCGCGTCCCGCGGCACAGTAAGGATCGGCGAACGAGACGTGCTCCACGACGTCGTCGAAGAAGGTTCCGGTGCGGCCGCTCGTACGGTCCACCACCTGGTCGGGCAGCACCACCGTGCCCGGCACCAGCTCGCGGCACAGCGAGCCGACGGCGCAGGGCGCGAGAACCTGCCGCACCCCGACCGACCGCAACGCCCAGAGGTTCGCCCGGTAGTTGATGCGATGCGGCGGCGTGCTGTGCCCGCGACCGTGACGCGGCAGGAACGCCACCTGCCGGCCGGCGACGGTACCGAGTGTCAGGGCGTCGGCCGGTGCGCCGTAGGGCGTCTCGACCCGCACCTCGCGAGCGTCGTCGAGCAGGGCGTAGAAGCCCGTGCCACCGATCACTCCGATCTCGGCCCGTGCGGAGTCGTCGGCGGGTGCGGGACGTGGAGGGGTGTGCGTCACTGCGGATCCTCTCTTCCGGTGCGTACGCCGTCCTGGGACAGGGCGGTGGGGGTGCGGCGGGTGCCGTGGCCCACGGGGGCCTCCCGCGCCCCGTCGGGTGGCGTCCCGCCCCGGACCAGGACGCGGTCCAGGGACGGCACCGTGGGGTGGCCGGGCACTTCGGGACCCCGGGGATCCCCGTCCCGGCGGACCCCCACGGTGCTCCACCCGGCGGTCGCCGCCGCGTCCAGTTCGGCGGCGACGTCGCTGAGGAAGACCGGCGGGGCCGAAGGCCGGCCGAGCAGGGTGCGCAACGTGCGGTACGAGGCGGGGCAGTCCTTGGGGCCCACGCTCACCAGATCGAACATCTGGCGGAAGAGCGGGGTGAGATCGCCGTGGGCGGTGTGCCGGTACCAGTCGCGTTGGGCGGACACCGAGCCCGATGAATAGCTGAACACCTGGGCGCCGTCAGCCCGCCAGCGCCGCAGCGCCTCGGGTACGTCCGGGTAGACGTGCCCGTGCAGCTCGCCGCGGGCGTAGCCTTCGGCCCAGATCCATCCCTGCACCGTCTTCAACGGCGCGGCCTTGGCGTCCTGGTCGGCCCACGCGGACAGCACGTCCAGCACTGCGGCCTCGTCCAGCCCGGGACGGGCGGCCACGCGGCGCACCGCCTCGACGATCTCGGTCAGCCGGGGGCTGCCGGCGTTGCGGGCGAAGAAGGCGGGAAGCCGCTCGCGGGCAAACGGGAAGAGGACGTCGCGCACATGGGTGAGGGATCCGGTGGTGCCCTCGATGTCCAGGACGACGGCACCGGTCCGCAGAGGAGTCACGGGCGCGGCTCCGTGAGGTCGTCCAGCCGGGGGAACCGTTCGGCGATGCGGCTGCCCGTGAAGTCCCCGACCCAGCCGTCGTCCTCCTGGAAGAAGCGGATGGCCGCGAAGTCCGGCCGTTCTCCCATGTCGAACCAGTGCGGGGTGCCCGCGGGCACCGACAGCAGGTCCCCGGCCTCGCAGAGGACCGAGAGCACCTCTCCGTCCAGGTGCAGGGTGAACAGGCCCCTGCCGTGGGCGAAGAAGCGGACCTCGTTCTCGCCGTGGCGGTGCTCCTCCAGGAATGTGGCGCGAGCCGTCGCCGCGCGTTCCCTCCACTCCTCGGTGGGATCGGGGTGCAGCCGGGCCACGTCGACCAACTTCATCGACTCGCGCTCACGCACCTCGTCGACCTCGGTCCGGTACAGCCACAGGAGTTCGTCGTCGCCGTGCGCCGTGGCATCGCCGCCGCGCAGCGTCCAGCGGCGCAACAGCACGCCCCGGCGAGCCAGTTCACCGACGACGGTGCTGTCGTCGCGGGTGTGCAGCAGGACGGTGTCCGGCCGGTCGTCGGGCGCGATCCGCAACAGGGTCACAGCACATTCCTTTCCTCGGGGTACGCGTCGGTGGGCAGGGCGGCGGGCGTGGGCGGGCCGGAAGGTGCGCCCCCGACGGCACGCGTCAGGAGCAGCAGATGACACAAGGACTCGACGCACTCCAGGCGATTACGGGCTTGATCCAGGTCAAGGCCCCAGACGGTGACGCCGTGGCCGGCGATCAGCAGCGCGGGCGGTGCGTCGGACGTGACGGCGAGGTGGACCGCCACCTCGCGGGCGATGCGGTCCACCGCCGCCCAGTTGGTGAACACGGGCAGAGCGGTGCCGTCGGAGTCGGCCGGTCCGAGTCCCTTGAGGAGTTCCAGATCGCGGACCGGCAGCACGCCGACTCCGCCGGGCTCGGCCGCCAGCGTGGCCACCGCGGTCGAGTACGGGGCATGGGCGTGCACCACGGCCCCGGCCTCAGGGACGGTGCGATAGACGGCGGCGTGGATGGCGGTCTCCGCCGAGGGACGCGGCCCGCCCTCGACGGGGTGGGTGGCTTGTCCCGTGTCCGCGTCGACGGTCACGGTGCCCGCGGCCGACATCGTGCCCTTGTCCAGCCCGCTCCCGGTGATCAGCGCGGCGCCCGCAGGCCGCGGCAACCGCATCGAGAGATTGCCCGAGGTGCCGGGAAGCCAACCCCGCGCGTACAACTCCCTTGTGTGGCGGGCGAGTTCCTCGGCGACCCATGGCGACGTGGCTGCCCCGCCGGGCGTGGCGTCCGTCAGCGACGGGTGCACGACCTTCTCCTCCGACACCAGTGCCGTGATGAGCTGATGTGGTGTCACATCGAAGGCGGGGTTGAACACCCTGGCGCCCTCGGGGGCCACCCGTACGCCGCCGAACGAGGTGACCTCCTCCGCACCGCGCTCCTCCACCACGATGCCGGAGCCGTCCGGGAGCTTCCGGTCCCAGCTGGACTCCGGGGCGACCACCAGGAACGGGACGCCGTGCCGGGCGGCGGCGACCGCCAGACCGTACGTACCGATCTTGTTGGCGGTGTCTCCGTTCTCCGCGATCCGGTCCGCACCGACCAGCACGCAGTCCACCAGTCCCCGAGAGAGCGCCGCGGCCGCGGCCGAGTCGGGCGACAGCCGGTAGGGCACCCCGGCCTCCTGGAGTTCCCATGCGGTCAGCCGGGCGCCCTGGAGCAGCGGCCGAGTCTCGTTCACCAGCACCTCGGCGACCCGGCCGCGGCTCGCCAGTTCCAGTACGGCCCCCAGTGCCGTACCGACTGCGGCGGTGGCCAGCCGGCCCGTGTTGCAGTGCGTCAGGATCCGGAGCCCGCCGTGCGGGAACAGTTCCTCCACCAGATCGGCGGCGTGGATCGTGCAGCGCCGGTTGGTCGTGCCGTCCTCCTCGACCGCTGCGAGGGCGGCGCGGAGCACCGCTTCCGGCCCCTCCGGGATGTGCCCGAGCACCCGGGACACCTCGTGCCCGAGGTTCACCGCAGTGGGCCGGGCGGTGGCCAGGCGCTGCGCATCGGCGCGCACCGCGGCCAGGTCCGTGCGGCCGTCGGCGGAGGTGTGGTGCCGGGCCGACAGCGCCACCCCCAGTGCACCGGCCAGCCCGATCGCGGGGGCGCCCCGCACCGCCAGCGAGCGGATGGCGTCGATCACCTCGTCGACGGTGCTGAGCCGTAACCAGCTTTCCCGGTACGGCAGTTCACGCTGGTCGATCAGTTCGACAGCGCCGTCGGACCAACTGAGGGAGGCGGGGACGGCGGACGGCGTCGACAGGGCGTCACCCGGCTCCGGAACCGGCGAGGCGTGGACGGGACGTGTGGTCATGACCCTCCTGCGAGTGGGGCGCCGACGGCAGCAGGCCGCCGGGGACGGGGACGGTGACTGTGACGGTGGCGGGAACGCCGTGCCGCCCGCGCACGGAGCGTCGCTGAGCGGGCGAGGCGCCCCGGCGTGTACGGGGTTCGGTGGGCGGTGAAGAAGGGAGCGGGAAAGCGCAGCGGAGTCAGCACCCAGGACGCGACGGTCGGCTCCCGGGCCCCGGAAAGCCGGACACGCCCCGGGCGTTCACTGCCGTCACCCGGCCCGCGCCCTGGACGTCGCACCGCGGACGCGCCGCGCGTCCGGCCGGGTGTCGCCCGGCATCTCGGCGGAGATCGACGTACGCGCATCCGGCGAGTGGCCGGACCCGGCGTCAGTCTCGATCGGCCAGTGGCTGCCGCCCGGCGCGGCGAACACGACACAGCCCGGCGCCGACCGGCATCCGCCGCCGATCCGGCGGTGGGGAGAGGAGACAGCGGGAGCTCGGGCCCGTACGGAGAAAACCGTTCATGTCCACCGTTCCATGTCCGTGGCTGCGCGGGGCCATGTGCACCATGCGCGCTCGGCGGCAACCGGAAAGAACGGCGAGGGACGCCCCGGGCACCTTTCCTGCTTTCCGTTGCCGCGCGCTTTTTCGTGCCGCTCGACCAGGGGAATTGCGTGATGCACCCAGCTTGTCATTTCCCGGTACCGGAGAACAATGACAGCAATACGAAACCTGTTCCCCGGCCTTTCCCGCTCTGCGAAACCCGGGACGCCATCTCCAACGAGCGTGCCCGGGACAGCGGACGGAGGCCCTGCGCGTCAGCCTGCCGGAACCGGGTCGGCTCTCCGTGTGCGCGCTCCGCCGTTCCGCCTCACCAGCGGCATCAGCCGCAGGGCCAGGGCGAGTTCGAGCGAGGACGGCTCGGCACTCGGGGGAAGCAGCGTACGGACTGCTTGCAGCCGGTTGGCGACCGTGCGCTCGGTCAGTCCCAACTTGGCAGCGGCCGCACGGGCGTTCTGGCCGGACTCCAGGTAGACCACCATCGTCTCCCGCAGCACCGCCTCCCGGGTTCCGTCCAGCGCCAGCCGTCCCAGCTGACGCTGGACCAGTCCGCGCGTCGAGTCCAGATCGGCCAGCGCGATCGACTCGGGGATCACGTCGGCGAAACAGGTGCCTGTCTGGTCGGTCTGCCCACACACCCGGTAGGCGGCCTGCGCCTGGCGGTGCGACTGCCGGAAGCCGTCGACACCCTTGGCCGCGGCACCGATCCCCATCTCACCGGACCGGGTTCTGGCCAGCACCGCGTCGCGCACCTGGCGAGGGCCGACGGAGGAGAACCAGGCCCAGACGACGTCCTCGTCCACGAACGTGGCGACGGCGTACGGGCCGCGCTCCCGGGCGTACGCGCTCACCGCCCGTGCGGCCGCGCCGCTCGCCACCACCGCGACGTGCTCTGCGTCCAGGTCGTACGGCGCCTGTCCGACCTGCGCGCCCGACTCGTTCAGCACCGCCTGGACGGCATGCAGCCGCAGCGCGTTCTCGTCCGTCTCGTTGTTGCGCAGCGCCTCCATGTACTCGTCCGTGACCGTGTCGATGAGCCCCGAGGTGTGTTCCAGCAGGCGGCGGCAGGCCGATCGCAGGAGCTGCAGCGCCGAGTCCGGTGGGATGGCCGCCTCCTTCGCGGCCCGGAAGTAGGCGTCCTGAACGACCGCGTATGCCTCCCAGTGCGCGTTCACGACATCGTCCAGGGGCGTGCCGTGCAGCGCCGCGAGCCGCGCGATGTGGCGCGCCTCGGGCGAGGTGACGGTGCTGGGGAGGCCGGATTCCAGCTCCTTGAAGATGCGGGCGACCAGCAAGGTGGTCTCCGACCGGAGCACGGCCTGCAACGCCGGGTCGCCGTAGAGCGGACTGGCCGCGATGCTGTCGCGCCCGATGACCGAGAGCAGATCGTCGACCAGTTCCTCAAGGTGCTGCGTGAGCCAGTCCGTGAAGATGCTGACGGAACTCGTACACGTTTCCATGTGGTTCACCACCGATGGTCTCTCAGACGGTCCGCGCTCATGTGGTCCTGCGCCGGCGCCCCGGCTCGTGGCAGAGATGCCCGGCGTGTGCCCGCAAGCGGCCTCCGCTCGACGGCGGAATTTGCCCTGCACGGCACCTGATCGGCAGGGATCATGCGGGAGGCACAGAAGGGTCAGTGGGGGGATTCGACGATCCCTCGACCGGAGACTCCAGGTCTCTTCCGGACCGGCTCATCAACGACGGAGCCGTAATCCACCACCGGCATGTGCAGCACTCTCCCTGAGTTCAGATCGAGGAAATCGTCAGGCGGGGCGTGGTTCCGAGTACGCCGCCGACGTCCGCGGGCAATCGCCGCCCACGGCCGGCCAGTTGAGGGGGAGGCTAACAGGGGGTTCCGGAAGCAACGGGAAACAAAAGACCGAAAACTGCCGCCTAGAGGCATACGCTTCGACCGCGGCCCGCGTGCCGGCTTCTCCGCCGGCGTCCGTATGCGGGCATTCACGGTCAGGGCCGGGTCGCGTCCTCACATTCGGCTTCGCGCCCCCGACCGGCGTGAGCCCCTCGTAATGCGGTGCCGACAACCGATCGTCTTTCAGCCGCGTGTCCCAACACCCTCTGCAGGAGCGGGCAATTCTCCACTTTCCCCGGCCGGGAACGGAAAGCCCGGGATCCGGCCCGAGCACACAAAGGCCTTCTGCCGGGGAGTGGTTCATTCTGGCCGATTTCGAAGGTCTCGTATCCGGACGGCCGTGGGAGACGACCACGACCGGCCGGCGGAGGCACGAGCAGAGTGGACCGGCGGAAGTTCCCTGCGGCTCCCGCGGTCAGTCGGTGCACGTCATGAGGTCGGGCGCCGGATCGTCGGCCCGGCACGTCCGGCGCCGACCGCTCCCGCGGAGGTCATGACGCAGCGGGTGACGGTGATTTCGGAACGCATCCCCGCCCCATTAACTCGGTTTGCGGCGGCGGACGACTCTGCCAGAGTCCCGGGATGACCACACCGGCTGACACGACCACGCCCGCATGCCCCGGCTTCCCCCGCCAGTTCGCCCGTACCCGGCGCTTCTCGCTCGGCGTCCCCCGGCAGTTCACCCTCACCCCCGACGGCCGCCGTGTCCTCTTCCTCCGCAGCGGCGGCGGCACCGATCCGGTGAGCCGCCTGTGGCTTCGGGAGGCTGACGGCTCCGAGCGGGTGCTCGCCGGTCCGGGGGACGCGGACGCCTCCCGTGCGGTGCCGGACCAGGAGCGCATCCGGAGGGAACGGGCACGGGAGCAGTCGGAGGGTGTGGTCGCGTACTCCACGGATGCGGAGGTGCGCCGGGCCGCGTTCGCGCTCGGCGGCACGCTCCGGGTAGTGGGTCCGGACGACGGCGTCGCGCACACGGTGGCCACGGCCGGTCCCGTGAGCGACCCGCACCTCTCCCCCGACGGAAGCCGGATCGCGTACGTCACGGCGGGCGGGCTGCACGTCGTGGACCTCGACGGGGAGGACCGGCCGCTCGCGCTCCCCGACGGCCCCGAGGTGACGTACGGAGTCCCGGACCATGTGGCCGCCGAGTCCATGGGGCGCCTGCGCGCGTTCTGGTGGGCGCCCGACGGCGAGGCCCTGCTGGTGACGCGTGTCGACACCTCGCCGGTTCAGCGCTGGTACATCTCCGATCCCGCGCAGCCGCACGTGCCGCCGCGCTCGGTGCCGTACCCGGTGGCCGGGACCGCGAACGCCGATGTCTCGCTGCACCGGATCTCCCTCGACGGGAGCCGGACCGAGATCGCCTGGGACCGGGAGGAGTTCGAGTACCTCGTCGACGCCCGGTGGGACGCCCACGGTCCGCTGGTCACCGTGCAGAGCCGCGACCAGCGGACCGTACGCGTCCTGGCCGCCGACCCGGCCACCGGCGCGACGCGCACCCTGCACGAGCAGCGCGGCGCGCCCTGGGCGGAGCAGATCCCCGGGACCCCGGTCCGTACGGAATCCGGCGCGCTGGTCCACCCGTTCGAGGAGGACGACACCCGGGCCCTGCGCTTCGGTGCCGAAGGACGCACACCCCCGGGGCTTCAGGTGCGTGCGGTGACGGCCACCGACGGGGAACGCGTGCTGTTCACGGCCAGCCAGGAGCCCACCGAGACGCACGTCTGGTCCTACGAGCCCGGGACCGGCTGCACCCGGATCAGCGAAGGCCCCGGTCTGCACACCGCCACGCTGCGCGGCGGCACCGTCGTCCTGGAGAGCCGCACCCCCGACGGGCATCGCGTCACCGTGCTGCGCGAGGGCGAACCCGACGGCACCGTCGCGGTGCGGGCCGCCGAGCCCGAGGCCGTCCCGCGGCCCACCCACCTGACCCTCGGCGAGCGGCGGATCCGCGCCGCGCTGTACCTTCCGTCCTGGTACGAGCCGGGGTCCGGGAAGCTGCCGGTGCTGCTCGACCCGTACGGCGGCCCTGCGATGCAGGTGGTCGTCCACGCCCGCACCTGGACCGCCTGCGTCTCCCAGTGGTTCGCCGAGCAGGGGTTCGCCGTGCTCGTCGCGGACGGACGCGGCACCCCTGGCCGCGGGCCGGCCTGGGAGACATCGGTGTACGGCGACACCCTGGGGCACGCCCTGGAGGACCAGGTCGACGCCCTGCACGCGGCCGCGGAGACCTGCCCCGACATGGACCTGGACCGGGTGGCGATCCGCGGCTGGTCGTTCGGCGGATATCTGGCGGCGGGCGCGGTGCTGCGCCGGCCCGACGCCGTCCACGCGGCCGTCGCGGGCGCACCCGTGATCGACCCCCGGCTCTACGACACGTACTGGAAGGAGCGGTATCTCGGCCACCCGGAGAAGGAGCCGGAGCACTACGAGCGGTCCTCGCTCCTCCCGGACGCCCCCCGGCTCTCCCGCCCGTTGATGCTCGTCCACGGCACCGCGGACGACAACGTGGTCGTGGCCCACAGCCTGCGCTTCTCGGCGGCGCTGCTGGCCGCGGGCCGTCCGCACTCGGTGCTGCCGCTGTCCGGGGTCACGCATCTGGCGGCATCGGAGGAAGTGGCCGAGAATCTCCTCCTGCTCCAGATCGTTTTCCTCCGTGAGGCGCTCGGTGTCGCAGACGATCTGAACACCTGAGCACCACGGTCCGTACAGAGGGGCCGGACCGGCCGTGTCAGGGCCGGCCAGGGAAGACGCCCAGCAAGCGAAGGGGACGTAAGCACCATGACAGGAACTGAAGGGACCGGGCGGAACACGAGCCGACGTGCCGTGGTCGCCGCGGCCGGGGCCACCTGTCTGGCCGCGATGCTCGCCGCGTGCGGCGACTCCGGTGACGCGTCGCAGCCGAAGGAGGACAGTTCCGCGCCGGACTCCGGTGGTGACGGCGGGGACGCCGCGGGTGGTGCCGCGCTCGCGGCGGCGGCCGACATCCCCGTCGGCGGCGGCAAGATCTTCAAGGACCAGAAGGTGGTGGTCACACAGCCCACGGAGGGCGAGTTCCGGGCCTACGCGGCGATCTGCACCCACCAGGGCAGCCCGCTGAACGAGGTGTCGGGCGGCACCATCAACTGCCCGCTGCACGGCAGCAAGTTCGCCATCGCGGACGGCAGTGTGAAGAAGGGCCCGGCCACACAGCCGCTGCCCGGCAAGAAGGTCACCGTGGACGGAGACTCGATCAAGCTCGGGTGACCACCGAGCCCGACCGAGTCCCGCCGGTCCGCCTCATGCGGACCGGTCCGGCCTGCTCCAGCAGGCCAGCACCTCGTCCGTCGCGGTGACCATCGCGACCAGGGCGAGGGTGTGCCGGACCATCGCGGGCGTGTACTCGGGGGGTACGCCCGCGATGGCATCGGCCGGTACGACGGCGGTGTAGCCGAGGTTCACCGCGTCGAAGACCGCCGCCGGGACCGCGACGTTCGCGGAGACCCCGGCGACGACGAGGGTGCGGCAGCCCAGGTTGCGCAGCAGGCCGTCCACGCCGGTCCCGGCGACCGGGGACAGGCCGTGCAGGCGGCGCACGACGAGATCCTCCTCGGCGACCGTGACGGGCTCGGCGACCCGGACGGCCGCGGAGCCCGTGAGCTGCTGGACGGGAAGCCGCTCGGCGGCACGGAACAGGCGCGCGTTCCGGTTCGAGCCACGCCCATCGGGGCGGCGCTCGGCCACGGCGTGCATCACCTGGACGCCCGCGTCACGGGCCGCGGTGACCAAGCGGGCGACATTGTGCAGGGCGCCGGACGTCCGGGCCTCCGCGGCGAGTTCGGGGAGCGCACTGCCGGGCCCGACGACGCCCTCCTGGCACTCGACGGTGAGCAGTACCGTGGTCGCCGGTTCGAGCAGCCCGGTCGGCAGGTCGCGCGAGCCCATACGTCTCCCCCACTCCCACGGGGCCACGCCGCACCGGAGCGCCGCCCGTCCGTCGGTCCTTCGGTCAGGCCGGGACGGTAGCGGGACTTGCGCGGACCCGGAAGAGCACCTCATCCTTTTTCTGACACACCATCAGAAGTGGGAGGGCGGACGGCCGATGGAAGGCACGCCGCGAGGCGCCGGAACGCAGCGGCGGGGACGCCGCATCATGATGACCGGCCACGAGCTGGACGCCTTCCTGGCGGAGCAGCGCACCTGCCGGGTGGCGACGGTGGACCAGGACGGCCGACCGCATGTGAGCCCGCTCTGGTTCGCCTGGGACGGCACGTCCCTGTGGCTGTACTCCCTCACCCGCAGCCGCCGTTGGGCCGATCTGCGCCGCGACCCGCGCCTGGCCGTCGTGGTCGACGACGGGCATGACTACGGGGAGCTGCGGGGCGCCGAGCTGTCGGGCACGGCCGTGTTCGTGGGCGAGGCACCGCGCACCGGCGAGCCGTGCCCCGAACTCGACGCGATGGAGCGGCTGTTCGCGGTGAAGTACTTCGGCATCGACACGTTGCCGCACGACGGCCGCCACGCCTGGCTCCGGCTCACCCCGGACGCCGTGGCCTCGTGGGACTTCCGCAAGATGGCCGCGCCCGACGCGTAGGACCGCGCCGCACGCGAAGGGCAACGCCGCACAGGGAGAGCCGCGCCGTACGCGGAGGGCAACGCCGTACAGGAAGAGCCGCGCCGTACGCGGAGGGCAACGCCGTACCGCAGAGCCACGCCATACGCGGAGGACAACGCCGTACAGGGAGAGCCGCGCCGCACGCGCAGAGCCACGCCGCACGGCGAGAGCCGCGCCGCACGCGGAGGACAACGCCGTACGCGCAGAGCCACGGCGGCTCGCGGTTCAGTCGGCGTCGAGCTGGTGGTCGGCCCAGACGTAGCTTTCGGGCAGCAGGCCGGCGATGGGGACGGCGCGGAGGCGGTCATCTGCGCCGACGATGACCTGGAGGGTCGGGAAGTAGTCGAGGAGGACCTGACGGCACCGGCCGCACGGGGGAACGACGCCCCGTTCGCGGTCACCCACGGCGACGATGGTGTCCAGGTCGTACGCGCCCTGGGCGGCCGCCGTGCCGATGAGGACCAGCTCGGCGCAGGGGCCTCCGGTGAAGTGGTAGGCGTTCACCGCGGTGACGATCCGGCCGTCACGGGCGCGGGCGGCGGCGGCCATCGTGTGGTGGTCGCCCCGGCAGCGCGTGCGGGCGACGTGCGCCGCGGCCTGGATGAGTTCGTGGTCGACGTGGGTGGTCCGCGGGTTCATCGTCTCCCTGCGTTCGTCGGGTCTCAGGCGATCTTGAACCGGTTCACGAGGGGGCGCAAGCGGCACTTCACGATGCGTCAGGTCTCCACGCTCTGCGCCGCCTTGCGCAGGGCGTCCACCGCGGCCCGGATCGAGGGCCGGCGGTCGGCGTCCGCCCGCCACACCGCGTAGATGTGCCGCCGCATCGTCGAACGCACCGGCACCACCGTGACGTTGGCGGGCACCGGACCGCGACCCAGCCGCGGTGCGACGGCGACTCCGAACCCGGCCCCGACCAGAGCGAGTTGGGTGTGGTGCTCCTCCGCCGTGTGTGTGATGCGCGGCTCGACCCCCTTGCTGCGCAGCGTGAACATCAGCCAGTCGTGGCAGAACTCGCCCTTCGGCCAGGAGATCCACTCGTCGTCCGCGAACTCCTCGAGGTCCACCTCCTGGCGGCCCGCGAGCGGGTGGTCGGCGGGCATGGCGACGTCGGCGGGGTCGTCCAGCAGCGGCGCCTTGGCCAGCCCGTCGGGCAGGGAGAGCGGCTTGTTGTACCAGTCCAGGACCACCGCGAGATCGATGTCCCCGCGCACCAGACGCGGAAGCGAGGCGTCGGGTTCGAGCTCCTGCAGCCGGACGCGCAATTGCGGGTGGTCGGCGCGGAGTACGGCCATGGCGCCCGGGAAGAGGCCGCGCACGGACGTGGGGAACGCACCCAGGAGCAGTTCGCCGACCGCCTGGCCGCGGTGCGCCTCGAGATCCGAGTGCGCCAGCTCGACCTGGGAGAGGATGCGCGCCGCATGCTCGGCGAGCAGCCGGCCGGCGTCGGTGAGCCGGACGCCGCGGCCGTTCTTGGCGAGCAGCTGCTGCCCCGCCTCGCGCTCCAGTTTCGCGAGCTGCTGAGAAACTGCCGAGGTGGTGACGTGGAGCCCCTCGGCGGCGGCACTCACGGAGCCGTGGCGGGCGACGGCATCCAGGGTCCTGAGGCGGTCGAGATTCAACATGTAAGCAATACTAAGCTAAGGCTCTACGAAATCTCGCTTGTCCTACGAAGTCCTGGGCAGGAGTCTGGAGTGCATGAGCTCCGCCGCGACCTCCCGCACTCCCGAATCCGCCTCCCGGTCCACCTCGCAGTCCGCCCCGCGCTCCGACTCGCGGTCCGCCCCGCGCTCCGGCTCGCGTTCGGCCCCGCGGACGACCGCCCAGGTCGCGGCCGTCACCACACCTCCCCCGACGCCCCCGGGTCCGTCCGCCACCGCGCCGTCCGCACCCGCCGCGCGCCGCCCGGCCGTGGACTGGCGCATCCGGTTCGCCGTGCTGTCGCTGATCTGGGGCTTCAGCTTCCTCCTGATCAAGGTCGGCACACAGGCGTACGCCCCGCTGCAGGTCACGCTCGGACGGATGGTGTTCGGCACGGCGGTCCTGGCCGCGGTTCTCGCGGTCCGGCGGGAGCGGATGCCGCGCGGCGCCCGCACCTGGGGCCACCTCGCCGTCGCGGCGTTCCTCCTCAACGCCCTGCCCTTCACCCTCTTCGCGTACGCGGAGCTGACCATCCCGTCCACGCTCGCGGGCATCTGCAACGCCACCACTCCGCTGTGGGGCATGGTCCTGTCGATCGTCGCCCTGTCCGAGGACCGCCCGACCCGCCGCCGCGTCGCGGGCCTGGGCATCGGCTTCGCCGGGGTGCTGACCGTCCTGGGCGCCTGGCAGGGCTTCTCCGGGCAGGACCCGGCGGGGACGGCCATGGCGCTGGTCGCCTCGCTGAGCTACGCGGTCGGCTGGGTCTACGTCCGGCGCACGCTCGCCGGCACCGGCAACTCCAACCTGGCGATGGCCGGCTCGCAGTTGCTGCTCGGCACCGTTCAACTCGCCGTCGTCACACCGCTGTTCACCACATTCCCCACCTCCTTCCCCGTCCTGCCGCTGCTGTCGGTCCTCGCCCTGGGCGCGCTCGGGACGGGCCTGGCCTTCCTCCTGCAGTACGGCCTGGTGGCCGAGGTCGGGCCCACGACCGCAACCCTGGTGACGTACTTCATCCCGGTCATCGCGACCGCCGCGGGCGTGATGGTGCTGGGCGAACACCTCACGTGGAATACGCCGGTGGGTGCGCTCGTCGTCCTGGTCGGCGCGGCCCTGACGCAGAGTCGCCGTCGGTCCGCGGGCCGCGGAACGGTCACCGCGCGGGGCGGGGCGGACTCCGGGAAGGTCACGCCTGGGACGAACCCCGCCCGGCAGGACACCGCCCGCACGGACATGACCCCGCAGGACGCCGCACATCAGGACGTCACCCCGCAGGACGCCGCACGACCGGCGGAGCGGGTGACCACCGGCGCCTGCCAGTAGCGCACGGCAGTCAGCCGTAGCGTCTTGAGGGCGCAGGGACGGTCGCGGATGCCACGGCGTCCGCGACCGCCTCGATGTCGCTGCGGGACAAGGACGACACGGTCACCCGCACCGCGGGTGGCGAGGCCACGCGGAAGCGTGCCCCGGGCGCGACGGCCCAGCCCGACTGCAGCAGCCGGGCGACCGCGCCCGTCTCGTCGGGGACCGGTACCCAGACGTTCATCCCGCTGCGGCCGTGCGCGGCGATCCCCCGCTCGCGCAGCGCGCGCACCAGGGCGTCCCGCCGTGAGCCGTACGCGGCGGCGACGGCTCGCGTGTCCACCGCGCCCGTCCGCCACAGGTGCACGACGGCATCCTGCAGGAGATGGCTGACCCAGCCGGGCCCCAGCCGCTGCCGCCCACCGACGCGGTCGACGGTGATGGCGTCCCCGGTCAGCACGGCGAGGCGCAGGACGGGGCCGTACGCCTTGGCCGTCGAGCGGATGAACGCCCAGTGCCGGGTCCGTCCGGCCAGCGGGTGGAGGGCGAGGTCGACGATGCCGTGGCCGTGGTCGTCCTCGATCAGCAGCGTCTCCGGCCGGGCCTCGAGGACGGAGCGGAGGTCCGCCGCACGGCCGGCGGAGACGGCGGCCCCGGTCGGGTTCTGCGCCCGGCACGTGACCACGAGCGCCCGGGCACCCCGGCTCAGGGCGCGTTCGACGTCCTCCGGCAGCGGCCCTTCGTCGTCGACGGCGACCGGGACGACGCGCAGCCCCATCGCCGGGATCAGATCCAGTGCGCTGCCCCAGCCGGGATCCTCGACGGCCACGGCGTCCCCGGGCCTGAGGTGTGCGGCCAGCACGCGTTCGATGGCGTCGAGTGCTCCGGAGGTGACCGCGACCGGTCCGTCCGGGACGCCGTCCGCGTCGAGGGCCGCGCGGGCCGTCTCCTCCAGCTCGGTACGGACCGCGGCATCGCCGTACAGGGTCGGACGGGCTGCGTGGCGGGCGGCCGCATCGGCGAGCGCGTCACCGAGCGGAGGCAGGAGCGAGGTGTCGGGGTTACCCATCGACACGTCGACGACGCCGGGCGGCGAGGGGATACCGATCGCCTCCCGCGCGGTGCTGGCGGGCCGCGCCCGCACCCGGCTGCCGCGCCTGCCCGCCGTCTCGATGACGCCGCGGTCCCGCAGGGTGCGATACGCCGCCGCCACCGTGTTCGGATTGACGTCGAGCTGCCGGGCCAGCTCCCGCAACGGCGGAAGAAGCTGCCCGGGGTTCAACTCCCCTGCTCCGACGGCCTGTTCGACGCTGGCCGCGATGTCTGCTGCGCGACGACCCGAGATCCGATACTCTCCTAGCACAAACAAGATTATGCATTAGTGCAATGGAGTTTGCAATGCCGGACACCGCCGCCGCTTCGGAAGCGGCATCCACCGCCTACACCGCCACCGACCGCACGGTCCCGACCCGCGCCGCCCAGCGCGCGGCCTACGACCGCGACACCGTCCACGCGATACTCGACGAGGGCTACGTCTGCCACCTCGGCTTCGTCCGCGAGGGCGCGCCCGTCGTCCTGCCCACCCTGTACGCGCGGGTGGGCGAGCGTCTCTACGTCCACGGCTCGACCGGCTCCCGCCCGCTGCGGATGAGCGGTCAGGCCGACCCGGGCATGCCCGTGTGCCTGACCGTGACGCACGTCGACGCTCTGGTGCTTGCGCGGTCCGCATTCCACCACTCGATCAACTACCGCTCGGTGGTGGTGCACGGCACCGCACACCGGGTCACCGATGCCGCTGAGCGCGCCGAGGCTCTGGACGCGATCGTCGACCAGGTCGTGCCCGGCCGCGCCGCGGACTCGCGCCCCGCGAACGCCAAGGAGCTGGCCGCGACCGCCGTCATCCGGCTCGACCTGGAAGAGGTCTCGGCGAAGGCGCGGACGGGAGGCCCCGGTGACGACGCCGAGGACCTCGCACTGCCCCACTGGAGCGGCGTCGTGCCGCTCACCCGCGGCTACGGGGAGCCGGTCGCGGCCGACGACCTGGACTCGGGCGTCGCGCTGCCGGACTATCTGAAGGCCCTCTGACCCCGGCGCCAGGCGTGGGCCCGAACGCCCCCTGGCGGCAGGCTTGTTGAGGCTTGCCGGAGGACGGCACCGCCCGTCCCGCGCGACGCGGCGGGACGGGCGGCGGGAAACGGCCGGATGACGCGTGACGCCCCGCGAGGCGTCGCGCGTCCGCTCAGGCCGCCGCGGTCCTGGTCCTGCGGGCGGCCGCCGCCGACCGCGCCTCCGCGACCGCGAGTCCGGCCACGGCCGTCAGCAGCAGGAGCGTGCCGAGCACGGTCGCCGCCGTGAGCCGCTCCCCCAGCAGCGCCACCGCGATGACGGCGGCGCTCACCGGCTCGATGAGCATGATCACGGACGCGGTCGCGGCCCGTACGACGGCCGCCCCGGCGAAGTACAGCGCGTACGCGAGCGCCGTCGGCACCGCCGCCACGTACACCAGGAGCACCAGCACCCGGGCCGGGTCGGCGGTGTGCGGCAGCAAGCCCTGGGCCAGCCCGAACGGCAGCAGGCACACGGCTCCAACGGCGAAGGCCCAGGCGGTGGTCGAGCGCGCGTCGGCACCCGCCCCGGTGCGCCCGAGCCAGCGGGTGAGCAGGGTGATCGCCGCGTAGCCCGCCGCCGAGACCAGCGCCAGGACGACGCCGAGCGGCTTCACGGCGCCGCCGCCGCTCCCGAGCACCAGCACCGCGAGCCCGCCGAGCGCTCCGGAGACGGCCAGGACCCCGCCGCCGCCGAGGTGTTCACCCATGAAGAGCCGGGCGCACAGGGCGATGAGGACGGGCCCCGCGCCGAGCGTCACGACGGTGGCCACCGCGAGCCCGGTGGCCTGCACCGCGGCGAAGTAGGCGGTCTGGAAGACGGTCAGGCCCACGCCCGTACCGACGACCCGCAGGATCCGCCTCCGCGCCGACTCAGGAACGGCGACCGCGGCAGCGGCCGTCATGGCGGCGGCCGGCCGGCGCCGGACCCGTACACCGCGCGCGGCGTGCGCGGTCAGCAGCAGGGCGAGTCCGCCGACATAGCGCCAGAACGACAAAGCGACAGGGCCGAGGTCGCTGGAGCGGTAGAGCATGGCCGCCGCCGCGCCCGCGGTGCCCCAGGCGACACCGGCGACGACGAGATAGCACAGGCCACGCCCCACGGGCAGGCCGACAGCAGATGAGGACACATTCGACACGTGAGAGTTCTCCGCGGAAGAAAGGTTGGGTCGCGAACGCTCCGTCTGCGGGCAGCAGCGACAGACCCGGGCACGGCCCGGGCCGAACAACCTCCGTGGAGCAGCCGCCCGCCGTCAGGCGGCGGGAGGCGGAAGAACGAGCGCAGTCGAATGCATGATCCGGACCCTACGTCGCACGGTTCACGGCGGGCAACTCGCTTTCTCGCTGATCGGACCCGCTTTCCCCTTGATCAGCGGTCAGGCCCGGGTCCGGTGCCGACCCGGCGACCGGAGCGCCGGAGACCGCCTTGGGCGTCGAGGTCTGGGCGATGAACGCCCCGGCCAGAACGGCCGCGCCTCCGACGACCTGGGGCGCGGAGAGGTGCTCGCCGAGCATCACCCAGGCCAGGACAGTCGCGACGACGGCCTCCAGGCAGGCGACGACTCCGGCCACTTGGGGCGACAGCCTCCGGACCGACAGCACCCCGGTGAAGTAGGCGACGACGGTCGCGACGAGGACGACCCAGGCGAGGAGCAGGGACGCCGGGACCACCGTGCCGCCCATGTCGGCCCGACCGGCGAGCAGCGCCCAGTCCATGGTCCAGGGCCGGGCGACGACGGTGAGCACCCCCGTACCGATGAGCAGGCCGTACGCGATGACCCCGATCGGGTCGGCCGGGTTCTCGCCGCCGCTGCCGTGGTCGGAGAGGAGGAAGTACGACACCTGGCAGCAGGCCGCGCCGAAGGCCAGCAGCAGGCCCAGCGCGTCGAACCCGAGGCCCGACCACACCTCGACGACACAGGCCAGCCCGCCCACCGCGAGCACGACCCCGACGGCCGCCGCACGGCTCACCGGGCGGCGCTGGACGAAGCGCACCCATCCCAGCAGCAGCGCCGGGCCCAGGTACTCGACGAGCAGGGCGACCCCGACCGGGATGCGGGAGATCGCCGCGAAGTAGCAGGCCTGGACGCCGGCCACGGCGAGCAGCCCGAACCCGGCCAGCAGGGCGGGGCGTTGGCGCACCAGGGCGCGATGGCGCCAGGCGACGGGGAGCATGACGAGGGCCGCGCCCGCGGCGCGCAGCCAGACCACGTGCAGGGGGTCGAGGCCCGCCTCGATCAGCGGCTTGGCCGCGACCCCCGATCCACCGAATGCGAACGCCGAGACCAAGGCGAGGCCGAGGCCGACGCTCCTCCCCTGAGACGCGTGCATCCGGCCATGATGACATCGAACGACAGGAGCGTCACCTCCGATGCCCCTGACATCCCCTTCGGCCTTCTTCAGCCCTCCGCGTCCGGGAAGCCCTCCGTGCCCGGGAAGCCTTCCGCGTCCGGGAAGCCCTCGGCGTCCGGAATCGGGCGGTCCGGTGCGGCGCGGGGGCGCACGACCTCCGCCCGGGGCGCACGCCCACCGGAGGACTCGGAATCGCCGCCGAGCTCGGCGCCGCGGGCGCCCGGGAGCGCGTCGTCGAGCCGCGCCGCCAGCCGTTCACGGTCGACGCCCGCGCGGCGCAGCACCTCCGCCGCGCGGCTCTCGGGGTCGGCGGTCAGCGCGGCCAGCAGGTCGAACCCTTCGGCGGCCGCCGCTCCCCGGCCGCGCGCCCGCCGGTCCGCGCGCTCCATCGCGGTCGCCGCTGCCGGTGACCAGCCGGGCATGCCGAAACCGCCGCGGACGGCGCGCACGCCTGGGGAGCCCTCCACCGAGCCCCGCCAGCGCAGGCCGTAGCCGATGCTGCGCTGCACGAGATAGCTGAGGAGCCGGGCCACATCGGCCCCGCCGCCGACGACCGCCCTGACCTCCGCGTCCACGTCGAGGAGGGTGTGCAGCAGGTGCGCCGTGTCGACCTGGCCGTCCGCGTCCCGGATCGCGCGCCGGCGTGCACCGCTGACCACCGGCGCCAGGGCCGCGCCGGGCCAGGCGTCGAGTTCGGAAGCGGGTCGCCCGCGGTCGGCGGGCAGAGGCGAACGGTCGTGCACGCTCCTCATCCCACCAGTCCCGGACGTCCGGCACATCCGCGAAAGGGAGCATCCGTCCCTACCGCGCAGGGTGGGCATGGCGGCGCGGCCCCTCCTCCCTGCGGATGAGCGCGCTCTCAGGGCACCCGGACCCCTGGGGCCACGGCCACACACAGCTGACGGTCCGTCAGTCTTGAATGTTCGAGCGCCCGGGGCTACGGTCCGCGAGCGCCCGACGCAGCGGACGGAGAAGGGGTGGTCGTATGGCCGAGGTCAGCGCCGAGACACGGATCGAGGCACCGCCGGAGAAGGTCTGGGAACAGCTCACGGACTTCACGTCGTACGGACAGTGGAACGCCACGCACACGGGCTTCCCCAAGGGTGCCCCCTCCTCCCTGGCGCAGGGCTCCACGTTCGAGGAGAACATGCGGCTGATGGGCTTCCCGGCCGAGGTCACCTGGACGGTGGCGGCCATCGAGCCGGCCCGTGTCCTCCACATCAAGGGCCAGGGGCCGATGGGCGTGAACGTCGGGACGCGGTACGCGCTGACGCCGGACGGGGACGGGACGCGGGTCAGGATCGAGGGCGAGTTCACCGGCGCGGCCGTGTCCCTGATGGCGGGCAAGCTCAAGGACTCGGCGACGGCGGCGCTGAACGAGTCGCTGCGCAAGCTCAGCGGCCTGGTCGCCTAGCGCACCTGGGCAGCGGTGCGGTGGTACGACCGCCCCGATGCAACGCGGACCTGGCACGGTCGAGGGGCGGCCCACGGGCCGCCCCTCGACCGTCCCCCTCTCACGGGGCCCTCGGTCCCCGAGAGTCATCGCGCCCGACGCGCCGTGGACGTCCGGCCCGGCCGAGGCGCTTCGATCCGTCAGCGCACCGACACCTTCGCGGTCTTCCCACCGGCGGTGAACTCGTACGCCCCGCGCTCGACGCGCGGTGTGCCCGCCCCGTCGATGTCGCCGGGCGTGACCGCAAGCACCCGCGCGGGGACCGTCAACTCGACCGTCCTCGACTGCCCTGCCGCGAGGCGCACCTTGGTGAAGGCGGCCAGCTTCCGCGCGGGCGCCAGCACCTCGCTCACCGGACGCGACACGTACACCGGCACCACCAGCTCACCGCTGCGCCGCCCCGTGTTGGACACGGTCACCTTCAGCCGCACCGGATCTCCGGGAGCGACGGACGACCGGGCCGGGCGGACGCCGTCGAAGCTGTAGCGGGTGTACGAGAGGCCGTCGCCGAACGCGTAGGCCGCGTCGTAGGCGGACTCGGTCCCGGCGTTGGTCCCGGGCAACTGCTGGTAGTACATCGGCTCGTTGCCGGTCTTCTTCGGCCAGGACACCGGGAGCCTCCCGCTGGGGTCGGCCCGGCCGAAGAGCACGTCGGCCACGGCATGGCCTCCCTCGGTGCCGGGAAGCCACGCCATCAGCAGCCCGTCGGTGCCCGCCGCGTCGCCGAGCGCGAGCGGGCGTCCGGCGATCACCACGACCACGACGGGCTTGCCGCTCGCCTCGATCCGCTTCACCAACGCCTGCTGGTCCGCGGAGAGTTCGGGGCGCGGTGTGTCCGCCTCGCCCTCGGCCGCGGCCTTCTCCCCGACCACGACGACGTTGAGATCGGCGGTGGCCGCCTGTTCGGCCGCCTCGTCCTCAGTGGTGGCGTGGACGACGTCGGTGCCCTTCGGGGCGGCCGCCCGGATGCCCTCGAGCACGGTGGTGCCGGGGAGTTCGACTCCTTCGGGCACCCTCTGCCAGCCGATCGTCCAGCCCCCCGCCTGGTTGTCGATGTCGTCGGCGTACGACCCGGCCACCACGATCTTCCGGGCGTCGCGCGGGACAGGCAGCGTCGCGTCCTCGTTGCGCAGAAGGACCTGCGAATCGGTGGCCGCCTTGCGGGCCAGGGCACGGTCGGCGCCGAGCACGGCGTCATCGGCCCGGTCCGGGTCGACGTACGGGTCCTCGAACAGCCCGAGTTCGAACTTGAGCCGCAGGATCCGGGCCACGGCCTCGTCGATCCGCTTCTCCTTCACCAGACCGCGGCGGACGGCGGTGAGCAGCCCCTCGGTGAACTCCTTGGCGTGGTAGGGCTCCATGGCCATGTCGATGCCCGCGTTGACGGCGAGGGCGATGGCCTCCGGGTAGTCGGCGGCGACCTTGTACTTGGTCTGAAGCGCCCGGATGTCCTCCCAGTCGGTGACGGCGACCCCCTTGAAGCCCCACTGTTCGCGCAGGACCTCGGTGAGCAGATAGCGCGAGGAGGTGGCCGGAACGCCGTTGACGGCACCGGAGTTGACCATGACGCTGTCCGCGCCGGATTCGATCGCCCGGCGGTAGGGCGCGAGCAGCGTGTCCTGGAGGTAGCGCATCGACACATCGGCGGGCACGCGGTCGTGCCCGTTCGACGGCTCGGAGTACCCGGCGAAGTGCTTCACGGTCGCGGCGACGCGCTTCGCGCCACCGGCATGCTCGATGCCGCGGGTGGCGGCCGCGGCCAGGGTGCCGGCGAGCAGCGGGTCCTCGCCGTAGGTCTCGTAGGAGCGGCCCCAGCGCTGGTCGCGGGCGAGGTCGGCCACGGGCGAGAAGTTCCAGTCTATGCCGGTGGCGGCGACGGCACGGGCGGTCGCCGCGCCCGAGTCCCGTACGGTGCCGGGGTCCCAGGTGGCACCGAGCCCGATCTGGTGCGGGAAGACGGTGGCGCCGAGGACGTTGTTGTGGCCGTGCACGGCGTCGACCCCGTAGAGCACGGGGATGTGGAGCCGGGAGTTCTCGACGGCGTACTTCTGCACGGAGTTGACCATGCGCGCCCAGTCGGCGGGGGTGTTCTTCTCGGGGCCCATACCGCCACCTGAGAGGACGGAACCGGTGGCGTGGTCGTCGAGCACGGTCTTCATGCAGGTCTCGTCGAGCGCACCCCCGCTCCATTCGCAGTCGCCCTGCATCCGGGCCACGGCGATCTGGTCCATCTGCCCGGCCTTCTCCTTGAGCGTCATCCGGCCGAGGAGATCCGCTACGCGCTGCTGGACGGGCGCGCGGGCGTCGCGGTACGTGGGTGTGCTCGCGTCGGCGTGCGCGGAGGCAAGGGTGGCCACACAGGCGGTGACGGTCACCAGTGCGGCCGCGCTGCGGCGGCGGGTCCGGCGGGTGGCGCTCGGCCGTACGCGCCCGGGGAGGTGGCGGGCCAACAGCGTCATGGAGGACTCCGTTTCGTGGTCGGCGAGCGGAGTCTTTCCCCGTCCATGACAACCCGTCAAGAGAGGCGCCGGACTTTTCTTACACCCTGAATTAACTGCCGCACACACGAAACGGCGACCCCGCGCACTGCGCACGGAGCCGCCGCCTGCCGTCCGGACGCCTCGTCAACTCGCCTTATGACGCTCGGACTTGGCGATACATCGCCCCTATCAGTCCTCGTCGGCGAGGATCAGATACAGCTCCTTCCGGGCCTTGTTGACGACCACGAGAGCCTTGTCCCGCTGCTCGGGCGTGCCGGTGGCCCACACCTGACGGAACGCCTCGACGAGCCCGCCGCCGGCCTTCCGGATCTCGTTCATGGCCTCCCAGTCGACGCCACGTCCGGCGTCCTCCCAGGGGGCCTCGGGCCCGGCGTCCGCCTCGGTACGACCCGTGTCGGTGAGCTCGAACAGCTTCTTGCCGCCGTCGCTCGCGCTGCTGATCAGCCCTTCGTCCTCCAGGAGCTGGAGGGTCGGGTAGACCGAGCCGGGGCTCGGCTTCCACGCTCCGCCACTGCGCTCGGCGATCTCCTGGATCATCTCGTAGCCGTGCATCGGGCGGTCCTTGAGCAACGCCAGGATCGACGCGCGCACATCGCCGCGCCGGGCCCTTCCGCGCGGCCCGCCGCGCCCTCGGCCACCCCAGGGCGGCGGCCCCCCGAAGGGCGGGCCGAACGGCCCGAAGGCCCCGCGCCGCGCATCGAAGTCACCTCGGCCCGCGAACCCGGGGCCGCAGGGTCCATGTGATCCGTGTCCGTGTCCGTGGGAACGCATGATGACGCTCCTTCCATCGTTGATCTGTCGCGATGCCTCAACGATATATCGGAACTGTACGGTCGACAAGTGCCCGATGTCCTCGGCGCCCGTCCTGTGACGGCTGACGGCTGACGGCTGACGGCTGACGGCTGACGGCTGACGGCTGACGGCTGACGGCTGACGGCTGACGGCTGACGGCTGACGGCTGACGGCTGACG
>NZ_JBEYUP010000029.1:42534-68953 GCF_040643575.1 Streptomyces sp. NPDC047108
GGGCGAGGATCGAGCGACGGCGGGGGTGACCCTGATCCCGTCCCGGTCGACCGGGAGCGCGCCTCAGGTGATCGGATGGGTCCTGATCGACCAGGCGCTGACCCTGGCCGGGGAGGCAGGGGCTCGGACCGTTGACCTCACCTCGCGGCCTTCGCGAGAGGCCGCGAACCGCTTGTACGAGCGGGCGGGGTTCCACCGCAGAGAGTCGACCGTCTATCGAGTCACCCTGGACTGAGGCGCGGCCTCACCGGCCGCCCTGGACCTGCATCGCCTTGTGCCGGCAGCGTGCCCACCGGACTGCACTCGCCGCACCCGTACGCAGGGAAAGGCGGAAGGGGCCCGGAGGGCGCGGGCGTCGGCCGGGATGCCCGACGCCCGGCCATCGCCGCCACGCCCGCGCGCGGGATGCACCGGGACGGCTGCGCACCCGCACCCGCACCCGCACCGCCAACGCACCCCACCCCTCGGCGCGTTGACACCGCCGCCTCACTCCGAAACCCGACCGCACCATCCCCGCACCATCCACCGCGGCTGCCCGCCCGACCTCGGACCCGGCGCAGCCGAACCCGTGCTGCGGTATGTCCGTTCTGCGATATCCTGAGGAAGGCATCTGAGCGCCCGCCGGTCCGCCCTCGAGCGGTTCGACAGCACCGGCCAGAAGGGGTTCTGTCGCTCGAGGTTGTGCCGCTCCCAGCGCGTTCGAGGCCGGTCGCCCGGTCGTGGCCGGTCGGGATCGCGCCGGAGGCGAGCGGGGCGCCGCGGCGTGTACACCGAGCCGAATGCCCCAAATCGCAGAGCGAGTTGGCGGCTGGTCGCCGAGTGAGTTCGCGGCGCTGCCTCGCGACAGAATCCGATCCGCCAGAACCCGATCCGCCGGGGGCCGGCGTCATTCCGGCGCGAGCCGCGCCACGCGCCGGGGATCGCGCTCGGCCCGCGGTCCGTCGCACGATTGCCGTCGTCAGGGAGACCGGTTTCCCATGGACCTCAACACCATCACCGAAGTCGTCCGGCGACCTTCCGACCGACCGGGCTCGGACTGGCGTGAAGGCGACGCCTGGCTCGCCGGCGGAACGTGGCTGTTCTCCGTCGAGCAGCCCGATCTCCACCGGCTGGTCGACCTGACGGCCTTGCGGTGGGACCCACTCGTCCCGAGCGACTCCGGTCTGGAAATCGGCGCGACGTGCACCATCCGCGACCTGTACGCCTTTGCCTCTCCTCACGATTGGCACGCGGGCACGCTCTTCGCGACGAGCTGCGAGGCCTTTCTCTCCTCGTTCAAGGTCTGGAACTCGGCGACGGTGGGCGGCAACATCTGCATGTCTCTCCCCGCCGGTCCCATGATCACGCTGACGGTCGCTCTGGAGGCGACGTACGAACTGTGGGCTTCCGACGGATCCACACGCACCGTCGATGCCGCCGACTTCGTGACCGGCGAACACAACAACGTCCTCGGTGCCGGCGAAATCCTGCGACGCGTCACGATCCCGGCGCATGCCCTGCGGAAACGTCCCGCGCACCGCCGCTTCTCGCTCACCCGTCTCGGCCGTTCGACGGTGTTCCTCATCGGTACCCGAACGCCGGGAACGGACGACCTGTTGCTCACCGTCACGGCCGGGACGACACGGCCCGTGCGTTTCGCCTTCGCCACCCTGCCCGATGCCCGCACTCTCCAGCAGAGGATCGACGACATCCCCGCCGGTGTCTGGTTCGCCGATCCCAACGGGACCCCTGACCACCGTCGCCATCTGACACAGCACTTCGCCGAAGAGATTCGCCGCGAACTCATCTCTGGGGCCGAGACATGACGTACATCGTGAACGGCATGAGGTTCGGCGAGGAGCCGGACCCCGGCCAGTGCCTGCGCACCTTCCTCCGCTCGCTCGGGCACCACGGCGTCAAGAAGGGCTGCGACGCCGGGGATTGCGGCGCGTGCACGGTGTGGCTGGACGGCGATCCGGTACACAGCTGCATCACCCCCGCCTTCCGCGCGGAAGGCCGTGAGGTGACGACGATCGAGGGCATCGGTTCACCGGGCAATCTGCACCCGATGCAACGGCGATTCCGTGACGCCCCCGGATTCCAGTGCGGTTTCTGCACCGCTGGGATGATCATGACCTCTGCAACATTCACCGAGGCCCAGAAGTCGGATCTGCCACGGGCGTTGAAGGGCAATCTCTGCCGCTGCACCGGCTACCGGGGGATCGAGGACGCCGTGAACGGTGTGGCCGGCGTGGAGACCGCCACACCCGGAAAGGCCGTCGGGACGAGCGTGGGCGCGCCGGCGGCGAACGACGTGGTGACCGGTCGCGCCGAATTCACCATGGACACCGAGATGGAGGGCATGCTGCACCTCAAGGTGCTGCACTCCCCCCACGCACACGCCCGGATCGTCTCGATCGACAAGACCGCCGCCCTCGCGGTGCCCGGCGTGCATCGCGTCTACACCTGGGAGGACGTACCGCGGAAGCGCTACACGACGGCGATCCACACCGACCATCTCGTCGATCCGGACGACACCTTCATGCTCGACGACACGGTCCGTTTCGCCGGTCAGCGGGTCGTCGCCGTCCTGGCCGACACGGTCGGGGCGGCCGAGGAGGGCTGCCGCAAGGTCGACATCGAGTACGAGGTGCTGCCGGCCGTCTTCGACCCCGAAGAGGCGATGGCCGACGGAGCACCGCAACTGCACGGCACGAGCGACCCCTTCGTCCGCGACCCCGTGCACAACACCCTTTTCGAGATCCATACGCACATCGGCGACGTCGATGCCGGATTCGCCGCGGCCGATGTCATCCACGAAGGCACGTACGTCTCACCGCGGGTGCAGCACGCGCATCTCGAGACCCACGGATCGATCGCGTGGATGGAGAACGGCCGCCTCAACGTCCGTACGAGTTCCCAGTCTCCGTCCATCGCGAAGGTCAAACTCGCCTACCTCTTCGCGCTGCGGCCGGATCAGCTCCGCGTGTTCTGCAAACGCGTCGGCGGGGGTTTCGGCGGCAAACAGGAAGTGATCTCGGAGGATCTGGTCGCGCTCGCCACCCTGGACACCGGGCGGCCGGTCTGCTGGGAGTACACCCGCGAGGAGGAGTTCACCACGGCTTCGCCCCGGCACCCGATGGCTCTGACGGTCAGACTCGGCGCGAAGGCGGACGGAACCCTCACGGCATTCCAGGTCCGCAATGTGTCCAACACGGGCGCCTACGGAAACCACGGCGGCGAAACGCTGTTCGCGGGCGGCGCCGCCGTCATGATCTACCGCTGCCCCAACAAGAAGTACGACGCGTACTCGGTCTACACGAACACCGTCCCCAGTGGAGCGCTGCGCGGTTACGGGATGACGCAGCCCGCGTTCGCCGTGGAATCGGCGATGGACGAATTGGCGCGTGCCCTGCACATGGATCCGCTCGCCCTGCGCCGGCGCAACATCGTGCGGCCGGGAGAACCGCTCGTCGCCATGGACGACGGCCCCGACGACGTGATGTTCAGTGAGGACGGGCTCGGGAAATGCATCGACCTGGTCGATGACGCGATGGCCCGTACGGCCGACGAGCCGGGCCCCGGTCCCGAATGGCTCGTCGGGTCCGGCGTCGCGAGTTCCCTGCACGAGACCGCGCCCCCGACCGAACACATCTCGGAGGCCTGGGTCACGCTGGGCGACGACCTCATGTACGAATTGGCCGTCGGTACCGTCGAATTCGGCGAAGGCACATCGACCGCGCATGTCCAGATCGCGGCCAACCAGCTCGGCACGACGCCGTCACGCATCCGCCTGGTGCAGTCCGACACCGACCGCACCGGATTCGACACCGGAGCCTTCGCGAGTGCGGGCCTCTTCGTATCGGGCAATGCGGTTCTCCGGGCGGCGAATGCCGTACGCGACCGCATCCTGGAGTTCGCCGCCGCCCACACGGGCGTCCACCTCGTGATGTGCTCCATGGACGACGAGGGGGTCGTCTGCGGCGACCAACGCGTGTCGCTCGCCGAACTCGTCGCCTTGGCCCGCGCACGCGGTATCCGGTTCACCGCCGCCCGCAAGGCGCACGGCTCGCCCCGGAGCGTCACCTCCAACGCGCAAGGGTTCCGGATCGCGGTCCACCAGGTGACGGGTGAGATCCGCATCCTCCGGAGCGTCCAGGCGACCGACGCGGCCGAGGTCATCAACCCGGCCCAGGTCCGGGGACAGGTGGAAGGCGGCGTGGCCCAGGGCATCGGCTTCGCGCTGACCGAGCATTTCCAGGTGGACGCGGAGGGCGTGATGGTCAACCCCAACCTCCGCAACTACCGCATCCCGACCTACGCCGACGTCCCCCGCACCGACGTCCTCCTGGTGCACTCCTCCGACTCCTTCGGGCCCCTGCGGGCGAAGGGGATGGCCGAGTGCTGCATCAACCCGGTGGCTCCCGCGCTGGCGAACGCCCTCCAGGACGCCACGGGCGTCCGCTACCGTTCGCTGCCGCTCACTCCGGAACGCATCTACAGCAGGCTCCCCGAGAGCCAGGCCGTGCGTCCCGGCTGATCATGAGGAAACGGGTCATGAGGGAACGGTCATGAGGAACGAGTCGTGAAGGACCGGGGCATGGAGGACCGGGCCGGACCGGTCGTACCGCCGCACGCCGTGCGCGAGCGCCGGACCTGAACGGACAGGTCCAGGAAGCCGGAATTGGCCTTGTTCCCGACCGCGGCGCCCGCCGTACGCTCTCGCCCATGCGCATCCGAATCGTCGACGCCTTCACCGACCGCCCCTTCGCCGGGAATCCGGCCGGGGTCCTGCTCCTGGACCGCGACGGGTTCCCCGACGACGTCTGGCTGCAGCGCGTCGCCGCGGAGGTCAACCTCTCCGAGACGGCCTTCGCGCACCCCCTCCCCCAGGGCGGGGACGCCGACTGGGCCCTCCGCTGGCTCACCCCGGTGTCCGAGGTGAACCTGTGCGGACACGCCACGCTCGCGACCGCCCACGTCCTGCACACCACGGGCACCGCGAGCGGCACCCTCCGGTTCGCCACGCGCAGCGGCCTACTCACCGCGACCGCCCACGACGACGGCTCGATCACCCTCGACTTCCCGACCGCGCCGCTGACGACACGTGACGACCTCCGCGCCGAAGCGGCCGCCGCCCTCGGCGCCGACGTCCTGTCGGCCCACGACACCGGCCCGAACATCGGGGACCTGCTCGTGGAGCTGGCCGACGAGAAGGCCGTACGGGCTCTGGCCCCCGACTTCGCCGCCGTCGCCCGGCTCGGTCACCGCGGCGTCATCGCCACCGCCGCGCCCGAAGACCCCTCCGGAGGCCACGACTTCGTGTCGCGCTTCTTCGGACCGGCCGTCGGCATCGACGAGGACCCGGTGACGGGCAGCGCACACACCGCGCTGGCCCCGTTCTGGTCCGCCCGCCTGGGCCGCGACGACCTCACCGGACTCCAGGTCTCCGCCAGGACCGGGCTCGTCCGCACGGCGCTGCGCGGTGAGCGCACCCTGCTCTCGGGATCCGCGGTCACGGTCATCGACGGCGAACTGCTCACCGCTCCCTGACCGCCCGGCCCCGTCGCGTACGCGGGGGGGGCGTACGACACTCGGACGGTCGGCGCGACGCTCACTTCGTGGGCAGCCAGCCCACCTTCCCCGCCAGCACCGCGTACCCGACGAACGCCACGATGTCGATCAGCGCATGGGCCGCGACCAGCGGCCCGACCCGACCCCACCGCCGGTAGAGCAGCACGAACACCACGCCCATCACCATGTTCCCCACCAGTCCGCCGATGCCCTGGTAGAGGTGGTACAGCCCGCGCAGGCCGGCGCTCGCGGCGAGCGAGGCGGCCGGGGTCCACCCGAGCTGCCCGAGCCTGCGCAGCAGATAGCCGACCACGATCACCTCCTCCACCAGCGAATTCTGGATGGCCGATGCGATCAGCACCGGGATCTTCCACCAGACGTCGGGCAGCGACTCGGGGACGACCGTCAGATTGAACCCGGCGGCCCGGACGCCGAGGTAGAAGAGCAGTCCCGTACCGCCGATCGCCGCCGCAACCGCCGCACCCGCCCCGAGGTCGAACCCCGGCCTGCGCCGGTCCAGTCCGACGGCCCGCAGGCCCCCGGCGCCCTCCCGCAGCAGCAGGTGCGCGACGAGCGCGACGGGTACCAGAGCGGTGCCGATCCCGAAGACCTGCCACGCCAGGTCGAGCCACGGACGCCCGGGCGCGGCCGAGGAGTTGAGCAGGGCGGCCTGGTCCTTGAGGCCGCCGGGCTTCGTCACCGAGCCCACAAAACTGATCAGGGCGGACACCGCGCTGGCGCCCACCGACAGCGCCAGCACCAGCAGCGTCTCCGTGCGCAGCACACGCGGCGGCAGCTGCTCAGGGGAGAAGGAATCGGCCACCCGTCCGGACTCTGCCTGCACGCCCGCCTCCAGTTCCACAATCCCGCCCTCGCCGTCTTCCCCGCGCCGCTATCGTCTCGAAAGGCAGTACGAAGATCGTCACGACAGGCCGGGGAGACCCATGGGACGTCACAGCTTGCCCCACGCCTCCGCTCCTGACCGTACGGGGGGCCGTTCCACGGCCCGCCGGCGTACGGTCGTGATCTCCGCCGTCCTCGTTCTGGCCATGGCCGCGGGCACGGCCGTCGCGCTGAGCAGCGGCCTGCGCCCCTTCGGCGGTTCCTGCGACGGCGAGGACATGCCGCTGCGCGTCGCCGCCTCCCCCGACATCGCGCCCGCTCTGCGCACCGTCGCCGACCGTGCCCGGGACTCCGGGGTCCGTACGGACGGCCGCTGCCTGGACGTCCGGGTCACCGCGCGCCCCGCCCACGAGGTCGTCGAGGAGCTGACGGGGCCGCGCAGCACCTCCGCCGGTTACGAGGTCTGGCTGCCGGACTCCGGCCTCTGGGTCGACCAGGCGCGCGCCTCCGGCACCGCCCCGGCGCTCGGTGAGGGCGGCAACGTCGCGTCGTCGCCGCTCGCCCTCGCCGCCGTGCCGTCCGCCGCCGAGAAGCTCGGCTGGCCCGACAAGACGTACACCTGGGCCGGTCTGGCCGAGGAGGCGCAGCGGGAGGAACTGCCGCTGGGCGTGGCCGATCCGGACCGCAGCGCCGTCGGACTGCTGTCCCTCGCCCGGCTCGGCGCCTCGTCCAAGGACTCGTCCAAGGAGGAGAAGTCCGGCGGCGAGACCCTGGCCGCGGGGATGGCGCGGAAACTCGCCGGGCACACCGAGGAGAGCGACGAGCAGGTACTCGCCTCCCTCCCGCGCGCCGAGTTCGGGGCGGACAAGGGAGATCCCAGCGGGAACCCCGCGCTGATCGTGTCTGAGCAGGCGGCGCACCAGCACAACACGGGCGGATTCGGGGGCGATCTGCGGCTGTTCTATCCGGAGGACGGCAGCGCACAGCTCGACTACCCGTACACCCTCGTCGGCGAGGACACGCTCACCTCACGCCAGACGCGGGCCGCCACCCGCTTCATGACGCTGCTGGGCACGGGTGACAGTCTCGACGTGCTCCGCGACCACGGCTTCAGGACCGGTGGCCTCCCGCCCAAGGCGGCGGCAGCGTGGGCCGCGGGAGCGAAGGAGCCGCAGCCGTACGACGCCGCGCCCGCCAAGGCCCCGACCAGCGCGGAGGTCCAGGCGACGCTCGGGCTGTGGGCGATCACCGTCAAGAGCGCGCGGCTGACGGCCGTGGTGGACGCGTCGGACTCGATGTCCGCACCCGTCCCCGGCGAGGACGGCCGGTCCCGGATGGACGTCACGCGCGGCGCCCTCTTCCAGGCCCTCTCCACCTTCAAGGCGGAGGACGAGATCGGTCTCTGGGACTTCGCGCGGCGGCTCGACGGCTCCCGCGACTACCGCCGGCTCGTGCCCACCCAGCGGCTGGACGAGCGGACGGACGGCCGGACGCAGCGCGAACGGCTCACGGCCGCGGTCGAGGACCTGGATCCCGTGTCCGACGGCGCCACGGGGCTGTACGACACCGTGCTCGCCACCTACCGCGAGGCGGCGGAGAACTACGGGCTGGGCCGCTTCAACGTGGTGGTGCTGCTGACCGACGGCTCCAACCAGGACCCCGGGAGCATCTCCCGGGACGCGCTGGTCGGGAAGTTGAGGAAGCTGGTCGACCCGCAACGCCCGCTGCCGCTGATCGCCATCGCGGTCGGACCCGACGCCGACAAGCGGTCGTGCGAGGAGATGGCGAAAGCGACGGGCGGCTCCGCGTTCCGGGTCGAGGACCCGGCTGAGATCCACCAGGTGATGCTCAGGTCGATCATGGCAGCGGCCCGGCGCTGAGCGGCGGGCACCGCGCACCGCCGCGCCGGTGGCGAAACCGGTACCGATGGTGAAACGCCTCTCCCGGAGCCCGGCCCGCGAGCCGCCCGGAGCCGGGCCCAGGAGGGACGTTTCAGCCGGGGTACGACACCGGCCAGGTGTGCACGGGCTCGCCCGCACGCATCAACTCGCTGTAGCGACGCGTGGTCGCGGCGAGCGCTGCGTCCCGGTCCAGGCCCCCGTCAAGCCCCCGGTGGAAGGTCGCGGCCTGCCATGCGGCACCGTTCATCCGGCGCCGGCAGCGCTCCTCGATGACCCCGAGATAGCGGTCCCGGTCGGCCGGTTCGACACCCCACTCGTCCAGCCCGGCGGCGGCCAGCGGCAGCAGTTCGTCGCGCACCAGACGGATGGCCGGCACCTCGGCCACCGTGCCCGAACGGCCGGGGCGCGGCCAGCGCAGGGTGGCGTCGATGCCGTAGCGGCAGGCCGCGTCGAAGTTCTCGGCTGCCTCGGCGAACGACAGCTTGGACCACACCGGGCGCGACTCGTCCGCCAGCGTGCGCACCAGCCCGTAGTAGAGCGCGGTGTTGGCGATCACGTCGGTGACGGTGGGCCCGGCGGGCAGAACGCGGTTCTCCACCCGCAGGTGCGGAACGCCCTCGGCGACGGCGTACACCGGACGGTTCCAGCGGTAGACCGTGCCGTTGTGCAGCACCAGTTCCTGCAGTTCGGGGATCTTGCCGTCGTCCAGGACGCGCAGCGGGTCCTCCTCACCGCAGATGGGAAGCAGGGCGGGGAAGTAGCGGAGGTTCTCCTCGAAGAGGTCGTAGGCGGAGTCGATCCAGCGCTCGCCGAACCAGGTCCTCGGCCGTACGCCCTGCTCCCTCAGCTCCGGCGGACGGGTATCGGTGGACTGCTGGAACAGCGGTGGCCTGGACTCGCGCCACAGCTCCCGCCCGAAGAGGAAGGGGGAGTTGGCGCCCATCGCGATCTGCACGGCGGCCACAGCCTGCGCCGCGTTCCACACCGCGGCGAACCGCCCCGGCGTGACCTGCAGATGGAGTTGTACGGAGGTGCAGGCGGCCTCGGGGGCGATCGAACCCGTGCGGTAGGTCAGCCGCTCCACTCCCTCGATGTCGAGGGCGATCTCCTCGCCGCGCGCCGCGAGGATCTGGTCGTTGAGCAGCATGTAGCGGTCGACCTCGGAGAGGTTCGAGGAGACGAGGTCCTCGGTTCCGAGGGTGGGGAGAATGCCGACCATCACGATCTCCGCGTCGACCTCGCGCGCCTTGCGGTCCGCATAGGCGAGCCCGGTACGGAGTTCCTCTGCGAGCCGGTCGAGGACGCGCCCCGACATACGGTGCGGCACGATGTTCACTTCAAGGTTGAACTGGCCGAGCTCCGTCTGGAAATCACCGCTCGAGATGCGCTCCAGCACTTCCGCATTCAGCATGCGCGGCATCCCGTCGGCGCCCGCGAGATTGAGTTCGATCTCCAGCCCCATCAGATTCTTGGGGCGGTCGAACCGCTTCTCCTCCAGCAGCCGCTCCAGTCCCTCGAGACACTGCCGCAGCTTGCGCCGGTAGAGCTGCCGATCGGACAGGTCGAACCCGCCTGCCACGACCTTCTCCCCCATCGGAGAGTCCCTCCTCGAGTGGGCTGCCCGTGGCCACGGCCACGGCGTCAGGGTCGATGATGCCCAGGCAATGTGATCGATAACGCCCGGCGGACACCGCATGCCCAGTAGGCTCGTCACTACACATACTCCGGCACATTCCATAGGCATAGCGCGCTGTCCCGGGCCTCCCGCATTGCACCCGCGAAAAGCAGGGGCGGGAATCGGCCTACCGCCTTCACGGCATAACCCGAGGCAGCGGGCCGGAGCGGGCGGACAGAATAGGCGTAACCCTCTCGGAGCAAAGACCGAATACGGACTTGCCCGCAATGTCGGCGACAGCTAGCGGAAACACCGAGTGAACAGACGTCAGATAAACTTCGCGAACGAGGGCAGAGAGTGAGCGTCACCGGCATTTCGATCAGCCGGCCCCCTCTGACCCCGAACCACGCTGACAACGTCGTCCGCAACGCCCCGCACCACGTGTCTCCCAAGTGAGAGGCGACCCACCATGCCGCTGCATGTCCCCCCGGCACCCCAGCCAGCCCTGCGCAGCGCCCTCGCGGCCCTTGGCTCTCCCACCGCGGTACGTGACCCCCGTACCCCGGCACTGCGGACCGTAAGCGGTCCGCTGGCCCCCGAGCTCCCGCTGCCGGTCCATGTCCTCGACCGGGTCGTCAGCCATCAGGGGATACCGCGCACGCGGCTCGCCGGCTGGCGCTTCCTGGTGCGCGGCGGCGACCGCGCCGTGGCGGCGGCCGAGACCATGCTGACCCCGGACGGCTGGGCCTTCTCGCACTTCTTCGAGGGGCCGTACGTGGCGTCGACCGAGCGCGCGCTGCGCCAGGCGGAGGCCCTTCCGGGCACGTACCAGCCGCGGCTGCTGTCCGTACCGGAGCTCTACATGATCACGCTGTGGCTGCACGGGGACGTCGAGGCCGACGCCACCCAGGGTTCGCCCGCGCCCAACGACGTCCTGGTGCCGCTCGCCCCGGCGCCTCCCGGCATCGCGGCGCACCGGCCGCACCGCGTCGCGGACCTGCTGCCCGTGCTGACGCTCCGGATGACGCCGCCCCCGCTGATGGGCCTGGGGACACCCGCCATGGGCTCCCCCGCCTGACCCCGAGGGCCCCGGCCCCTTCGCGCGGCATGAGCGTGCCCCGCGGCCCGACGGCCGCGGGGCCGCGCTGTGTACGGGTCCTCCCGGCGTCCTGTCCGCCGCCCCCGCACGTCCGCCGGGCTTTACCGAACGAGGACTCCGCTGTCCCGCTCCCACGCGCGGCACGTACGGCGCCCACCCATACGGACTAGCCCGGTATGACCAATCACAACCACCCGAAGTGACGGCTGGGCCGCGATGAACCGTCCGCCCGGGTGACGCGTCATGACCCAGTAAGAGCGGCTGCCGCGAAATCCCTGCGGAATCCCGCCGGTAGGGCAAGACTGGGGACCGACCGAACAACAACGGGGGGCGGTATGAACACCGCAGCGATCAAAAGAACAGCCACCACATCACAGCGAAAGAACCCGCCCATGTGCGAGCACAAGCCACCCTGTCCGTCAGCCGACTCCGCCGACCGGGAGGCCGCGCAGAGCGTGGCGCACCACCCGGAGCAGGGCTGGAGCCTGCTGTGCAACGGCGTCCTGCTCTTCGAGGACACCGGTGAGCTGCTGCCGGACGGGCAGATCATCGCCCCGCACCGGCCCCTCGGCTCGGCGCAGGTGATGACCGCCGCGTGACCGCGGCGAACCGGAAGCCGATCGGCGCCGCGCACGACGGCGGGGCCGACGAGCCTTCCGGGGACGAAAGACAGGGGCCGGCCTGGCGACATGCGCCGAACCGGCCCCGATGCGTATCCCCCGCCGGGCGGGGTCAGCCCTCGTAGTCCTCCAGCGGCGGGCACGAGCAGACCAGGTTGCGGTCGCCGTAGGCACCGTCGATACGGCGCACCGGCGGCCAGTACTTGTCCGCGGCCGAGACCCCGGCGGGGAAGACCGCCGTCTCACGGCTGTACGGCCGCTCCCACTCGCCCGCCAGGGCGGCCGCCGAATGCGGCGCTCCCCGCAGCGGGTTGTCGTCCGCGGGCCACTCGCCCGAGGCGACCCGCTCGATCTCGCCGCGGATCGCGATCATCGCCTCGCAGAAGCGGTCGATCTCCGCGAGGTCCTCGCTCTCCGTCGGCTCGATCATGAGGGTCCCGGCCACGGGGAACGACATGGTCGGGGCGTGGAAGCCGTAGTCGATGAGCCGCTTGGCGACATCGTCGACGCTCACACCGGTCGCCTTGGTCAGCGGCCGCAGGTCCACGATGCACTCGTGCGCCACCAGCCCGCTCGGGCCGGTGTAGAGCACCGGGTAGTGCGGCTCGAGACGCTTGGCGATGTAGTTGGCGCCGAGGACCGCGACCTGCGTGGCCCGGCGCAGGCCCTCCGCACCCATGAGCCGGACGTACGCCCAGGAGATCGGCAGGATGCCCGCCGAGCCCCACGGGGCGGCCGAGATCGGGCCGACGCCCGTCGCGGGACCGGCCTCCGGCTGGAGCGGGTGGTTCGGCAGGTACGGCGCGAGGTGCTCGCGCACACCGACCGGGCCGACGCCCGGACCGCCGCCGCCGTGCGGGATGCAGAACGTCTTGTGCAGGTTGAGGTGCGAGACGTCGCCGCCGAAGTGGCCCGGCTTGGCCAGCCCCAGAAGGGCGTTGAGGTTCGCACCGTCCACGTACACCTGGCCGCCCGCGTCGTGCACGGCACCGCAGATGTCGGTGATGTGCTCCTCGAACACCCCGTGCGTGGACGGGTAGGTGACCATGAGCACGGCGAGCTGGTCACCGTACTGCTCGATCTTGGCGCGCAGGTCCTCGACCTCGACGTCGCCGTCCTCACCGGTCTTCACCACGACGACCTTCATGCCCGCCATGACGGCGCTGGCGGCGTTCGTGCCGTGCGCGGAGGACGGGATGAGGCAGATGGTGCGCTGGTCGTCGCCGTTGGCCCGGTGGTACGCCCGTACGGCCAGCAGCCCGGCCAGTTCGCCCTGGGAGCCGGCGTTCGGCTGGATGGACACCTTGTCGTAGCCGGTGACCTCGGCGAGCCGCTCCTCGAGTTCGCGGATCAGGGTCAGATAGCCCTGGGCCTGCTCGGCCGGCGAGAAGGGGTGCAGCGCCCCGAACTGCGGCCAGGTGACCGGCTCCATCTCGGTGGTCGCGTTGAGCTTCATCGTGCACGAGCCGAGCGGGATCATGCCGCGGTCGAGCGCGTAGTCCCGGTCGGCCAGCTTGCGCAGGTACCGCAGCATCGCGGTCTCGGAGCGGTACTGGTGGAAGACCGGGTGGGTCAGGTAGTCGTCGGTCCGCAGCAGCGCCTCGGGCAGGGCCTCCCCCACCGACGCGTCCAGCGCCTCGACGTCACCCGTGACGCCGAACGCGCCCCAGACGGCGGCGAGTTGCTCGCGCCCCGTGGTCTCGTCGCAGGCGATCCCGACCAGGTCCGCGTCGACCCGGCGCAGGTTGACCCCGGCGTGGCGGGCGGCGGACACGACCTCGTCGGCCCGCCCCGGGACGCGCACGGTGACGGTGTCGAAGTACGCGCCGTGGACGACCTCGACGCCACCTGCGCGCAGGCCCTCGGCGAGGATCGCGGCGTAGCGGTGGGCACGGCGGGCGATGGCCGCCAGCCCGTCGGGGCCGTGGTAGACCGCGTACATCCCCGCCATCACGGCGAGCAGCACCTGCGCGGTGCAGATGTTGCTGGTGGCCTTCTCACGGCGGATGTGCTGCTCACGGGTCTGCAGGGCCAGGCGGTACGCCTTGTTGCCGTCCGCGTCCACGGAGACGCCGACGAGGCGGCCGGGCAGGCTGCGGGCGAACTTCTCGCGCACCGCCATGTAGCCGGCGTGCGGACCGCCGAAGCCCATCGGGACGCCGAAGCGCTGGCTGGTGCCGACCGCGATGTCCGCGCCCAGCTCGCCGGGGGAGGTCAGCAGGGTGAGGGCGAGCAGGTCGGCGGAGACGGTGACGATCGCGCCCAGCTCGTGCGCCCGCTCGATCACGGGCCGCAGGTCCCGCACCTGGCCGGAGGCGCCCGGGTACTGCAGCAGGACACCGAAGACGCCGCGCTCGGCGACCTCGGCCGGGATCCCGCCGGACAGATCGGCGACGACGACCTCGACCCCGGTGGGTTCGGCACGCGCCTCGATCACCGCGATCGTCTGCGGCAGGCAGTCGGCGTCGATCAGGAAGACGCCGTCCTTGACCTTGCCGACGCGCCGGGAGAGCGCCATGGCCTCGGCGGCGGCGGTGCCCTCGTCGAGCAGCGAGGCGCCCGAGGTGGGCAGACCGGTCAGGTCGGCGACGACCGTCTGGAAGTTGAGCAGCGCCTCCAGGCGGCCCTGCGAGATCTCCGGCTGGTACGGCGTGTACGCGGTGTACCAGGCCGGGCTCTCCAGGACGTTCCGCAGGATCACCGGCGGGGTGAAGGTGCCGTAGTAGCCGAGCCCGATCATGGGCGCCAGCACCTCGTTGCGCTCGGCCAGCTCGCGCAGCTCGGCGAGCACCTGGTCCTCGCTGCGTGCGTCCGGCAGGTCCAGCGCGCCCGTGCTCTTGATCACGTCGGGAACGGCCGCGGTGGTCAGCTCGTCCAGCGAGCCGTAGCCGACCTGGGCCAGCATCTTCGCCTGGGCCTCGGTGTCGGGGCCGATGTGGCGCTGTTCGAAGGGGGTGCCACGCTCCATATCGGAGAGCGGGATGCGGTTGGCGGTCATCTGCGGAGGCCTCCTGGTCGACACGACCTGCGAGGGATACCCGTACAGGTACCCCGACGGCCTCCCCCTCTGTCATCTCGACCTGAGAGCTTCACCGGTCCGCCTGGGCGGTCCGGCTTGCACCGTCGGTGAGGAGGGGTTCCGGCACGCCAGGCCCGGTACCGCCCCTGCTTTCCAGAGTGACCTCGTCCGTGCGGTACGTGTGCCTGAGAGATTCCGGGGAGGGTTTGCTCCTTCGGCGCCTCCGGCCTGACGGCGGAGGACTCTCCCGCACGGGGTCAGCAGCCGTTTGCCAGCGTACCAGCGCACCTCGGGCCAAGGATCTGGGCGGATCCCGAGTGGCCGACGTCCGCGATGTGTCCTTTCGTTGTTTCATGGAGGACGACGACGAGTTGGAGGGCACCGTGCAGTCGGACATCGATCCGCGGAGCCTGATCGGGCGCAAGGCGTTCGATCTCGACGGGGCGAAGATCGGCACCGTGGACGAGGTGTACCTGGACGACGCGACCGGGCGTCCGGAGTGGGCCGCGGTCCGCACCGGGATGTTCGGGCGCGACGCCTTCGTCCCCCTGGAGCCCAGCGAGGTGGTCGAGGACACGCTCCGCGTCCCGTACCGCAGGTCTCTGATCAAGGACGCGCCTGATTTCGGTGTGGGCCGCCATCTCTCCCCCGAGCAGGAGCTTCAGCTCTACCACCACTACGGGCTCGACGCCTCGGCTCCCGGCAGCGACGCGGGCGACGAGGACGGCGACGGGGACTTCGGCCGTATCGCGGGCGAGGACGGCTGAGCCTCCCCGTCCCCCTCCCGCCGAGCGTCCCTCTCCTCCGCCGGGCGCCGGTCCTGTGCGTCCGCGAAGTCCGCTGCATTCGCTGCGTCCGCTGATTCCGCGCCTGAGGCCGGCTCCGCGGGCGGGCGCTCCCGGGCGAGGAGGGGCGCCGGCTCGGCCGGTTCGAGATCCGGATCGTCCACCGGGAACGTCCGCACCCGCCCGGGAGCCGACCAGGGCTGCTCGAAGCGCACCGTGACCCGGCCGACGCCGCTGCCCTGCACCCAGCCCGTACCGAACTCCGCATGCCGTACGTCGTGCCCCGGCACCCAGCGGCGCGGCCCGGCCTCCGCGGCGGCCGGCTCCGGCTCTCCCGGCCCCGGGGGCGCCGGCTCGCTCTCCGCGCCGTGCGTCACCGCCGTCCCCTCGGCCTCCGCCGCCGCAGCGGCACCGGCCGCCTCCGCTGTCGCGGCCTGGGCGAACAGGTCCTCCTGCGTGAAGTCGGCGAGCCCGGTGACGCCCACACCGAGCAGCCGCACGCCGCCCGTGGTGTCCACGCTCTCGATCAGCCGAGCGGCGGCCTCCTGGATCACCGCCGGGTCGTCGGTGGGCCCACGGAGGGTCTCGGAGCGGGTCAGCGTCGAGAAGTCGTAGCGCCGGACCTTCAGCACGACCGTACGGCCGGACCGGCCCGCCGACCGGAGCCGCTGGACACACCGCTCGGCAAGGCGCCGGACCTCGCCCTGGACCCGCGCCCGGTCGTGCAGGTCGACGTCGAAGGTGTCCTCCACCGACACCGACTTGGCGTCGCGCTCGGCGACCACCGGTCTGTCGTCGAGCCCCTGCCCCATGGCGTGCAGCGAGCTGCCGTGCGCCTTCCCCAGCAGCCGCACCAGCTCGTCCTCCCCGGCCTCGACCATCTCCCCGACCGTGTGGATCCCCGCCCTGCGCAGATGCTCGGCCGTCGCCGGCCCGACCCCGGGGAGCGTACGCACCGTCATGGGCTCCAGCAGCGCGCGCTCGGTACCGGGCTCGATGAGGACCAACCCGTCCGGCTTGGCCTGCTCGGAGCCGATCTTGGCGAGCATCTTCGAACCGGCCAGCCCGACCGAGCCCGTCAGCCCGGTGACGGACCGGATGTCCCGGCGCAACTGCTCCCCCACCGCCTGCGCCGCCTCCCCGGACGCCGCCGCTCCGCCCGCCTCGAGGTCGACGAACGCCTCGTCGAGGCTCAACGGCTCGACGAGCGGCGAGAGCGCGTGCAGCAGCTCCATCACGGCATCGCTGATCCTGCGGTACAGCGCGAAACGCGGGGCGAGATAGGCGGCGTTCGGGCACAGCCGCCGCGCCTGGGCCGTCGCCATCGCGGAGTGCACACCGAAGACCCGGGCCTCGTACGACGCGGTGGCCACCACGCCCCGGGGCCCGATGCCGCCGACCACGACCGGCTTCCCGCGCAGGCTCGGCTTGGACGCCTGCTCCACCGATGCGTAGAACGCGTCCATGTCGAGATGCAGGATCGTCGGCGCGGCTCTCACGTCACCGATGCTCCCCTACGGCACTGACATCGGCCGCCGCTCCCGGCGGGAGGTCAGACGGCGCGGTTACGGCGCCGGGCGAGCTCATCGGCCGGGTTGTGCCCGACGAGCGTCTCACCGGTGTCCACACGCTCCCCGTGGAGCTGGGCGAGCGCGTCCTCGACATCCCGCCAGACGACGCCGACCGCGATGCCGAAGATGCCCTGGCCGCCCTGGAGCAGGCTCACGACGTCGTCCGGGGACGAGCACTCGTAGACGGTCGCGCCGTCGCTCATGAGCGTCATCTGTGCGAGGTCGGCGCGCTGGCGCGTGCGCAGGTGCTGGACGGCCGCACGGATGTTCTGCAGCGAGACGCCGGTGTCCAGGAAGCGCTTCACGATCTTGAGTACGACGACGTCCCGGAAGCTGTAGAGCCGCTGGGTACCCGAGCCGTACGCCGGACGGACGCTCGGCTCGACCAGACCGGTGCGCGCCCAGTAGTCCAACTGGCGGTAGGTGATGCCCGCTGCCGCGCACGCCGTGGGACCGCGGTATCCGACCAGGTCGGAGGGGTCCTCCACCGCATCGTCCGGCCCCGTGGAGGGGTGCCGGAACGGGGTGTCGGCCGCGCGCCCATGGAGCGGGATCGGCCCACCCGCCGCTGTACCGTCGCCGGTGCTGCTCACGCCGACCTCCGTCCTCGACCTGCCTCCTCGAAGGTAGGCAGTCACCCCGGGTGCGTCAACGATCGCCACACTTGGCACGCCACGTGATAATCACCCTAAGGGTGGTTTCTCGTGACCCGTTCCAGGGAAGCCCGTTCGGCCCATCGGCCCCCGGGCGGCGCGGCGGCGGCCCGCGGCCTACTCGCGGTTGGTGCCGAAGTCCTCGGGCGAGATCTGGTCGAGGAACTCGCGGAACTTCTCCACCTCGTCCTCCTGCTCGTCCGGGATGGCGATTCCCGCGTCGTCCAGCACGCCGTCGCTGCCGTAGATGGGCGTACCGGTCCGCAGGGCGAGCGCTATGGCGTCGGAGGGCCGGGCGCTGACCTCGACCCCGCTGGCGAAGACCAGCTCCGCGTAGAACACGCCCTCGCGCAGGTCCGTGATGCGGACCTCGGTGAGCGTCTGGCCGACCGCCTCCAGCACGTCCTTGAACAGGTCGTGGGTCAGCGGCCGGGCCGGTGCCATGCCCTGCTGGGCGAAGGCGATCGCGGTCGCCTCCCCGGGCCCGATCCAGATGGGGAGGTAGCGGTCGCCTCCCACTTCACGCAGGAGCACGATCGGTTGGTTGGAGGGCATTTCCACCCGGACACCCACGACGTCGAGCTCGTTCACACAGCAACCCTAGGACGTGCCCGGCCGGTTTGGGTAGTCGGGCCCGTCCTTCAGTGCAGCCGACCGCGCAGCGCGGACTCCACGAGAGCGGCGTGCAGGCGCACGGAGAGCGTCGCCAGCTCACGCGCCGTGGTCTCCGCATGAAGCCTGGTCTGAGGGTTGCGATGGCGCCTGAGCGGGGCCACGACCTGCTCGACGAGATCGGCCTCGCGGTCCGCCGCCGCCTTCATGACACGCAGATGACGCGGTTCCAGGCCGAACCGGCCCAGATCGGCGACCAGGCGGGCCACGGAGACCGTCTCCAGGTCGTAGCCACCCTGCTCGTCCGGGGCCATCAGGCCGTACGACTCCCACTCCGCGAGCTGGTCCTCGCCGACCTCGGCGGCGGCGAGGAGCTCGGCGCGGCCCACACGGGCCGCGGCCGGGGCGCCGCCGTCCCCGTCCAGCGCATCCTCCAGCGGCTCACGGGAGCGCCCCGGGGCGGGCAGGCGGACCTGCTCACCCCGCTCCAGGGCCTCGAGATGCTCCCGGATGACCTTCAGCGGGAGGTAGTGGTCACGCTGCATACGCAGGACGTAGCCGAGCCGCTGGACGTCCTCAGGGCTGAACTTGCGATAGCCCGATGGGGTACGCCGCGGCTCGACCAGGCCCTCCGCCTCCAGGAAGCGAATCTTGGAGATGGTGACCTCGGGGAACTCCTCGCGCAGCCGCTGGAGCACCGTGCCGATGCTCATCAGTCCGCCTGCCGTGACGGCGGTGCCGGAACCGGCACCGCCCGACGGTGTCCGACGCATGGCCCTTCCCTGGTCGGGTGCCCGAGCGGTCAGATGCCCCGCTGGCTGGCGTAGAAGACCAGCCGGTACTTGCCGATCTGCACCTCGTCGCCGTTCGCCAGCGCCACGGAGTCGATCCGCTCCCGGTTGACGTAGGTGCCGTTGAGGCTGCCGACGTCGGAGACCGTGAAGCCGCCGTCGCCACCGCGACGGAACTCCACATGACGCCGGGAGACGGTCACGTCGTCCAGGAAGATGTCGCTCTGCGGATGACGCCCGGCCGTGGTCAGGTCACCGTCCAGGAGGAAGCGGCTACCGGAGTTCGGGCCGCGGCGGACCACCAGCAGCGCCGAGCCGAGCGGCAGGGCGTCGACGGCGGACTGGGCCTCGGGGGACAGCGGAGGAGCAGTCTGCCCCGTGGCCTCGGTCTCGTAGGACTCGATGCCCGAGATCGAGATCGTCGAGGTCGTCTCCGAGGCGCGCTCGGAGCCGCCGGCGCGCAGCGGCGCCCCGCAATTGGAGCAGAACCGGCTGGCCTCGGCATTCCGGTGTCCGCACCTCGTACAAACCGGCAAAGCGGTGAACCCTCCACCCGTACTTGAGGTTGATGGTTCCTCGAAACCTATGCGCCCCGATACCGCAGGGTCAACTGAAGACGCGCCGTGACCACCCGGAATGTCGCCACCGCTTCCCCCGACCTGGTCACGGAACAGCGGGCGCTCCTCGGAGGGCGCGCTCTCCTCAGCGGAGTGCCCCGCGCGGTGGCGGGCCGTGCCGCTCTCACCGCCGTCTCGCGCACTCTTGCCGAACAACTTCGCAAACAACTTCACGGGCGATTCCCCTTGACCTCAACAGACCCGCCCGTGGGGCAGGACGACACCTCGCTGCACACACCGGCCGACCCGGACACCCTCACAACGTCCGTGACCGCCTGACAGTTTCCACCACACATCACCCCTGTGATGCCCCGACCCCCCGCACCAGCTCGCACCGGCCGCGCGGCCCCCGTGCGCGCACCGTTCACTGCGATGACGACCGAGCGTAGTCAGGCCGCTCCGCCGATCGCAAGGCATCCACGACGATCCTCTCAGAGCGGTCAACTGCGACAGTTGCCTGCTCCTTCTCAAGGGTCTGGACCACGCCGCCGGGGATGTTCAGTGCCGGTTCGAGGTCCTGCGGCTTGCCGATGACCTTGAAACGGAAGGGAGGTGAGACTTTCTTCCCGTCGACTCGTACCCCGCCGTCGGAGTCGGTCACGTACGAATCGGCAACGATCCGAACGTTGTTGAGCTGGATGGCCTCCGCTCCGGCCGCCCGGAGTTCCTGGATCGCGTCGAGCAGCATGTCCGCCTTGACGGCCCCGGCGTTGCTCACCGTGATCGTGATACCCGGCCCCTCCGCGGCGACCGTGCCGGCGAGCACGCCCAACTGCTGCTCCTTCTGGACCGTCTGCTTGCGCGCCTCCTCCGCCTGGTCCGAGGAGTTCTCCAGCTCGGTGCGCTGCTGGTCAAGGCCCTGCTTCTCGTCCTCGAGGCGCTGGGTGCGGTTGTCGAGCTCGTCCAGGATGCGTACGAGGTCCTCCTGGCGTGCGCCGCGCAGCGCGCTGTTCTCGGTGGTCGAGCGCACCTGGATGGCCAGGCCGAGGCCCAGCACGAACAGCAGGAGCGCGACGATGAGTTGGGCACGCGTCACTCGCGGCGGCCAGAGCCCCGCGGCGAGCCGCTGACGGCCCGTGGTCCCGCCTGCGGACGCCTCGGCGGCCTCCTCCCGCTCCGGAGACCCGCCGGGAACTCCCGTGGCCGCGGAGGGCGTTGGTACGCCCGGTGCCTGCGGTGTCCTCGGTGCGCCCGGTGCCTGCGGTTCGGGTGCGGCGGAGGTGCCTCCGGGACGCTTCGGCGGCGGCTGCTGCCGCTGGGGCCGGGGTGGCTGCTGCGCCGACTGCGGCCGCTCCGGCTGGGGCTGCGGCCGCGGTTGGGGCTGCGGACGTCGCTCGGGCCGCGGTTGCGGCGGCCGTCCCTGCGGTTCCGGCTGCTGACCTGGGCGCGGCTGCGGACGCGCCGGCTGTCCGGGGCGCGGCTGCTGACGGCCGGGCTGCGGCGGCTGCTGGCCGGGGCGCGGCTGAGGCTGGGGCCTCTGCTCCGGTTGCGGCTGCGGGCGCCGCTCGGGCTGCGGCTCCGGCCGCGCCTGACGTCCCGGCTCCGGCTGCGGGCGCGGCTGCTGCTGACCAGGCTCCGGACGCGGCTGGGGCCGCGGGCGCTGCTCCGGCTGCGAGTGCGGTTCCGGCCGCGGCTCAGGCTGCGGACGGGGTTCAGGCTCCGGACGCTGCTCCGGCTCCGGCCTCGGCTCGGGCTGCGGCTTCGGCTCCGGCTTCGGCGTCTCCTCCGGGCCGTTGCCCTCCGGTTCGCCGGGAGTCCTCGGTGTCTCGTCGTTGCTCATCGGCCTCACGCCCGGAAGACATGCCGGCGGATCGCCGCGGCGTTGGAGAAGATGCGGATGCCGAGGACGACGACCACGCCGGTGGAGAGCTGCGCGCCGACACCGAGCTTGTCGCCGAGGAAGACGATCAGCGCGGCCACCACGACGTTCGACAGGAACGACACCACGAAGACCTTGTCGTCGAAGATCCCGTCCAGCATGGCGCGGAGGCCTCCGAAGACCGCGTCGAGGGCCGCGACGACGGCGATCGGCAGATAGGGCTCGACCACCGCCGGTACCTCGGGCCTGACCAGCAGTCCCACCACGACTCCCACGACGAGGCCCAGTACGGCGATCACGATGTGCCCTTCCCTGTGTCGGCGGCGTTCTTGTCCGCGCTACCGGTGACCGGCTTTGCGTTGCGTACGATCAGGCTCGGTGCCGCGGGCAACCGGACGTCCTCCTGCGCCGTGATGCTCGCGCGGACGCCGTAACTCTCCTTCAGCACCTGCAGGTACTGCCCGTCGGCGCTGTTCTGGAAGTCGGTCGCCAGCCGCTGCCCGTCCCCCACCGCCAGCACCGTGTACGGCGGCACCAGCGGCCTGTTGTCGACCAGTATGGCGTCACCGGCGGCCCGGATCGCCGACAGGGCCGTCAGCCGCTGACCGTTGATCGAGATCGCCTCCGCGCCCGCCTCCCAGAGGCCGTTGACGACGCGCTGCATGTCGCGGTCGCGGACGCGGCCGGTGTCGGAGAAGCCGTTGCCCTCGCGGGGGCCGTCGCCGCCCTGCTCCGCGTCCCGGGCGTCGTTCACGACGAGCTTCACGCCCGGGCCGTGCACCGGCGTCGCACCCGCGAGCAGCGCCACGGTCTCGGCGTTCTCGCCACCGTGCCGCTCCAGGGCCTTACGCTGCCGGTCCTCGACCTGGTCGCGCAGCGTGTCCACGCTCTTCTGGAGGCGGTCCACCTCGGAGGTGGAGGAGTCGATGCGGTCGATCAGCTCCTGGCGCTCCTTCGCGATCGCCGGAGCCGATATCTGCGTCTCGGCGGCCCCGACGGTCACCACGGCCGCGGCCAGGACGAGTCCCGCGGCGAACCCGAGCTTGGCGCGGAGCGGCTTGGGCCGCCCCTGCGTGCCCTCCGCTGTACGCCGGGCGGCTGCCTCCGCGTAGCCGTCGTCGAGGCTGTGCTCCGTCACATTCGTCAGCAGCGACATCGACGCGTCGGGGCGGGACGGGCGCGAAGCTGTGCTCCGATCGGGGGGCTGCTGCGACATGCCGCACATCGTCGCACGTCGCGACCCCTACCGCCGAATGGGGCCGCCGACGCGCCGGTGCGGGGATCCGCCACTCACGGAACCCCGCACCGACCGCTCAGGAGGAACCAGGACAACCCCGGACGGCTCCTCGGAGCGAACCCCGGAAGGTCAGCGTCCGGCGCTCTCCACCACCTCGGACCACTCGTCCAGGAGCGCCTGCGCCGACGCCTCGTCCGGTCCTTCCGCCCACAGATGGGTGACGGCCTCGGAGGGGTCGGGCAGCACCATGACCCAGCGCCCGTCGGTCTCCACGACCCGTACTCCGTCGGTGGTGTCCACGGACCGGTCGCCGGCCGCCTCCACCACGGTCCGCATGACCAGGCCCTTCACGGCCCACGGGGTGGCGAGATCGCGACGCAGGACATGGGCGCGCGGGATACGGGCGTCGATCTGACTCAGCGTCAACTGGGTACGGGCGACGAGTCCGACGAGCCGTACGAAGGCGGCCGAGCCGTCGAAGACACTGCTGAACTCCGGCACGATGTAGCCGCCGCGCCCGTCGCCCCCGAAGATCGTCGACTCGTCACGGCCGACGCGGGTGAGATCGTCGGGCGATGTCGTCGTCCAGTCGACCTGGGTCCCGTGGTAGGCCGCGACCTGCTCGGCGATCCGCGTCGTGGTGACCGGCAGAGCGACCCGGCCGCTGCGGCGCTCCGCCGCGACCAGGTCGAGCAGGACCAGCAGCGCGCGGTCGTCCTCGACGATCTTGCCGCGCTCGTCGACGAGCGAGATCCGCTCCCCGACGGGGTCGAACCGGACGCCGAAGTCCGCGCGGGCGGACGAGACGATCTCCCCGAGGCGTACGAGCCCGGCACGGCGGGCCTCACCCGTCTCCGTCGGACGCGACTCGTCCAGACCGGGGTTGATGGTCAGCGCCTCGATCCCGAGCTTGCCGAGGAGGCTAGGCAGGACGAGGCCGGCGCTGCCGTTGGAGGCGTCGACGACCACCTTGAGCCCGGCCTCGGCAACACCCGTGGTGTCCACGGCCCGCAGCAGCGACCCGGTGTACGAGTCGAAGACGCTGGCGGGGAAGCGCAGATCACCGATCTCGCCGGGGAACGCGCGACGGTACTCCTGGCGCGCGAAGACCCGGTCGAGCTTGCGCTGGCCGGCCTGCGAAAGATCCGCGCCCCGCTCGTCGAAGAACATGATGTCGACCGAGTCCGGGACACCGGGCGACGTACGGATCATGATGCCGCCCGCACCACCGCGCGCGGTGAGCTGACGGGCCACGGGCAGAGGGACGTTCTCCAGATCCCGTACGTCGATCGCGCTCGCCTGCAGGGCGGAGATCATGGCCCGTTTCAGGGCACGGGCACCACGTGAGTGGTCACGGGCGGTGGTGACGGTCGAGCCCTTCTTGAGCGTGGTCGCGTAGGCGCCCGCGAGGCGTACGGCCAGCTCCGGCGTGATCTCCACATTGAGGATGCCGGAGACGCCGCGGGCGCCGAAGAGCTGCGCCTGGCCGCGGGACTCCCAGATCACCGAGGTGTTGACGAACGCGCCCGCCTCGACGGTCTTGAAGGGGTACACGCGCACATTGCCCTGGACGATCGACTCCTCGCCGATCAGACACTCGTCGCCGATGACGGCGCCGTCCTCGATACGGGCGGCCCGCATGATGTCGGTGTTCTTGCCGATGACACATCCACGCAGATTGCACTGCTGGCCGATGTACACGTTGTCGGCGACAACGGCCCTGTGGAGAAAGGCGCCGCTCTTCACGACCACGTTCGACCCGACGACGGTGTGCTCGCGCATCTCGACGTCCGCCTCGACCTTGGCGTAGTCGCCGATGTACAGAGGCCCTCGCAGCACGGCGTCGGAGTGCACCTCCGCGCCTTCGGCGACCCAGACGCCGGGCGAGATCTCGAAGCCGTCGATCTCGACGTCGACCTTGCCCTCGAGGACGTCGGCTTGCGCCTTGACGTAGCTCTCGTGGGTGCCGACGTCCTCCCAGTACCCCTCGGCCACATAGCCGTAGATGGGCTTGCCGTCCTTCATGAGCTGAGGGAAGACGTCGCCGGACCAGTCGACGGACGCATCGGCCTCGACGTAGTCGAAGACCTCCGGCTCCATCACGTAGATGCCGGTGTTGACGGTGTCGGAGAAGACCTGTCCCCAGGTCGGTTTCTCCAGGAACCGCTCGACCTTGCCGTCGTCGTCGACAATGGTGATACCGAATTCCAGCGGATTCGGGACGCGCGTCAGACAGACGGTGACGAGCGCACCCTTCTCCTTGTGGAAATTGACGAGGTCGGTGAGATCGAAATCGGTGAGGGCATCACCGGAGATGACGAGGAAGGCGTCGTCCTTGAGTGCGTCTTCCGCATTTTTCACACTGCCGGCAGTGCCGAGCGGCTTTTCCTCATGCGCATAGGTGAGTTCCATGCCGAGTTCTTCACCGTCGCCGAAATAATTCTTGACGAGTGAGGCGAGGAACTGCACGGTCACCACGGTTTCGGTGAGCCCATGGCGCTTCAGCAACCTCAGCACGTGCTCCATGATCGGCCTGTTGACAACAGGCAGAAGCGGCTTGGGCATACTGGAGGTCATCGGACGAAGACGAGTACCTTCGCCACCGGCCATCACGACGGCCTTCATGTCGGAAGCGTCCTCCTTGAAGAGACGACGGTCAAGCCGACTGTGCCCGTCCAGACGGCCCAGGGAACGCGAACTCGGGCACCCAGCCCCGACCGGCGGTGAAATCGCGGTGACGCCGTGTCGCCAGGCTCAGTCGGCCGCGGCGTCCGCCTTGACGAGTCGGCGGACCTGAACCACGTAGAGGATCCCTGCCCACCAGTAGAGCGTTGTACCCCATCCCGCGAACGCCCATCCGAAAATAGCAGCGAGTGAAGGAACCCAGCCACTTCCGTCACTCAGCAGCAGCAACGGGAAGGCGTACATGAGGTTGAACGTCGCGGCCTTGCCGATGAAGTTCACCTGCGGCGGCGGGTACCCGTGGCGGCGCAGGATCAACACCATCACGGCCAGCACGAGCTCACGGGAGAGCAAAACAATGGGCACCCAGAGGGGAAGGATTTCCCGCCAGGTCAGTCCGATGAGGGTCGTCAGGATGTAGAGCCGGTCCGCGGCCGGATCCAGAAGCCGGCCGAGGTTGCTGACCTGGTTCCACCGGCGTGCGAGCTTGCCGTCCAGGTAGTCGGTGACACCGCTGAGAGCCAGGATGAGCAGAGCCCAGCCGTCGACCTTGGGGCCGCCGAACTCGGGCCACAGGATCAGCCAGAGGAACAGCGGTACGCCGAGGAGGCGCGCCATGCTGAGCATGTTCGGGATGGTGAGGACGCGGTCCGTCTGGACGCGCGTCTCCTGGGCCTCCACCCGCGTGCCTCCTGCGAAGAACGTGCCGACAATGCCCCCTGACCCTACCGGCACGGATTGCCACGCTGCACCGAGGGTCCCGGGCAGGGCTCCAGGTCGGGACCGGGCGGACCCCCTTCAACGGTCGGCGGCCGGTGACCTTCGGAGGACCATGGGCGGCGGTGTCCGCGGGAACGCAAAAAGCCGTGGTGTCGGACGAATTTCTCGGTCCGACACCACGGCTAATGATTGTTCGGCGGCGTCCTACTCTCCCACAGGGTCCCCCCTGCAGTACCATCGGCGCTGAAAGGCTTAGCTTCCGGGTTCGAAATGTAACCGGGC
>NZ_JBEYUP010000030.1:0-65566 GCF_040643575.1 Streptomyces sp. NPDC047108
GCGCTTCGCCGATGCCGTACGCAGCATGGACGGCCAGGGCGTCCGCCGGTTCCTCGAACTCGGCCCCGACGGCACCCTGACCGCCCTCGCCCAGGAATCCGGGACGGACGAAGACCGGCTGTTCGTCCCGGCGTTGGGCAAGGACCGGCGGGAGGCCGGGACGGTCGTCGCTGCCGTGGCCGCGGCCTTCACGCGGGGTACCGACGCGGACTGGTCGAAGCTCCTGCCCGCCGTGCCGTGGGTGGAGCTGCCGACCTACGCATTCCAGCACGCGACCTACTGGCCGACGGCCTCCGGCCCTCAACCCGTAACCCAGCCCGGTGGCGAGATCGATGCTCGTTTCTGGGAGGCGGTCGAGCGCGAGGATCTGGAGGGGCTTGCCGGGACGCTGGATCTCGACGAGGAGGTCGTCGGAGCTGTTCTGCCCGCTCTGACCTCCTGGCGGCGACAGAGCGTGGAGCAGGCCGCCGTGGACCACCTGCGCTACCGCGTCGACTGGCGGCCGCTGACCGGAGTCCCCGGCTCGGCAGTCCTCTCCGGACGCTGGCTGGCGGTCGAGCACCCGGGACTCACCACGGACGCGTGGACGGATTCAGTGCTCGACGGTCTCGCAGCCTGCGGCGCCGAGGTGGAGCGAGTGGTGTGCGAGGCCGGCATGGGCCGAGCCGAATGGGCCGCTTGCCTGGAGGATGTCGGTCCGGTTGCGGGTGTGGTGTCGCTGCTGGCGCTGACGGAGGGTTCGGGCGGGGGTGGGCTGCCGCTGGCTGTGTCGGGGTCGGTGGGTCTGGTGCAGGCGCTGGGTGATGCCGGTGTGGCGGCTCCGTTGTGGGTGGTGACGCGGGGTGCGGTGCCGGTGGGTCGTTCGGACGGTCCGGTCGACGCTGTGCAAGGAGCCGTGTGGGGCCTGGGCCGCGTGGCCGCCCTCGAAGACCCCGACCGATGGGGTGGTCTCGTCGACCTGCCTCCGTCGATCGATCGCCGTACGTCCGGGCGGCTGGCCGCTGTTCTGGGCGGGGTCGGTGATGAGGATCAGGTGGCGGTGCGGGCTTCGGGTGTGTTCGGCCGTCGGCTGGAGCGCGTCCCCGCCGTCGATGAGGGCGACGCGGGTTGGCGTCCTCGGGGGACGGTGTTGATCACGGGTGGTACGGGTGCGTTGGGCGCTCATGTGGCCCGGTGGGCGGCCGCGGAGGGCGCCGGTCATCTGGTGCTGGCCAGTCGCCGGGGCCCTGATGCTCCGGGTGTTGCCGCGTTGCGGGATGACCTGGCCGCCTCGGGTGCGGACGTGACCGTTGTCGCCTGTGATGTGGCTGATCGTGCGGCTGTGGAGGGGCTGCTGGCGGAGTATCCGGTGGATGCGGTGGTGCATGCGGCGGGTGCTGTGGTGAATGTGCCGCTGGGTGAGGTGTCGTCGGAGGATCTGGAGGCGGTCTGGGCGGCGAAGGTGCTGGGGGCTGCGCATCTGGATGCGGTTCTGGGAGAGCGCCCGGTTGATGCGTTTGTGACGTTTTCGTCCATTGCTGGTGTGTGGGGCAGTGGGGGCCAGGCGGGCTACGCGGCGGCCAATGCGTTCCTGGACGCTCTGGTGGTGGCGCGTCGTGGGCGTGGGCTGGCGGGGACGTCGGTGGCCTGGGGTCCGTGGGCGGAGGGTGGTATGGCCGCCGGTGCGGTGGCGGCGGAGGCGTTGCGGCGGCGTGGTCTGGTGGCGTTGGAGCCGGGCCGGGCGGTCGGCGCGCTGGCCCGGGTCGTACCCGGCGGGGATGCGGTGCAGGTCGTGGCCGATGTCGACTGGGAACGGTTCGCCCCCGCGTACACCAGTGTCCGTCCCAGCGCGCTGCTGGCCGACCTTCCCGAAGCACGCACCGCCCTCACCACCACGACAACGGAGTCGATCGCCGGCGACGCGGCCGGTTCGGAACTGCGCGACCGGCTGGGCCCCTTGTCCGCCGCCGAGCGCCAACGGGCGCTGCTGGAGCTGGTATCGGGCCGTGCCGCTCAGGTCCTCGGCCATGCGAGCGGCGGCTCGGTGGAGGCCGCGAGGTCCTTCCGCGATCTCGGCTTCGACTCCCTCACGGCCGTCGAGCTGCGCAACCGGCTCACCGCCGAGACCGGCCTCAAGCTGCCCAGCACCCTCGTCTTCGACCACCCCACGCCCTCGGCTCTCGCGCGGCTGTTGCGCGCGAAGCTGTTCGCCGAGGACACCGACCGCGGAACGGACGCCCTGCTGCCCGTCCCGTACCCGACGTCCACGACGGACGACCCGATCGTCATCGTCGGCATGGCCTGCCGCCTGCCCGGTCGCGTCGCCGGTCCCGACGACCTGTGGCGACTGGTCACCGAAGGCACCGACGCCATCTCCGACTTCCCCACCGACCGGGGCTGGGACCTCGACGCCCTCCACGGTTCCGCGGACGCGGACGGCCGGGGCGGCCGCAGCCACACCCGCGCGGGGGGCTTCCTCTACGACGCCGCCCAGTTCGACCCCGCCTTCTTCGGCATCTCGCCCCGCGAGGCCCTCGCCGTCGATCCGCAGCAGCGGCTGCTGCTGGAGACCTCCTGGGAGGCCCTGGAACACGCGGCGATCAGGCCGGACTCACTGCAGGGGAGCCGTACGGGCGTGTTCGTCGGTGCCGGCAGCTCCGGATACGGCGCCGGGCTGCGCGAAGTGCCCGAGGGGCTCGGCGGCCAGCTGTTGACCGGTGTCGCGGGCAGCGTCGTCTCCGGCCGTGTCGCGTACACCTTCGGCTTCGAGGGGCCCGCGGTGACCGTGGACACCGCCTGCTCGTCCTCCTTGGTGGCCCTGCACCTGGCCGGGCAGGCCCTGCGGTCGGCCGAGTGCGACCTGGCACTGGTCGGCGGCGTGACCGTGCTGGCCGACCCGGGCGCGTTCGTCGAGTTCAGCTCGCAGGGCGGTCTGGCGGCCGATGGCCGGTGCAAGGCGTTCTCCGATGATGCGGACGGGACGGGCTGGGCCGAGGGTGTGGGTGTGCTCGTCGTGGAGCGGCTTTCGGATGCGCGTCGCAACGGGCATCCGGTGCTGGCGGTGGTGGCGGGTTCGGCGGTCAATCAGGACGGTGCGAGCAACGGCCTGACCGCGCCCAACGGGCCCTCGCAGCAGCGCGTCATCCGGCAGGCCCTCGCCGGGGCGGGACTCGCCCCGGCCGACGTGGACGCCGTGGAGGGACACGGCACCGGCACGACGCTGGGCGATCCGATCGAGGCGCAGGCCCTCCTGGACACCTACGGCCAGGACCGCGAACGGCCCCTGCTGCTCGGCTCGTTGAAGTCCAACATCGGGCACACTCAGGCGGCCGCCGGCGTCGCCGGTGTCATCAAGATGGTGCTGGCCATGAACCACGGCCTGCTGCCGCGCACCCTGCACGTGGAGCGGCCGTCGTCCCACGTCGACTGGTCGGCCGGGGACATCGGGCTCCTGACGGACAACACCGAGTGGCCCCGGGTCGAAGGGCGTCCGCGCCGGGCCGGCGTGTCGGCGTTCGGCGTGTCCGGGACCAACGCTCACGTCGTCCTGGAACAGGCACTCCCGGACCCGTCCGCGCCGGACCCGTCCGCGCCGGAGGCGTCGGCCCCGGGACAGCCCTCCGCGGAAACGCCTGTCCCCGGGGAGCCGCCGTCCGGCGAGTCCCCGGCCGCATCCGAGGCCGGTGCCCGGAACGACGGCGGCCCAGAGCCCGTGCTACTGCCCTGGGTTGTCTCCGGCCGCAGCCGTGCCGCGCTGTGTGCCCAGGCCGAGCGGCTGGCGGCCTTCGTCGCGGGCCGTCCCGATGCCACGGCGCCCGAGGTCGCCGCGTCCCTCCTCGGCTCCCGCTCGGTCTTCGAGCACCGGGCCGTGGTGTGGGGCGCCGACCGCGAGGAGTTGCTGTCCACGCTCCATGCGGTCGCGGCCGGTGAGGAGACCGACGGGGCCGTCATCGGCTCCGCGCTCGACGACGGCCGTACGGCGTTCCTCTTCGCGGGCCAGGGATCACAACGCCTGGGCATGGGGCGACAGTTGTACGAGGCGTACGCGGTCTTCGCGGATGCCTTCGATGCCGTGTGCGCCCACGTGGATGCCGAACTTCCGCGTCCGCTGCGGGAGGTGGTCTTCGGCGAGGACGCCGATCTGCTGAACCGTACGGAGTACGCGCAGCCCGCGTTGTTCGCGCTCGAAGTGGCGTTGTTCCGGCTGCTGGAGAGCTGGGGTGTGCGGCCGGATGTGCTGATCGGGCATTCCATCGGCGCGTTGGCGGCGGCGCATGTCGCGGGTGTGTGGTCCCTGGCGGACGCCTGCCGACTGGTGGCGGCACGCGGCCGGTTGATGCAGGCGTTGCCCGAGGGCGGGGCGATGGTTTCGCTCCAGGCTTCGGAGGAGGACGTCCTGCCGCTGCTGGAGGGACGGGAGGCCGAGGCCGGCATCGCAGCCGTCAACGGACCGCTGTCCGTCGTCGTCTCCGGCACCGAGGACGCGGTGAGCGAGATCGCCGCCGCGGCCGAGACGATGGGCAGGCGGACCCGGAGGCTGCGGGTCAGCCATGCGTTCCACTCCCCGCTGATGGAGCCGATGCTCGCCGACTTCCGTGCCGTCGCCGAGAGCGTCGCGTACGCGACGCCGCGCGTTCCCGTCGTCTCCGACGCCACCGGAGCCGCCGCCACCGCCGAGGAGCTGGCCTCGCCCGAGTTCTGGGTGCGGCACGTCCGGGACGCGGTCCGCTTCGCCGACGGCGTCCGCACCCTGGCCGACCTGAACGTCACCCGCTTCCTGGAGCTGGGTCCAGACAGCACGCTGACGGCACTCGCCCAGTCGTGCCTGTCCACGGTGGACGGGCTGCAGGTGCCCGTGCTGCGGGACGACCGTCCCGAAGCGCGGACCGTGCTGTCGGCCGTGTCCGCTCTCTTCGCGCGGGGCGTCGACGTGGACTGGGCGGCGGCCCTGCCGTCGCTGCTCCGCGCGAAGAGGATCGCCCTGCCCACGTACGCCTTCCAGCGCAGGCGCTACTGGCTCGAGGTCCCCGCGGGAACCGGCGACGCCACCGCCCTGGGCCTCGCCCCCACCGGCCATCCGCTCCTCGCCGCGGCCCTGCCCGTCGCAGGCAGCGGCACCGTCGTGCTGACCGGCCGGCTGTCGCTGCGCTCGCACCCGTGGCTGGCGGACCACCGGCTCGCGGGGGCCGCCGTCGTACCCAGCACCGCGCTCCTGGAGGTCGCGGTCCACGCGGGCGACCAGGTGGGCTGCGGCGAGGTACGCGAACTCACCCTGGAGGCGCCGCTGACGGTGCCCGAGCAGGGCGCGGTACGGCTCCAGGTCCGGATCGAGGAACCGGATGCCCGCGGCACCCGCGCTCTGGCCGTGTACTCCCGCCCCGACGATGCGGGCTCCGGCGGCCCGCAGGCCGGCGAGGTGCGCTCCGCCGATGCCCCGTGGACCCGTCACGCCGGTGGCCTGCTCGTGCCCGGCGGCGCCACGGACGGGCGACCGGGGGCCGACGCGGAGCAGGACGCCGACTTCGCCGTCTGGCCGCCGACCGGCGCCGAACCGGTCGAGATCGGCGACCTGTACGAACGGCTGGCGGCCGACGCAGGCCTGGCGTACGGCCCCGCGTTCCAGGCGCTGACCGGAGTCTGGCGGCGCGGCGGCGACGTCTACGCCGAGGTCGCGCTCGGTGAGGAGACGCGCGAGCAGGCGCGGCGGTTCGGCATGCACCCGGCACTGCTGGACGCGGCGCTGCACCCGCTGGGACTCGGCCTGCCGGAGGGGCTGGGCGAGGGGCACCTGCTGTTCGCCTGGCAGCGCGCCACGCTCCTCGCCGAGGGCGCCGGCACGCTGCGCGTCCGGCTGACACGGTGCGCGGAGGACGCGGTGACGCTCCGGGCGGCCGACGCCTCCGGGCAACCGGTCCTCGTCGTCGAGTCGCTGCGGCTGCGCCCCGCCTCGGGCGGACAGGCACCGGCGTCAGGAGCCGTGCACGCTGAGAGCCGTGCGGACACCGCGCCCGTGACGGACACCGCCGTGACGGACACCGCGCCCGTGACGGACACCGCGCCCGCGACGGACCGTACGGACACCACGCCCGCCTCGCCCCGTACGGACACCGCCCCTGAAGCCGAGCACTCCACGGGGCCCGCTCGTCCCGCCGCCCCACCGCGGCCGGTGCGCCGTCGCGCCGCCGATGCGGCCGGCGCGGCCGACGGAGAGGGACTGCTGGGGCGGCTCGCCGGCCGGTCCGCGGCCGAACGGCATCGCGTGTTGCTCGACCTCGTCCGCCGCAAGGTGGCCGCGGTCCTGGACTACGTCGATGTCGAAGAGGTGGAGCCCTCCCGCGTCTTCAAGGATCTGGGCTTCGCCTCCATCACCGCCGTAGAGCTGCGCAACCGGCTCAGCGCCGACATCGGCGTCCTGCTGCCCGCCACCCTGGTCTTCGACCACCCGACGCCGCTCGCGCTCGCCGCGCATCTCGACGAGGAACTCTTCGGAGCACGGCCCGACTCCGCGGTGCCGACCGCCTCCCGGGCCCGCCTCGACGACGATCCGATCGTCGTGGTCGGCATGGCCTGCCGCTACCCGGGCGGCATCACCAGCCCCGAAGAACTGTGGGACCTGGTGGCGAACCGGGGCGACGGCATCTCCTCGTTCCCCGCCGACCGCGGCTGGGACCTCGCGGGACTCTACGACCCCGACCCGGACCACCCGGGCACCTGCTACGCCCGCGAGGGCGGATTCCTGCACAACGCCGGCCACTTCGACCCCGGCTTCTTCGGCATCTCCCCGCGCGAAGCCGTCGCCATGGACCCGCAGCAGCGGCTGCTGCTGGAGACCTCGTGGGAGGCGCTCGAGCGGGCCGGCATCGACCCGGTGTCCCAGCGCGGCAGCCTCACCGGTGTCTTCGCCGGCGTCACCTACCAGGACTACGTCGGCATCCTCGGCGCCGCCAAGGACGACTTCGAGGGCTACATCGGCACCGGCAACTCGCCCAGCGTCCTGTCCGGCCGCATCGCCTACGCCCTGGGGCTGGAGGGTCCGGCCCTGTCCGTCGACACCGCCTGCTCGTCCTCGCTCGTCGCGCTGCACCTCGGGGTGCAGGCGCTGCGGCAGGGTGAGTGCGACCTGGCGCTGGCCGGTGGTGTCACCGTCATGTCGACTCCGGGCTCCCTCATCGAGTTCAGCCGGCAGCGGGCGCTCGCCGAGGACGGGCGCTGCAAGCCGTTCTCCGCGGACGCCGACGGAGCGAGCTGGGCCGAGGGCGTCGGCATGGTCGTTCTGGAACGGCTGTCCGACGCGCGGCGCAACGGCCGTCCCGTCCTCGCGGTCGTCCAGGGCAGCGCCCTCAACCAGGACGGCGCCTCCAACGGACTGACCGCCCCCAACGGCCCCTCGCAGCAGCGGGTCATCCGCGCGGCGCTGGCCGGGGGCGGACTGACCCCCGCGGACGTCGACGCCGTCGAGGCGCACGGCACCGGTACGACGCTGGGCGATCCGATCGAGGCGCAGGCCCTGATCGCGGTCTACGGTCAGGACCGTCCGGAGGACCGGCCCCTGTGGCTGGGATCGCTGAAGTCCAACATCGGCCATTCCCAGGCGGCAGCCGGTGTCGGCGGGGTCATCAAGATGGTCATGGCCCTCCGCAACGGGGAACTCCCGCCCACCCTGCACGCAGAGAACCCCACCGACGAGGTCGACTGGTCCGCCGGCACCGTGCGACTGCTCAACGAGCCTGTGACATGGCCCGAGTCCGGCCGTCCGCGCCGCGCCGGCGTCTCCTCGTTCGGCATGAGCGGCACCAACGCGCACGTCATCATCGAGCAGGCCCCGGACGACACCGCGTCTCACGACGGCGCCGCCGCACCGCGGGACACGCGCTCCGCCCAGGACGACGGGCGCGGACAGCAGGGCCGGCAGGACCAGCAGGACCAGCAGGACCAGCACGACCGACGGGACCGCCACGACGAGTCCGACGCCCGCCCCGCGCTGCCGTTGGTGCCCGCCGCCCTGTCGGCCCGCACCTCCGAGGGACTGCGCGCCCAGGCCGGTCGGCTGCTCGCCCACCTCCGTGCCCGTCCCGAGGCCGGAATCACCGACCTGGGGTTGTCCCTGGCCACCACCCGTACGGCGTTCGAGCAGCGGGCCGTGGTGCTCGCCGCCGACCGCGACGGTCTGGAGCGGGGGCTCCGCGACATAGCCGACGACACCCCGGTCAGCGACGTCGTCCGCGGCGTCGACCGGCGCGGCACCGGACCCGTGCTGGTGTTCCCCGGCCAGGGTGCGCAGTGGGCCGGAATGGGCCGCGAACTCCTCGACACCGCACCGGAGTTCGCCCGCCGCATCGCCGAGTGCGAGCAGGCGCTCGAACCATACGTGGACTGGTCGCTGACCGCCGCCCTCCGCGGTGGACCGGATGCCCCCGACCTCGATCGGGTGGACGTCGTCCAGCCCGTCCTGTGGGCCGTGATGGTCTCCCTCGCCCATCTGTGGCGTTCGTACGGCGTCGAGCCCGCCGCCGTCGTCGGCCACAGCCAGGGCGAGATCGCCGCGGCCGTCGTCGCCGGTGCCCTGTCGATCGAGGACGGCGCCCGCGTCGCCGCCCTGCGCTCCCGGGCCATCACCGCCATCGCGGGTGACGGCGGCATGATGTCGGTCCCGCTCCCGGCCGACGAGGTGCGCGCCCGCCTGGAGCCGTACGGCGACCGGCTCGCCGTCGCCGCCGTCAACGGCCCCGCGTCGTCCGTCGTCTCCGGCGCCGCCGACGACCTGGACCGGCTGTTCACCGAACTGACCGGCGACGGCGTCCAGGCCCGGAAGGTCGCCGTGGACTACGGCAGCCACTCCAACCACGTCGAACCCATCCGCGAACAGGTCCTCGACTCGCTCGCCGAACTCCGGCCGCTGCCCCCCGAGATCCCCTTCCGTTCCTCGGTGACCGGCGACTGGCTGGACGACGACACCGTCCCCGACGCCACCTACTGGTACACCAACCTGCGGGAGACCGTCCGCTTCGAGGACGCGGTCCGCGGCCTGCTCGCCGACGGCCACCGCGCCTTCATCGAGGTCGGACCGCACCCCGTCGTCGCGTTCGGGCTCCGCGAGACCATCGAGGACGCCGCTGCCGACGCCGCCGTGCTCGGCACCCTCCGGCGCGACCAGGGCGGACTGGACCGCTTCCTGACCTCCCTCGCCGAGGCCCACGCCCAGGGCGTTGCCGTCGACTGGCGGAGCGTCTTCGCCGGCACCGGCGCCCAGCGGGTCGACCTGCCCACGTACGCCTTCCAACGGCTGCCGTTCTGGCCGGAGTTGCGGGACGCGGATGCCGGACCCGAGGACGGCGCCGCCGTCACCGACGAGGTGGAGGGCCGGTTCTGGCGGTCCGTGGAGGACGAGGACCTCGACAGTCTCACCGCCGCCCTCGACCTCGGTGGCGACACTCCTCTGCGCGACGTGCTGCCCGCGCTCTCCGCGTGGCGGCGCAGCAGCAAGGAGCAGTCCACCGTCGACGGCTGGCGCTACACCGTCGGCTGGACCCCGCTCACCCAGGACACCGCTGCCGCGCCCCCGGCCGGGACCTGGCTCCTCGTCGTCCCCGCCGCGGGACACGCTCTGGCGGACGCCACCCGGCAGGCCCTCGGCGCTCACGGCGTTCCCTTCCGGGTCGTACCCGTCGACGGCGGCAGCCCCGAGACCGACCGCGAGGGCCTGGCCGCGCTGCTTACCGCCGCGCTCGCCGGCCCGGGCACCACCACCGGCAGGGGTACCAGTACGGGCACGGACACCACCACCGGCACGGACACGACCGGCACGGACACCAGCGGTACCGGAACGGCCACCGACGGGGACGCCGGCCCGGACACCGGAACACCTCCCGCCCTCGAACCCGGCGACCTCGGCGGCGTCCTGTCGTTCCTCGCCCTCGACGAGAGCCCGCACCCCGACCACTCGTCGGTCCCCTCCGGGCTCGCCGGCACCCTCACCCTCCTCCAGGCACTCGGGGACCTCGGCGTCACCGCACCCCTCTGGTGCGCCACCCGCGGTGCCGTCGCCGTCACCGGCTCGGAGACCGTCCTCAGCGCTCCTCAGGCCCTCGTCTGGGGTCTGGGCCGGGTCGTCGCCCTGGAGCACTCCGACCGCTGGGGCGGCCTCGTCGATCTGCCCGCCGTCCTCGACCGGCGGGCGGGCGACCGGCTGTGCGCCCTGCTCGCCCGGCCCGACGGAGAGGACCAGACCGCCGTACGCGCGTCCGGCACCTACGGTCGCCGTCTGCAGCGCGCCCCGCTCGCCGGCGCGACCCCGCCCGACGAGAGCTGGCGTCCGCGCGGAACCGTCCTGATCACCGGCGGAACCGGCGCTGTCGGCGGGCACATATCCCGCTGGCTCGCGTCCCTCGGCGCCGAACATCTGCTGCTCACCAGCCGCCGGGGGGCCGACGCGCCAGGCGCGGCCGAACTGACGGCCGAGTTGACCGAGTTGGGTGCCGGGCGCGTCACCCTCGCCGCGTGCGACGTCGCCGACCGCGACGCCCTGCGCGAACTCCTCGGCTCCGTCCCCGAGGAGCAGCCGCTCGACGCCGTCCTGCACATCGCAGGAACGCTCGACGACGGCGTCATCGACGGTCTCGAACCCGGCCGTATGGACCCGGTGCTGGCCACCAAAGCCACCGCCGCCGTGAACCTGCACGAACTGACGGCCGGCCTCGACCTGTCCGCTTTCGTGCTCTTCTCCTCGACCTCCGGCACCATCAGCGGCCCCGGCCTCGGCAACTACGCGCCCGGCAACGCCTTCCTGGACGCCCTCGCCCAGCAGCGGCGCTCCCTGGGCCTGCCCGCCACCTCCGTCGCCTGGGGCCACTGGGCGGACGGCGGCATGGGCGACGGCGCGGTCGGCGAACGCCTGCGCCGCTACGGCGTCTACGACATGCCGCCCGAACTGGCCTGCCAGGCCCTCCAGCAGGCACTCGACCACGGGGAGACCTATCTCGCCGTGACCGACATCGGCTGGGATCGCTTCGCGCCCGCCTTCACCGGCTCCCGTCCCAGCGCCCTGCTGCGGGACCTGCCCGACGCGCGGCGTGTCCTCGACCCGGCGCACGGAACGGCCTCCGCCGGGACCAGCGGCGACGTCTTCGGCGGTGACGCCGCGGAGGGCGACACGCCCGCGCTCCGCCGCCACCTGGCCGGCCTCGCCGGCGCCGAACGGTCCGACGCCGTCCTCGAGGTCGTACGCGGCTACGTGGCCACAGTCCTCGGCTACCCCGGACCGCAGGCCGTCGAGCCGACCAGTGCCTTCAGCGACCTCGGCTTCGACTCGCTGAGCGCCGTCGAACTCCGCAACGGCATGAACAAGATCACTGGGCTGCGTCTCCCGGCGACCCTGGTCTTCGACTACCCCAACTGCGCCGAGCTGGCCCGGATGCTCCTCGGCGAACTGGGCGACGTGTCCGACGCCGACGACGGCCTGCCCGCCATGGCGGGGACCACTTCCGCGTCCGCACCCGTGACCGACGACCCGATCGTCATCACCGCGATGAGCTGCCGCTTCCCCGGAGGGGCGGATACCCCCGAGGCCTACTGGCGTCTGCTCGCCGACGGCGCCGACGCCATCGGCCCGTTCCCTGCCGACCGCGGCTGGGACGTCGACAACCTCTACCACCCCGACCCCGACAACCCTGGGACCTGCACCGCCCGCGAAGGCGGATTCCTGCGGGACATGGCCGAGTTCGACCCCGCCTTCTTCGGTGTCTCCCCGCGTGAGGCTTTGGCGATGGATCCGCAGCAGCGGTTGCTGCTGGAGCTGGCGTGGGAGGCGTTCGAGCGGGCCGGGATCGACCCGATGTCGCTGCGCGGCTCCCGTACCGGAGTCTTCGCCGGCACCAACGGCAACGACTACACCCCGCTCCTCGTCGCATCCGGCGAGGACGTCGGCGGCCACCTCGGGACCGGCAACGCGGCGAGCATCGTCTCCGGCCGTGTGTCGTACGCCCTGGGTCTGGAGGGGCCCGCGGTGACGGTGGACACGGCGTGTTCGGCCGCCCTGGTGGCGTTGCATCTGGCGGTGCAGGCGTTGCGTGCGGGTGAGTGTGATCGGGCGTTGGCCGGTGGTGTGACGGTGATGTCGACGCCGGGGTTGTTCCTGGACTTCAGTCGTCAGCGGGGGTTGGCGTCGGACGGTCGGTGCAAGGCGTTCTCGGACGGGGCGGATGGTGCCGGGTTCTCCGAGGGTGCGGGTCTGGTGCTGGTGGAGCGGCTGTCGGACGCGGAGGCGTCCGGGCGTCCGGTTCTGGCGGTTGTACGCGGTAGTGCGGTCAATCAGGACGGTGCGAGCAATGGTCTGACGGCGCCGAACGGTCCTTCGCAGCAGCGGGTGATCCGTGCGGCGTTGTCTTCGGCCGGGTTGAAGCCGGGCGATGTGGACGCGGTGGAGGCGCATGGCACGGGTACGTCGCTGGGTGATCCGATCGAGGCGCAGGCGCTGCTGGCGACCTATGGGCAGGACCGTGAACGGCCGCTGTGGCTGGGGGCGGTGAAGTCGAACATCGGCCACACGCAGGCCGCCGCGGGCATCGCCGGAGTCATCAAGATGGTGCTCGCCCTGCAGCAGGGCAGGCTGCCGCGGACCCTGCACGCGGACGAGCCGTCGTCCCACGTCGACTGGTCCGCCGGCGCGGTCGACCTGTTGACGGACGGCGCCGACTGGCCGCGCGCCGAGGGACGGACGCGCCGCGCTGGTGTGTCGTCGTTCGGTCTCAGTGGGACGAACGCGCACGTGGTGCTGGAAGAGCCCCCGGTCCTGGAGCCGGTGGTCCCGGAGGAGTCGGCGGTTCCGTGTTCGCCGGTCGTGCGCGGTGCGGTGCCGTGGGTGGTGTCGGGTCGTTCGGCTGCAGCGTTGCGGGCGCAGGCGGCGCGGCTCGCGGAGTTCACGACCGGCGATGCGGCGCCGGGCGTCGTGGAGGTCGCCGGGTCTCTGGTGCGGTCGCGGTCGTTGTTCGAGCACCGGGCCGTGGTCTGGGGCGCCGACCGCGACGATGTGCTGCGGGGACTGGAGGCGGTCGCATCCGGTACGGAGGCGGTCAACGCGGCGACCGGCACGGCCCGGCGTGATGTGCGAACGGCGTTCCTCTTCGCCGGGCAAGGCGCACAACGCCTGCACATGGGCCGGGAGTTGTACGACACCCGCCCCGCCTTCGCGGATGCCTTCGACGCGGCCTGCGCCCATCTCGACACCGAACTTCCGCTCTCCCTCCGCGAGGTGGTGTTCGGCGACGACGGCGAGCTGCTGAACCGTACGGAGTTCGCGCAGCCCGCGCTGTTCGCGCTGGAAGTGGCGCTGTTCCGGCTGCTGGAGTCGTGGGGTGTGCGGCCCGACGTGCTCGCGGGGCACTCCATCGGCGAGATCGCGGCAGCCCATGTGGCGGGTGTGTGGTCGCTGGCCGATGCCTGCCGGTTGGTCGCGGCCCGGGGCCGGTTGATGCAGGCGCTGCCCGAGGGCGGCGCGATGGTCGCGGTCCAGGCCTCCGAGGACGAGGTGCTGCCCCTGCTGAACGACCGACTCGGTCTCGCCGCCGTCAACGGCCCGCAGGCGGTTGTGGTCGCCGGCTCCGCCGATGCCGTCGAGGAACTCGCCGCACAGTTCCGGGCCCAGGACCGCAAGGCCACGGCCCTGCGGGTGAGCCACGCCTTCCACTCGCCCCTGATGGAGCCGATGCTCGCGGACTTCCGCGAGGTGGCGGAGAGCCTGTCCTACGAGCGGCCGAAGCTGCCTCTCGTGTCCACGCTCACCGGAGAGACCGCCACCGAGGACGCGTTGATGTCACCGGACCACTGGGTGGAGCACGTCCGCCGCACCGTCCGGTACGCCGATGCCATCGGCGCCCTCGCCGACCACGGCGTGGGCCGCTTCCTCGAACTCGGCCCCGACGGAACCCTCACCGCCCTCGCACAGACCGCCCTGGAGGACGCCGGGGCAGCGGTACTCGTCCCCGCGCTCCGCAAGGACCGGCCCGAGGGGACGAGCGTCCTCGCGGCGCTCGCCGCGCTGTTCGTCCACGGCGCCGACACCGACTGGCGTCGGACCATCGACGGCAGCGACCCGACCAGGTCCGGGAACCCGAGCACGTCCGTGAACCTGCCCACGTACGCCTTCCAGCGCCGCCGGTACTGGCCGAACCTGACCGGTGTCACCCTCGGCGACCTCGGCTCGGCGGGTGTCGGCTCGGCCGGGCACCCGCTGCTGGGCGCCGCCGTGCGGGTGGCCGGCAGCGACGAGGCCCTGTTCACCGGACGCCTCTCGCTCAGGACGCACCCCTGGCTGCGCGACCACGCCGTGACCGGCACGGTCCTTTTCCCGGGCACCGGATTCCTCGAACTCGCCCTGTGCGCCGCCGGACAGCTCGGCTACGACCGCGTCGAGGAACTGACCATCGCAGCCCCGCTGGTCGTGCCCGAGCGCACCGGGCGGCTGGTGCAGGTCCGGGCGGGTGCACCCGACGAGACGGACACGCGCACGGTGGAGGTGTACTCCCGCGCCGAGGACGCCCTCGACACCGATCCGTGGACGCTCAACGCAAGCGGCTCGCTCGTCTCCGGCCCGCCGGCCGGCGACACCGCGGCCCCCGACCTGTCCGCATGGCCACCGCCGAACGCCGAGGCCGTCCCCATGGAGGGCTTCTACGACCGGTTCGCCGAGGCCGGATTCGCCTACGGGCCCGTCTTCCAGGGGCTGCGCGCGGTCTGGCGGCGCGGCGACGAGGTGTTCGCCGAGGTCGGCCTGCCCGACGACCACGAACGGCTGGCCGGTGACTTCGGCGTCCACCCGGCACTGCTGGACTCGGCCCTGCACGCGATGATGTTCGTGTCACTGGCCGACGCCGGGCAGGGGCGGCTGCCGTTCTCCTGGAGCGGAGTGTCGCTGCGCGCGTCCGGTGCGCGGGCGCTGCGCGTACGGATGGTGCAGTCCGGTCCGGAAGCGGTCGCCCTGCACCTCGCCGACCCGACGGGCGGCCCGGTCGCGTCCGTCGAGTCGCTGCTGCTGCGCCAGGTCTCCGGCGACCTTGCCGCCGGCGCCGAGGCCGAAGGACACCGGGACGGCCTCTTCCAGGTGGACTGGACGAAGGTGTCCCCGCTCGAGCAGGAAGCTTCCGGGGACGGTGCGTCGGCGGTCGTCGGTGACAGGGATCTACTGCCCGGCGTCCCGACGTACCCGGCTCTGGCCGAGCTGCCTTCCGTGGTCCCCGCGCGTGTCCTGTTCGGGGCGGGACCCGGCCTGAGCGGTGAGGGCGGTGACGTACCGGAGGCCGCCCGCGCGGTCACCGGTCGCGTCCTGGAGGCCGTACAGGCCTGGCTGGCCGACGAACGGTTCGAGGAGTCCCGTCTGGTGATCGTCACGGAGGGGGCGGTCACGCTCGACGAGACGGCTCCGGACCCTGCCCTGGCCGCGGTCTGGGGACTGGTGCGGGCGGCGCGTGCCGAGGCGCCGGACCGGTTCGCGCTGGTCGACACGGACGGCACGGACGCGTCCCGCGCCGCGCTCGACCGGGCCCTGGCGTCGGGCGAACCGGAGATCGCGCTCCGGGACGGCGTGACGCACGCACCGCGCCTCGGCCGAGTCCCGGCAGGTGGCCAACTCCCGCTTCCGGCGGACGAGTCGGCCTGGCACTTGGACAGCCGGGAGAAGGGCACCCTGGACACCCTCGCCCTGACTCCCTTCCCGGAGGCCGAGGCCGGGTTGGAGGAGGGGCAGGTCCGTATCGGGGTGCGGGCGGCGGGTGTCAACTTCCGCGATGTGCTCAACGCCCTCGGAATGTACCCGGGCGAGGCGGGCCTGCTCGGCGGCGAAGGCGCCGGTGTGGTGACCGAGGTCGGTCCGGGTGTGGCGGATTTGGTCGTGGGTGACCGGGTGTTCGGCATGTTCCCCGGCTCTTTCGGTCCGGTTGTGGTGGCGGATGCGCGGACGGTGGTGCGGGTTCCGGCGGGGTGGTCGTTCGCGGAGGCTGCGTCGGTGCCGATCGTGTTTCTGACGGCGCTCTACGCGTTGAGGGATCTGGGGGGTGTGCGGTCGGGGGAGTCGGTGCTGGTGCATGCGGCGGCCGGTGGTGTGGGTATGGCTGCGACGCAGTTGGCGCGTCATCTGGGTGCTGAGGTGTTCGGTACGGCGAGCGTGGGGAAGTGGGACACGCTGCGCGGCCTCGGTTTGGATGATGCGCACATCGCTTCGTCGCGGGACACGGATTTCGAGCAGGCTTTTCTCGCTGCGACCGGTGGTCGTGGTGTGGATGTGGTGCTGGACTCTCTCGCGGGGGAGTTCGTGGACGCGTCGCTGCGGCTGTTGCCGCGTGGTGGCCGTTTCCTGGAGATGGGAAAGACCGATGTCCGGGATGCCGTTGAGGTTGCTGCCGGGCATTCCGGGGTGAGGTATCGGGCGTTCGATCTGTGGGACGCGGGGGCGGAGCGGATCGGGCAGATGCTGTCCGAGCTGGTCACCCTGTTCGAGGCGGGAGTTCTGCGGCCGCTTCCGGTGACGTGCTGGGATGTGCGGCGTGCTCCGGAGGCGTTCCGGTATCTCTCCCAGGCTCGGCATGTGGGCAAGGTTGTTCTCACCGTTCCCGCGCCGCTGGATCCCGCCGGCACGGTGCTGGTCACCGGTGGTACGGGTGGTCTGGGCGCGTTGGTGGCCCGGCATCTGGTCGCCGAACACCGTATCCGGCATCTGTTGTTGGTGAGCCGTCGTGGCCTGGAGGCCCCCGGGGCGGGCGAACTCGTGGCGGATCTGGCCGATTTGGGAGCGTCGGTCGAGGTGGCGGCTGTGGATGTCGCCGATCGGGACGATCTCGCCGCAGCGCTTCACGCCATCTCCGCGGACCGTCCGCTGACCGCTGTGGTGCATACGGCCGGTGTCCTGGACGACGGTGTGGTGGCTTCTCTCACCCCCGAGCGGCTGGCACTCGTCATGCGGCCGAAGGCGGATGCGGCTGTCCATCTGCACGAGCTGACCCGTGATGCCGACCTGTCGGCGTTCGTCCTCTTCTCCTCCGTCGCCGGTACATTCGGCGGCGCCGGGCAGGCCAACTACGCGGCTGCCAACGCCTTCTTGGACGCCTTTGCCGCGGGCCGCCGTTCCTCCGGGCTGCCCGCGACCTCCCTGGCCTGGGGCCCGTGGGCTCCCGGTACGGGCATGACCGCCGAGCTGACCGAGGCCGATCTGCGCCGTATGGCGCGCGGCGGTATGCAGCCCCTCACCCCCGAACAGGGCCTCGAACTGCTCGACACCGCAGGGCTCGTGGCCGGGGCTGCCCCCGCGCACCGAGCGCTGCTGCTACCGGTGCACCTCGACCTTCGGACGCTGCGGGCGCACGCCGAAGCCGTACCACCGCTGCTGCGCGGGCTGGTACGGGCTCCGGCGCGGCGTGCCGCGGAGACAGCGGCGGCCGGTGCGGCCGCGCAGCAGGACCTCGGGTCCGTGCTCGCGGCGCTCGCCCCGGCCGACCGCGAGCAGTATCTGGTCGACCTGGTGTGTGCGCAGGCCGCAGCGACCCTCGGCCACGCCTCGGCGGACGAGATCGAACCGGACCAGGCGTTCAAGGAGTTGGGCTTCGACTCGCTCACCGCCGTGGAACTGCGGAACCGTCTCAACGCCGCCACCAGGCTGCGGCTTCCGGCCACGCTGGTCTTCGACCATCCGACACCGTCGGTGCTGGCCGGTCATCTGCTGGAGGAGATCCCCGTGCCGGAGGCGTCCGGCCCGGGTGGTGGTGAGGGCTCCGGCGGGGCCGTGACGGCGGTGCCGCTGCTGGCCGAGCTCGACCGTCTGGAGTCCGTGCTCGCCGCCGCGGCGGGCGGTGGGGACGACCCGGCGACCATCACTTCCCGGCTGCAGTTGCTGACGGCGAAGTGGCAGGAGATGGCAGCGAAGAACGGCGGTCCCGGACGCGGCAACGACACCGGTACGGGCAACGGAACCGGTCCCGCCTCCGCCTCCGGTGCCGGGGATTCCGGAGCATCACCCTCGGACGCCGACGACGGAGAACTCGACTCCGTGGAGACGGCGGACGAGTTGTTCGACCTGATCGACAAAGAACTGGGGCAGTCGTGATCAGCCGCGGGGAACCGTCGGCATCGGCTCAGGGATGTGGCGTTGGTGGCTGAGGACGACAAGATGGACGGCAAGTACGTCGAGTACCTGAAGCGGCTGACCGCCGAGCTGCGGCAGACCCGCCGGCAGCTGCGCGATGTGGAGGCCCGGGATCGGGAGCCGGTCGCGATCGTCGCGATGAGCTGCCGCTATCCGGGCGGCGTGGACAGCCCGGAGGCGCTGTGGCGGCTCGTCGACGAGGGCGGGGACGCCATTTCGGGGTTCCCCGCCGACCGCGGCTGGGACGTCGAGGCGGGCTACGACCCCGACCCCGACAACCCCGGCACCTTCTACGCCCTCGGCGGCGGTTTCCTGCACGAGGCATCCAGGTTCGACGCGGACTTCTTCGGGATATCGCCGCGCGAGGCGCTGGCGATGGACCCGCAGCAGCGGCTGCTGCTGGAGATCTCCTGGGAGGCGTTCGAGCGCGCCGGGATCGACCCGGGCTCCGTGCGGGGCAGCAGCACCGGCGTCTTCGTCGGTGCCGCGACCTCCGGCTACGGCGTCGGGGTGAGCGAGTTCCCTGAGGGCGTGCAGGGCCTGCTCCTGGCGGGCAACGCCACCTCGGTCGCCTCCGGCCGCATCGCCTACACGCTCGGTCTGGAAGGCCCCACCGTCACCGTCGACACGGCCTGTTCCTCCTCGCTCGTCGCCCTGCACTGGGCCTGCCGGGCGCTGCGCCGCGGCGAGTGCGACATGGCGCTCGCGGGCGGAGTCGCGGTCATGGCCACTCCGGCGATGTTCTACGAGTTCAGCCGGCAGCGCGGGCTGGCCGCCGACGGCCGGTGCAAGGCGTTCTCCGAGGACGCCGACGGCACCGGCTGGGCCGAAGGCGCGGGCATGCTGCTGGTGGAACGTCTCTCCGACGCCCGCCGTCTCGGGCACAAGGTGCTGGCCGTGGTGCGCGGCACGGCGATCAACTCCGACGGTGCCTCCAACGGCCTGACCGCCCCCAACGGCCCCTCCCAGCAGCGGGTGATCCGCGCGGCCCTCGCCGACGCGGGTCTGGCCGCCGTCGACGTGGACGCCGTCGACGGGCACGGCACGGGTACGTCGCTCGGCGACCCGATCGAGGCGCAGGCCCTGCTCGCCACCTACGGCCAGGACCGCGAACATCCGCTGTGGCTGGGCTCGTTGAAGTCCAACATCGGCCACACCCAGTCCGCGGCGGGCGTCGGCAGCATCATCAAGATGGTCGAGGCGATGCGGCGCGGAACACTGCCGCGCACCCTGCATGTCTCGGAGCCGTCCCGGCATGTCGACTGGTCGGCGGGAGCGGTACGGCTCCTCACCGAGCCGACCGCCTGGCCCGAGACAGAGCGCCCGCGCCGCGCCGGTGTGTCCTCGTTCGGCATCAGCGGCACCAATGCCCACACCGTCATCGAACAGGCCCCGGTGCCGCCCGCGCCCGCCGACCCGTCCGACCCCGCCGCGAGTTCCGGTACGGATCAGGACGCGGACTCCGGAGGGCCTGCCGACGAGCCGCAGGCGCTGCCCGTCGTGCCGTGGCCGGTGTCCGCGCGCAGCGAGGAGGCGCTGCGCGCTCAGGCGGCCCGGCTGCTGGCCCGGCTGCGGGAGGAGGCCGAGCCCCCGCGTCCGCTGGATGTCGGTCATGCGCTCGCCACGACCCGAGCGGCGCTGGAGCACCGCGCGATCGTCCTGGCTCCGGATCACGAGACCGCCGTACGCGAACTCGCCGCGCTCGCCGAGGGCACCCCCGGAGCCGCGACTGTCCGCGGCCGCACCGTACGCGGCGCCACCGCCTTCCTGTTCGCAGGTCAGGGCTCGCAACGGCTCGGCATGGGACGCGAGTTGTACGGGACGTACCGCGTCTTCGCCGAGGCGTTCGACGCGGTGGACGCGGAACTGCCGTTCTCGCTCCGGGAGATCGTGTTCGGTGACGACGCGGAGCGTCTGAACCGGACCGAATACGCGCAGCCCGCCCTGTTCGCCCTCGAAGTCGCCCTCCACCGGCTGCTCGAGTCCTGGGGGGTGACCCCGAAGTTCCTGCTGGGCCACTCCGTCGGCGAGCTGGCCGCCGCCCATGTCGCCGGTGTGTGGTCCCTGGCCGACGCCTGCCGGCTGGTCGCCGCGCGCGGGCGGTTGATGCAGGCGCTGCCCGGGGGTGGCGCGATGGTCGCGGTCCAGGGGACCGAGGACGAGGTGCTGCCCCTGCTGAACGACCGGGTCGGCATCGCCGCCGTCAACGGCCCCCGTTCGGTCGTGGTCTCCGGTGCGGCCGAGGCCGTCGATGAGGTGGCCGCACACTTCCGTACCCAGGGGCGTAAGGCCACGGCTCTGCGCGTCAGCCACGCGTTCCACTCCCCGCTCATGGAGCCCATGCTCCAGGAGTTCCGCGCGGTCGCCGAGAGCGTCACCTACCACACCCCGCGGCTGACGATCGTCTCCGACATGACCGGCGAGACCGCCGCCCCTGCCGACCTGTGCTCGCCCGACTACTGGGTCCGGCACGTCCGCGAGCCGGTCCGGTTCGCCGACGGGGTGCATCTGCTCGCCCGGCGGCGCGTCGCCCGGTTCGTCGAACTGGGCCCGGACGGCACCCTCACGGCGCTCGCCCAGGACTGCCTGGACGGCGACGGGCCGGTGGCCGTCCCCGTCCTGCGCACGGACCGGCCCGAGCCCACCGCCCTGATGTCCGCGGTCGCCACCGTCTTCGCCCACGGCACGCCCGTGGACTGGCCGTCCGTCTTCGCGGGCACCGGCGCACGGGACGTGGAACTGCCCACGTACGCCTTCCGCCGCGAGCGGTACTGGCTGGAGCCGACCCCGCCCGGCTCCGCCGCCACCACGGAAACCGGTGAGACCGGCGGCGGGGACGCGGGCTTCTGGACGGCCGTCGAGGACGAGGACATCGCCCTCCTCGCGGAGACCCTGGAGGTCGACGAGGGGCTCGTCCGTCCTCTCGTACCGGCCCTGTCGTCGTGGTGGCGCGGGCGGCGCGAACTCAACCGGGCGGACCGGCTGCGCTACCGGATCGGCTGGCACCCACTCGACCCGGCCCCCGGCACGGCGCTCTCCGGCCGCTGGCTCGTCGTCGTCACCGCGGGCGCGGGCGACCGCGCGCGGGTCCGTACGGTGACGCAGGCACTGGCGGCGAACGGCGCCGAGCCGGTGCTGTGGGAGTGCGCGCCCGACGAGGAGCGCACCGCGCTGGCCACCCGGCTCGCCGACACGGGAGATCTCGCGGGCGTGCTCGCCCTCACCGCCGTCGACGGGACGGACGGACAGGACGGTGGGTACGGCGACGGCGGCGAAGTGACCCCGGGAGACGTCCTCTTCCGGACCGTACGGCTCGTACAGGCGCTCGGCGACGCACAGGTGACCGCTCCGTTGTGGCTGGCCACCCGGGGCGCGGTGGCCACGGCACGCTCGGACACCGCCCCCGCCCCTGCGCAGGCCGCGCTCTGGGGCCTTGGGCGGGTGGCCGCGCTGGAGCTGTCCGACCGTTGGGGCGGCCTCGTCGACCTGCCGGAGACCGTCGACAGGCGTGCGGCGGGACGACTCGCCGCCGTGCTGACCCGAACCGGCACCGGAGCGGGGACCGAGACCGTCGGCGGCGGGTACGAGGACCAGGTCGCGGTGCGGGCCTCCGGCGTCTTCGCGCGTCGCCTGCTCCACGCCCAGGACCGGTCCGCGCCGATGAACACCGGCGGGGGCTGGCAGCCGCGCGGCACCGTGCTCATCACCGGCGGCACCGGCGCCCTCGGTGCCCGGGTCGCCCGCTGGGCAGCGGAGCAGGGCGCGGACCACCTCGTCCTGACGAGCCGCCGCGGTCCCGAAGCCCCCGGAGCGACCGACCTGGCGGACCGGCTCACCGCGCTCGGTGCCCGCGTGACCGTCGAAGCCTGCGACGTCGCCGACCGCTCGGCCGTCGAACACCTCCTGTCCCGTCACACCGTCGACGCCGTGGTCCACGCGGCGGGCGTGACCGACACGCTTCCGGTGTCCGACCTCGACGCCGACCGCTTCGGGGCGGTGTTCGCCGCCAAGGCGCACGGCGCCGCCCACCTCGACGCCGTACTGCGCGCCCAGGGCGACCGGCCGCTCGACGCGTTCGTGCTGTTCTCCTCCATCGCCGGCGTGTGGGGCAGCGGAGGCCAGCACGCCTACGCCGCCGCCAACGCGTACCTCGACGGCCTGGCCGAACGGCGGCGCGCCCGCGGCGCCACCGCCACCTCCGTCGCCTGGGGACCGTGGGGCCACGGCGGAATGGCTGCCGAGGACGGGGCCGAGGAGTACCTGCGCCGACGCGGCCTCGCCACCCTCGACCCCGACACCGCACTGGCCGCGCTGCGCCGCATCCTGCAGCAGGACGTCACAGGGCAGGTCGTCGCCGACGTCGACTGGTCCCGGTTCGCCCCCGGCTTCACCAGCACCCGCCCGAGCCCGCTCCTCTCCGGCGTGCCCGAGGCACAGGACGCCCTGCGCGAGGGGCAGGCCGCCGCGTACGAGGACGGGGCAGGCGCGGCGCTGCGCGAACGCCTCGCGGATCTCCCCGTCACAGAACGCACCCGCGCCCTGCTGGAGTTGATCCGCACCCACGCCGCTGCCGTCCTGGGCCATGCCGACGCGGGGCTGCTGGAGACCCGGCGCGCCTTCCGCGACTCGGGGTTCGACTCGCTCACCGCCGTCGAACTGCGCAACCGCCTCACGGCCGAGACCGGCCTCGCGCTGCCCGCCACGCTGGTCTTCGACCAGCCCACACCCGTCGACCTCGCCGCCTTCGTGCACGGCGAGTTGTTCGGCGACGGAGACGCGGCCCACGGCAGTCCCTCGAGCACCGGCTCCGGCACCGGTCGTACGGGCCGCATGTCCGACGACCCCGTCGTCATCGTCGGCATGGGCTGCCGCCTTCCCGGTGACGTATCCGGCCCCGACGAGCTGTGGAAGCTCGTGGCCGATGGTCAGGACGCCATCGCCCCCTTCCCCACCGACCGAGGCTGGGACCTCGACGCCCTGCACCATCCAGAGCCCGGCCACCCCGGCACCAGCTACGCCCGGCACGGCGGATTCCTCACCGGAGCCGGTGACTTCGACCCGGCGTTCTTCGGCATCTCGCCCCGCGAGGCCGTCGCCATGGACCCGCAGCAGCGGCTGCTGCTGGAGACCTCCTGGGAGGCGCTGGAGCGTGCCGCCATCGCACCCGGCAGCCTTCGCGGCAGCCGGACCGGTGTGTTCATGGGCTCCAACGGCCAGGACTATCCCGCGCTTCTGCTCAGCACGCCCGACGCCGGCGACGGCTACCTCGGCACCGGCAACGCCGCGGCCGTCGTCTCCGGCCGTATCGCCTACGTCCTCGGCCTCGAAGGACCGACCCTCACCGTCGACACCGCCTGCTCGTCGTCGCTCGTCGCCCTCCACCTCGCCGCGCAGGCGCTGCGCGCGGGCGAGTGCGACCTCGCCCTGACCGGCGGTGTCACGGTCATGTCGACCCCTGGCGCGTTCATCGAGTTCAGCCGCCAGCGCGGTCTGGCGGCCGACGGCCGGTGCAAGGCGTTCTCCGATGATGCGGACGGGACGGGCTGGGCCGAGGGTGTGGGTGTGCTCGTCGTGGAGCGGCTTTCGGATGCGCGTCGCAACGGGCATCCGGTGCTGGCGGTGGTGGCGGGTTCGGCGGTCAATCAGGACGGTGCGAGCAACGGCCTGACCGCGCCCAACGGGCCCTCGCAGCAGCGCGTCATCCGGGCCGCACTGACCGACGCCGGACTCGCCCCTGCCGACGTGGACGCCGTGGAGGCGCACGGCACCGGTACATCGCTGGGCGATCCGATCGAGGCGCAGGCGCTACTCGCCACGTACGGGCGGGACCGCGAACAGCCCCTGTGGCTCGGCTCGTTGAAGTCCAACATCGGGCACACCCAGGCGGCCGCCGGCGTCGCCGGTGTCATCAAGATGGTGCTCGCCCTGCGGCATGGCGTCCTGCCCCGCACCCTGCACGCCGACGTCCCCAGCACACACGTCGACTGGTCGGCCGGCGCGGTGCGCCTTCTGGCCGAGAGCAGGGCATGGCCGTCCGGGGACCGCCTGCGCCGAGCCGGGATCTCCGCGTTCGGTGTGTCCGGCACCAACGCGCACGTCATCGTCGAACAGCCGCAGGACGCGGAGAACTCCCGGACGGCGGAGCCGTCGCAGAACGACGACGGGCAGACGCAGAACACCGGACTGGCCCCTTCGTCCGGCTCGGATGGCGACGGCGCGGACGCGGAACGCCCGCTGCCGTGGGTGATCTCCGCTACGTCCGAGAAGGCCCTCCGTGATCAGGCCGAACGACTCCTCGCCCACGCCGACGCCCGGCCCGATCTCTCCGCCGCCGACGTCGGCCTGTCCCTGGCCGCCACTCGTACGCCGTTCGAGCACCGCGCTGTCGTGCTCGGCGCCGATCGGGAGGAGCTGCTGTCCGCTCTCGCATCCCTGGCCATGGACGAGCCCGCCCCGGGCCTCGTCACCGGCCGTGCGGGTGCGGAGGGTCGGACGGCGTTCCTGTTCGCGGGTCAGGGTGCGCAACGCCTCGGCATGGGCCGGGAGTTGTACGAGACGTTCCCCGCCTTCGCCGACGCCTTCGACGCCGTGTGCGTTCACGTGGACGCGGAACTGCCGTTCTCTTTGCGGGAGGTGGTCTTCGGTGACGATGTCGAGCTGCTAAATCGTACGGAGTTCGCGCAGCCTGCGTTGTTCGCGCTCGAGGTGGCGTTGTTCCGGTTGCTGGAGTCGTGGGGTGTGCGGCCGGATGTGCTCGCGGGTCATTCGATCGGTGAGTTGGCGGCGGCGCATGTGGCGGGTGTGTGGTCGCTGGCCGACGCCTGCCGACTCGTGGTGGCGCGGGGTCGGTTGATGCAGGCGTTGCCCGAGGGTGGGGCGATGGTGGCGGTGGAGGCGTCCGAGGACGAGGTCGAGCCGCTGCTGAGCGACCGGGTGGGTCTCGCTGCGGTGAACGGGCCGCGGTCGGTGGTGGTGTCGGGTGACCGGGATGCGGTGGAGGAGGTCGCGGAGCGTTTCCGCGGGCAGGGCCGGAAGTCGACGGTGTTGCGGGTGAGTCATGCGTTCCATTCGCCGTTGATGGAGCCGATGCTGGCGGAGTTCCGGGAGGTTGCGGAGGGGCTGTCGTACGAGCGGCCGCGCCTGCCGATGGTGTCCACGGTGACCGGTGAAGCCGCGACCGCGGAGGAGGTGTCCTCGCCGGAGTACTGGGTGGAACACGTCCGCCGGACGGTCCGCTTCGCCGACGCCGTACGGGCTCTGGACGGGGAAGGCGTCAACCGCTTCCTGGAACTCGGCCCGGACGGCACACTCGCTGCACTCGCCCACGCCTCCCTCACCGAGGCCGAACCGTTGGCGGTCCCGTCGCTGCGCCCGGATCGCCCCGAGGCACGGACCGTGCTGGGGGCGACCGCGTCCCTGTTCGTGCAGGGCGCCGAGGTCGGCTGGTCGGCGTTCTTCCCCGAGGCGCGCCCCGTCGAGCTGCCCACCTACGCGTTCCAGCACCGCCGTTACTGGCCGCGCACGGGCACCCACGTGGGCGACCTTCGCTCAGCGGGCCTGTCCGCCGCCGGACATCCACTGCTCGGCGCCACCGTCACCCTCGCCGACAGCGGGGCCGCCGTCTTCACCGGTCGGCTCTCCGCACAGCTCCAGCCGTGGCTGGCCGAACACGTCGTGGCAGGCTCGGTCCTGCTGCCCGGTACCGCCTTCCTGGAGCTCGCTCTGCACGCCGCGGACCGCGTCGGATGCGACCAGGTCGAGGAACTCACCCTGCAGACACCCCTGGTGCTTCCCGAACGCGGAGCCGTCCGTCTCCAGGTCGCCGTCAGCGGCCCGGACGGCGACGGCCGCCGCGAGATCGGCGTCCACTCGCGCCCCGACGAGGGAACGGGCGCGGACGATTCCGACGGCGAGCCGTGGACCTGTCACGCGGTCGGAACCCTGCTGCCCGAGGCCGCCGAGCCGGCGCCCGAAGCGTCTCTCCGGCCGCCCGCCGACGCCACCGACATCCCGGCGCAGCCGCTCTACGACCAGTTGGCGGGCAGCGGCCTGGCCTACGGGCCCCTGTTCCGCGGGCTGAACTCCGTACGGCAGCGAGGCGACGACCTGTTCGTCGAGGCGGCCCTTCCCGACGAGGCCGCGGCGGATGCCCGCCGGTACGGTGTCCATCCGGCCCTCCTCGACTCGGTGCTGCATGCCTTGGGCGCTGTCCCGGCGTCCGGTTCCGACAGCTCCGGCCCCGCGTCCGGTCCAGGACTGCCCTTCTCGTGGACCGGCGTGACCCTCCACGCCACAGGCGCTCCCCGGCTCGCCGCGCGCCTGCACGTGACCGGCTCCGGCTCGGTCGCCGTCGACCTCACCGACCCCTCCGGCGCACCGGTTGCCACCGTCCGGTCCCTCACCCTGCGCGCCTTGACGGCGCTGCCCGCCACCTCGGTGGCGACCGGCCACGCCGAACTGCTGCACCGCGTCGACTGGACACCGCTCCGGATCGACGGGGCGGGCGACGGACCGGCGTATGCGGCTGCGGCGGACCTGCCGACATCGCTTCCGGGCAACGGAGTTGACGCGGGCGCCGATGCGCTGGTGCGTGTCGGGCCCCCGGCCGACGGCGCGGCGGACACGGCTACGGCGAGCGTGCTCGCGCTGGTACGCGGATGGCTGGCGGAGGAGCGGTTCGAGGGCGCGCGTCTGGTGATCGTCACGGACGGGGCTGTCGCGGTCGACGACGAGGTCCCGGATCCGGCGCTGGCCGCGGTGTGGGGTCTGGTGCGGGCGGCCCGGGCGGAGAATCCGGGGCGGTTCGCGCTGCTGGATGTGGACGGTGCGGAGGAGTCGTGGACCGTCGCCACGGCCGCGCTCGCCTCCGAAGAGGCGGAGCTGGCCGTCCGTCGTGGTGTCGCCTCCATCCCGCGTCTGGCAGCAGCCGCCTCGGGTGGTGAACTCATCGCCCCGGTACAGCAGTCGGCGGATGCCGCCTGGCGGCTGGACGCTGTCGACAAGGGCACCCTTGAGGGCCTGGCCCTGACCCCCTTCCCCGAAGCCGAAGCGGAGTTGGCGCCTGGCCAGGTCCGTATCGGGGTGCGGGCGGCGGGTGTCAACTTCCGCGATGTGCTCAACGCCCTCGGAATGTATCCCGGTGATGCGGAGGACTTCGGCCTTGAGGGCGCCGGTGTGGTGACCGAGGTCGGCCCGGGTGTGGCGGAACTGGCCGTGGGTGACCGCGTGATGGGCCTTTTCTCGGGTGCGTTCGGTCCGGTTGCGGTGGCGGATGCGCGGACGGTGGTGCGGGTTCCGGCGGGGTGGTCGTTCGCGGAGGCTGCGTCGGTGCCGATCGTGTTTCTGACGGCGTTCTACGCGTTGAGGGATCTGGGGGGTGTGCGGTCGGGGGAGTCGGTGCTGGTGCATGCGGCTGCCGGTGGTGTGGGTATGGCTGCGACGCAGTTGGCGCGTCATCTGGGTGCTGAGGTGTTCGGTACGGCGAGTGTGGGGAAGTGGGACACGCTGCGCGGCCTCGGTTTGGATGACGTGCACATCGCTTCGTCGCGGGACACGGACTTCGAGGCGGCGTTCCTTGCTGCGACCGGTGGTGGTGGTGTGGATGTGGTGCTGGACTCCCTCGCGGGGGAGTTCGTGGACGCGTCGCTTCGGCTGTTGCCGCGTGGTGGTCGTTTCCTGGAGATGGGCAAGACCGACATCCGCGATGCGGTGACCGTCGCCACCGAGCATGCGGGTGTGGCATATCGGGCGTTCGATCTGTGGGACGCGGGGCCGGAGCGGATCGGGCAGATGCTGTCCGAGCTGGTCGCTCTCTTCGAGGAGGGGGTGCTGGCACCGCTTCCGGTGACGTGCTGGGACGTACGGCGGGCTCCGGAGGCGTTCCGGTACCTCTCCCAGGCTCGGCATGTGGGCAAGGTCGTTCTCACCGTTCCCGCGCCGCTGGATCCCGCCGGCACGGTACTGGTCACCGGTGGTACGGGTGGTCTGGGCGCGTTGGTGGCCCGGCATCTGGTCGCCGAACACCGTATCCGGCATCTGTTGTTGGTGAGCCGTCGTGGCCTGGAGGCCCCCGGTGCTCGTGAACTTGTGGCGGATCTGGCCGACTTGGGAGCGTCGGTCGAGGTGGCGGCTGTGGATGTCGCCGATCGGGACGATCTCGCCGCAGCGCTTCACGCCATCTCCGCGGACCATGCGCTGACTGCTGTGGTGCATACGGCCGGTGTCCTGGACGACGGTGTGGTGGCTTCTCTCACCCCCGAGCGGCTGGCACTCGTCATGCGGCCGAAGGCGGATGCGGCCGTCCATCTGCACGAGTTGACCCGTGATGCCGACCTGTCGGCGTTCGTCCTCTTCTCCTCTGTCGCCGGTACATTCGGCGGCGCGGGGCAGGCCAATTACGCGGCTGCCAACGCCTTCCTGGATGCCTTTGCCGCGGGCCGCCGTTCCTCCGGGCTGCCCGCGACCTCCCTGGCCTGGGGCCCGTGGGCTCCCGGTACGGGCATGACCGCCGAGCTGACCGAGGCCGATCTGCGCCGTATGGCGCGCGGCGGGATGCAGCCCCTCACCCCCGAACAGGGCCTCGGCGCCCTGGACGTGGCGATGCGGCGCAGCGAACCCGCCCTCGTACCCATCGCCCTGGACCGCCGGGTGCTGCGGGACCGTCAGGCCGTTGCGGCCCTGCCCGCCATGCTGCGGGGCCTTGCCGCCGCCCCCGCGCGGCGCGCCGCGTCCGTGGCGGACGGGAGCGATGCGGGGGAGACCTTCCGCACCCGGCTGTCCGCGCTTCCGCACGCCGAGCGGGCGACGGCCGTCCTGGACCTCGTACGCGCCCAGACGGCGATGGTGCTGGGACACGCGAGCCCGGACACCGTGGAGGCGACGCAGGACTTCCGTGGTCTCGGCATCGACTCGCTGACCGCCGTGGAACTGCGCAACCGCCTCACCGCCGCGACCGCGCTGCGCCTGCCGGCGACCCTGGTGTTCGACTACCCGTCACCACAGGCGCTCGCGCGGCACATCGGTGGTGAGCTCTTCGACGATGCCGGACCCGCGACCGCCCCGGCGGTCCCGGCCGTTCGCGCCGCGGCACCGGCCGATGCCGACGACGAGCGGATCGCGATCGTGGCGATCGGCTGCCGCTTCCCGGGCGGGGTCCGTGGCCCGGAGGAGTTCTGGCGGTTGCTGGCCGACGGGGTGGACGCGATCGGCGCGCCGCCCGCCGACCGCGGCTGGCGGACGGACGGGGTCCAGGGCGGATTCCTCTACGACGCCGCCGACTTCGACGCGGACTTCTTCGGGATATCGCCGCGCGAGGCGCTGGCGATGGACCCGCAGCAGCGGCTGCTGCTGGAGATCTCCTGGGAGGCGCTGGAGCGGGCGACGATCGACCCGCGCGATCTGCACGGTTCCCGTACGGGCGTCTTCGTCGGCACGAACTACCAGGGGTACGGATCGGCCGCCCACGCCGTCCCGGAGGACGCGCAGGGGCAGTTGCTGACCGGCCATGCCGCGAGCGTCGCCTCCGGCCGGGTCGCCTATGCGCTCGGTCTGGAGGGCCCGGCGGTCACCGTGGACACCGCCTGCTCGTCCTCTCTCGTGGCGATGCACTGGGCGGCACAGTCGTTGCGGTCCGGTGAGTGCGATCTGGCACTGGCCGGAGGTGTGACGGTGATGGCGACGCCGGGCGCGTTCGCCGAGTTCGACCGGCAGGGCGGGCTGGCCGGCGACCACCGGTGCAAGGCGTTCTCGGACGACGCCGACGGAACCGGCTGGGGCGAAGGCGCAGGCATCCTGCTGCTGGAGCGGCTCTCCGACGCCCGCCGCAACGGCCACCCGGTCCTCGCCGTCGTCCGGGGGAGTGCCGTCAACTCCGACGGTGCCAGCAACGGTCTGACCGCCCCCAACGGCCCCTCCCAGCAGCGGGTCATCCGGGCCGCTCTGACGGCGGGCGGACTCACCCCGGCCGATGTCGATGCCGTGGAGGCACACGGCACCGGCACGAAGCTGGGCGATCCGATCGAGGCGCAGGCGCTGCTCGCCACGTACGGGCAGGACCGCGAACGGCCGCTGTGGCTGGGGTCGGTGAAGTCCAACATCGGTCACACCCAGGCCGCGGCCGGTGTCGCCGGGGTCATCAAGACGGTGCTGGCGATGCGGCACGGGGTGCTGCCGGCGACCCTGCACCTGACCCGGCCGACGACCCACGTCGACTGGACGGCGGGCCGGATCGAGCTGCTGGCCGGGCCGGAGCCCTGGCCTGAGACGGGACGGCCGCGGCGGGCCGCGGTGTCGTCGTTCGGCATCAGCGGAACCAACGCCCATGTCGTCCTGGAGGGAGGAGCCGAGGAGCCGGCCGCGACCGGGCCGGAGACCGCGGGTCCGGTCGCCTGGCCCCTCAGCGGACGGTCGGCCGCGGCGCTGCGCGCGCAGGCGGAGAGGCTGCGCGCCCACCTGACCGCGTGCCCCGAGGCGGCCCCGGGCGATGTCGCGCACTCGCTGGCGGCGGGCCGCGCCGTGTTCGAGCACCGGGCCGTCGTGGTCGCCGAGGACCGGGACGACCTCCTCGCCGGACTGGCCGCCCTCGGACGTGACGAGGACACCGCCTGCGTGGTGCGGGGCCGGTCGGGGCCTCGGGGCCGTACGGCGCTCCTGTTCAGCGGCCAGGGCTCGCAGCGCCCCGGCATGGGCAGCGAACTCCTTGAACGGTTCCCGGTGTACGCCGACGCCTTCCGCCGGGTCTGCGACGCGTTCGACGCGCACCTGGATGTGCCGCTGGCCGACGTGGTGCTGGCCGAGGAGGGTACGGAACGGGCCTGGCTGCTGGACCGTACCGCCTACACCCAGCCCGCGCTGTTCGCCGTACACGTCGCGCTGTACGAACTGGTGCGCTCCTGGGGCGTGGCACCCGATGCGCTGATGGGGCACTCCATCGGTGAACTGTCCGCCGCGTACGTCTCCGGGGTGCTGTCGCTGCCGGACGCCTGCACGCTGGTCGCGGCCCGGGGGCGTCTGATGGAGGCGCTGCCCGAGGGCGGTGCGATGGCGGCCGTGCAGGCGTCCGAGGAGGAGGTGGCGCCGCTGGTGGCGGAGCGCGAGGAGCAGGTGTCCCTCGCGGCCGTCAACGGTCCGGCCTCGGTGGTGGTCTCCGGCAACGAGGACGCGGTGTCGGACATAAGGGATCATTTCGCTGCCTTGGGTCGAAAGACTAGGCGTTTGCGGGTCAGCCATGCGTTTCACTCGGCGCATATGGACGCGATGCTTGCGGAGTTCGAAGAGGTCGCGCGCGGCGTCCGGTACGACGTGCCGGCGATCCCGATCGTCTCGAACGTGACGGGGAGCAGGGCCACGGAGGCCGAACTGACGTCGCCCGAGCACTGGGTGCGGCACGTACGGCAGACCGTGCGCTTCGCCGACGGTGTGCGCCGCCTCCGGGAGGACGGCGTCGGCACCTTCGTCGAACTCGGCCCGGACGCATCGCTGACCGCCATGGCGCTCGACACCCTTGACGGGTCCGGGCGGCCCGGGCAGTCCGGGCAGCACGGCCCGGAGCAGGCCGCGGATCAGGCCGTAGCCGTCCCCCTGCTGCGCCGGGGCCGGGCGGAGCCGGTCGCAGCACTCCTGGCCGCCGCGGCCCTGCACGTGCGCGGGCTCGCCGGAACCCCCACGGCCCTGACCGCCCCGGCCCGTACGGTGGAGCTGCCGACGTACGCGTTCCAGCGCAGCCGCTACTGGCTGGAGGCCGCCGAGCCCGCCGATGTGCGGAGCGACGGCGACGACCTCGACGAGGAGTTCTGGGCCGCGGTCGAGCGCGGCGACCTCGGCGAGCTGACCGAGCGCACCGACCTCGGCGACGACACCCCGCTCAGCGAACTCCTGCCGGCCCTGTCGTCCTGGAGGCGCCGTCGCCACGAGCGCGCCGCGCTCGACGCAAGCGCCTACGCAGTGGCCTGGCGCCCGGTGCCGGACGGCCCGCCGCCGCTCCTGTCCGGCACCTGGCTGCTGGCACTGCCCGCGTCCCGCGCCGCGGAATCCTGGACGGACGCGCTCACCGAGGGCTTGACCGCCCACGGTGCGCACGTCGTACCGATCTCGGTGGACTGCTCCCTCGCCGACCGTGACGGACTCGTGGAGCACCTGGGCAAGCTGCCCGAACGGGACGCCCTGCAAGGCGTGCTGTCGCTGCTGTCGCTGGACGAGGAGCCCGCGGCCGTCGGCCTGCCCGCAACCGCCGACGCCGACCGCACCGCCACTCCCGCCGACCGCAGCGCCGTTCCCGCCGACCGCACCGCCACTCCCGCCGGTCTCGCCGCCCTGCTCGCCCTGACGCAGGCGCTCGGGGACCTGGAGGTCGGCGCCCCGCTGTGGTGCGCCACGGTCGGCGCGGTCGCCGCCACCGACCGCGAGCGCGTGACCTCGCCGGTGCAGGCCGCCGCCTGGGGCGTCGGCCGGGTCGCCGCGCTCGAGCAACCGCAGCGCTGGGGCGGCCTCGTCGACCTCCCGGCCGATCTCGACGGGCGGACCGCCGAACGGCTCGCGGGACTGCTGTCCGGTACGACGGGGGAGGACCAGGTCGCCGTACGGGCTGCCGGGGTCTTCGCCCGGCGCCTGGTGCACGCCCGGTCGTTCGCGCCGGCCACCGATCCCGAGTGGAACTGCGCGGGCGAGACGGTGCTCATCACCGGCGGCACCGGTGCGCTCGGTGCCGTTGTCGCCCTCCGGCTCGCCGAGCGCGGCGCACGGCACCTGGTGCTGGCCGGCCGCCGCGGCCCGGACGCCGACGGCGCGGAGGCCCTGCGGGCCGAACTTGTCGCGGCAGGTGCCGAGGTGACGCTGGCCGCCTGCGACGCCGCCGAACCCGACGCCCTGGCCGCACTGCTGGCCGAACACCCGGTCGACGCCGTGGTGCACGCCGCCGGTGTCCTGGACGACGGTCTGCTGGAATCACTGACCCCGGAACGCCTGGAAGCGGTCATGCGGCCGAAGCTGGCCGCCGCCCGCAACCTCGACCGGCTCACCCGCGACCGCGAACTGTCGGCGTTCGTCCTGTTCTCCTCCGTCGCCGGCACCGTCGGCTCGGCGGGCCAGGGCAACTACGCCGCCGCCAACGCCTACCTCGACGCGCTCGCCGCACGGCGCCGCGCCGAAGGACTCCCCGCCACGGCTGTGGCCTGGGGCCCGTGGGCCGGCGGCGGCATGGCGGCCGGCGGCCCCGAGGCCGAAGCCCGGCTCCGGGCAGGCGGGGTCGTCCCGCTCGAACCGGACGCGGCACTCGCCGCGCTGGAGCGGGCGGTGGCCGGAGGGGACGCCGCGATCGTCGTCGCCGAGATGGCCTGGGAACGCTTCGTGCCGGGCTTCACCGCAGTGCGGCCCGCCCCCCTGCTCGCCGAACTGCCTGAGGCGCAGGCCCTGTTGAGGCAGGCCGCGGAGCGGGACGGCGGCTCCGAGGCGGAGGGCGGTGCGCTGCGGACCCGGCTGGCCGGGCTCGCCGAGGCCGAGCAGGAACGGCTGCTGATCCAGCTGGTACGCGGCCACGTCGCCACCGTGCTCGGGCACGGCTCCGCCGACGCGGTCGACGCCGACCGGGCCTTCACCGAACTCGGCTTCGACTCGCTGATGGCGGTCGAACTGCGCAACCGGCTCGGGGTGGCGGCCGGACTCCAGCTGCCCGCCACCCTCCTGTTCGATCAGCCCACGCCACGCGCCCTGGCCCGCCATCTTCGGTCGTTGACCGACACCGAAGGCGGCGGTGCGCCCGCCCTGGACGCGCTCGACCGGCTGGAGGCGGCCCTTGCCGGGCTCGGCGAGGACGACGCGCAGCGCGCCCGGATCGCCTCCCGGCTGACGGCGCTCGCCTCCCGCTGGTCCGGGCGGAGCGAGCCGCAGGACCGAGGCAAGGAAGACGGCGAAGGAGATCTCCAGGACCGGATCGACTCCGCCGGCGCGGAGGAGATCTTCGCCCTCATCGACAACGACCTCGATCTGTCATGACCGGCGGGACGACGGGCACGGGACGCCGGACCGGGGGGACGACCGGCCCGACGGCCCCCGGCGCAACGGCCGCGCCCCCCGGCGCCACGGCCACCATCCGCGCCGCGTCCACCACCGGTGCCGCCGCGGCCACGACCGGCGCCGGCTTCCGGGGCTCGCCGGCCGGTACTCCCACGACCACCGCCGTGACCGGCACGACCTTCAGGGCGGGTGAGTACGCGTGAACGAGCAGGAGAAGCTCCTCAGTTACCTCAAGAAGGTCACCGGCGATCTCCACGAGACCCGCAAGCGGCTGCGCGAGGCGGAGTCCGCTTCCCGGGAGCCGGTCGCCATCGTCGCGATGAGCTGCCGTTTCCCCGGCGGCGCCGACACGCCCGAGGAGCTGTGGCGTCTCCTCGGCTCCGGTGGCGACGCCATGACCGAGTGGCCCACCGACCGGGGCTGGAACCTCGCCGACCACTACGACCCCGAGCCCGGCCGCCCCGGCAGGACGTACTGCACCACCGGCGGCGCCCTCCCCGGCGCCGGCGACTTCGACGCCTCCTTCTTCGGGATTTCGCCGCGCGAGGCGCTGGCGATGGACCCGCAGCAGCGGCTGCTGCTGGAGATCTCCTGGGAGGCGTTCGAGCGGGCGGGCATCGACCCGATGGCGCTGCGCGGCTCCCGGACCGGTGTCTTCGCCGGCACCAACGGCCAGGACTATCCGGCGCTCCTGCTGGCCTCGCAGGAGAGTCTGGAGGGGCACGTCGGCACCGGAAACGCCGCCAGCGTCGTCTCCGGCCGCATCTCCTACACCCTCGGTCTGGAGGGTCCGGCCGCCACCATCGACACCGCCTGTTCCTCCTCCTTGGTCGCCCTGCACCTGGCCGTACGGGCGCTGCGCGCACGGGAATGCGACCTGGCGCTCGCCGGCGGCGTCACCGTGATGTCCACCCCCGGCCTGTTCCTGGAGTTCAGCCGGCAGCGGGGACTCGCCCCCGACGGCCGCTGCAAGGCGTTCGCCGAGGCCGCGGACGGCACGGGCTGGTCCGAAGGGGCCGGAATGCTGCTGGTGGAGCGGCTGGCGGACGCCCGGCGCCTTGGACATCCGGTGCTCGCTGTGGTCCGTGGCAGCGCGGTCAACCAGGACGGTGCCTCCAACGGCCTGACCGCCCCGAACGGTCCCTCCCAGCAGCGCGTCATCTGGCAGGCCCTCGCCGACGCCCAACTGTCCACCGCCGACGTCGACGCCGTGGAGGCGCACGGCACGGGGACGACCCTGGGCGATCCCATCGAGGCGCAGGCGCTGCTCGCCACATACGGCCAGGACCGCGAACGGCCGCTGTGGCTCGGCTCGATCAAGTCCAACATCGGGCACACCCAGGCCGCCGCCGGCGTCGCCGGCGTCATGAAGATGGTGCTCGCCATGCGGCACGGCCTGCTGCCCCGCACCCTCCACGTCGACCGGCCCACCACCCACGTCGACTGGACCGCGGGCCGTGTGGAACTGCTCGACGAGGCCCGGCCCTGGACGGCCGACGACCGGCCGCGCGTGGCAGGTGTCTCCTCGTTCGGCGTCAGCGGAACCAACGCTCACGTCATCCTCGAACAGCCAGCCCCCGAAGGGCCGGAGCCCGCCGCATCCGAGTCCGCAGGACAGCCCACCTCCGTAGGGCCCGAGTCCGCCGAACAGCCCGGCCCCGACGCAGCCCGGTCCGCGGGACAGCCCGGCTCGCCCCCGGCCCGCGTCGCGCTGCCCTACGTCGTCTCCGGGCGCAGCGCCGCGGCGCTGCGCTCCCAGGCCGCCGCTCTGCACGCCCGGTTGCGCGCCGACGACGCGCCGGCTCCGCACGACGTCGCCTGGTCGCTGGCCGCCACCCGCTCGGCCTTCGAGCACCGCGCCGTGCTGCTCGCACCGGCCGACGACAGTACGGAACTCCTGCGCGGACTGGAGTCGCTGGCGGCGGGCGCACCGGCGGCCGGGCTCGTGCAGGGCGTGGCCGACGTGGACGGCCGGACCGTCTTCGTCTTCCCCGGCCAGGGCCCCCAGTGGTCCGGGATGGCCACCGAACTCCTCGACTCCGACCCGGAGTTCCGCGAACACTTCACCACCTGTGCGGCGGCCGTCGAGGGGTACGTCGACTGGTCCGTCGAAGCGGTCCTGCGCGGTGAGGACGGCGCCCCCACGCTCGACCGTGTGGACGTCGTCCAGCCCCTGCTGTTCGTGACGATGGTCTCGCTGGCCCGCCTCTGGGAGTCCCGCGGTGTGCGCCCCGACGCCGTCGTCGGCCACAGCCAGGGCGAGATCGCCGCCGCCTGCGTGGCCGGGGGCCTCACCCTGGACGACGCGGCCCGCGTGGTGGTGCTGCGCAGCAGGGCCATCACCGCGCTCGCCGGCAGCGGCGGCATGGCGTCCGTGCTGCTGCCCGCGGCGGAGGTCGAAGAGCGGCTGGCCCGCTGGGAGGGGCGGGTCTTCGTCGCCGCCGTCAACGGACCGGCCTCCGTGGTCGTCTCCGGCGACGCAGACGCCGTACGCGAGGTGGTCGCCGACCTCACGGCCGCCGGCGCACAGGCCCGGCAGATCCCCGTCGACTACGCCTCCCACTCCTCCCAGGTCGAGCAGATACGGGAACGCCTCCTCACCGACCTCGCCCCCGTGGAGCCGCGCACCGCGGAGGTGCCGTTCTTCTCCACCGTCACCTGCGACTGGCTGGACACCGAACGCCTCGACGCCTCCTACTGGTTCGACAATCTGCGCCGCACCGTCCGCTTCGCCGACGCCGTACGCGCCCTGGCCGCACAGGACTTCCGCGCCTTCGTCGAGTCCAGCCCGCACCCCGTGCTGACCGCCGCCGTCCGCGACACCCTCGACGAGGACCGCCGCACGGGCACGGTCGTCACGGGAACGCTGCGCCGCGGCGAAGGCGGGCCGCGCCGCTTCCTCACGTCCCTTGCCGAACTGAGCGTGCGCGGCGGCTCGACCGTCGACTGGCCGGCCCTCGTCGGAGCAGGCACCCGCGTCGATCTGCCCACGTACGCCTTCCAGCGCCGTACCTACTGGCCCTCGCCTTCCCCTCTCACCGGGCTCGCGGCGGCCGATGGCACGGACCTCGACGCCCGCTTCTGGGAGTCCGTCGAGAACGGCGACGCCGGTCCGCTGGCCACCGCCCTCCACCTCGACCAGGACACTCTCGCCACGGTCCTGCCTGCCCTGGGCGACTACCGCAGGCGCAGCCGTGAGAACGCGACGGCCGACGCATGGCGCTACCGCGTCGGCTGGAAGGCCCTGCCCGCCACCACGGCCCCCGTGCTGCGCGGCAGTTGGCTCGTCGCGCTGCCCTCCGCACACCAGGACCCGGCTCACCCCCGCCACGTCCTGGCCACCGCCGTCGTGGACGCCCTCGCCCGCGCAGGCGCCGACCCGGTCACCGTCGAGATCGCCCCGCACGACGACCGCGACCGCATCGCCGAACTCCTCGACGCCACCGGACAGGACCGGCCCCAGGGGGTCCTGTCCCTGCTCGCCCTCGACGAGGAGGACCACGACGACCTGCCCGGCCTCCCCCGCGGCTTCGCCGCGACCGTCGCGCTCGTCCAGGCGCTCGACGACCTCGGCCAGGAGGCACCCGTATGGTTCGCCACCCGTGGCGCCGTCGCCACAGGGGCGGCCGAGACCGTCGACGCTCCGCATCAGGCCCTCGTCTGGGGCTTCGGCCGGGTCGTCGCCCTCGAACAACCCCAGCGCTGGGGCGGTTTGCTCGACCTGCCCGCGACCCTCGACCGGACGGCTGCCGAGCGCCTCGCCGCCGCTCTGGCCGGCGTCGGCCAGGAGGACCAGCTCGCCCTCCGGGACACCGGCCTCCTCGCCCGCCGGCTCACCCGTGCGGCAACGGGCGGCCTGGGCGCACGCCGCGACTGGACCCCCACCGGCACCGTCCTCGTCACCGGCGGCACCGGCGCCCTCGGCAGAAAGGTCGCCCGCAGGCTCGCGAGCCTGGGCGTCCCCGGCCTCCTCCTGGTCAGCCGCACCGGCCCCGACGCATCCGGCGCGGCCGAACTCCGCGACGAACTCACCGAACTCGGCGCCGGACACGTGGAGATCGCCGCCTGCGACATCGCCGACCGCGACGAACTCGCCGCGCTGCTGGCCGCCGTCCCCGCCGAACGACCGCTCACCGCTGTCTTCCACACCGCCGCCGTCCTGCACGACGGGACCATCACGACCCTCACCCCCGACCAACTCGCCGAGGTCCTGCGCGTCAAGGCCGGTGGCGCCCGCAACCTCGACGCCCTCACGCGCGGCCTCGACCTGTCCGCGTTCGTGCTCTTCTCCTCCACCGCCGGGACGATCGGCGCCCCCGGCCACGCCAACTACGCGCCCGGCAACGCCTTCCTGGACGTCCTCGCCCAGCAGCGGCGCTCCCTGGGCCTGCGCGCCACCTCCGTCGCCTGGGGCCCCTGGGCGGACGGCGGCATGGCCGAGGGCTCGGTCGGCGAACGCCTCCGGCGGCACGGCGTGCGCCCCATGGACCCCGAACTCGCTCTCGGTGCCCTGCAGCAGGCCCTCGACCACGACGACACCACCCTCGCCGTCACCGACATCGACTGGGACCTGTTCGCCCACGCCTACACCACGGCGCGCCCCCGCCCCTTCCTCGACGACCTGCCCGAGGCGCGGCGTGCACTGGCCGCCGCCCGTACGCCTCATGGCGACTCCCGTCATGCCGACGCCGAGACCCCCGACAGCGGTGACCTCACCGGGCAGTTGGCGGCGCTCGACGAACCCGAACAGCGAGCAGCCCTCGAGGAACTCGTCCGCGCCCATGTCGCCGTCGTCCTCAACCACAACGGACCGCAGGACGTCGAACCCACCCGCTCCTTCCGCGAACTCGGCTTCGACTCCCTCATCGCCGTGGAACTCCGCAACGCACTCAGCGGGGTCCTGGGGCGCCCCCTGCCCGCCACGCTCGTCTTCGACTACCCCACCCCGGCCGACCTCGCCGAACACCTCCGCGGCACCCTCGCTCCGGCCGGCGCCGCCGCCCCGGCCGCCCTGCTTCCCGCGCCCCGCGCCACCGACGGCGACCCGATCGTCATCACCGCGATGAGCTGCCGCTTCCCCGGCGGGGTGAGCACACCCGAAGAGTTCTGGCAGCTCCTCGCGGACGGCAAGGACGCCATCACCGACTGGCCCGACGACCGCGGCTGGGACATCGACGCCCTCTACGACCCCGAGCCGGGCGTGCCCGGACGGGCCAGCAGCCGCGGCGGCGGGTTCCTCGACCACGCGGCCGAGTTCGACCCCGGCTTCTTCGGTGTCTCCCCGCGTGAGGCTTTGGCGATGGACCCGCAGCAGCGGTTGCTGCTGGAGCTGGCGTGGGAGGCGTTCGAGCGGGCCGGGATCGACCCGCTGTCGCTGCGCGGCTCACGTACGGGCGTTTTCGCCGGCACCAACTACCAGGACTACGCCTCCCGTCCCCTCGACCCGGCCACGGCCGACGAGGTCGCGGGCCACCTCGGCACCGGCAACTCCGCGAGCGTGATGTCGGGCCGCGTGTCGTACACCCTGGGTCTGGAGGGGCCCGCGGTGACGGTGGACACCGCCTGTTCGTCGGCTCTGGTGGCGTTGCATCTGGCGGTGCAGGCGTTGCGTGCGGGTGAGTGTGATCGGGCGTTGGCCGGTGGTGTGACGGTGATGTCGACGCCGGGGTTGTTCCTGGACTTCAGTCGTCAGCGGGGGTTGGCGTCGGACGGTCGGTGCAAGGCGTTCTCGGACGGGGCGGATGGTGCCGGGTTCTCCGAGGGTGCGGGTCTGGTACTGGTGGAGCGGCTGTCGGACGCGGAGGCGTCCGGGCGTCCGGTTCTGGCGGTCGTACGCGGTAGTGCGGTCAATCAGGACGGTGCGAGCAATGGTCTGACGGCGCCGAACGGTCCTTCGCAGCAGCGGGTGATCCGTGCGGCGTTGTCTTCGGCCGGGTTGAAGCCGGGCGATGTGGACGCGGTGGAGGCGCACGGGACGGGTACGTCGCTGGGTGATCCGATCGAGGCGCAGGCGCTGCTGGCGACCTATGGTCAGGACCGTGAACGGCCGCTGTGGCTGGGGTCGGTGAAGTCGAACATCGGCCACACGCAGGCCGCCGCGGGCATCGCCGGAGTCATCAAGATGGTGCTCGCCCTGCGCCAGGGAGAACTGCCCCGCACCCTGCACGTGGACCAGCCCTCCTCCCACGTCGACTGGTCGGCCGGCTCCGTGGCGCTGTTGAGCGAGAGCGCCGCATGGCCGGAGGCCGAAGGGCATACGCGCCGGGCCGGAGTCTCGTCGTTCGGTATCAGCGGGACCAACGCGCATGTGGTGCTGGAGGAGGCGCCGGCCGCGGTGGAGGAGTCCCGGGCGGTGGTGGTGCCGGCCGTCGACGGCATGGTGCCGTGGGTGGTGTCGGGGCGTACGGCGGGCGCGCTGCGGGCACAGGCGGGTCGCCTGGCGGAGTACGTGGCAGCTGACGACGCGCTCGGTGTCGCCGGTGTCGGCGGGGCCTTGGTGCGGTCGCGGTCGTTGTTCGAGCACCGGGCCGTGGTCTGGGGCGCCGACCGCGACGCGTTGCTGCGGGGGCTGGAGGCGGTCGCTTCCGGCGCGGAGGCGGTCAACGCAGCGACCGGCACGGCCCGTCGCGATGCGCGCACGGCCTTCCTCTTCGCCGGACAGGGCGCACAACGCCTGCACATGGGCCGGGAGTTGTACGAGACGTACCCCGTCTTCGCCGCGGCGTTCGACGCCGTGGACACCGAACTGCCGTACTCCCTGCGAGAGATCGTCTTCGGCGATGACGAGGAGCCGCTGAACCGGACGGAGTTCGCGCAGCCCGCCCTCTTCGCCCTCGAAGTGGCGTTGTTCCGGCTCCTGGAGTCGTGGGGTGTGCGGCCGGACGTTCTGGCCGGTCATTCGATCGGTGAGATCGCCGCCGCCCACGTGGCCGGAGTGTGGTCCTTGGAGGACGCCTGCCGACTGGTCGCCGCTCGCGGCCGGTTGATGCAGGCGCTGCCCGAGGGCGGCGCGATGGTGGCACTCCAGGCGTCCGAGGGGGAGGTGCGGCCCCTCCTCGGCGACCGGGTCGGGCTCGCCGCCGTCAACGGCCCGCGCGCCGTGGTCGTCGCCGGTGACGCCGGGGCCGTCGAGAAGATCGCGGCGCAGTTCCGTTCCCAGGACCGCAGGACCACGACCCTCCGTGTCAGCCATGCGTTCCACTCGCCGCTCATGGAGCCGATGATCGCCGACTTCCGCAAGGTCGCGGAGAGTCTGACGTACGAGCCCCCGACGCTTCCGTTCGTCTCCACCGTGACCGGGGAGACCGCACCCGCCGACGCGCTGACGTCCCCCGACTACTGGGTGCAGCACGTCCGCAGGACCGTGCGGTACGCCGATGCCCTCGGGACCCTCGCCGAGCAGGGAACCGGCCGCTACCTCGAACTCGGGCCGGACGGCACCCTCACCGCCCTCGCCCGGACGGTCCTCGACGACCACGGACCGGCCGTCCTCGCCCCCGTACTCCGCAAGGACAGGGCCGAGCCGTCCTCGCTGCTCGGAGCCGTGGGCCTGCTGCACGCCGACGGCCTGAGCGTCGACTGGACACCCCATCTGCCGGACACCGCGCCGGTGTTGCTGCCGACCTACGCCTTCCAGCGGCGACGCTACTGGCTGGAGGCCTCCGCACAGCCGGGCGATGTGACCGCCGCCGGGCTGGAACGGGCCGAGCATCCGCTGCTGTCAGCCGCGGTGAGCGTCGCCGACACCGGAGGGCTGCTCCTCAGCGGACGCCTGTCCGCCCGGGGCCATTCCTGGCTCGCCGATCACCAGGTGCTGGGCCGCACCATCCTCCCTGCGACCGCCTATCTGGAACTGGCCCTGCACGCCGGTGATCTGGTCGGCCTCGGCCAGGTCGCCGAACTGACCCTGGAAACCCCCCTGGTGCTCCCCGAACGCGACGCCGTGCAGCTCCAACTCACCCTCGGCGGCCAGGACAAGGACGGGCGGCGGCCGTTCGGCGTGCACTCGCGGAGCGTGGACGACGCCGCCGACCGTCCCTGGACCCGCCACGCGCAGGGACTCCTCGCCGAGGAAACCGGAGCGGTGCCGCCGGAGAGCGGGGTCTGGCCGCCGCCGGATGCCGAACCGGTCGAGCCCGATATGGCGGGGGAGGACGGCTGGTACGAGCGGTTCGCCGCCGGAGGGTTCACCTACGGGCCGGCGTTCCGGGGACTGGGCCGCGTGTGGCGGCGGGACGAGGACGTGTACGCCGAAGTGGCGCTGCCGGAGAGCCATCGCGCCGAGGCCGCCCGCTACGGACTGCACCCCGCCCTGCTGGACGCCGCCGTACAGACCCTGCTCGTCGAAGCGTTGGAGGCCGAAGGCGACGGGGGAGCCGAGGCGACCCTGCCGTTCGCGTGGAGCGGCGTCTCTCTGCACGCCACGGGAGCGAGCGCGCTGCGCGTCCACCTGGCTCCGACGGGACGACCGGACGAGTACACCGTGTCCGTCGCCTCCCCGGACGGGCGGCCCGTGGCGCATGCGGACAGCCTGGCGCTGCGCCGGGTCACCGCCGGCCAGATCCCCGAAGCCCCCGAGCCCGGCACGCCGGACTCCCCGCCGCCCCTCCTCGTCCAGCGCTGGCGGTCCGCAGAGCCCCAGCCCACCGCCCCGGCACCCGAGACCGTGCGCTGGGCACTCCTCGGACAGGGCGACGCCGGTCTCGCCGAGGCGCTGGACGCCTCCGGAGTGCACCTGGAGTGCTACGCCGACCTCGCCTCGCTCGCTGCGGCCGTCGACACCGGGACCGCCGCGCCCGAGGTCGTCCTCACCGCCTGCACGGCTCCCGATGCGCCCGCGCCCGTGGCCGCCAGAGAGGTGCTGGCCGCAGCCGTCGATCTGGTACGGAACTGGATCGTCGACGACCGGTTCTCCGGTTCGCGTCTGGTCCTCGTCACCCGCGGGGCTGTCGCCGCCGGTGAAGGGGAGGACGTGAGCGACCTCGCGGGCGCCGCCCTGTGGGGACTCATCCGGTCCGTCCAGCTCGAACACCCCGACCGGTTGCACCTCCTCGACCTCGACGCGGCGGACGGTGCCGGGGGCGAGGACGCGCGGCGCGCCGTCCCGGCCGCGGTCGCCGCCGCACGGCCGCAGTCCGCCGTGCGCGACGGAGTGCTGCTGCTGCCGGACCTCACCGCACGGGCCGCGGAGCCGGCGTCCGGCTCCGGGCCCGCTTCACCCGTCGATCCCGACCGGACCGTCCTCGTCACCGGCGCCACCGGTGCTCTCGGCTCCCTGGTGGCACGGCATCTGGTCACCCAACACGGTGCGCGCCGGCTGCTGCTGGCCTCCCGGCGCGGCGCGGACGCACCGGGGGCCGACGCCCTGATCGCCGAACTGGCCGCACATGGTGCCGAGACGACCCTCGTCGCGTGCGATGTCGGCGATCCCGCCGGCCTCGAGGACCTCCTTGCCCGCGTCCCCGAGCAGTACCCGCTGACGGGCGTCGTGCATGTCGCCGGAGTCGTCGACGACGCGACGCTGACCTCGCTGACCGAGGCCCAGGTCGACCGCGTGCTGCGCCCGAAGGCGGATGCGGCCTGGCATCTGCACCGGTTGACGGAAGGTCAGGACCTGTCGTTCTTCGTGCTGTTCTCCTCGGCGGCGGGCACGTTCGGTGCGGCCGGCCAGGGCGCGTACGCCGCGGCCAACGCCTTCCTCGACGGACTGGCCGGGCGCCGCCGGGCGCGAGGACTGCCGGTCACGTCGATCGCCTGGGGGCTCTGGGCGGCCGAGAGCGGCATGACCGCCGGACTCGACGCCACCGACCGGGAACGGATGGCCCGCGGCGGCATGCTGCCGCTGACGGCCGACACGGGCCTCGCGCTGTTCGACACGGCCCTCGCCGCACCCGACGCGGCCGTGGTCGCCGTGGCCCGGGACGCGCGGCCCGCATCGCGTACACGCCGTGCGGTCGCCGCGGGTGCACCGGACGACGGCGGGAGGTCGCTGGCCGCACGGCTGGCCGGGCGCGAGGAGGCGGAACGCCTCGCGGTGCTGCTCGATGCCGTCCGGGAACAGGTCGCAACCGTACTCGGCCACGACTCGACCGACGAGGTGCTGCCCGACCGGCACTTCGCGGAGCTGGGTTTCGACTCGCTGACCGCGGTGGAACTGCGCAACCGGCTCGGGGCCATGACCGGTTTCCGGCTGCCCCCGACGCTCGTCTTCGACCTCGACACGCCAAAGGCACTCGCCGCCGATCTCGCGGAGCGGTTCGCGGCGGCGACGTCCACCGCACACGGCGCCCCGGAGGGGGCCAGGCCCGGCGACGGGGCGGCACAGGGCGCCGGCCGGTCCGAGGACACCGTGGGCGCGCTGTTCCGCGCGGCCTGCGAACAGGGCCGTATCGACGAGGGGTTCGCCCTGCTCCAGGCGGTCGCCGAGCTGCGGCCTGTCGTCGAGTCGCCGGCCGACCTGACCGGCCCGGCCTCCGGGCTGCGGCTGGCCGCAGGGGACGAGGGCGCCGCGCTGATCTGCTTCAGCTCGTACGTGGCGCTGGCCGGGGTGCACCAGTACGCGCGGTTCGCCTCCGCGTTCCGCGGCCGGCGGGACGTATGGGCCCTTCCCACGCCCGGCTTCGGACGCGGCGAACCCCTGCCCGCCTCGCTCGACGTGGTGGCCAGGACGCAGGCCGAGTGGGTGCTGCGGTGTGCCGGTGACAGGCCGTTCGTCCTCACCGGCTCCTCCTCGGGCGGCATCCTGGCGCTGGCCGCCGCCCGCCATCTGGAGGAGACCGGCCGGCCCGCCCTGGGTGTGGCACTGCTCGACACCTACATGCCGCGCACCGACTCGCCGTTCACCCGTTTCTCGGCCGAGATGCTGGGCGGGATGTTCGACCGGGAGTCGATGTTCGCGCACATGGACGCCGACCGGCTGTCCGCGATGAGCTGGTACATCAGCATGATCGGCGAGTGGGATCCGGGTGAACTGGCCACGCCCGTGGTGCTGATGCGCCCCAGCGAACCACCGGTCACCGCCGCCCAGGAGGGGCCGCTGGAACCGGGGGACTGGCAGAGCTCCTGGGACGGCGCCGGCAGCGTGGTCGACGTCCCCGGCAATCACTTCACGATGATGGAGTCGCACGCAGCCACCACCGCGAGCGCCCTCGCCACCTGGATCGGCACAGATCTGCCGCCCCATGCCGCCGATCGTCCGCCGGCCGACCGAAACGAGGGAGCATGATGCGGGTCCTGTTCGTCACCCTGTCCGAGAAATCCCATGTGTACCTCATGGCTCCCCTGGCGTGGGCACTCACCGCCGCCGGCCACGACGTCCGGGTGGCGAGCCAGCCCATGGCGACCGAGACCATCACCCGCGCCGGGCTCACCGCCGTCCCCGTCGGCAGCGACCACGGCATCCACCGCGACATGGCCGCCTACCGGGAGTCGCAGGACTACCGGACCGCGAACTGGAGCCGCTGCGAGCGCCCCGACGTGGACTGGGCGGAGCTGAAGGAGCGCTACGAGCTGAGCGTCCCCTATGCGTTCGCCGTCTACAACGACTCCATGATCGAGGACCTGGCGGCCCTCGCGCAGAGCTGGCGGCCCGACCTGGTCGTCCGGGACCCCCTGGCGTACGCGGGGGCGGTCGCCGCCCGCATCAGCGGCGCGGCGCACGCCCGCCTGATGTGGTGCGCCGACGTGTGGGGCCGCACCCGTCGGACGTACCTGGAGCTGATGCGCGAGCAGCCCGAGAGCGAGCGGGTCGATCCGCTCGCCGCGTGGCTGGCCGCCCGGTCGGAACCGTTCGGCTTCTCCTGCGACGAGGAGATGCTGCACGGCCAGGCCACCATCAGCACCCTGCCCGCGGCGCTGTCGGTCCCGACGGCATCGCCCGAACTGCCGATGCGCCACGTCCCGTACAACGGTCGCGCGGTGGTGTGGGACTGGCTGCGCGAGGCACCCAAGCGGCCGCGTGTCTGTCTCAGCCTGGGGGCCTCCAACACCGAGGACTACGGCGGCGACTACGTCTCGGTGCAGGAGATCCTGGACGCCCTCGCCGACGAGGACCTGGAGGTGGTGGCCGCGCTGCTGCCCGCCCAGCGGGAGAAGCTGACCGCCGTCCCCGACAACGCCAGGGCCGTCGACTCGGTGGCGCTGCACACGCTGCTGCCGAGCTGCTCGGCCGTCATCCACCACGGCGGCTACGGCAGCTTCGCCACCGCCATGGCCGACGGCGTGCCCCAACTGGTCCTCTCCACCCTGGTCTCCGACCATGAACTGCGCGGCCGGGCGCTCCAGCAGGCGGGCGCCGGCATCCATCTGCACCACCGGGAGGCCACCGCGGACACCGTGCGCGACCACATCCGGCAGCTCACCGGTCAGCCCGAGTACGGCGAGGAGGCCCGGCGTCTGCGGGCCGCCTGCGAAGCGATGCCGAGCGCCCACGACGTGGTGCCGGCCCTGGAACGACTGGCGGAGGTCAGATGACCACCCGCCGCCCCCCACCGCGTCCCGCTGCGGGAAACGATCCGCCGGCGGACGCGAACCCCCGACCCTGCGAACCAGCCCATCACAGGAACAGGAGATCACCATGAAGATCACCGTGGACCGCGACCGCTGTGTCGGAGCCGGCCAGTGCGTGCTGGCCGCCGCCGGCGTCTTCGACCAGAGCCTGGACGACGGGCTCGTACAACTGCTCCAGGCCGAGCCGCCCCAGGACCTTCAGGCCGGCGTCGAGGAGGCGGAGATGATCTGCCCCTCCGGCGCCATCGAGCTGCAGTCCTGACGGCCGGCCCTTACCGACGACATCAGTTAGGCGGGTGGAACCGTGAAGGCTCTTGTCCTCTCCGGAGGCGCGGGGACCCGGCTGCGGCCGATCACCCACACCTCCGCGAAGCAGTTGGTGCCGGTCGCCAACAAGCCCATCCTCTTCTACGGGCTGGAGGCGATCGCCGACGCCGGGATCACGGACGTGGCGATCGTGGTCGGCGACACCGAGAACGAGATCCGGCAGGCCGTCGGCGACGGCTCCGACTTCGGTCTCACCGTCACCTATCTCCGGCAGGAGGCCCCCCGCGGCCTGTCCCACGCCGTGCTCATCGCCCGGGACTTCCTCGGCGACGACGACTTCGTGATGTTCCTCGGGGACAACTTCGTCTTCGGCGGCATCACCGACACCGTCGAGGAGTTCCGCAAGGAGGGCCCGGACGCCCAGCTCCTGCTGACCCGGGTGCCGAACCCGTCCGCCTTCGGTGTCGCCGAACTCGACGACGCGGGACGGCTGTTGCGGCTGGAGGAGAAACCCGAGCATCCCAGGAGCGACCTGGCCCTGGTCGGCGTCTATCTCTTCGGCCCGTCGATCCACGAGGCGGTGCGCGCCATCGGCCCCTCCGCGCGCGGTGAGCTGGAGATCACCGACGCCATCCAGTGGCTGCTGGAGCGGGACCGGGACGTGCGCACCACGGTGATCACCGGTTACTGGAAGGACACCGGGAACGCCGCGGACATCCTCGACGTCAACCGAAGACTGCTGGACCTGCTGGAGTACCGCGTCGAAGGGGACGTCGACGAGAACAGCGAGATCGTCGGCCGGGTGCAGATCGACGCCGGAGCCGTCATCCGCGGCTCCCGCATCGTCGGGCCGGCGATCATCGGTCCCGGCACCGTGGTCGAGAACTCCTACATCGGGCCGTCCACCGCCATCGCCGAGGACTGCGTCATCCGCAACAGCGAGATCGAATTCTCCATCATTCTGCGGGAGTCCGGCTTCGACAGCATCCGCCGCGTGGAGGGCTCGCTCGTCGGCCGCAACGTGCACGTCTCCCTCGCCCACCGGGTGCCCGCCACCCACCGGCTGGTGATCGGCGACCACGGCCGGGTGCAGATCTCGTCATGAACGGCCGACACCCCGCCCCGCCCCCCGCCCGCGTCCTGGTGACCGGTGGCGCCGGCTTCATCGGCTCCCACCACGTCAGGACCCTGCTCGGCCCCGACGGCCCGGCCGGGGTCACCGTCACCGTCCTGGACAGCCTCACGTACGCCGGCAACCCGGCCAATCTGGACGCGGTCCGCGACCACCCCGCGTTCACCTTCGTCAAGGGCGACATCTGCGACCAGGAGCTCGTCGACGCACTCATGGCCGACCACGACGACGTCGTGCACTTCGCCGCCGAGTCGCACGTGGACCGTTCGATCCTCAGCTCCTCCGAGTTCGTCCGCACCAACGTCATGGGCAGCCAGACCCTGCTCGACGGGGCGCTGCGCCACGGCATCCGCACCTTCGTGCAGGTCTCCACCGACGAGGTGTACGGCTCCATCGACTCCGGAGCCTGGACCGAGGACTGCCCCCCACAGCCCAACTCCCCCTACTCCGCCTCCAAGGCGTCCTCCGACCTGCTCGCCCTCGCCTACCACCGCACCCACGGTCTGGACGTGCGGGTCACCCGGTGCTCCAACAACTACGGTCACCACCAGTACCCGGAGAAGGTCATCCCACTGTTCGTGAGCAACCTCCTCGACGGCCGGAAGGTCCCGCTGTACGGGGACGGCGGCAACGTCCGCGACTGGCTGCACATCGACGACCACGTGCAGGGCGTCGAGTTGGTCCGCACCCGCGGCCGGGCCGGGGAGGTCTACAACATCGGCGGCGGCACGGAGCTCACCAACCGCGAGCTCACCGATCTCCTGCTCGAAGCATGCGGCGCCGGCCCTGACCGCATCGAGTACGTCCAGGACCGCAAGGGCCACGACCGCCGCTACTGCGTCGACTGGACCAAGATCCGCGACGAGCTCGGCTACCGGCCGCGCAAGGACTTCGCCACCGGCCTGGCCGAGACCGTCGCCTGGTACCGGGCCAACCGGGCCTGGTGGGAGCCGCTCAAGCAGACCGCAGGAGAGCCCCGTTGACCGGCCTGGACGAGATCGTCGTCGTCGGCGCGGGCGCCGCCGGCGTCACCACGGCCGAGACCTTGCGGCGCCAGGGCTACGACGGCCGCCTCACGCTCGTCGGAGCCGAACGCCACCAGCCGTACGACCGGCCGCCCCTGTCCAAGCAGATCCTCTCCGGCCGGTGGGAGCCGGACCGCATCCGGCTGCGCCGGCCCGACACCTATGAACGCCTCGCCATCGACCTGCGGCTGGGGACGGCAGCCGCCCGGCTGGACCGCATGGGCCGCGCGGTCGAACTGGCCGACGGCACCCGGCTGCACGCCGACGCCGTCGTCGTCGCCACCGGGGTACGCCCCCGGCGGCTGCCCGGCGCCGAAGGTCTGACCGGTGTGCACGTGCTGCGCACCCTCGACGATGCGCTCGCCCTCCGCGAAGCCCTGGCCGCGGGACCACGCCTGGTGGTGGCCGGGGCCGGTCTCCTCGGAACCGAGGCGGCCGTCGCGGCCCGCGGACTGGGCGTCGACGTCACGCTGGTCGGCACCGGACCCGTACCGCTCCTCGGCCTCCTGGGCCCGCAGGCGGCCGGACTGGTCTCGGCCGTGCACCGTGAACTCGGTCTGCGCGTACAGCAGGGACAGGTGGCAGGCGTGGAGGGCGCGGGCAGCGCGGTGACCGGCGTACGGCTTGCCGACGGAACACGACTGCCCGCGGACGCGGTGCTCGTCGCCGCCGGTTCGCTCACCAACACCGCATGGCTGCGCGGCAGCGGCGTCCGCGTCGACGACGGTGTCGTCTGCGACGTGCTGGGCGCGGCCGAGCCGGGCGTGTGGGCCGCGGGAGACGTGGCCCGCAGGCCCGATGCGCGCACGGGACGGCTACGGCGTTCGGAACACCGCACGCACGCCGCGGAACAGGCCGTCACGGTCGCCCGCAACATCCTCGCCGGCACCCGAGCCGTACCCTTCGCGCCCCTGCCGTACTTCTGGACCGACCAGCACGACCTGAAGGTCCAGGTGTTCGGGGACCTGGGCGGTGCCCAGGAGTGCCACATCGTCGAAGGCAGCCCAGCCGAGCGGAAGTTCGCCGCGGTCCACTGCGCCGGTGGCCGTGTCCGCGGCGCAGTCGCCGTCAACCTGCCCCGTGCCGTCCAGCAACTCCGCCCGCTGGTGGAGAGCGGGGCGCCGTGGACGGGCCGGCCGGCCGAGACGCCGGAGGCGACAGCGGGCAGCGCGCCAGGGGCGTGAGCACGTAGGCCGCGGCGCCCTGCTCGCGCCGGGCGGTCAGCCGTGATCGCGGCCGGAGCGGTACCCGGGGCCCGCGTCGTACCGGCCGTCGTAACGGCCGGGGACCCGGTCGTTCACGTCCGGCATCAGGATCGGCCAGAGACCCGCACGGGCGTGGTAGATGTTGACGATCACCAGCATCAGCAGCGTGAAGACGCCGTACTGGGCGCCGTTCAGTGCGGGCACCACGTGCACCGGAAGCGCGTACGCCATCAGCGTGCGGATTCCCGAGTCCACCAGCAGTCCGATGCCCCAGATCACCGTGGTGACCCGCCAGATCCGCCGGAAGCGCGGGACCTGTTCCCACAACTCGTCCCAGGTCCGGCTGTCCGTGGTCCTCCGTTCCAGCAGCCGCCGCGAGAACCCGAAGGCCAGGGGCCGCCTGCCGCGCAGCGACACCAGGAACCCCAGCCCGGCCACACCGGTCAGCCAGCCGTCCCGGACGAGCAGCGTCCGCGGACTGCCGCCGGTCACCGACACGACGATGCTGAGCACCAGCATGGCCGTCACGAACACGCCCAGGACGTCCAGCCGCCGTGTCCTGGCGAACCGTACGAGCGTGGCGACCGCGGGGACCACCGCACCCGCCGTCAGCGCGACGACATCGCTCACCCCGGCCGCCGTCAGCCCGTAGTACAGGCCGATCGGGATACCGAGGTCCACGACCACGGTCAGCAGCAGGGGCGGCCCGGAATCGGAGGGCGGTGCTTCACGGGCGGCCCGTCCGCGGCCCGCCCGGCCACGGGCACGCCCGTCGGAGGGCTGATCCGGTAGGGCGCTGCCGCTGCTGGTCATGCGTTCTCCGTCCGAATGGGGCCGTACGGAACGGTTGCCCGGTCGCCCTCACGTCATCCGCTCGGCACCCGGGCCGGTCGGCGTCCGGGCCGGCCGCCACGCGCACAGCGTACGTGCGCCCCCGGCCCCGGGAGCGCGGCGATGCACCTCATCGGGGCAATCCTTTGGAATTCCCTAGACCTCCCCGAGGATTCATTGACCCGCGAACCCCCGGTGCTAGCGTCGGCCGCCAGGGCCTCCCTGCACAGGTTCGATTCCCGCCGCGGTGGCAGGAACCGAAATTTCTCTGCACAGCTGTCTCGGCGTATCGAGCTTGTCACCCTCCGCTGACCTTGGAGAAATCTGTGACCGACGTTGACACGAGCGAGTGGTCCGCGCATACCGATTCCATACCGTCACCGGAGGTCATGGGGCTGAAGGAGATGCGCGAGGTCATCAAGAACGTCCCGCGCTATCTGTCCGGCCTGCGGGATCAGTACGGTCCGGTGGTGCGCGTCCCGATGGGAAAGACCGACGCTTTCCTCGTCAGCGACTTCGACGTCGTGCAGGACGTCATCATCGCGTCCAGCCGCCGCTTCGACAAGGACGCCCAGAAGACCGGTCCGGGCCCCGACGACTGGGGCTCCAGCCTCGAACGAGTTCTGGGCAAGGGCCTGGTGACCAGTGTCGGCACCTACCACCGCAGACAGCGCAGGCTCATCCAGCCCGTCTTCCACCGCCAGCGCATCGCCGGCTACGGCTCCGCGTTCGCCTCCATCGCCGCCGAGGCGTCGGCGAACTTCACCGAGGGCGAGCGGTTCAACTTCCACGAGGAGATGTACGAGCTCGCCCTCGGCATGGTCACCCGCACGCTGTTCGACGTCTCCCTGGAGAGCGAGGCCGCCGCCCGTATCCGGACCGCCTTTCCTCGCGAAGGCGGCCCGCTGCGCTGGGAGTTGAGCCCCTTCGGGAAGATCCTTCTGCATCTTCCGCTGCCGGCGAACCGTCAGTTCAAGCAGGGACTGCAGGCCGTCGACGAGATCGTGTACGGCATGATCGAGGACCGCCGGAGGGGTAAGGGCGACGGTCAGGACCTGCTCTCGCTGCTGCTCCAGGTCACGGACGCCGACACCGGCGAGTACCTCACCGACCTGGAGCTGCGGGACGAGGCCATCACTCTGCTGATGGCCGGGCACGAAACCTCCTCCGGCTCCCTGACCTGGGCGTACTACCTGCTCGGCACCCACCCCGAGATCCGCGAGCGGATGCACAAGGAGATCGACTGGGTTCTCGGGGACCGGCTGCCCACGGTCGAGGACCTGCCGCGTCTGATGTTCACCGACGCCGTGTACTCCGAGGCGCTGCGCCTGTACCCGCCGGCCTGGGTCCTCGTCCGGCGCTCGCTGGAGGACTACCGGGCGAACGGCTACCACATCCCCCGCAACAGCGTGATCATGGTCAGCCCGTACGTCCTGCACCGTGACACCACCTGGTGGCCCGAGCCGGAACGGTTCATCCCCTCCCGGTTCCTGTCGTTCGAGGATCCCTTCGACTCCTTCAGCGGCCAGGCCAAGGCTCCCGGCCGCCCCAAGTTGGCGTACCTGCCCTTCGGTGCCGGACCACGGCAGTGCATCGGCAATGTCTTCGCACAGATGGAAGGCGTCATGGCACTGGCGACCCTCAGCCGGCACTGGGAGTTCGAGCCGGTCGGCGAACCGCCCAACCGTGTCACGAGCGACTTCACGCTGCAGCCCCGCGGCGGCCTCGAGATGGTCGCCCACCGCAGGCGCTGATGGCCCCTGACCAGGGCCGAAGACCTTAGAAGTCTCCCTAGATCACAGGGTGCCTGCGCGACTGGCCAGCAGGCAGCAGCCAGTATGAAAACCGGCGTAACCATCGATCGCATCGCATCGCAACCCATCGATCGTCTCGCCGGTCGCGCGGCAGTCGGATCCGGCCGGAATGCGCGGCCAGGGAATGTGCTGGATCCGTAGGGCGGAGGCAGTGGCCGTGTTGCCAGAAGACGCACAGGCGCGGGAAAACGCGTCGGCATCCCTTCGGGGACCGGAATCCCCCGGGCAGCCGCATCCCCTTCCCGGGGACACGGCCCGTATCCCGTCCGGGGAAAAGGGCGCGACGGCGGCCGACAATGCGATAGCGGTCGTCGGAATTTCCTGCCGTTTTCCGCAGGCACCCGATCCGGCTGCATTCTGGCGCCTGCTGATCGAGGGCGAAAGCGCCGTCACCAAAACCCCCGAGGACCGCTGGGAATCCCTTCCCGACGCCGACCCCGCCGCCCCCGGCACCGTCCGCCGCGGCGGCTACGTCGACGGTGTCGACCGCTTCGACCCCGGATTCTTCGGGATCTCCCCGCGCGAGGCCGCGGCCATGGACCCCCAGCAGCGCCTCATCCTCGAACTCGGCTGGGAGGCGCTGGAAGAAGGAGCCGTCCTCCCCGCCGGGCTGCGCGGCAGCCGCACCGGCGTCTTCGTCGGCGCCATCTGGGACGACTACGCCGCCCTCGCCCGCCGGCTCGGCACCGACGCCGGCCGGCACACACTCAGCGGACTCAACCGCGGCATCATCGCCAACCGTCTCTCCTACGTCCTCGGCCTGCGCGGCCCCAGCCTCACCGTCGACGCCGGACAGTCCTCCTCCCTGGTCGCCGTGCACCTGGCCTGCGAGAGCCTGCGGCGCGGTGAGAGCCGGCTCGCCCTGGCAGGCGGCGTGAACCTCACCCTCGCCCCCGACAGCGCCCTCGCCTCGGTCGGCTTCGGCGCGCTCTCCCCCGACGGCCACTGCTACACCTTCGACGCGCGCGCCAACGGCTACGTACGCGGCGAGGGCGGCGCCCTCGTCCTCCTCAAGCCGCTCGCCCGCGCGATCGCCGACGGCGACCGCATCCATTGCGTGATCCGCGGCAGTGCCACCAACAACGACGGCGGCGGCGACGGCCTGACCGCACCTCTGCGCGAGGCCCAGGAGGAGGTGCTCCACCTCGCGTACCGCCAGGCCCGGGTCCACCCGGCCGACGTCCAGTACGTCGAGCTGCACGGCACCGGAACCCGGCTCGGCGACCCCATCGAGGCGGCAGCCCTCGGAGCGGTCTGCGGCCGCGCACGCACCAACGGCACGCCCCTGCTCGTCGGCTCGGTCAAGACCAACATCGGCCACCTCGAGGGCGCGGCCGGCGTCGCCGGGCTTCTCAAGACCGTTCTCTCCCTCAGCCACGGGAAGATCCCGGCCAGCCTGAACTTCGAGACCCCCAACCCCGCCATCCCCCTGGACGACCTCAATGTGGCGGTCGCGGCCGAGTCCCGGCCCTGGCCGCACGAGGACCGGCCGCGTCGGGCAGGCGTCAGCTCCTTCGGGATGGGCGGCACCAACTGCCATGTGGTGCTGGAGGAATGGCCCCACACGACCGTGTCGGACACCGCTCCGCCCGGTGCCTCCCGCGTCCCGCTGCCATGGATCCTGTCCGCCCGTACCGACACGGCCCTTCGGGGCCAGGCCCGCAGGCTGCTCACCCGTCTGCAGAACGGCTCCGCGCCCGACCCGGCCGACACGGCCTTCTCCCTGGCCCGGACGAGGACACGCTTCGAACACCGCGCCGTCGTGCTCGGCACCCACCACGAGGACCTGGTGCGCGGCCTGACCGCCCTGGCGGAGGGGACCCCCTCGCCGGACGTCGTCACCGGAGTCTTCGAACCCTCCGTGAACCAGGTCCCGGCCGACTCGGCCGGCGCCGCGGACGCGGCCGGACAGGGCCCCACCGCGTTCCTCTTCGCGGGGCAGGGGTCGCAACGGCTCGGCATGGGACGCGAGTTGTACGGGACGTCCCGGGTCTTCACCGAGGCCTTCGACGCGGTGGACGCGGAACTGCCGTTCAGCCTGCGGGAGATCGTCTTCGGTGACGACGCGGAGCGTCTGAACCGGACCGAGTACGCGCAGCCCGCCCTGTTCGCCCTGGAAGTCGCCCTCTTCCGCCTCGCCGAGTCCTTCGGTGCACGCCCCGACGTGCTCTTCGGTCACTCCGTGGGCGAGATCGCGGCCGCCCATGTCGCCGGTGTGTGGTCCCTGGCCGAGGCGTGCCGCGTGGTCCTCGCCCGCGGGCGGTTGATGCAGGCGCTGCCCGGGGGTGGCGCGATGGTCGCGGTCCAGGCGTCCGAGGACGAGGTGCTGCCCCTGCTGAACGACCGGGTCGGTATCGCCGCCGTCAACGGCCCCCGTTCGGTCGTGGTCTCCGGTGCGGCCGAGGCCGTCGAGGAGGTGGCAGCCCACTTCCGTGCCCAGGACCGCAAGGCCACGGCTCTGCGCGTCAGCCACGCGTTCCACTCACCGCTGATGGAGCCGATGCTGGACGAGTTCCGCGCGGTACTCGACTCCGTCACCTACAGCCAGCCCACCATCCCCGTCGTCTCCGACGTCACCGGCAGTACCGCAACGGCGGAACAACTGACGTCCCCCGACTACTGGACGCAGCACGTCCGTCGCCCCGTGCGGTTCGCCGACGGCATCCGGACACTTCAGGAGCAGGGTGCCCGGCACTTCCTGGAACTGGGCCCGGACGCCACGCTGACGGTCCTGGCCGAGGAGAGCCTGAGCGCCGACGACGGACTCGCTGTCCCCACCCTCAGCAAGGACCGCCCCGAGGCGCTCGCGTTCCTCACGGCCCTTGCCGCCCTGCACACACGGGGACTCCCCGTCGACTGGACCCCCGTGTTCGCCGCCCACCGCGCGCGGCGCACGGAACTGCCGACGTACGCCTTCCAGCGCCGCCGCTACTGGCTGCCCGAACCCGCCGGGCGCGTCCCGTCGCCCATCGCTGTCCGCGATGCCGTGGCCTCCCCGGCCTCTCCGCCCACCGACGACGGGCCGGGCGCCGACGCCGAGGACGACGGCGACACGACGTCACCCCTGCGCGACCGCCTCACCCGCCTCGCACCCCGCGAACGGCACACCGCACTGCTGGACCTGGTCCGCACCCAAGCGGCAGCCATCCTCGACCACGACTCCGGGGACCAGGTCGAGCCCCGGCGCACCTTCAAGGACCTCGGCTTCGACTCCTTCACCTCCGTCGACCTCCGTAACCGCATCAAGGCCGCGACCGGACTGCCCCTGCCGTCCTCCCTGCTGTTCGACTACCCGACGTCCGACGCCGTCGCCGGCTGTCTGGCCTCCCGGCTCTTCGGCACCGAGGCCGACACCGCGCCCGCTCTGCCCGCAGGAGCGAGGCAGGCCGACGATCCGGTGGTGATCGTGGGGATGGCGTGCCGGTTCCCGGGTGGGGTCGGGTCGCCCGAGGACCTGTGGCGGTTGGTGAGCGAGGGGGGTGATGCGATCGGCGGGTTCCCGGCCGACCGTGGCTGGGACCTGGAGGGGCTCTACGACCCGGAGCCCGGCCGGGCCGGCCGTACGTACGTGCGTGAGGGCGGCTTTCTTCACGAAGCCGCGTTGTTCGACGCGGGGTTGTTCGGGATCTCGCCGCGTGAGGCGTTGGCGATGGATCCGCAGCAGCGGTTGCTGCTGGAGACGTCGTGGGAGGTCTTCGAGCGGTCGGGTATCGACCTGTCGGTCCTGCGTGGCAGCCGTACCGGCGTCTTCGCCGGCCTCGTGGAGCAGGGCTACGGGGCCCGCCTGCGGGAGGGCGTCGAAGAGTCCGACGGCTACGTCCTGACCGGCACGACGTCGAGCGTGGCGTCGGGTCGTATTGCGTACACGTTCGGTTTCGAGGGTCCTGCTGTGACGGTGGACACGGCGTGTTCGTCGTCGTTGGTGGCGTTGCATCTGGCTGCGCAGGCGTTGCGGGCGGGTGAGTGTGATCTGGCGTTGGCCGGTGGTGTGACGGTCATGGCGGGTCCGGAGATGTTCGTGGAGTTCTCGCGGCAGCGGGGGTTGGCGTCGGACGGTCGGTGCAAGGCGTTCTCGGACGGTGCGGACGGTACGGCGTGGGCCGAGGGTGTGGGTCTGCTGCTGGTGGAGCGTTTGTCGGACGCGCGTCGTCATGGGCATCGGGTGCTGGCGGTCGTCGCCGGGTCGGCGGTGAATCAGGACGGTGCGTCGAACGGTCTGACGGCGCCGAACGGTCCGTCGCAGCAGCGGGTGATCCGCCAGGCCCTGGCCGGTGCCGGGCTCAAGCCTGCGGATGTGGATGCGGTGGAGGCGCACGGTACGGGTACGCCGCTGGGTGATCCGATCGAGGCGCAGGCGTTGTTGGCCACCTACGGCCAGGATCGTGAACAGCCTTTGTGGTTGGGCTCGTTGAAGTCGAATGTCGGTCATACGCAGGCTGCTGCGGGTGTCGGCGGTGTGATCAAGATGGTGATGGCGATGCGGCAGGGGATCCTGCCGCGCACCCTGCACATCGATGAGCCGTCCTCGCACGTCGACTGGTCGGCCGGTGACATCGGGCTGCTGACCGAGGAGCGTACGTGGCCCGAGACGGGGCGCCCGCGCCGCGCGGGTGTGTCGTCGTTCGGCATCAGCGGCACCAACGCCCACGTCATCCTTCAGCAGGCGACCGAACCCGCCCCGCCACCCGAGGCTCGCGACGACGAGGACGACTCCGTACGCGCGGACGGCCGGACCGTACCGCTGCCGCTCTCCGCCGCGGACCCCGCGTCCCTGAGCGCGCAAGCGGCCCGGCTCGGGACCCTCCTGGCGGCCGACCCCGAACTCTCCCCCCGCGACATCGGACTGTCGCTGGCGACCACGCGGTGCACGCTGGACCATCGCGCCGTGGTCCTGGCAGCCGACCGGGAGGAACTGGCACACGGACTGCGCGCCCTGGCAGAGGGCGAGCCCGGCTCCGGGACTGTCAACGGCACCGTCGAGCGCTCGGGCAGGAAACTGACCTTCCTCTTCGCGGGTCAGGGCTCCCAACGGAGCGCCATGGGACGGGAGTTGTACGAGACGCACCCGGTGTTCGCCGAGGCGTTCGCCGCGGTGGATGCGGAACTGCCGTTCTCGCTGCGGGAGGTGGTCTTCGGCGAGGACGCGGAGCGGCTGGATCGTACGGAGTTCGCGCAGCCTGCGTTGTTCGCGCTCGAGGTGGCGCTGTTCCGGCTGCTGGAGTCGTGGGGCGTTCGGCCCGATGTGCTGGCCGGTCATTCGATCGGTGAGATCGCCGCGGCTCATGTGGCGGGTGTGTGGTCGCTTGCCGACGCGTGCCGCCTCGTCGTGGCCCGGGGCCGGCTGATGCAGGAGCTGCCCGAGGGCGGCGCGATGGTGGCGGTTCAGGCGTCCGAGGACGAGGTGGAGCCGCTGCTGGACGACCGGGTGGACCTCGCCGCGGTCAACGGTCCGCAGGCGGTCGTGATCGCCGGTGACGCCGACGCGGTGGAGGAGATCGCGGACCACTTCCGCGCCCAGGACCGTAAGACGACCGCTCTGCGCGTCAGTCACGCCTTCCACTCGCCGCTCATGGAGCCGATGCTGGCCGAGTTCCGCTCGGTGGCCGAAGGGCTCTCGTACGGCGAGCCCCGGATGGACATCGTCTCCACGCTCACCGGCACGACCGCGGACCCTGCCGAGCTCATGTCCCCGGACCACTGGGTGCGGCACGTCCGCCAAACCGTCCGCTACGGCGATGCCGTGCGCACACTCGCCGGCATGGGCGTCGGCCGCTTCATCGAACTGGGCCCCGACGGCACCCTCACCGCCCTCGCCCAGACGGTCCTGGACGCGGACGGCGGCGAGGCGCTGCTGCTGCCGTCGCTGCGCAAGGGCCGGCCGGAGGGGGGAGCGGTGCTCGCCGCGGTCGCAGGGCTGTTCGCCCGCGGCGGCGAGGTGGACTGGCCCGCGGTCTTCGCCGGGAGCGGGGCGCGCACCGTCGACCTGCCGACGTACGCGTTCCAGCACAAGAGCTACTGGCCCAGTCCGGCCGGGGAGCGGCGCGGAGGCGACATCTCCTTCCTCGGCCTCTCCGCCACCGACCACCCGCTGCTCGGAGCGGCCGTTGCGCCGGCCGACTCCGAAAGCGTGGTGTTCACCGGTCGCCTCTCGTTGCGGAGCGATCCATGGTTGCGGGACCACGTGGTCGCGGGCGCGGTCCTGTTCCCCGGAACCGGATTCCTGGAACTCGTCCTCCGCAGCGCCGACGCGGTCGGTTGCGAGCGGGTGGAGGATCTGACGATCGCCGTGCCCCTCGTGCTCCCCGAGCGGGGCGGCGTGCACGTCCAGGTGCTGGTGAACGGCCCGGACGACGCGGGCCGCCGCGGCGTCAGCGTGTTCTCCCGCCCCGACGGGGCCTCGGACGGCGACGCGTGGAGGCTCCATGCCACCGGCGTGGTGAGCCCCGAGGCGGAGGCACGGCCCGCGGACTTCTTCGATTTCGCCGTGTGGCCGCCGCGGGACGCCGTCGCCGAGTCGACCGAGGGGGCGTACGAGCGCTTCACCGGGGCGGGGCTGTCGTACGGCCCCGTGTTCCAGGGCCTGCGTGGCCTCTGGCGGCGCGGCGACGAGGTCTTCGCCGACGTGTCCGTGCCCGCCGAACACGAGGAACTGGCACAGCGCTTCGGGCTGCACCCGGCGCTGCTGGACTCCGCCCTGCACGCCGTCCTGCGAGGGGTGTTCGGCGCCGAGGATTCACTGCGGCTGCCGTTCTCGTGGACCGGCGCGTCGCTGTGGGCCACCGGAGCGCGCGAGCTGAGGGTGCGCGTGGTTCCCGTGGGCCCCGACGCGGTGGCGTTGGAACTGGCGGACACGACCGGGGGCGCGGTGGCCTCCGTGGAGTCGCTGGTGCTGCGCGAGGCGCCCGGTGCGCTCACCCAGGACGAGGGCGGCTCCCGGGACGGCCTGTTCCAGATCGACTGGGCCCGCGTGCCGGCCTCGGAGGGACCGCTGCCCGAGGTGCGTGCCGGACTCCCCGCCCCGGACGAGCACGTGGCAGGAGACGTACTGGTCCGGGCCGAGCGCCCCGTCGGCAGCGCGCAGACGGCCGCCCATGCCGTCGCTGCGGACACACTCGCGTGGGTACGCGAGTGGCTTGGGGAGGAGCGGTTCGAGGGCGCCCGTCTGGTGATCGTCACGGAGGGGGCGGTCGGCCTCGACGACGAGGTTCCGGATCCGGCGTTGGCTGCGGTGTGGGGTCTGGTGCGGGCGGCTGGGTTGGAGCATCCGGGGCGGTTCGCGCTGGTGGATGTGGATGGTGGGGTGGAGTCGTGGTCGGTTGTCGCGGGGGTGCTCGCCTCGGGTGAGGCGGAGTGTGCTGTACGGGGTGGTGTCGCCTTCGTTCCGCGGCTCGGTCGGTGCTCTTCGGCCGGTGAACTGGCTGTGCCTGTGGGCGAGTCGGCAGGTTCGTCGTGGCGGCTGGACATTCGTGAGAAGGGGACGCTGGAGGGCCTGGCCCTGGCCCCCTTCCCCGAAGCCGAAGCGGAGTTGGCGCCTGGCCAGGTCCGTATCGGGGTGCGGGCGGCGGGTGTCAACTTCCGCGATGTGCTCAACGCCCTCGGGATGTATCCCGGTGATGCGGAGGACTTCGGCCTTGAGGGCGCCGGTGTGGTGACCGAGGTCGGTCCGGGTGTGACGGAACTGGCCGTGGGTGACCGGGTGTTCGGGATGTTCTCGGGTGCGTTCGGTCCGGTTGTGGTGGCGGATGCGCGGACGGTGGTGCGGGTTCCGGCGGGGTGGTCGTTTGCGGAGGCTGCGTCGGTGCCGATTGTGTTTCTGACGGCGTATCACGCTCTCACCGATCTGGGGGGTGTGCGGTCGGGGGAGTCGGTGCTGGTGCATGCGGCTGCCGGTGGTGTGGGTATGGCCGCGACGCAGTTGGCGCGTCACTTGGGTGCTGAGGTGTTCGGTACGGCGAGCGTGGGCAAGTGGGACACGCTGCGCGGTCTGGGGCTGGACGACCGTCACATCGCCTCGTCCCGGGATACGGACTTCGAGGCGGCGTTCCTGGACGCGACCGGTGGTCGTGGTGTGGATGTGGTGCTGGACTCTCTCGCCGGTGAGTTCGTGGACGCCTCGCTGCGACTGCTTCCGCGCGGTGGCCGTTTCCTGGAGATGGGCAAGACCGACATCCGCGATGCGGTGACCGTCGCCACCGAGCATGCGGGTGTGGCATATCGGGCGTTCGACCTGATGGACGTGGCCCCGATACGGATCGGGCAGATGCTCTCCGAATTGGTCACCCTCTTCGAGGCGGGGGTGCTGGCACCGCTGCCGGTCACGTGCTGGGATGTGCGGCGTGCTCCGGAGGCGTTCCGGTACCTCTCCCAGGCGCGGCACGTGGGCAAGGTCGTTCTCACGGTCCCGGCGCCGCTGGATCCGGACGGCACCGTGCTGATCACCGGTGGCACCGGTGGCCTGGGCGCGCTCGTCGCGCAGCACCTCGTCACCGAACACGGCGTACGCCACCTGGTGTTGGCCAGCCGTCGCGGTGCGGAGGCACCGGGCGCGGACGAACTCGTCGCCGAACTGGCCGACGTAGGAGCGCACGTAGAAGTGTCGGCCGTGGATGTCACGGATCGTGCGGCGCTGGCGGACGTACTGGCCGCGGTGCCGGGTGACCATCCGCTGACGGCCGTGGTGCACACGGCGGGCATCGTCGATGACGGCGTGGTGGGCTCCCTGACTCCGGAGCGCATGTCCCGGGTGATGGGGCCGAAGGCGGATGCGGCGGTGCATCTGCATGAGCTGACCCGTGGCGCCGACCTGTCGGCGTTCGTCGTCTTCTCCTCCGTCATGGGCACGTTCGGCGGTGCGGGGCAGGCGAACTACGCGGCTGCCAACGCCTTCCTGGACGCCTTCGCCGCGAGCCGCCGTTCCTCCGGCCTGCCCGCCACCTCTCTCGCCTGGGGCCCATGGGCGCCCGGCGCCGGCATGACCGCCGACCTCACCGAAGCGGACCTGCGGCGGATGGCACGCAGCGGCATGCTGCCCCTGGATCCGGAGCGCGGACTCGGACTGCTGGACACCGCGCTGGAGGGCGGTGCCGGGTTGGAACGCGCAGCTGTCCTGCCGGTCGACCTCGACCTCACGGGCTTGCGGCGGCGGACCGCGGACGACATTCCCCCGCTGCTTCGCTCCCTGGTCCGTGTGCGCGCCCGCCGTAAGGCCGAGGCCGGCACCGGAACGCACCATCAGGACCTCAGGGCACAGCTCGCCGCGACGCCGCCCGCCGACCGCGACCGCCTCCTGTCCCACCTGGTCCATGGCGCCGCGGCGGCCGTGCTCGGCCACGCCTCCGCCACCGACATCGACGCGGAGCACACCTTCAAGGAACTCGGCTTCGACTCCCTGACCTCGGTCGAACTGCGCAACCGCGTCAATGCCGCGACCGGCATGCGGCTTCCCTCCACCCTGATTTTCGACTACCCCACGCCCGCTGTCCTGGTCCGGTACATCAAGACGGAGCTGCTCGGTGGAGAGGAGCAGCCGGACACCACCGGCACGCTGCCCGCGGTGATGACCGCGGGCGACGATCCGGTGGTGATCGTGGGGATGGCGTGCCGTTTCCCCGGTGGTGTCGAGTCGCCTGAGGATCTGTGGCGGCTGGTCAGTGAGGGAAGCGATGCGATCGGTGGCTTCCCGACCGATCGCGGCTGGGACCTGGACGGTCTCTACGACCCGGAGCCGGGGCGGATCGGGCGTACGTATGTCCGTGAGGGCGGGTTCCTTTACGGGGCGTCGGAGTTCGATGCGGGGTTGTTCGGGATCTCGCCGCGTGAGGCGTTGGCGATGGATCCGCAGCAGCGGTTGCTGCTGGAGACGTCGTGGGAGGTCTTCGAGCGGGCGGGCATCGATCCGTCAGGCCTGCGTGGTAGCCGCACCGGCGTCTTCGCCGGTGCGATGGCCCAGGACTACGGCTCGTCGCTGCGGGGCACGGCCGAAGGCGCTGACGGCTACCTGCTGACCGGGAACACCGGCAGTGTGGCGTCGGGCCGTATCGCGTACACCTTCGGTTTCGAGGGTCCTGCGGTGACGGTGGACACGGCGTGCTCGTCGTCGCTGGTGGCGCTGCATCTGGCCGCGCAGGCGCTTCGCTCAGGTGAGTGCGATGTGGCGTTGGCCGGTGGTGTCACGGTCATGTCGACACCGGAGACGTTCCTGGAGTTCTCGCGGCAGCGGGGTCTTGCGTCGGACGGTCGGTGCAAGGCGTTCTCGGACGGTGCGGACGGTACGGCGTGGGCCGAGGGTGTGGGTCTGCTCCTGGTGGAGCGGCTTTCCGATGCGCGTCGCAACGGGCACCAGGTGCTGGCCGTCGTACGCGGCAGTGCCGTCAACCAGGACGGTGCGAGCAATGGTCTGACGGCGCCGAACGGTCCGTCGCAGCAGCGGGTGATCCGCCAGGCCCTGGCCGGTGCCGGGCTCAAGCCTGCGGATGTGGATGCGGTGGAGGCGCACGGTACGGGTACGCCGCTGGGTGATCCGATCGAGGCGCAGGCGTTGTTGGCCACCTACGGCCAGGATCGTGAACAGCCTCTGTGGCTGGGGTCGTTGAAGTCGAACGTCGGTCATACGCAGGCTGCTGCGGGTGTCGGCGGTGTGATCAAGATGGTGATGGCGATGCGGCAGGGGATCCTGCCGCGCACCCTGCACATCGATGAGCCGTCCTCGCACGTCGACTGGTCGGCCGGTGAGATCTCCCTGCTCAAGGAGAACGTGGAGTGGCCGCGGCCGGATGACCGTCCGCGCCGCGCCGGTGTGTCGTCCTTCGGCATCAGCGGCACCAACGCCCACGTCATCCTCGAACAGGCCCCCGCTACGGGAGCGGAAGTGGAGAGGACCGGGGAAGGGCCGGAGCTCCCGCGGGTCCTGCCGTGGGTGCTGTCCGCGGCCGGTGGCCGACTGCCCGCCCAGGCCGAGCGCCTGGCCGCCTTCGTGGAGGCCCGGTCCGACCTCTCCCTCGCCGACACCGCCCTGGCCCTGGCCACGACCCGGATCGCACTGGAGCACCGCGCGGTGATCATCGCCGCGGACCGCCACGAACTGGTGCATGCCCTCAGTGCGCTGGCCGAAGGCCGTGCCGAACCTCACGTCGTACAGAACTCCGCACAGACCGGCGGGCGTACCGCCTTCCTGTTCGCGGGGCAGGGTTCGCAGCGCGTGGGCATGGGGCGGGAGTTGTACGAGGCGTTCCCGGCGTTCGCCGAGGCTTTCGATGCGGTTGACGCGGAACTGCCGTTCTCGCTGGGGGAGGTGGTCTTCGGCGAGGACGCGGAGCGGCTGGATCGTACGGAGTTCGCGCAGCCTGCGTTGTTCGCGCTCGAGGTGGCGTTGTTCCGGTTGTTGGAGTCGTGGGGTGTGCGGCCGGATGTGTTGATGGGGCATTCCATCGGTGAGTTCGCTGCCGCGCATGTGGCGGGTGTGTGGTCGCTGGCTGATGCGTGCCGACTCGTGGTGGCGCGGGGGCGTTTGATGCAGGCGTTGCCCGTGGGTGGGGCGATGGTGGCGGTGGAGGCGTCGGAGGAGGAGACCTTGCCGCTGCTGAATGGCCGTGTGGGTCTTGCTGCGGTGAACGGGCCGCGGTCGGTGGTGGTGTCGGGTGAGCGGGATGCGGTGGAGGAGGTCGCGGGGCATTTCCGTGCTCAGGGCCGTAAGTCGACGGTGTTGCGGGTGAGTCATGCGTTCCATTCGCCGTTGATGGAGCCGGTGTTGGAGGAGTTTCGGCGGGTTGCTGAGGGTGTGGTGTATGCCGAGCCGCGGGTTCCGGTGGTTTCGACGGTGAGTGGTGAGGTGGCGTCGGCTGCGGAGTTGATGTCGGCCGGGTATTGGGTGGATCAGGTGCGTCGGCCGGTGCGGTTCGCCGATGGTGTGCGGTGTTTGGAGGGGCAGCAGGTCACGCGGTTCGTGGAGTTGGGTGCGGACGGCACGCTGACTGGGCTCGCGCAGGGGAGCATCGAGGGTTCGGGGCGTCTGCTGACCCCGACCCTGCGCAAGGACCGGCCCGAAGCCGCCGCTCTCCTCACCGCAGCCGCCGAACTCTTCACTCAGGGCTCGGTAGTCGACTGGGCCGCGGTCTTCGCCGCCCCGAAGGCCGCACCGCACGTGGACCTGCCGACGTACGCGTTCCAGCGACAGCGCTTCTGGCCCGGCACCTCCGCATGGGCGACCAGGGATCTGGGGGCGCTGGGTCTGGGGTCGGCCGGGCATCCGCTGCTGGGGGCGGCGGTCGAGCTGGCCGGCGGTGACGAGTTGTTGTTCACGAGTCGTCTGTCGTTGGTTTCGCATGGGTGGTTGCGGGATCACGTGGTGGCTGGGGTTGTGGTGTTTCCGGGGACGGGGTTCCTGGAGTTGGCGTTGCGGGTGGGTGAGCAGGCGGGTTGTGACCGTGTGGAGGATCTGACGGTCGTGGCGCCGTTGGTGGTGCCGGAACGCGGCGGGGTCCGCCTCCAGGTGCGGGTGGGAGCCGCGGACGAGTCCGGACACCGCGCGCTGGAGATCCACTCCCGTACCGAGGACGCCCTGGACACGGATCCGTGGACGCTCCACGTGACGGGTGTGCTGGCTGTGCAGGCCGATCCGTCGCCTGCGGGTTTCTTCGATTTCGGTGTGTGGCCTCCGCGGGGTGCGGTGGAGGAGT
>NZ_JBEYUP010000031.1:0-54115 GCF_040643575.1 Streptomyces sp. NPDC047108
GATCAACGTGCTGTTCGCAATGCTCCGCGACGGCACCTTCTACGAACCCAGAACCCCACGCCTCGCTTGACGAAAGACATAGAGGCACCCCCCCGTGCTCGCCCCCCCCGAGTCCCCTCGTGCTCGCCCCCCTGTTACCCCCGTGCTCGCCCCCCCGGGGGAGTCCCTGGTCCCTAGAGCCAGCCCGCGGAGCGCGAGATCCGGATCGCGTCCACGCGGTTGCGGGCGCCGGTCTTCCGGGTGATCGCCGACATGTAGTTGCGCACGGTCCCCTGCGACAGATGCAGCCCCCGGGCGATCTCGGCGATCGTCGCCCCCTCCGCCGCCAGTTCCAGAACGTTCAACTCTCTTGGTGTCAGAGGCATTTCGGCGACCCGGAGGAAGCTGAAGGCCAGGGACTCGTCCACGAACCTCCGGCCTCCGGCGACCTCCCGGATGCCCTCGAGTAATCGCTGCGGTCCTGCGTCCTTGTTGACGTAGCCGAGCGCGCGGGCGTCGAACGCCCGCCGCAGCATTCCCGGCCTGGCCGGAGAGGCCAGGACCAGCAGCGCGGAGCCCTTGTGCGCCACCGTGCGCGCGAACTCCGCGGCGTTCGCCAGCGTCGTCGAGCCCGGGCAGTCGACGTCCACCACACAGACGTCCGGCTGCAACGACCGTGCCTGCTGCCGTGCCGTCCCCCAGGAGGCCTGCACCACCTCGAGGTCGGGCTCCCGGCCCAAGAGCGCCCCCAGCGCGGATCTCAACAGGCTGGTGTCGTGCACGAGCAGTACCCGGATCACGTCGGTTTCCTCCCACCCCAACGGGCGCCGCGCGCACAACCCGCGCGTACGCCGTCAATTCATACGAGCGTGCCCATACTCCGGACAGCGGAATCCGTTGAAAGGTGGACATGGGGGCGCACAGGTGCATGGCGTGCGACCGGCGTGTGCGCACTGGTTCGCGCCCCCTGTGGACGCACGCGGGTACGTCCGTGCGCCCTCCGGATCGCGCCGATTCCCAGGGGCTGTCGGGAATCCGGCCGGGGCGTCGGCCGGGGTGGCGGAAGGCGGCGGGGCAGGTCGGGGGCGGCGCATCATGGTGGCGCCCCAAGGCGTCGTACGGGCTCCCGCGCGCGCCCGCACAACCTCCGCGCACCCGGGAGGCTCCCCGAGGCGCCGTACGCGGCGCCCGCACGCCCGCGCAACCGCCCTGCCCGGCACCCCCGTTGACGCCCGCTCGCCCTCGCCTGCGCGCGCCCGCGCACCCCCGCGGCTCGTACGGCCGTGCGAGGGTGCGGCGAACGCCTCTAGCGCGGCGCCGTGACGTCGATCAGCCGGCAGACCGTCTCGATGTCGATCTTGACCTGGGCGATGGAGGCCCGCCCGGAGAGCCAGGTGATCAGCGCGGAGTGCCAGGTGTGCTCGATGACCCGGACCGCGGAGAGCTGTTCGGGCGTCGGCTGCCCCTCCAGCCCCATCGCGTCCAGGATGATCGCCGTGGTGAGCCGGGAGACCGTGTCGACCTCCGGGCTCACGGAGCGGTCCGTGAACGTCAGCGCGCGCACCATCGCGTCCGCCAGGTGCGGTTCGCGCTGCATCGCGCGGAAGGCGCGCATCAGCGTCTGGGCCACCCGCGCCGCGGGCTCGTCCTCGGTCGGCGGGCGCTTGCGCAGGGTCTCGTGCAGATGCCCGAGCTGGTCCTGCATCGTGGCCACGAGCAGATGCACCTTGGACGGGAAGTAGCGGTAGAGCGTGCCGAGGGCGACGCTGGACAACTCGGCGACCTCGCGCATCTGCACGGCGTCGAAGCCGCCCCGGCTGGCGAGCTGCGCGCTGGCGTGCAGGATCCGACGGCGGCGCGCCTCCTGGCGTTCTGTCAGGGGCGGGGAGGACGGCTTGGGTTCCGTGGTCATTTGTCCCATTCCGTGACTTCCGTATGGTTCGTCGTCGGCTGCGGTCGGCGGGTTCCGGGCGCACAGCATGGCAGGGGGTGCGCCGTGGCGCGAATCACCTGCTCCGGACCTTCCGGGGCCGCTACCTGCGGGTAGATTCGAAGCTCCTCGGGCGAGCAAGTCTGAAACTTGTTCTACATTAACGCGAGCGGTTACGCTCCGGCGGAACTGGCAGGGAGAAGGGGGCCGAGAGTGACCGCTGAGGCCGTACGGGAAAGCGCGCCTCGCCCCCCGGCCGGGGTGCAGCCGGGCCCCGCCGACCGCCCGCTGCGCATCGCGCTGCTGACGTACAAAGGGAACCCGTTCTGCGGCGGTCAGGGCGTGTACGTCCGCCACCTCTCCCGCGAACTCGCCCGGCTCGGCCACTCCGTGGAGGTCATCGGCGCCCAGCCGTACCCGGTCGTGGACGCCGGTGTCGCCCTCACCGAGTTGCCCAGCCTCGACCTCTACCGCCAGCCCGACCCGTTCCGCACGCCGAAGCCCGGCGAGTACCGCGACTGGGTCGACGCCCTCGAGGTGGCCACCATGTGGACCGGCGGCTTCCCCGAGCCGCTGACCTTCAGCCTCCGCGCCCGCCGCCATCTGGCCGCCCACCGCGGCCGGTTCGACGTCGTGCACGACAACCAGACCCTCGGCTACGGGCTGCTGGGCCTGGAGCGGCTCGGCTTCCCTCTGGTCACCACGATCCACCACCCGATCACCGTCGACCGGCAACTCGACCTCGACGCGGCGCGCGGCTGGAAGCGCCGCGCCTCCGTCCGCCGCTGGTACGGCTTCACGCGCATGCAGAAGCGTGTGGCCCGCCGCCTGCCGTCGGTGCTCACTGTCTCCGGCTCCTCCCGCCAGGAGATCGTCGAGCATCTGGACGTCCGCCCGGACCGGGTCCACGTGGTGCACATCGGCGCCGACACCGATCTGTTCTCGCCGGATCCGTCCGTCGCCCGGATCCCCGGCCGCATCGTCACCACCTCCTCCGCGGACGTGCCGCTGAAGGGCCTCATCCATCTCGTCGAGGCGCTGGCCAAGGTGCGCACAGAGAACCCGGACGCCCACCTCGTCGTCGTCGGCAAGCGGGCCGACGACGGGCCCGTCGCCGCCGCGATCGAGCGCTACGGCCTCGCCGGCGCCGTCGAGTTCGTCAAGGGCATCAGCGACGCGGAACTCGTCGACCTGGTGCGCGGCGCCGAGATCGCCTGTGTCCCCTCGCTCTACGAAGGCTTCTCGCTGCCCGCCGCCGAGGCCATGGCGACCGGCACCCCGCTGGTCGCCACCACCGGCGGCGCCATCCCCGAAGTCGCGGGCCCCGACGGCGAGAGCTGTCTGGCCGTACCGCCCGGGGACGCCGGGGCGCTGGCCGCCGCGCTGAGCCGGCTGCTGGACGACGAGCCGCTGCGGCGCCGGCTCGGAGCCGCGGGCCGGGAGCGCGTCCTTGCCCGCTTCACCTGGCGGCAGGCCGCCATCGGGACGGCCGAGCGCTACCGCGAGGCCATCGCGAACCGAGCCACCCGCGCCACCGTCCCGTAGCCACCGCCCGTCACCTCCCCGCAGCCGCCAGAGAAAGCAGAAGGCATTGCTGACCGTAGACTTCACCCGCTTCCCGCTCGCCGCGGGCGACCGCGTGCTGGATCTGGGGTGCGGCGCAGGCCGTCACGCCTTCGAGTGCTACCGGCGCGGGGCACGGGTCGTCGCGCTCGACCGCAACGCCGAGGAGATCCGCGAGGTCGCGAAGTGGTTCGCGGCCATGGAGGAGGCCGGTGAGGCGCCGGCGGGGGCCACGGCCACGGCCATGGAGGGCGACGCGCTCGCCCTGCCCTTCCCTGACGACAGCTTCGACGTCGTGATCATCTCCGAGGTCATGGAGCACATCCATGACGACAAGGGCGTGCTCGCGGAGATGGTGCGCGTCCTCAAGCCCGGCGGGCGCATCGCGGTGACGGTCCCGCGCTACGGTCCGGAGAAGATCTGCTGGGCGCTCTCCGACGCCTACCACGAGGTCGAGGGCGGCCACATCCGCATCTACCGCGCCGACGAACTGCTGCGGAAGATGCGCGAGGCGGGCCTGCGCCCGTACGGCACGCACCACGCGCACGCCCTGCACTCGCCGTACTGGTGGCTCAAGTGCGCCTTCGGCGTCGACAACGACCAGGCGCTGCCGGTGAAGGCGTACCACCAGCTCCTCGTCTGGGACATCATGAAGAAGCCGCTCGCCACCCGGGTCGCCGAACGCGCGCTCAACCCGCTGATCGGCAAGAGCTTCGTGGCGTACGCGACCAAGCCCCACGCCCCCTCGCTCGGCGAGGAGTTCACCGAGGCCGCGGCGGCCGCCCAGTGACGTCACCGGGGCGCACGGAGCGGCTGGTCCTGCCCGGGGTGCTCACCGCGGAGCAGGCGGCGCAGACGGTCGCGGGGATCCGCGCGGGGCAGTGCGAGGACGGCGCCATACCGTGGTTCCGCGGGCACCACCTCGACCCGTGGGACCACGTCGAAGCGGCGATGGCGCTGGACGCAGCCGGGGAGCACGAGCGCGCCGAGGCCGCGTACCGGTGGCTGGCCCGCCACCAGAACGCGGACGGCTCCTGGTACGCCGCCTACGCCGACGGCGCCGCCGACCGGCCCACCGACCGCGGCCGCGAGACCAACTTCGTCGCGTACATCGCGGTCGGCGTCTGGCACCACTACCTCTCCACCGGCGACGACGCGTTCCTCGACCGCATGTGGCCCACCGTCCGCGCCGCTGTGGAGTTCGTCCTCGAACTGCAGCAGCCCGGCGGGCAGATCGGCTGGAAGCGCGAGGACGACGGGACACCCGTCACCGACGCGCTGCTCACGGGCTGCTCCTCCATCCACCAGGCGCTGCGCTGCGCCCTGGCCGTCGCCGAGCACCGCGAGACGCCGCAGCCCGACTGGGAGCTGGCGGCCGGCTGGCTCGGCCACGCGATACGCCGTCACCCCGAGCGGTTCCTGGACAAGGACCGCTTCTCGATGGACTGGTACTACCCGGTGCTCGGCGGAGCCGTCACCGGAGCGCAGGCCAAGGAGCGCATCGAGGGGGACTGGGACCGCTTCGTGGTTCCCGGCCTCGGCGTGCGCTGCGTCTCCGACCGGCCCTGGGTGACGGGCGGCGAAAGCGCCGAACTCGCCCTCGCGCTCTGGGCGATGGGCGAGTCGGACCGTGCGGTGGACATCCTCCGCTCGATCCAGCACCTGCGCGCGGAGAACGGCATGTACTGGACGGGCTACGTCTTCGAGGACGACGCCGTCTGGCCGGAGGAGCTCACCACCTGGACGGCGGGATCGCTGCTGCTGGCTGTGGCCGCGCTCGGTGGGGACGAGGCGACCACGGCGGTGTTCGGCGGCCGGCGGCTGCCGTCGGGACTGGACCCGGACTGCTGCTGAGCCGCTGGGACTGCTGTCGGGAGAACGGCGCCTCCCCGAAAACGGTGCTCGCCGGGCAGCGCCGTGCGAGCCGTACGGGACGGGGGAACCGGGGACGGGGGAACCGGGGACGGGGACGAAGGCCGGGTGCCGGCGCCCGGCATCGTCCGTACGCGGCGGCGCGTGGCCGCTGTCGCCGTCAGACGCGGCGGAAGCGGCCGGCCACGGCGTGACCGATGAGCAGGTAGACCACGGCGGGCAGCCCGTAGTTGAGCACCGTCCGCAGCCATTCGGTGTCCATGGTGAACAGGTCGTGCGACCAGCCGGCCAGCCAGCCGGCGGAGTCCTGCACGAAGCTCACCAGGTCGTTCGACTGGTTGGCGTCGAGTAGGGACATGAGGATCCACAGGCCGAGTATCACCGCGGCGATATCCGCGACGACCACGACGATCCTGGCAGCGGTGTTTCCTGAAGTGCGTCTGGACATACACCCCGCCTTGCCGCAACCGGAGCCCGGAAACCCGCTTGCCTTTCGAGCACGTGTGCATAAGGTGCCGTCATGACATTTTTGGGACATGACCGCTACTGCTCGGAAGTCACCGTTCAGACGGGCTTGTTGAGGGACGCCATCCGTGGCGCCGACCTGTCGGCAACCGTGCCGACCTGCCCCGACTGGACGCTGGGCGACCTGGCGCGTCATGTCGGAGGTTCCCACCGCTGGGCCGCGGAGATCGTCCGTACGCGGGCGGCCGATGAGATCCCGGAGGAAGAGGTTCCGGGCTATGCGGGGCCGGACGGCGACGACCCGTCCGCCCTGGACGCCTGGCTCGCCGAGGGTGCGGGGCTGCTGGAGTCCGTACTCAGGGAATCCGGACCGGACGCCGCGGTGTGGACCTGGGCGCCGGAGCGCACGGCGGGCTTCTGGGCCCGGCGGATGACGCACGAGACAGTGGTGCACCGGGCGGACGCGGAGCGGACGGTGGACCGCGCGTTCACCGTGGCGCCGGACGTCGCGGCCGACACGATCGACGAGTGGCTGGAGATCCTGAGCGACCTGAGCGCGACCGGCCAGGACCCCGAGCTGGCCGAACTCCGCGGCGCGGGGCGGAGCATCCACCTGCACGCCACGGACACGGCCCCCGCACTGGACGCCGAGTGGCTCATCGAATTCGGCGCCGAGCGCTTCACCTGGCGCCGCGCGCACGCGAAGGCGACGGTCGCGCTGCGCGGCCCCGTCGCCGACGTCCTCCAGGTGTTCTACCGGCGGCTGCCGGCGGACAGCGATCGTGTCGAGGTTCTCGGGGACGCGGAGCTGCTGCGCTTCTGGCTCCAGCGGGCGAACTGGAACTGACCCCTGCGTGTACCGACCGGCTCGGGCGCCGGTCGGCCACCTCCGTCACCGCAGAAGCCACGTCCGGGTCAGCTCCATGACCTCCTCGCGGCTGCGACCGCCGTGGTCGGCGGCGATGAAGTGGTGGCCGATACGCACCGAGAAGACGATCATGCACCGGACCTCGACGTCGTCCGCGTCCGTGCAGAAGTCCCCGAACAGCGAGCGCAGATACTCCATGCGCCGGTTGTCGACCCGCTTGAGCCGCCGCGCGACGGCCTCGTCTCGCCGCGCCCAGTCGCGGATCGCGAGGTCGACCGTGGTGCCCGTCGTCGGTCCGTCGCCCAGTGAGGCGACGAGCGAGAACAGCCGGTCCAGCTTGGCCCTCGCCTCCCCTCCGCCGCTCTCGACCTGTTCGATCACTCCCTCGGTGACCTCGCGCTCCCAGGTGTCGAGCATCTCGGCGAGCAGCGCGCCGCGGTTCGCGAAGTACCCGTAGAAACCGCCCTTGCTGACGCCGAGCACCTGCGCGAGAGGTTCGATCCGTACGGCGTCGGGCCCTCCGGCGGCCAGTGCGCGCAGCCCCTCCTCGATCCATCTGCCGCGAGGGGTGCGGATCGCGCCCATGGTGTGTCTCCCGTCCTGCCGTCCCTCATCTATACGGAGCCGTATAGATGGGCTAACCTCTGATCTATACGGCAGCGTATAGATTGGGGCTCGCAGATGAAACTCCCCGTAACAGCGCACACGTCCCGGCCTTGGCGGATCCATGGGATCGCCGGCGACTTCCGGGTCGAGGACGTGTGGGCCATGCCGACACCGGGCGGCCCCGACGACCTCGAGCGGCTCGTGCGCCAGATGGCGAACGGCGACGGGGCGCACGTCTCCTCGCCCGTGGCGCGCCTGCTCTTCGCGATCCGCTGGAAGCTCGGGAAGCTGCTCGGGTGGGACGATGCCTCCGCCGGTCTCGGCGTCCGCGTGCCGACGCTGCGGGACCGGTTGCCCGCCGACCTGCTGAGCGGGCCGCGCGGGCCCGACCTCCAGGAGGCGCCGCTCGTCTCGGTCTATCTGACGCACGACGAGTGGGCGGCCGAGATGGCGAACCGCACCGTGCACGCCGTCATGCACATCGGCTGGGTCCCGGACGGGGCCGGCGCCCACCGCGGTCAGATGGCCGTCCTGGTCAGGCCCAACGGCCGCATGGGCGCCCTCTACATGGCGGCGATCAAGCCCTTCCGGTACCTGGGGGTGTACCAGCAGATGCTGCGGGCGATCGGGCGGGCATGGGAGGCGGACGCCGGTGCGGAGCACGGACCGGCAGGGCGTGGCGGGGCGCCGTCCGGTCCGTCGGTGACCTGACCCTGGGCCGCGCCGGACCTCCACGTCCCGTACGGGGGGGGCGGGACGTGGGGGGCCTCGCCCGCGCTCCCGGCCGGCGCCCTTCCGGGTCAGCCGTTCAGCTCCGCCAGCGTCCGGAGCGTCAGCGGGTCGGGGGCCGTCACCAGCAGGTCGGTGACCGGGCCCTTGCGCCACAACTCCAGGCGTTCCGCGATGCGTTCCCGCGGTCCGACGAGCGAGATCTCGTCCGCGAACGCGTCCGGCACGGCCTCGATCGCCTCGGCCCGCCGGCCCTCCAGGAACAGCTGCTGAATGCGGCGCGCCTCCTCCTCGAACCCCATGCGCGCCATCAGATCCGCGTGGAAGTTGCGGGCCGCGTGCCCCATCCCGCCGATGTAGAAGCCCAGCATCGCTTTCACGGGCAGCAGGCCCTCGGCCACGTCGTCGCACACCTGGGCCCGCGCCATCGGCGCGACCGCGAACCCCTCCCGCGCCTCCGTCAGCGACGCCTCGTAGACGTCCGTGCGCATCGGCGACCAGTACAGAGGGAGCCAGCCGTCGGCGATCCGCGTGGTCTGGGCGATGTTCTTCGGGCCCTCCGCGCCGAGAAGCACCGGCAGGCCGGAGCGGAGCGGATGGGTGATGGGCTTCAGCGGTTTGCCCAGCCCCATGGCATCGGGGCCGGTGTACGGGTGGGAGTGGAAGCGTCCGTCCAGCTCCACCGGGCCCTCGCGGCGCAGGACTTGGCGGATGACCTCGACGTACTCGCGGGTCGCGGTGAGCGGGCTCCTGGGGAACGGCCGCCCGTACCAGCCCTCCACCACCTGCGGCCCGGACAGGCCAAGTCCCAGCATCATCCGCCCGCCGGAGAGATGGTCGAGTGTCAGCGCGTGCATGGCGGTGGCGGTCGGGGTGCGGGCAGCCATCTGCGCCACCGCGGTGCCGAGCCGGATCCGGGAGGTGCGGGCCGCGATCCAGGTCAGCGGCGTGAACGCGTCCGAGCCCCACGCCTCCGCCGTCCAGACCGAGGCGTAGCCCAACCGCTCGGCCTCGACGGCGAGTTCGACATGCACGGGGTCGGGGCCGCGCCCCCAGTAGCCGAGTGCCAGGCCGAGTCGCATGCCGTACCTCCCGGAGCCGGTCCCACATGTCCTGACGGACTGTCAGAAAGCGTGGGTCACCGGGGACTGTACGGGGCGTGCCCGGGCAAGGCAACGGCCCCCCGCCGCGAGGGCGAGGGGCCGCGGAACGCCGGTGCGAGCCGTACGGTCAGCCGCGCTGGATCCCCGTGGTGTCCTGCAGGACACCACGGCGGCCGTCCTGGGTCTGGGCGACGAGCGCCGACCCGCGCTGGTCGACCGCGAGGTACCAGGTGCCGGGGGCCAGTTCGGCGATCGCCGTCGGCGAGCCGTCCTCCGCGTAGAGCGGACGGGTCACGGGCACGGCGAACCAGAACGGTGCGAACTCACCGCCCTGCTGGGGCGCGCCGGGACCCGGCTGCTGCGCGGCGGCCTGCGGCTGCCCGCCGTACGGCTGCTGGCCGCCGGGCTGTCCCGGCTGGCCCGGCTGCGCGCCGTACGGGGACGGGGCGCCGTGCTGCGCCGGGTAGCCGTAGCCCTGGCCCTGACCCTGGCCCGCGCCGTACGGGGACGGGGCCTGCGGGCTCGGCGTGCCCATCAGCGGGGCCTTGAGTGCCGGCAGCGTCTGGCTGAGCACGGCACCCGCGGCCAGCGCGAGCGCGGCGATGAAGCCGAGGATCTGGCCGACGCCCTTGTCGACGTCGGGGCCCCCGATGAGCGTCCACAGCGAGCTCCAGGCCGCGAACACGGCCAGGGCGGTACCCCACTGGTCCAGGCCGAGCCCGGCCAACTTCTGCCCCGCGGGCTGGAATCGAGCGGCGACGATGAGCCCCGCAGCGATCAGGCCCGCCAGGAAGATCGAGGGCAGTACGGGGAAGAGGTCGCTGTCCCAGCCGTTGGGAACGTCCCTGCAGAAGTCGCCTTCGCAGGAGTAGAAATCGAGGAACGAGGCGATGAAGAGCAACACCGCTGCTCCGATCACCACGCCGTCGCCTCGAGTGAGGGAGCGGATATTCACGTCATGTCCTTAGTCGGTCTCGTCACGAGCTGTCGCTTCGCCGGAACGCGCGGGGCGTGGCGCGGGGGTGGCCCCCCATCGTACGGATGAATCTAGCGCTGGGTTCCCGGGGGTGTCCTGCGGGTTACCGTGCTCCCGAGTCGTCCGGAGTCATGACGAGAGGTCACAGGTGATCGTGAGAGATCACGGTTTGAGGTGGTCCCCGATGCCGTCCGCGATGCCCTGTGCCGCACGCTCGCGCCACTTCGCGCTCTTCAGCCGGGCGGCCTCCCGCGCGTCGCGCATGTTGCCGCACTCGATGAACACCTTGGGCACCTTGGAGAGGTTGAGCCCGCCGAGGTCGGAGCGCACGTCCAGGCCCCTGTCGCCGATGTAGTTGGAGGGGGCGCTGCCTGTCCTGCGCGTGAACGCGTCCGCGATCCGCTCGCCCAGGTCGCGTGAGGGCCCGGTGATCGCCCGGGTGTCGGCGGCCCCGTCCTTCACCTTCGCGGGAAGGATGACGTGGAAGCCGCGGTTGCCGGTCGCGGAGCCGTCGGCGTGGATCGAGACGGCCGCGTCGGCCTCGGCCTCGTTCCCGATCCGGGCGCGCTCGTCGACACAGGGGCCCCACGCGCGGGAGCCGTCCTGGGTGAGCTTCACCGTCGCGCCCTCCGCCTCGAGGACCTTGCGGATACGGCGCGCCACGTCGAGCGTGAACGCCGCTTCGGTGTAGCCGTCGTTCGTGGACGTGCCGGTGGTGTCGCACTCCTTGCGGCCCGTACCGATGTCCACGCTCCGGTTGATCGCGTCGGCGTGCTTGCCGTTGCCCGGGTTGTGGCCCGGGTCGATCACGACCACCTTCCCGGAGAGCGGGCCCCGGCCGGGCGTGTCCCCGGCCTCGCCGCCCGGCCCCTCGCCGTCCGGTGCGCCGCCGGGCGAGGACGCGGACTCGGCGGCCGACGGCTTCGCGTCGTCCTTCCGCGGTCCGGACGACTCCCCGCCGCAGGAGACGGCGAGTGCGGCCAGGGCGAGGAGCGCGGCACCGGTGAGGGCGCCGCGCGGAGCGGGGGGTGAGCCGTTCGACACGATCGCGATGCTAGTGGCCCGTTCAGATCCCCGGAGCCGTACGCCGCAGGACGTGCAGCGAGCGGGTCGCCGAGACCTCGGTGAACGCCCCGGACTCCAGCGCCCTGCGGTAGATCCGGTACGGCGCCTGGCCGCCGTCGGCGGGGTCGGCGAAGACGTCGTGGATGACCAGGAGGCCGTCGTCCGCGACGTGCGGGGCCCAGCCCTCGTAGTCGGCGGTGGCGTGCTCGTCGGTGTGGCCCCCGTCGACGAAGACCAGGCCGAGCGGTGTGCCCCAGAGTGCGGCGGCCTGCGGGGACCGGCCGACGACGGCGACCACGTGGTCCTCCAGGCCCGCCTTGTGCAGCGTGCGGCGGAAGACGGGGAGGGTGTCCATCCGGCCGACCTCGGCGTCGACCACGGTCGGGTCGTGGTACTCCCAGCCGGGCTGCTGCTCCTCGGAGCCGCGGTGGTGGTCCACCGTGACGGCGACGACACCGGCCTCGCGGGCCGCGTCGGCGAGGAGGAGCGTGGAGCGGCCGCAGTACGTACCGACCTCGAGCAGCGGGAGGCCGAGGCGGGCCGCGTCGGTCGCGGCCGCGTAGAGGGCGAGTCCCTCATCGACCGGCATGAAGCCCTTGGCCGACGCGAAGGCGGCCATCGTCTCCGGCTTGGGGCCCGGTGCCATGCGCTCTCTCCCGCTTCCGTCCCGCGATGTCCCGGTCGTGCACCGGCGATGATCCGGCCGGCCAGGTCCGGTGGTGTTCCGTGGTGCGGCGCGCAGCCCCCGACGTGCCGCAACGGCCCATGCTGCCTCATGGGGCGGGTGCGGGGACGCGCGGGGGTGCCGATCCCGGCGGCCGGCGGTGGCCGGGGACCGGCAGGAAGCGGTGGCGCCGGGCCGGAGGCCGTCGCCCGGCCGCGGCGCAGTGCCGGGCGGGGGGCCGCGGCTCTTCGGTGCGGCCGAGCTCAGAGCCAGCCGTTGCGGCGCGCCGTCCGGGCAGCCTCCTCGTGGTCGCGGGCCCCGGTCTTGGCGGTCGCGGAGGAGAGGTGGCGGCGCACGGAGTCCTCGGAGAGGCGCAGCGCCGCGCCGATGCCCGCGGTGTTCGCGCCGTCGGCCGCCGCGGTGAGCACCTCCCGCTCGCGCGCCGTCAACGGGTTCGGGCCCGAGCCGAGCGCGGCCGCGGCGAGCACCGGGTCGATGACCGACTCGCCCGCCAGCGCGCGGCGGATCGCCTCCGCCAGTTCGTCGACGGGACCGTCCTTCAGCAGGAAGCCGGCCGCGCCGGCGTCCTTCGCACGCTGGAGATAGCCGGGGCGGGCGAACGTCGTGAGGATGAGGACCCGGCAGCCGGGGACCTCGTCGCGCAGATCCGCGGCCGCCTCCAGCCCGCTGCCGCCCGGCAGCTCGATGTCGAGGAGGGCGACGTCGGGGCGGGTGGTCAGCGCGGTGGACACGATCGCGTCACCGCGCCCGACCTGGGCCACGACCTCGATGTCCCGTTCCATGCCCAGCAGATGGGCCAGCGCGCCGCGCGTCATGCCCGGGTCCTCGGCCAGCAGGACTCTGATCATGATGGGCTCCCTGGCGTCTCCGGCCGGCCTTGCGACCTGTTCCGCCCGTTGCGTGGCGGATCCGGCGGTATGTCCGATCCTACGCCGGGAGGGCCGGGCGTGATCACCGATCTCACCCGTTCCGCCGCACGGCTTTCGGTCCGCGCGTCCCGCGGCCATGAGATCTGACGAACCGTCAGTACTCTTCCCTTGGCGCAGGGGGTGCGTTATACATGGGACCCATCGGCTAGAACGCGTTCTATGTCGAGAGCACGGGCGCGTTCCCCGCCGACCGGATGCGACCCCGGTGCGGCCGACGGTGCGGACGGCTGCGCCGGGGTCTCCTGTTCCGCCCTCCGCCCTCCGCGCCGACCACGCCTCACCGTCTCCCGACCGGCTCCACCGGCCCTCCGCGGACCGCGGACCCTCCCGAAACCACCGTGGCGAAGGAGCAGCACCGAGCATGCCCATCGACGTCGGAAAAGCCCTCTCGGCCGAGCCCCGCAGGACCGACCTGGCCTGGAACCACAAGGACGTTCTGCTCTACCACCTCGGAGTCGGGGCGGGTTCGTCCCCGGACCGGGACGACCCGGCGACCGACCCGGACGAGCTGCGCTACACCCTGGAGAGCAGGCTCCAGGTGCTGCCGAGCTTCGCCACCGTCGCAGGCGGCGCCCTCGCGGCCGCCGGCGGACTCTCCTCGCCCGGCATCGACGTCGACCTGGCGGCCGTCCTGCACGGCGGCCAGCACATCGAGCTGCACCGCCCCCTCCCCGTCCACGGCAAGGCCGTCCAGTCCTCCCGGATCGCGGCGGTGTACGACAAGGGGAAGGCGGCCGTCCTCGTGCTGCGTTCCGAGGCCGAGGACGACGACGGGCCGCTGTGGACCAGCGACACCCGCATCTTCGTCCGGGGCGAGGGCGGGTTCGGCGGGGAGCGCGGCCCCTCCGAGCGCCTCGAAGTCCCCTCGCGCGCCCCGGACATCGCCGTCGAGCGCCCCATCCGCCAGGACCAGGCCCTGCTCTACCGGCTCTCCGGCGACTGGAACCCGCTGCACGCCGACCCCGACTTCGCCGAGCGGGCCGGGTTCGACCGGCCGATCCTGCACGGGCTGTGCAGCTACGGCGTCACGCTGAAGGCGGTCGTCGACACCGCGCTCGGGGGCGACGCCACGCGCGTCCGCTCGTACACCACGCGCTTCGCCGGTGTCGTCTTCCCGGGCGAGACCCTGCGGATCCGGATGTGGCGGGGCGAGGGGAGCGTGCAGGTCGAGGTCACCGCGGCCGACCGGGACGACGCGCCGGTCCTCGGCGACACCGTGGTCCACCACGCCTGACCCGCCGCCGGTAAACCCTTAGGACCCCAGGACCCCGCGACCCCAGGACCCCGCGACCCAGGAACCTCGGCCCCGGGTCCCGCACACGCGGAGCCGCACGAACCGGCCGCAGAGAACCGCCCGCCCAGAATTGCTCGCCGAGAACCGACCGCCGGAACGGAACCGCACGGAAGGGAGCGCCCCATGCGCGCAGCCGTACTGCACGAGACAGGGCAGGACAAGCTCGATGTCCTCGAGGACGTCGAGGCCGTCGGGTTCGGCCCGGGGAAGGTGAGGCTGCGCATCCGGGCCACCGGCCTGTGCCACTCCGACATCTCCGCCATGAACGGTGTGCTGCCGCAGCCCGCCCCGTTCGTCCCGGGTCATGAGGGCGCGGGCGACGTGATCGACGTGGGTGACGGCGTCACCGGCATCGGCGTGGGCGACCGCGTCCTGGTCTGCTGGCTGCCCGCCTGCGGCAACTGCCCGTCCTGCAAGCGCGGACAGAGCCATCTGTGCCTCACCGGCTTCCTCGGCGCCGGAACCCCCAACTTCAAGCGGCCGGGCGGTGACGTCTTCGGCTTCGCGGGGACCGGCACCTTCGCCGAGGAAGTCGTGATCGGCGCCGTGTCGGCCGTACCGATCCCGGACGACGTGCCGTACGACATCGCCGCCCTCATCGGCTGCGGCGTCACCACCGGGCTCGGCGCGGTCTTCAACACCGCGAAGGTGGAGGCGGGTTCGTCGGTGGCGGTCATCGGCTGCGGCGGCGTGGGCATCAGCGCCGTGCAGGCCGCGCGGGCGGCGGGCGCCGCGCAGATCGTCGCCGTCGACCCGGTCGAGGGGCGGCGGGAGGCGGCGGTCCGCTTCGGCGCGTCCGAAGCGGTGGCACCGGAGGCGCTGGAGGACGCCAAGGCGCGGATCACCTCGGGCGAGGGCTTCGACTACGTCTTCGAGGTCGTCGGCAAATCCGCGACGGCACGCAAGGCGTACGAGACGACCCGGCGCGGCGGCACGCTCTGCGTCGTCGGCGCAGGCGCGCTGGACGACTACCTGCAGTTCAACATGTTCGAGCTGTTCTTCGACGAGAAGCGGGTGCTGCCCTCGCTCTACGGCGGCGGCGACGTCCTCCGGTCGTACGAGCGCGCCATCGCCCTCTGGCGAGCCGGCCGCATCGACCTCGAAGGGCTCATCACGCACCGCGTCCGGCTGGCCGAGATCAACGACGCCCTCGACCAGATGCGGACGGGCGAAGCGCTGCGCACCTGCATCGAGATCTGAAACGGGCCGAGGACTTCAGGAACTGAGGGGAATCGGGATGAGTCTGGACGGGAAGACGGCCGTGGTCACCGGTGCGGGGCGCGGGCTCGGCCGGGCCGAGGCGCTCGAACTCGCCCGGCTGGGTGCCCGGGTGGTGGTCAACGACTTCGGGCAGCCGGGCCGTGACGGCTCGGGCGACGCATCGTCGGGACCGGCCGAGCAGGTGGTGGAGGAGATCAGGGCCCTGGGCGGGCAGGCCGTCGCCCACACCGGTGACGTGGCCGACTTCGACCAGGCACGCGGCCTGATCGAGCTCGCCCTCGGCACGTACGGCTCGCTCGACGTGCTCGTCAACAACGCGGGCATCCTGCGGGACCGGATGATCTTCTCGATGACCGAGGGCGAGTGGGACTCGGTGATCCGCGTGCACCTCAAAGGGCACTTCAACACCACGCACTTCGCCGCGGCGTACTGGCGCGAGCGGTCGAAGGCGGCAGGCGGGCCGGTCTACGGGCGGATCGTGAACACCTCGTCCGAGGCGTTCCTCGCCGGGTCGCCGGGGCAGCCCAACTACGCGGCCGCCAAAGGCGGGATCGTCGGCCTGACCACGTCGACGGCGGGGGCGCTCGCCAAGTACGGGGTGACCGCCAACGCCATCTGCCCGCGCGCCAGGACCCGTATGACGGAGGACGTGTTCGCGGGCGTACCGGGGGGTGCTGCCGGTACGGCGACGGGCTCCGGGCCGTCGGCCGGCGCGTCCGGCGGCGGGACCGGGGGAGACGGGCCGGAGGGCATCGACCCGCTCGCGCCCGAACACGTCTCACCGCTGGTGGGCTATCTCGCATCGCCCGCCGCCGGGCAGGTCAACGGCCAGGTGTTCGTCGTCCACGGCGGCATGGTGGCGCTGCTCGAACGGCCCCGGGTCGCGGCCCAGTTCGACACGGCCAAGGACGTCTTCAGCCATGACGAACTCGACGAACTGCTCACCCCGTACTTCGCCGGGCGCCCGGCGGGGCAGACCTTCGCGGCCGCCGAGGTACTGGGCCTGAGGAAGGCGCGCTGAACGCTCCTTCACGGGCCCGCCGCGACAACGAAGCGCCCGGGCCGGACCGGCCCGGGCGCGCACGTCTCAGCCGTTCCCCGTGCCCTCGGAGGACGGGCGGCGGTGCCGGCCCTGCGCCGGTGCCTGGCCGTCATCGGACGCGGCCTGGCCCCGGTGTTTGCCGTGCCCGGTGGAAGCCTGGGCGGCCTCCTGCGGCTGCGGCTGATGCGTGTCGGTCCGTGCTTCGGACATAGAGGAGAGTCACCCCGTGGGATCGCGTCGTGCCGTGCGCTCGGGGCCGTCCGCAGCGAGTGTCGTCAAGACGGCCGACCGGCCCTCCGCACACGACTGATGAGCAGCCGTCAGTCACCTCGCCGGATGCCGACGCGCCCACGGGAGAGCTGCGCGGCCCCCGCCCGAGTCTAACCAGTCGGATGATCGTGAAGCTACCGGGTTCTGGCCATGGGGGCCTGCTGAAGGGGAACGGGGCGCAGGGCCGCGGCACCGCGCGGCTCCGGCTCCGCCGACACCCGTACGGCAAGGGCCCCTTCGGCCGCGGGAGCTGCCGTCAGCGCCCTGACCGGCGGTGCCGCGTCGGCCGGCGCCATGGTCCGTGCCACCCCGCACGGCATCTGCGGCGTGGAGCAGGGCAGCCGCAGCTCGCCCCGCGCCGTCCACAGCCCCACACCCGCCAGCCACCCGACAGGCGCCGGGAGTTGATGCAGCCGCCGTCCCGCCGGCCGCCAGATGCCCACCCGGCTGCCCGCCGGTCCGTCGATGCGCAGCGCCACCGCCACGTTCTCCGGCATCAGCATCTGCCCCGGCTGTATGGCGAACGGGGTCACGGCCGCGTCCGCGAGCCGCAGGACCTCGGGGAAGCGCAGCGGTTGACGGCTGCCCAGCACACCCCAGCCAAGCCGGTCGTGCCCGGCCGCGTCGGACCGCACGAGCAGCAGCCCGCTGTCCGGATCGGCGAGCAGCACACGGTCGTTGCTGTCGTCGGTGATCTGCAGAAGAGGACTCGTCCCGCCCCGCGCCAGGTCCACGGCCACGGCCTTGACCGGCCCGCCCTCCGCCAACTCCCGGTCCAGCGCCAGCAGTCGGCCCGTCCGGTCCAGCCAGGCGCCGCCCGAGCAGCGGCCCGGCACCACGGCGACCCGCTCGGGGCCGGCCGGGCCGCCGTGCACCCGCCACACGGCGGTGGACCGCTCGCCGGGCGCCAGCGCGTACGCGTCCGTGCCGCCCGGCGGGGGCGGGAGCAGGGTCAGGTGCTCGCACGCGACGCTGCCGAGCGGCAGCTCGCCGGTGCTGGGCCCGGACGGGTAGAGCAGCGCCACGTCGTGGCGGTCGGCGACCCGGCGGCTGATCAGCACCCGTCCGTCGGGCAGCGGCAGCAGCTCGCTCTCCACATCCTCGGGCTGGCCGAGCGGCAGCTTCACCGCGTACGGCTCGGGGCCGCCCAGGGTCCAGCGCTCCGGGAGCCAGCTCCCCGGCTGCCCGCCGCTCACCAGCCGTGCCGCGTAACCGCCGTCCGCCGCGATCGTCATCGGCGCCGGCCGCACGCGTACGGTGCCGCTGTCCGTGATGCTCTCCAGGACACAAGCAGTCATCGCCTGGTCACCTCCAGCGACGACGGTAGTTTTCGGACGCGCAGCCGACCGGTGCAAGTTGTCCAGGCTTCACACATACGGGTGTTGCCGGGCGGGTTCGGCCCGGCAGCGCACGGGAGTTGTGCTCCTCCGGTCCGCGCCGTGCCGGGGGAGGTCACCGGCGGGCTCCCGGCGCCGTTCGCGCGGCGGCGGGTGCGAGGTAACCTCTCACCCGTGCCCGCACTGTCTGATGTCATCGCCGCGCTCGACGCCCTGTGGCCCGCCGAGCGGGCGGAGGAGTGGGACGCCGTCGGTACGGTCTGCGGTGATCCGGACGCCGCCGTACAGCGCGTTCTCTTCGCCGTCGACCCCGTGCAGGAGGTCGCCGAGGAGGCCGTGAAGCTCGGCGCGGACCTGCTCGTCACCCATCACCCGCTCTATCTGCGCGGTACGACGACGGTCGCGGCCTCCACCTTCAAGGGCCGTGTCGTGCACACCCTGATCAAGAACGACGTCGCCCTGCACGTCGCCCACACCAACGCCGACCGGGCCGACCCCGGTGTCTCCGACGCCCTCGCCGGCGCCCTCGGACTGCGGACCACCGGCCCGCTCGTACCGGACCCGGACGATCCGGCGGGCCGCCGGGGCCTCGGCCGGGTCTGCGAACTCGAGACGCCCATGACGCTGCGGGACTTCGCCGAGCTGGCCGCCGCCCGGCTTCCCGCCACCGCGCAGGGCATCCGCGTCGCCGGGGACCCCGGCATCACCGTCTCCCGGGTCGCGGTGTGCGGCGGTTCGGGCGACAGCCTCTTCGACCGGGTCCGCGCGGCCGGTGCCGACGTCTACGTCACCGCCGACCTGCGCCACCACCCCGCGTCCGAGGCCCAGCAGCAGAGCCCGCTGGGCCTGGTGGACGCCGCGCACTGGGCCACCGAGTGGCCATGGGTCGAGCAGGCGGCCGCCCAGCTCGACGAGATCTCCGACCGCCACGGCTGGAATCTGCGCACGCACATCTCCCGTACGGTCACCGACCCGTGGAGCGCCCACGCCGCGTCCCACACCACCGTCACCCCAGGAGCCCCGAACTGAACGCCGCCCCCGCCGACCAGATCCGCCTGCTCGACGTCCAGGCGCTCGACCTCCGTCTGTCGCAGCTCGCGCACAAGCGCCGAAGCCTGCCGGAGCACGGTGAGATCGAGACCCTGAACGCCGACCTCGCCCAGCTGCGCGACCTGCTGGTCGCCGCCCAGACCGAGGAGAGCGACACCGCCCGCGAGCAGACCAAGGCGGAACAGGACGTGGAGCAGGTGCGCCAGCGCGCCGCCCGCGACCAGCAGCGGCTGGACTCCGGGACCATCACCTCCCCGAAGGACCTGGAGAACCTCCAGCACGAGATCGCCTCGCTCGCCAAGCGCCAGGGCGACCTGGAGGACGTCGTCCTGGAGGTCATGGAGCGTCGCGAGTCCGCCCAGGAGCGCGTCACCGAACTGACCGGACGCGTCGAGTCCGTCGAGGCCAGGACCACCGACGCCACGGGCCGCAGGGACACCGCCGAGCAGGAGCTCGACGGCGAGTCCGCCTCCGTGGCCAAGGAGCGCGAGGCGGTCGCCGCGGCCGTCCCCGGCGACCTGCTGGGGCTGTACGAGAAGCTGCGCGGGCAGCAGGGCGGCGTCGGCGCCGCGCGGCTGTTCCAGCGCCGCTGCGAGGGCTGCCGCCAGGAGCTGGCCATCACCGAGCTGAACGAGGTGCGGGCCGCGGCCCCGGACACCGTCGTGCGCTGCGAGAACTGCCGCCGCATCCTGGTCCGTACGCCCGAATCCGGTCTGTAGTCCCGATGAGTGCGGGAAGCACACGGAAGCGGCGCTTCATCGTCGAGGCGGACGGCGGCTCCCGGGGCAACCCGGGGCCCGCCGGGTACGGCGCGGTCGTCCTCGACGCCGCATCGGGCGAACCGATCGCCGAGGCCGCCGAATACATCGGCACCGCGACCAACAACGTCGCAGAGTACCGAGGGCTGATCGCGGGCCTGCGGGCCGCGCACGCCCTCGACCCGGAGGCCGAGATCCAGGTCCGGATGGACTCCAAGCTCGTCGTCGAGCAGATGACGGGCCGCTGGAAGATCAAGCACCCGGACATGCGTCCGCTCGCCGCCGAGGCGAAGACGGTCCACCCGGCCGACCGGGTCTCGTACGAGTGGATCCCGCGGGCGAAGAACAAGCACGCGGACCGGCTGGCCAACGAGGCCATGGACGCGGGGAAGCGCGGCGAGCGGTGGGAGCCGTCGCGCTCCACCGCGGCGCTCGACAGCGGCGCGGGCGGTTCCGGCGCGGGCCGTTCCGTCGCGGGGGCGCCGCGTGCGGACGCCGCCGACGAGGAGGACGACCCACTCGCCGAGCCTTCGCGGGCCACGCCGGTCGGCTGGGCGGCGCCCGCCGACCTCGGCAAGCCCACGACGTTCGTCCTGCTGCGGCACGGCGAGACCGCCCTCACCCCCGAGAAGCGCTTCTCGGGCAGCGGCGGCACGGACCCGGAGCTGACGGACGCGGGCCGGCGCCAGGCCGAGCACGCGGCCGCCGTTCTGGCGGCGCGCGGCACGATCGAGGCCGTCGTCACCTCACCGCTGCGCCGCTGCCGTGAGACGGCGGAGGTCGTCGCCCGGAAGCTCGGCCTGGACGTCCGTACGGACGAAGGGCTGCGGGAGACGGACTTCGGCGCCTGGGAGGGGCTGACGTTCGCGGAGGTCCAGGAGCGGTACGGGCCCGATCTCGATGCCTGGCTCGGCTCCGTCAAGGCGGCACCGACGGGTGGCGGCGAGAGCTTCGCGCAGGTCGCGCGCCGCGTCGCGCTCTCCCGCGACAAGCTGCTGGCGCGCTACGCGGGGCGCACGGTTCTGCTCGTCACGCATGTGACGCCGGTGAAGACGCTCGTACGGCTGGCGCTCGGCGCCCCGCCGGAGTCGCTGTTCCGGATGGAACTGTCGGCGGCGTCGCTGTCGGCGGTGGCGTACTACGGGGACGGCAACGCGTCGGTGCGGCTGCTCAACGACACCAGCCATCTGCGCTGACCGGCCGGCGGAGGGGCCGTTCGCGGCCACGCACTTCGAGGTTCTCGGGCTCCATCGGCGTACGAAAGGCTCGGTGACCGGGGCGACGGGGGTAAATCCCGCGCTCTGCACAGGGGTTGGTGCTCGGGCCGAGGGGTGGTCCGCCCGGGCCCCCGAGTCCGCATCCAGCCCCCGCCTCGAGCCCCGCCTCGAGTCCGCGTCGAGCCCAACTCCAGCCCGCTTCGAGGGACGAAAGAAGCCGGGAACCTGGTGTGTATCGGCCACCTGCGGCCACGCGCAACGCCGTCCCCGGCCATTCCGCTTCACGGGAACGCCGCACGAGAACGCGTGTGTTGGCAGAGCTCCCATGATTCCGCCCGGGGAGCCTGAGTAGTCGAATTGGCGCCAGCTCACCACCATCGCCTTGTCCGCTGTTCACGCCAGGCCTACGGTAACCGCTGCGAACAGCGGTTCTGACCAAGCCGACCAGGTCATGTACAGCCGAACGAACAGGCGAGTGACCGTCGTTACGGGGGATGGGAAATGAGCCTGCCCACAGCCAGAAACACTGATCCCGAAGAGATCCTCGTCTGCTGCGGAGGAGTCAGCGTGCCGGCATGGGTGCGTGACGCAGACCTGTCTCTTCTGACCGCGCGGGAGCGCGAAATCCTCGTCGCGCTGGGCGACTGTCTGTCGAACACCGTCATAGCGAACCGCTGGAACATCGCAGAGCGAACGGTCAAGAAGCATGTCACCAGCGTTTTCATCAAGCTGGCGATCTCTTCGCGGGCGGAAGCCGCCGTCATTGCGACCTTCACGAAGTGCGCTGCGCGGTGCCCCTCAGGACACTAGCCTTGCTTGCCAGGCACATGACATTTTCACCGGGTCACCATCAACCGCAGGGGAGAACATCTGTGTCTGCGTCAACTCTTGTACGGGAGCGCGAGGCCGCCGTCGAGCCGGTTCAGGCGAAGGCGGTCAGCGCGTACACGTCCGCCTCGATCAGCGCGTACGTGGCCGCGACCACGGCGCCCGAGCGGGTCGTCGCGTCGATGAGAGCGAAGATCGACAAGGGACTCGTCCGCTACGACGCCTGGTTCCTGATCTTCACCGCTGTCGTCCTCGGCCTCGGTGCCACGATCTTCGCCGGACTGGTGGTCTGGTGTGTGGTGAAGCAGAACAAGCGTTTCACCGGCGAGTGGTCCTTCAAGAACTTCGGCCTGAAGGTCAGCGCCGAATGCGTGTAGCCGTCTGACGGCTAGGTTTGCAGGTGCCCAGGAAGCCTCTGGTGGTACCGGGGATTCCTGGGCACCTTCCTGTGGACGGACTCGGCAAAGGATCAACGCGATAGTGTCTCTCCTGAATGTCAACGGCGTCAGCTACTCGTACGACGGCATTGTCAACGTTCTCCTGGACGTGTCCTTCACGGTCGAGGAAGGCACGATCGTCGGTCTCGTCGGCCCGAACGGCTCCGGAAAGTCCACGATGATCAAGAACATCTTCGACCTCGTACGCCTTCAGTCCGGGTCCATCCGGATCGGCGCGCATGAACACGCCCGGCCCGAGGCGAAGAAAATGGGCATGTATCTGTCCAGCAACGACTACCTTCCCGAGTTCCTCACCGCCCGCGAATACATCTCCATGATGGGAAAACTGTTCGACGTCGACGTCGACCACGGTGAAGCCCTGGGCTACTTCCGCAAGTTCTCGATGGAGGGCCGCTACGACGACCTGATCGAGGACTACTCGCACGGCATGCGCAAGAAGACGCAACTGGTGTCCGCGCTCGTCGTCCGCGCCCCGCTGACCGTCATCGACGAGACCCTCAACGGCATCGACCTCGAAGCGCTGCACCTCGCCGAGAAGGAGTTCAGGCGCGTCCGCGACGAGGGCCGCTCGATCCTGCTGTGCACGCATGACTTCGCCGTGCTGGAGCGACTGGCCGACAGGACCATCTTTCTCGACCTGGGCCACGTGGTGTACGACGAGCCGACGAAGGATCTGGTCGAAGAACACGGATCGGTGGCAGCCATGGTGTTCGACTACCTCGAGACGTCCCAGCGGTGACGGCGGTACGGCTGAGGCATTCCGCGGTCCTGGCCCGGATGCTCCTCGTCTTCTTCCGCCGCCGGGTCCTGCGAGTCGGGGTCCTCAAGTCCGCCCCGGTCAGAGTGTTCGTCATGGGGGCGGCCCTTCTGCTGCTGGGCGTCATGTGCACCGCGTCCTACTTCTTCCTGCGCCCCCTGGCCGACGAAGCGGCGGTGTGGCGGCTGCTGTTCGACATCTCGACCGTGTCCATCCTGCTGTGGGTGCAGATCGCGTTCCTGCTCGTGAAGGTGTTGTTCCTCAACGCCGAGGGACTGCTCCGGCTCAGCTACCAGTTACCGGTCACCAACCGGGAACGCTCGACGGCGTTCCTCATGTACGAAGCGGCGATGACAGCCGTCGTGGCCGCCGCCGGCCTCGTCTCCCTCGCCGTCAGCGCACTGATCCTTCTGGGCCCCTCCGCGACCGGTTACATCACAGCCTCGATCGTCCTCCCGGTCGCGCTGACCTACCTGGCCCTCTCCGCCCTCCACCAGCTGCTCACGCGGCTGTGGATGCTGATCGGGCTCAGCCGGATGGCGGGCCTCCTCAACGTGCTCGTCCTGTTCGCGCTGCTCGCGTCCTACTCCACGCAGATGACACCGATGATCCAGGACATCTCCGGCGCGTACCTGAGCAAGCGGACCGAGTACACCTGGGTGACGTCGGCGACCTGGGCCTGGAACCAGTACGGGCCCTGGCCGACCCTGGCCGCCGCGGTGGCGTCGTCGGCCGTGCTCATCGGTCTGACCTTCGCGCTCGCCCCGAACCAGCACGTACGCCAGTCCCGTTACCTGAAACTCCCGGGAAGTGTGCGGCTGCGACGCGTTCTCGGTCCGTACGACTGGTGTCTGCTGCGCAGCGCGCAGACCGTGGCCGCCGCCGCCATGGCGCTGGCCGTGTTCGTCTACCTGCTGCTGGCCAAGCCCTCCGTGAACCCCCTGTGGGGCCTGGCCGCGCTGTCCTTCGGCGGCCTGTACCAGTTCACCGCGACCCAGCAGTTGCGGGTGCTGCCCGGTGCGCAGGAACCGGCCTGGCGGACCTACGGCCGGCTCATCAGGGCGCAGCTCGTCCTGCTCACCCTGTTCGCCGTGCCCACCCTCGCGATCACGCTCGCGATCCACCCGGACCGGTTCCTCTCCAGCGTGGTGGCGCTTGCGTCCTGCGTGGGCGGAGCGGTCATGACCACGTGCATCAGCATCGTGTTCCCGGCGGAGAAGGACAACCCGTTCTCCGTGTTCCTGGGGCTGTCCGTGGTCCTCGTCGTCATGGGGCTGTCGGTGATCGGGCTGGGGCTGCTCAGTCTCCCGCCCTGGGCGGTGGTGGCCTGCCTCGCAGGGGCGGCCGCAGCGTTCGTCTGGTACGCGGTGCAGGGAATTCATACACACGAGGCGAGGAGAAGGAATGTTCACGGCACGGTCGGTAGTGAAGTCCGTCGTAGGGGCCGCGCTGCTGACGCTGGTCACCGTAGCGGTGACCCTGCTCACCCTCATGTTCTCAACGGGCTCTGACGAGATCGTCGAACGGAAGGCGTTCTTCGGGTCGATGGTCTTCGAGACGGAGAAGAAGGACAACGGGGCGCTGGGCATGACCACGGGCGTCGACAACCCGGTCCCGCTCATCGTCCTGTTCCTCGTGCTCACCATCGTCCTGACGGTGATCCAGACCATCTACCGGGGGTTGAAGCAGCGCCGTGAGCAGCTCCTCGACGAGTCCGGCCGCTGACCTGAAGGTCCGCACCGTCGCCTGGGCGGTGGCCGCGCAGGTGTGGCCACTGCTGGCGTTCGCCGGTGTCCTGCTGGCCGCGGCTCTGGTCTGGATGGCGCGCTCCGGTGACCCGGTCCCCGTTTCGCTGGCGTGGGTGCTGCTGGTCAAACCGGCCGCGTTGGGCCTGGTGGCCTCGTTCGCCCTGCACGAGTCGGCGCACGTCCTCGTCCTCAAACGGATCCGCACGGTCACGCACATCGCGATCGAGCGGACCGCCTGGCGTACGTCGGTGATCCCGGAAGGGGCGATGACCGCGGGGCAGGCGGCGGTGGTGGCTCTGGCCGGGCCGTCCGCATGCGTCGCGGTGGGCGCCGTTCTGTGGCTCGCCGGCCTCGACCGGTCCTTGGCCTGGTGGTACCTCGTGCACATCGCGTTCCTCCTGCCGCTCTTCGGCGACGGCCGGGCTCTGTGGCACGGCGTCCATGCGATGCGGAGGCATCCGGCCGGGGAGAAGGGGAGCTGACGTCCGCCGCCCCGCGACGATCGGGGCGGCATCCGCAGCAAGCGTCCGGCTTCGCGCGCGCCGCTCACCAGGCCGGAACTCGCTTGGCTCAGTGCGCGGGTGTTCCGGCCGGTGGCGCCGGTGCCGCCATCGGGTCGCGCAGGGCCGCGGCGGCGCGGGACAGCTCCTCGACGCGTGCCCAGTCCCGGTTCCGCAGGACGTCCTGCGGAACCATCCAACTCCCGCCCACGCAGCCGACGTTCGGCAGCGCCAGATACGCGGCGGCCGTGTCCGGTCCGATCCCGCCCGTCGGGCAGAACCGGGCCCGGGGGAGCGGTGAGGCCAGCGAGGTCAGGTACGCGGTCCCGCCCGCCGCCTCAGCGGGGAAGAACTTCATCTCGCTCACCCCGCGTTCGAGCAGGGCCACGACCTCCGAGGCGGTCGAGACGCCGGGCAGGAACGGCAGCCCCGACGCCCGCGCCGCGTCCAGCAGTCGTTCCGTCCAGCCAGGGCTGACCAGGAAGCGGGCTCCGGCGGAAGCGGCGGTCGTCACGTCCTCCGGTGAGAGCACGGTGCCCGCGCCGACCACCGCGTCCGGTACGGCGTCGGCGACGGCCCGGATCGCCGCGGGGGCGGCTGGGGTTCGCAGGGTGACCTCGATCGCCGGCAGGCCCCCGGCCACCAGTGCCCGGGCGAGCGGCACGGCATCGGCGGCGTCGTCCAGGACCACGACGGGGACGACGGGAGCGAGGTCGAGGACGGACATCATGCGCGCCATCCTGCCCTGCGCTCCACGCATGGTGCAACGCGCATTGCGCATGATGCAACGGGCAGTGTCGCCTGGCCCTCGCTGCCGTCGCTTCTCACGCCTCGGAAGGCGGCAGGTCCGGCGTACGGAAGACGCGGCGGTACGCGGTGGGGGAGACGCCGAGTGCGGATCTCATGTGCTTGCGCAGAGAACTGCCGGTCCCGAAACCGGCCGCGTCGGCGACCTCGTCCACGGAAAGACTGCTGGTCTCCAGGAGGTGCCGGGCGCGCTCGATGCGCTGGTGCAGCAGCCACTCCGTCGGGCTCGCCCCCGTCTCCGCCCGGAAGCGTCGGGTGAACGTCCGTACGCTCATGGACGCTTGCTGCGCCAGCTCCCGCAGCGTCAGCGGCCGGCCGAGGTGCTCGAGGGCCCATGCGCGAGCGGGCAGCGTGGATGTGAACTGGGGTTCCGGTACGGGGCGCTTGATGAACTGCGCCTGGCCGCCGTCCCGGTGGGGAGGTACGACAGCGCCGCGCGCCACCGCGGTGGCCACGGACGCACCGTGATCCCTGCGCAGCAGATGGAGGCAGAGGTCTATCCCCGCCGCTTTGCCTGCGGACGTCAGCACATCCCCGTCGTCCGTGTAGAGGACGTCCGGCTGGACATCGACCTGCGGGAAGAGCTGCTCGAAGTGGTCGATCTGGCTCCAGTGGGTGGTGGCCGGGCGGCCGTCGAGCAGTCCGGCGGCCGCCAGCAGAAAGGCCCCCGTGCAGATGGAGACCACGCGGGCGTCCGGGGCGATCCGGTCGAACGCGGCGGTCAGGGACGGCGTGAGCCGGCCCTCCGTGTACGCCGTGCCCAGCTCCTCCGTGGCGGGCACGATGACGGTGTCCGCGGTGGCCAGCGTCTCGGGTCCGTGCTGGACGAGGATCGGGTGGTCCGAGTCCGTGCCTACCGCGCCCGGTTCCACCGTGCACGTGATGACCTCGTAGAGCGGCTCGCGGTCGGTGTCACGAGCGGCCCCCAGAAGGCAGTTGGGGATGGCGAGCTCGAAGAGGATCACTCCCGGCAGGGCCAGCACGGCGACCCGGTGCCTGTCCTTCTCCGCTGACGGCTCCGGTGGGCCGCTCCGAACGTTCGGCGTAGGCGACATGGCCCGATCTTCCCACATAGTGTCTCTCGGGCCACTATGCAGTGTTTTCTGCAACTGTGAGGCTGCGTTCATGCCTCAACTCTCAATTGCAAGCAAGGAGATGAAACACCTCGCGCTTCCACGGCCGGTGGCGCAACCGCGACTCTTTTTCACGAGCCCGGGAATGCGGCCCTACAACCGCCTGGCCGCATCGGTGATCGCCGTCAATGCGGCGACGGGGTTCGCTTTGTGGGACGACATCTCGGGCTCCCCGCCGGCGCTGTCACTGGCCGCGACGATCAACTTCACACTGGCTGTTCTGATCCGCCGGCAGCATGTGGTGAACGGTGCATTCCGGCTGGCTACGCGGGCCCGTCACGGGTGGCCGATCAACGTCAGACGGGCATTGGCCAAGGTCTATCAGATCGGAGGTCTGCACGTCGGGGCGGCGATATCCGGTGCCTGCTGGCATGTTCTGCTGACGGCGTTCCTGACCGATCGCGCCGTGAACGGCGGTGCCGACACTCCGCCGCTCATAGTGGCTTACGCGCTGACCGTGCTCCTGGCGGCGATGGTCGCCACCGCCATGCCGCGTTTCCGTAAGAGGTTTCACGACACCTTCGAAGGATTCCACCGATTCGGAGGCTGGGCGGCGACCGTCCTGTTCTGGTTCCAGGGACTGATTCCCGCCTACCGCGCATCGGCTCCGCACGGCACCCTTTCCGCGCTGCTGAACCACCCCGCGGTCTGGCTCCTGGCTCTCACCACCGTGAGCAGCGCGCTCCCGTGGCTGCGCCTGCGCAAGGTGGCCATCGACATCGAGCGGCCGTCCGCCCACGCGGCACTGGTGCGCTTCGACTACGGAGTGACCCCGTTCTGCGGTTCGGGCATGTCCATCAGCCGTAATCCATGGATGGGTTGGCATGCCTTCGCGAGCATTCCGACACCCGGCAGGACCGGATATCGCATGGTCATCTCGAGGGCCGGCGACTGGACGGCTTCCTTCATCGACGACGCGCCCAGCCATGTATGGGTGAAGGGAATCCCCACCTGCGGGGTCGGTCATATTGCGAAACTCTTCGACCGGGTGGTGTTCGTCGCCACCGGAAGCGGTATCGCTCCGATACTGGCGCATCTGCTCGCCGATTACGTCCCGTCACATCTCGTGTGGGTGACGCGGAATCCCCGGGAGACCTACGGCGATCACCTCGTGGACGAAATCCTTGCGATGCAGCCGGGCGCGCGCATATGGGACACCGACCATGACGGCCGCCCCGACCTTCTCTCGATGGCCTATGCCGCCTATGTGTCCTTCGGGGCGGAAGCCGTCATCTGCATATCCAATGAGACCTTGACGTGGCGTGTGGTGCACGGTCTCGAAAGCCGCAACATTCCGGCGTTCGGCGCCATATGGGATTCCTGACACCACAGGTGCGCGCGGTCCCGCCCCACAACAGCAAGCTGCGCCCGCCGACGCCCTTCCTCACCCCGGAGGTTCCATCGCCATGGATTTCTGCCACTACGACTGTGTGCGGTACGCGGACATGCGGCGCAGGGAGAAGATGGCGGAAGCCGGCCGGCGGGCCCTCGCGCTGGAAGCGGCCCGGAAGGAACGGCCCCCCCGGACATGGCGCCTGTGGTTCTCGCGGTCGGCGCGAGCCCGCCGGTGATGTCCCGATGGGGGCAGCCTGCGGTCGACCGACACCCCTCGTGCGTCGCGCCCGCATGGCCGATCCGGTCAGTGGATCTCCGTCACCACCACGTCCAGCTGCCAGGCGGTGCCGCGCCTGGCCGGCGCCTCGGCCTCTACCACGTATCCGAGGTCACGCAGCGCCTCGACGAGCCGGGCCGGGTCCTTCGGCGACGCGCCCGCCGTGAGCAGATCCCGTACGAGCCGTCCCTTGGTCGCCTTGTTGAAGTGGCTGACCACGGACCGCTTCTCGACGCCGCCGACCATCTGCGCGTGCAGCACGCGCACAGCGGCCGTTCGCTCCGCGATCTCGCCCTTCGGCTTCCACGCGGCGGCGTACGCGGCCGACCGCAGGTCCAGGACGAGCCCGTCGCCCGCTTCCTCCGGCATCACCTCGGCCATCGGCTTCCGCCAGTACGCCCCCAAGGCGCCGAGGCCGGGCAGCTTGACCCCCATCGAGCACCGGTACGACGGAATACGGTCGTTGACGCGCACGGCCCCCCACAGCCCCGAGAACACCAGCAGGGACCGGGTGGCGCGCCTGCGGGCGGACGGGTCGAGGGTGGAGAGGCCGAGGGCGTCGTAGAGGACGCCGGTGTAGATCTCGCCTGCGGGCCGGGCGTGTGCGGTGCGCAGCCCGGCGTTCTTGGCGACCTCACCGCGCAGCCCCTCGCTCAGCCCGAGCACGTCGCGCGCCTTCTCCTCGTCGGCCGAGCAGAGCGAGACCAGTTCCTCCAGCACCGTCTCCCGCGCCGTACCGAGCCCCTGGAGGGACAGCCGCTCGGCCTTGAGCGGGGCTCCGGACCCGCCGACGGCCTTACCTTCGGACGGCGGCAACAGCACGAGCACGGTGGATCTCCTTCGCACGGTCGGTCGGGGGCGCGGTCGCGGACGGCGTACGGCTCACGGTGTACAGCTCACGGCGTACGGCTGACGCGCCGGACGAGGCCCCGGTCTCGCAGCCTAACCGGCGCGGGCCGGACGGCTCTCCGCCGGCGGGCCGAAGGAGTCCCAGGCGGGGTGGGGGACGGCTCCCCGGTGGCGGGCCGGCGGGCTCTCCGCCGGCGGGCGGGGAGGCGCTCCGACGCGGGTACCATGGTCAACACGGCAGACGAGCCGAGCGGGCGGTCGCGTGAAGTCCCTCAGGGGCTTCCCGAGGAACGTCCGGACTCCACAGGGCAGGGTGGTGGCTAACGGCCACCCGGGGCGACCCGCGGGACAGTGCCACAGAAAACAGACCGCCGGGGGCCTCGGTCCTCGGTAAGGGTGAAACGGTGGTGTAAGAGACCACCAGTGCCCAGGGTGACCTGGGCAGCTAGGTAAACCCCACCCGGAGCAAGGTCAAAAGGGAGCGCCTCGGTGCTCCTGCGCGGACGTTCGAGGGCTGCCCGCCCGAGTCCGCGGGTGGACCGCACGAGACCGGTGGCAACGCCGGTCCTAGATGGATGACCGCCTCCCGGCCGGCCGCGAGGCCGACCGGAGACAAAATCCGGCGTACAGCTCGACTCGTCTGCCCCTCAGGGCCCCTGAGCAGCGAATGTGCTGGTCAGGGGTCTTCTTGTCGAACGGGGAGCTCGGCCGGACCGTCCGCACCGGTTCTCACGGGGCCGCGCGGCGCCGAAGGAAGCCATGCCTCGGGAAAGAGCGGGGTGGATGGCGTCGGCAGCGGTCGTCCACTCGGCCCCTCGACCCCTCGACCCCTCGACCCCTTGCCCCGGAAGCGGCCGGACGTGCCCGACCCGGAAGGTGCCGTGGCTGTGAGCTCGTGCGCGACGGCGACGAGGGCGCCCTGCCCGCGCGAGGCGATGTCGCCGCGCGGGCGTTCCGGGCGACCTCGCCGGGGGCGCCTTGCCCCGCTCATGGCCGATGGCCCGCTCATGGCCGATGGCCGACTCCGGGACCTGGATCACCGCATCGCGGCGCTTCCGCGTACCGCAGGGGGCAGACGGCGTACGCGACTTGGGGAATGCGCCGCTCCAACACCCCGGCCGTTCCGTCGATTTGTCCCTCGCGCCTCACTGCTCCCGGAACGTTCCCCATTCGGGCAGCAAACGGGCACGCATGCGCCTGATACGGACCTTCTGTGCACCCCAACGGACAGGGCTCGTATGGGACCCTGGTGACGTCCCCGACTGAGCAGTGTCGGCGCGCGCGCATGCCGTTCGGCACCCAAGAGTTCGTACGGACCCAAGAGTTCAGGTGGAGATGCGGCCCGGAGAACGGCAAGAGGCCAGGCATGGCGCTCCGTCCGTGCTGCCCGCTGCCCCCGCCCCGTGCCATCCGCCTCCGGAGGCCCCCGAAGCCGCCATCACCCCTGGGACATCTGACGCCGCGCGGGCCGCGGCCCGGGGAACGGACCGCAGCGGACAACGGCCCGGGGGCCGGGACCAGGGGTGGGGCCGTTCCCGCTTCGGGCACCCCGCCCGAGCCGGGGACCGACCGCGGTACCGCCGAGTCCGGTACCGACCCCGGTGCCGCCGTGGCGACCACGATCCGACCCTGTTCGCGGCGATGCCGTTCCTCGTGCCCGGCGGGGACCACGACCAGCACGGCAAGAAGCCGGAGTCGGCAGGAACCGTGCCCGGCGGGAGTTCGGAGGAGACTCCGGGAGAGTTCCAGGCGACCCCGCCCGGCACCGGTGTCACGGACCACAACCGGGACAACGGGGCCTGGCCGCACCTGTGGAGCCGCGCCGGCACCGACCGCCAGAAGTGGAGCGTCCGACGGATGCTCCGGACCGAGAGCGCCGCTCTCGACACCCCCGCCCGCCCGATGGGCGCGGCATGACGGCACGTCGGCTCGCCGGCATGCGCCCCGGTGAGCGGGCGTCCGCCGAAGACGCCGCCGAAGCAAGGAGGTTGGTGCGTGTCGCGCCAGGTACTGACGGTCGGTCCCGGGGACCGGGACCGCTACCGGACGATCGGTGAGGCACTCGCGGCTGCCCGTACCGGCGCGCTCATCAGCGTCCGGCCCGGGACGTACGCGGAGAACCTGGTGATCCAGACCAGGGTCACCCTCACCGCCGCCGAGGGGCGGGGCACGGTGGAGATCCGGCCGCGCTCGGGCAGCGTGCTCGCGCTGCGCGCCGACGCCGTGATGCTCTCCGAGCTGACCCTGCGCGGCGACGACGCCGAGCAGCCCGCCGTGGACGTACGGCGCGGGCAGGCCGCGCTCGACGGCTGCGAGGTCGTCGGCGCTGCCTGGACCGCGATGCTCGCCGGGGGCACCGGTTCGCTCGCGCTGCGGGACTGCCGGGTGAGCAATCCGCAGGGCGCGGGCGTCGTGGTCACCTCGACCACGCCCACCACCGTGGAGTCCTGCACCCTGGAGCATCTGGGCACCAGCGGCCTGGTCCTCTCCGAGCAGGGAGACGCGCGCATCCGCGGCTGCACGGTGCGCGACGCGCGCGGCAACGGCCTGCTCGCCAACGGCGAGGCCCGCGGCACCGTCGAGGACTGCGACATCTCCTCCACCGACAAGCCCTCCATCGCCCTGGAGCAGAACTGCACCACCTCGGTCGTGCGCACCGTGGTGCACGACACCAGCACCGGCGTGCACGTGAGCAGCGAAGGGCGTACGACGCTGGAGGACGTCCGGGTCACCGGGGCGTCCGCGAACGGGATCACGCTGGCCGCGGGTACCGACCCGGTGCTGCGCCGCTGCCGTGTCTCGCGCACCCGCGGCCACGGCCTGCTGGTCACCGACCGGGCGCGCGGCACCTTCGAGGACTGCTGGGTGGACGGCGCGCAGGGTGTGGCGCTGCGGGTCGCCGGGGCCGCCTCCCCGGCGCTGACCGGCCTGACGGTTCGTGACTGCGGCGAGACCGGGCTGCTCCTGGAGGAGGACTCGGCGCCGGAGCTGGACCGCCTGGAGGTGATCGGCGGATCGCCCGCGGTCGCGATGCGCGGCGGCGCCAACCCCCTGCTGCGCCGGGCCCGATTGGTGGAGCCCTCCGGCGACGGCATCGCGGCCACCAAGGACGCGCGGGGGCGCGCCGAGGACTGCGAGATCGTGCGGCCGAAAGGCGCGGGGGTCCGCGCGTCCTCCGGCAGCACCCTCTACCTGGCCGGAGGCGGGGTCTCCGACGCCGGCGCCGGTGGTCTGGTCGTGGAGGACGGCGGCAACGTCACCGTCCGCGACTTCCGCGTCGAGGTGTCCGGCGAGGAGGGCGTGATGGTCGCCACGGGCGGTGAACTGACCGCCAACCGCACCGTGGTGCACGCCCCCCAGGGCCACGGTTTCCTGCTCCGTGAAGGCGCGCTCGCCTCGCTGAGCGGCTGTGAGGTCACGGGCGGAGCCCAGGACGGTTTCCGGGTGGAATCCACCGCGCCGGTCTCGCTGGTGAACTGCCTCGCCCGGGAGAACGCGGGCGGCGGCCTGGTGCAGACCGTGCCCGGCGAACGGCTCGCCGTGGAGGGCCTGAACAGCACCGGCAACGGCAAGCGGGACGCCTGGGGCACCGGCAGCGCCGAGGACACCGACCCGGCCGGTTCGGGTGCCGCGGACGCCCCTCCGGCCGACCGTGCGGACGGCCCGCTCGGCACCCTCAACGCGCTGATCGGCCTGGAGAACGTCAAGCAGCAGGTGCGCACCCTGGTCAATCTGACCCAGCTCGCCCAGCGCCGTGAACAACTCGGCATGCCCGCCCCGCCGATGAGCCGTCACCTGGTCTTCGCCGGGCCGCCCGGCACCGGCAAGACCACCGTCGCCCGCCTCTACGGGGCGATCCTGGCCGAGCTCGGCTCGCTGCGCAGCGGGCACCTGGTGGAGGTCTCCCGCGCCGACCTGGTCGCGCAGATCATCGGCGGCACCGCGATCAAGACCACCGAGACCTTCCAACGGGCGCTCGGCGGCGTGCTGTTCGTCGACGAGGCCTACACGCTCACAGCCGACAGCGGCAACGGCGGTGCCGACTTCGGCCGTGAGTCGGTGGACACCCTGCTGAAGCTGATGGAGGACCACCGCGACGACGTGGTGGTGGTCGTGGCCGGCTACTCCGGCGAGATGGAGTCCTTCCTCGGCTCCAACCCGGGCCTGGCCTCCCGCTTCTCGCGGACCATCGAGTTCGAGAACTACTCGGTGCCCGAACTGGTCGAGATCATGGAGAGCATGTGTGCCCAGCACCAGTACGAGCTGGGCGAGGGCACCGCGGCAGCGCTGGCCGCCCACTTCGAGGCGATGCCGCGGGACGCCGGATTCGGTAACGGCCGTGCCGCGCGCGGGGTGTTCGAGGAGATGGTGGACCGGCAGGCGGTCCGGCTCGCCACCCAGCAGCAGGTCGGAGAGCAGGACCTGCAGTTGCTGCTGCCGGAGGACGTCTCCGCCACTGCCGCGGCGAAGGCCACCGAGGCGGCGGTCCCGGAGAACGACCCGCTGACCCGCCTCGGCGACATGGTCGGCCTGGCCGAGGTGAAGCGCGACGTCACGGATCTGGTCAACCTCATCACCACGGCACGCCACCGTGCCGCCGCCGGACTGCCGGTGCCCTCGCTCAGCCATCACCTGGTCTTCACCGGACCGCCCGGCACCGGCAAGACCACGGTCGCCCGCCTCTACGGGGAGATCCTGACCCAGCTCGGGATCCTGCAGCGGGGACAGCTGATCGAGGCGGCCCGCGCCGACCTGGTCGGCCGCTACATCGGCCACACCGCTCAGCTGACCCGGGAGGTCTTCGAACGGGCCCGCGGCGGCGTGCTGTTCATCGACGAGGCCTACACGCTCACCCCGCGCGGTGGTGGCGCCGACTTCGGTCAGGAGGCGGTGGACACGCTGCTGAAGCTGATGGAGGACCACCGCGACGAAGTGGTCGTCATCGTCGCCGGCTACACCGACGAGATGGAGCGTTTCCTCGCCTCCAACCCGGGGCTGTCGTCCCGCTTCCCGCGCCGGGTCGCCTTCGCCGACTACTCCTCCGACGAACTGGTCACCATCGTGCGCGGCCAGGCCGCGAGCATGGGGTACGAGTGCGGCGCCGGCACGGGCCCGCTGCTGAAGGAGTACTTCGACTCCCTGCCCCGGGACCGCTCCTTCGGCAACGCCCGCCTGGCCCGCCAGGTGGTCGAGTCGATGGTCACCCGCCAGGCAGGACGGCTCAGTCTGCTCGCCGCTCCCACCCTGGACGACCTGCGCGTCCTCCTCCCCGATGACGTCACGGCCGCGGCCCCGAAGGCCGCCCGGTGAAGCCGCCCGCCCGCAGGGTCGCCCGTCTTCTGGCCGGCTCCGGACTCGCAGCCGCCCTGCTGCTGCCCGCGGCGGCTCCGGTCCACGCGGCGCCCTTTCCGGGCATGCCAAGGGCCGACGGGGAGAAGGGCCAGGGACTGCCCAGCATGCCCTCCGCGCTCGATCCGGAGGACGGGGAAGCAGCCTGCACCCCCGCCTCCGACGAGAACGCGAAGAAGCAGGACTGGTCGCGCCAGCGCCTCGATCTGGACCGGCTGCACCGGCACGGCACCGGCGAGGGTGTGACCGTCGCGCTGATCGACACCGGTGTGGCTCCCCGTGCCGCCGGGCTGGGCGGCCGGGTCACAGCCGAGGGCGCGGCCGCTGACGACTGCGTCGGGCACGGCACCTTCCTGGCCGGGCTGATCGCCGGGAACGGCGGGGAGGGCTCACGCCTCGTGGGGGTCGCCCCCGACGCGAAGATCCTGGCCCTGCGCGGCACCGACGAACACGGCAAGGCCCGGGCCGACCTGGTGGCGCAGGCACTGCGCCAGGCGGCCTCCGCCAGGGCCGATGTGATCGCGGTGACGGCGGCTCTGCCCCGGCGCGACCCGGCGGTGACCCGCGCGGTGGCGGGTGCCCGCCGCTCGGGCGCGGTGGTGGTCGCCGCCGCCGCCCCGGACCCGCGGACCGGAGGCGGCACCGACAAGATCCCGTCCCGCACCTACTGGCCCGCCGGCGAGCCCGGAGTCCTCTCGGTCGCCGACATGCTCCCCAGCGGTGCCCGCCCGGACGGCTCCCCGCCCGCCGACGGCATCGACCTGGCCGCGCCCGGAGCCGGAGTGGTCTCCGGCGGCCCGCGCGGCGGCCATTACCTCGGCGGCGGCGCCTCGGTGGCCACCGCGTACGCCGCCGGGGCCGCGGCGGTGGTCCGCGCCGCCCGTCCGGACGACTCCCCGGCCGCCGTGACCCGTCGCCTGACCGGCTCCGCGTACCCCGCCGACATCCCCCAACTCGATCCCTACGCCGCCGCCACAGGCGTCCACGGCGACTCCGGTCCGGTCGCCGGCGCCGACCGCGCCGACGATCCCGTGACCCTCCGCGACACGTCCGCCGTGGATCGTGTCACGGACCGCGCCACCCTCTTCGTCCTCCTCGGCACCGCCGCCGTCCTCGCCGTCCTCTGGGCCGCCTTCACCCTTCCGCGGGCCCGTGCGCGGGGGTGGCGTCCGGCAGGCGCGGGCGGGGCCGGGAAGGAATGAGCCGGGCGGACCGAGGAACGAGGATGTCCGATAGGCCGTACGGGACGGTGCGGCCGGGCACTCGTTCCACCTGATGCCGGGACGAGCCCGCGCAGTTGCGGGCCCCGTGGCGTCGGGCCTTCGTACCGGCGTCTGACGGCGAGTTGAGCCGCGCCGCGTCGTGGAACGGGAAGCCGGCCGGGCGCCGTACGCGGGCCGTCCCCGAACCCCGGCGGGGGCCACCTGAGGCGGCCCCCGCTGTCCCGTACGGATGCGTGCTCCTCGTTCCCGCGTTCTCTCAGTCCGCTTGGCCGCGGCCCTCCTCCACCAGCGCCGTCTGCATCAACCGCTCCCGGCGACGGGCGATGTGAAGGGCCCGGCCCGGAGGGAGGTTGCGGGGCTTGGCGTTGCCGAAGAGGCGGCCTTCGGTGGGCGGGCAGGAGAGGAGGACGGCGGGGTTGTTGGCCTCGTCGAGGCGGCGGAGGAGGGCGTCGCTGAGGCCGCGTCCCGCCCCCATCGCGCTGCGGGCCACGATCAGGTGCAGACCCATCTCGAAGCCCAGGGTCAGGTGCTCGAAGAGGGGCTCGAAGGGGCTCTGGAAGGAGTTGCCGGAGACCATGTCGTAGTCGTCGACCAGGAGGAACAGGCGGGGTCCTGTCCACCAGTCGCACTGGCGCATGCGCCCGGGGGCGAGGTCCGCGCCGGGGATGCGGGTCTTCAGCGCGCGGGCCGCGCCCTCGATGGTCTCCTTGAGGTTGTCCAGGGAGATCACGTGCCCGATGCGGTACTCCTCGGGGACGGTGTCCACCAGGGTGCGGCGGTAGTCCACCACGATGATCTTCGCCTCGTCGGGGGCGTAGCGGGCGGTGATGCCCGCGGTGACGCGGCGCAGCAGGTTGGTCTTGCCGCTCTCGGTGTCGCCGACCACGATGAGGTGCGGGGTGCGGCTGAAGTCGTGCCAGACCGGTTCCAGTGCGTCCTGGTCGATGCCCAGCGGGAGGCGCATGCCGCCGCCCTCGGTGGGCTCGGGCGCGGGGAGTTCGGCCAGCGGGAGCCGGTGCGGCAGCATCCTGACCTGCGGGGCGGGCGCGCCGGACCAGTGCCGGGAGACTTCCGCGACCAGGTGCGCGACGCCGTCGCCGAGATTGTCGAGGGAGCCGCTGCCGTCGAGGCGGGGCAGGCCGGCGAGGAAGTGCATCTTGCTGTCCGCGGTGATGCCGCGGCCGCCGCTGCGCGGCACCGAGCGGGCCTTGCGGGTGTCGACCTCGGAGTCCATCGGGTCGCCCAGCCGCAGTTCGAGGCGGGTGGCCGCCTGGTCGCGGACCTGTGCGGACAGCTCCACCCAGCGGGTGGTGGTGATCAGCAGGTGAATGCCGTAGTTGAGGCCGCGGGCGGCGAGTTCGTTGAACTTCGGGATCAGGTCGTCGTAGTCCTGGCGGACCGTGGACCAGCCGTCGACCACCATGAAGACGTCGCCGAACGGCTCGTCGGGGAACTCTCCTGCGGCCCGCCGGCGGCGGTAGGACTGCATGGAGTCGAGGGTGTGGTCCACGAAGAACTGCTCGCGGCGGGCGAGCAGCGTCATCACCTCGGCGACGGCCCGGTGCACGCGCTCCGGGTTGAGCCGCGCCGCGACGCCTCCGACGTGCGGGAGCGCGGCGAGTTGCGAGAGACCGCCGCCGCCGAAGTCGAGGCAGTAGAACTGGACCTCGGCGGGGGTGTGGGTGAGCGCGAGGGCACCGATCAGCGTGCGGGCGAGGGTGGACTTGCCGCTCTGCGAACCGCCGGCGACGGCGATGTGGCCGCCGGCTCCGGAGAGGTCCACGACCAGCGGGTCCCGGCGCTGCTCGAAGGGCTTGTCCACCAGGCCGACCGGGACCCGTAGCCTGCCGGTGCCCGACCAGCCGGCCGCGGTGAGGCCGCGCTCGGGGTCCGGGGCGATGCCGGGCAGCAGGGCGTCCAGCGGGGAGGGCTCGTTCAGCGGCGGCAGCCACACCTGGTGGGAGGCGGGACCGGAGTCACGGAGCCGGTCGAGGGCCACCTCGAGCAGGGTCTCCTCGTCGCCGGTCTCCTCGGTCTGCGGCTCCGGTTCGGGCGGGGCCTCCAGGGTGCGCGGGACCACCCAGCCGCTGGTCCACGGCACCACCTGGCTCGCCACCCGGGCCTGGACCACCGCACCGGTGCGGCGCCGGTAGCTGCCGGAGGAGTAGGCGGCGCGGAACCGGGTCAGGGACTCCACACCGGACTTCAGGTAGCCGCTGCCCGGCTGGGCCGGGAGCTGGTAGGCGTCCGGCACGCCCAGCACGCCGCGGCTCTCCATGGCGGAGAAGGTGCGCAGGCCGATGCGGTACGAGAGGTGGCTCTCGAGCTGATGCATGCGGCCCTCGTCCAGGCGCTGCGAGGCGAGCAGCAGGTGCACCCCGAGGGAGCGGCCGAGGCGGCCGATCATCACGAACAGGTCCATGAACTCCCGGTGCGCGGAGAGCAGTTCGCTGAACTCGTCGACCACCACGAACAGGCTCGGCAGGGGTTTCAGATCCGCCCCGCCGGCGCGGGCCCGCTCGTACTCCAGGGCGGAGGTGTAGTTGCCCGCGGCGCGCAACAGCTCCTGGCGGCGGGTGAGTTCGCCGTGCAGAGCGTCCTGCATGCGTTCCACCAGGGCGACTTCGTCAGCGAGGTTGGTGATGACGGCGGAGGTGTGGGGGAGTTCCTCCAGACCGAGGAACGTGGCGCCACCCTTGAAGTCGACCAGGACGAAGTTGAGGGTCTCCGAGGAGTTGGTCAGGGCGAGGCCGAGGACGAGGGTGCGCAGGAGTTCGCTCTTGCCGGAGCCGGTGGCGCCGATGAGCATGCCGTGCGGGCCCATGCCTCCTTGCGCGGACTCCTTGATGTCGAGTTCCACCGGGCGGCCGTCCACGCCGACCGCGACCGGCACCCGCAGCCGGGCGGAGCCGGTGTGCCGGTCGAAGAGGGTGTGCGGGTCGTGCCGGTGCAGGTCGGGGATGCCGAGCAGGGTGGTCAACTCGACATCGGTGTCCATCGGTTGCGCGATGTCCGTGCCCAGGCTGATCCGGCGGGAGGTGAGCATCCGGGCCAGCGACTCCGCGCCGACCGGGCCGAGCCGGTCCGGGCGCCCGAGCGGCACGGAGCGCTCCTTGCGGCTGCGGTCGGTGCGTACCAGGCTCACCCGGTCCGGCCCGACGGTCAGGCGCAGCGTGTTGCGGCCGGGCCGCCAGCGCAGTGCGCCGGAGACGTCGAGGACCATGGCGTTGCGATAGCCGTGGCCCTCCCAGCGGTGGTCCTCGGGCACGGTGACGCCGTCCAGGACGACGACCGTGTAGGGCTCGTCGCGGCCGGGGCGGGCATCCGGGTCGAAGCCGGGGCGTTCGGCGAACTCGGCACCGAGCAGGTCGTCCAGCTCGGTGAGTTCGGCGGTGATCCGGCGGACCTGGCCGGCCCCGTCCTCCTCGTGCGGATGCAGCGCGTGCGGCAGCCACTTGACCCACTCCCAGTCGGGCCGCCGCTCGTCACTGACGCAGATCGCGATACACAGTTCCTCGGGCGCGTGGAACACCGCGAGCTGGCCGAGTGCGGCACGTACGAGGGCGCGTACGGCGTCGGTGCCGTCCTCCGCCCGGGCGTCGCCGCTCTCCCCGTACGGCGGGACGGCCGGCTCGGCACCTTCCTCGCCGGAAGTCTCCTCCGGGCGCAGCAGGATCCGGGCGGACGAGCGCAGGTAGAGGCCGAGGGGCTGTTCGGGGATGGTGGAGTAGGCGCGGATGAAGCGGCGCAGGGCGTGTGCGCAGAGCGGTTCGAGGTCCTCGACCGGGCGGGTGGAGACCGGGTTCAGGGCGAGCGCGAGTTGCTGTTCGCCGACCGCGAGCCGGACCTCGCCGAAGTCCTCGTCGGCCGGGCGGCGTTCCCACAGTCGCGAGGTGCGGGCCAGTGAGCGGAGCGACGCGGGCTCCGGGTGGCGCCAGGCGAGTGCCCGCTGCTGCTCCACGATGGTGGCCCTGACCCGCTTGCGGGTCTGCGCCAGGTAGCGGAGGTAGTCGCGGCGTTCGCCCTTGAGGCGCTGTTTGCGCTCGCTGGAGCGGCGCATCAGCTGCCCCAGCAGCATGGCACCGGCGGAGAGCGCCATGACGCCCATCGCCAGATACATGAAGACGCCGTTCCCGCCACCGGGGCGCAGGAACATCAGCATCATCGACACCGACATCAGTGCCATCGGCAGATAGGTCCATATCGCCGAGGTGTCCGGCACGGTCTCTGCCAGGACCGGCGGCTCCTGGAGGGTCAATTGCCCCTCGGGCATCTCCGGACCGCGCCTCCGGGCCGGCCGGCGAAACAGCACCACACTCAAGGAACAGAACCTCCGGGTCCACTGGGCTTTCCGGCGCGCGTCGAATCCCGGCACGGGAAAGTGCCGCACCGTACTGATTCCTGTGGTTCCCGGGCGATGGTGAGATCTGAGTGAAAGTTCCGGCCGGGAACCACGGAAGCGGGCAACTCCCGTACCGGTCCACTCCGTACCGGGTTGGAGTCCGGTCCGCAGCACAATCCGCCGGGCGTCGGCAGTAGTCTGCATTCACGGAACGCGACCTGTCCACGCGGGAAAGGCAGTTGCCGGGCAAGCGGGTCAATTCTCCTGCCCTGCCGCCCCCGTTCCGGCCGCTCGTCCGTACTCTTCGCACGTTCCCCCTTTCCCGGGGGCCATCCCCCTGCCAAAGCCCCTACGGAAGTCGAGGGTTGAGCTGATGACCGACAGCGCGGTGGCCGAACTGTGCCGCCTGACCGTACGCGCGCCGAGTGTCTCCGTCGATCTGGCCGTGCCCGCCGACGTGCCGGTCGCCGACCTGTTGCCCACGCTGCTCCGCTATGTCGGCGAGGAGGCCGAGGAGTCCGGACTCGACCACGCCGGCTGGGTGCTCCAGCGGCTCGGCGACGCCCCGTTCGACGAGGAGGCCACCCTCGCCCGCGCCGGGCTCGCCGATGGCGACGTGCTCTACCTGCGCCCGCACACCGAGGCGCTGCCCGAGGCCCGGCTCGACGACCTGGTGGACGGGATAGCCGACACCGCCGGCCGGCGGCTGCACACCTGGCACCCCGGCGCGGCCCGCGGCCTGCTGGTGGGTGCCGCGGTGGCGACCGTGGCGGCCGCCCTGGTGCTGGTGTTCTGGCCCGGGGTCACCGGCTCCTCACGGGTGGCCTGCGCCGGCGTGGCCGGGCTGCTGCTGCTCGCGGGTGCGGGTTCGGCCAGCCGCGCGGTCGGCGACCGGCTCTCCGCGACCGCGCTCGGTCTGCTCGTCGCGCCCTGCCTTGCGCTGGCCGGCTGGGTGCTGCCCGGCGGCGACGTGACCGGCCCCGACGCGGCGCAGGTCGTGGGCGCGCGGCTGCTCGCGGGGGGCGCGGCGGGCGCGGGCGGCGCGGTCCTCGCGCTCGCCGCAACCGCCGTCGGCGCACCGGCCCTCCTGGCCACCGCGGTTGTCGCGGCGGCCACCGCGATCGCCGGGGCCCTGATGGGATACACCGGCCTGGACGTCCCGGCAGCGGTGGCGCTGGTGGTGGCGGCCCTCGCCCTCGGCGCCGGGGCCGTGGCGCCGTTCGCCTTCAAGCTGGCCGGGATGCGGATGCCCGCGCTGCCCTCCTCCGCCAGCCAGCTCCAGGAGGGCATCGAGCCCTACGCGGGCGATGAGGTCGCCGAGCGCACCGAGCTGGCCGGGCGGTGGGTCACCGCGCTCTTCGCCGCCACCGGGACCGTCGCCGCAGCGGCCCTGGTCGTACTCGCCGAACACCCCGACCTGCCCGAGGTGCTGACCTCCGTCACGCTGAGCCTGCTGCTGCTTCTCCACGCCCGCGGCCTGGTGCAGATCGGGCAGCGGCTCACCCTGGTGGTGCCCGGAATCTGGGGGCTGCTGCTCCTCGCCCGCGCCTGGTTCGCGGACAGCGCCACCGACGGGCGCGTGGTGGTCTTCGCCGCGCTGTTCGCCGCCGCGGCCGGACTCGTGATCGCCGCCTGGACGGTGCCGGGCCGCCGGGTGCTGCCGTACTGGGGCCGCGCGGCGGAGGTGGCGCACACCGGCTTCGCGGTCGCGCTGCTGCCGCTGAGCCTGTGGGTGGCGGGCCTCTTCGGCTGGCTGCGCGGCCTGTTCGGCTGAGTCCGCCCGTACACCCGGTCATCGAGAACGAGTTGAGGAGAGGCCGTGCAGTCCAAACGCGACCAGGTGCATGCCCACACTTTCATGATGGGCAGGCTCAGTTCGGGCCTGCTGATGGCCGACCCGGACGCCCCGGAGAGCCCGCTCGGGCGCACCACCCGCGGCGTTGTCTTCGGCGTGCTGGTCACGGTCCTGATCGGCGCGGGTGCCACCGTCTACGGGCTGCTGCGCCCCGGTGGGAACGACAGCTGGCGCAGCGGTCAGCACCTGGTGGTCAACAGCGACACCGGCGCCCGCTACCTGTGGACCGGCACCGACGGCAGGCTGCACCCGGTGCGCAACTACGCCTCGGCGCGGCTGATCGGCGGCTCCGGACTCAAGGTCAAGGACGTGGGCACCGCCTCGCTGCGCGACACCCCGGTGGGAGCCCCGGTCGGCATCTCCGGCGCCCCGGACTCCGTACCCGAGCCCGCCCGGCTCGACGACGGCGCCTGGCACATGTGCGTCACCGGGCCGGGCGGGGCGCTGCCCAGTACCTCGGGTGGCGCGGCGAGCACCGGCGTGAACAAGCCGGGCGCCACCACCGTGGTCGCCGGGGCCCCGCTGGACTCCAGCGGCATCGCCGCCGACCGCGGGGTGCTGGTGCGCGGCCCGGACGACACCGAGTACCTGGTGTGGCGGGGCAGCAGGCTGCCGCTGGACCGCAAGTCCGACGCCCGCAACGCCCTCGGTTACGGCTCCGAGCAGCCGATGCCGGTCTCCGCGGCGTTCCTGGACGCACTGGCGCCCGGCCCCGACCTGAGCCCGCCCGCGGTGCCGGGGCGCGGTGAGGAAGGCCCCCGGCTCGGCGGCGAGTCCAGCCGGATCGGCCAGCTGTTCAAGGTCAGCGTGCCCGGCGGCGGCAGCACGTACCACCTGCTGCGCGAGGACGGGCTGGTGCCGCTGACCCGGCTCGGTGCCGCCCTCGTACTGGGCGACCCCGCCACGCAGAAGGACGCCTACCAGGGGCGGTCGCCGCACGTGCGCACGGTCGGCGCGGACGCCCTGCGCGAGCACCGGGCGAAGGACGCGCGCCCGGCCGGATCCGCGGAACTGCCGGACGCTCCGCCGGTTCCGCAGGCCGCGCCGCGCGGCAGTGCTCTGTGCGCGAAGGTGGACGGGAGCGACGGCGGCACCCGGATCGGCTCGGTGCTGGCCCCGTTGACCGGGCTCGCCCCGGTCGCGGTGCCGGAGGGCACCGACCAGCCGCTGGAGCCGGCGTGCGCCCCGCCGGACGCCGCGGTCGTACGGCCCGGGTACGGCGCTCTGGTCCGGGCCCTGCACGCGAGCGGGGCCGCGCACGCGGGCACCACCTATCTGGTGGCGGACAACGGCGTGAAGTACCGGGTCTCCTCCAAGGAGGCGCTCGCTGCGCTCGGTTACGAGGCCGGGGACATCGGCTCGGTCCCGGCGCCGCTGCTCGCGGCCTTCCCGACAGGCGCGAATCTGGACAAGGCAGCCGCCCTGGGCGCCGCGCCGGCCGAGGTCACGGCCCCGAAGTGTGCAGCCGAGCGAACGGAGAAGCGCGGGGCGGACGGCGGAGCCGGCGGCAACCGCGGCGCCGGTACCGCTCGTACGGCAGGCACCGCGCGCTGACCACGACAAGGAATAGGCAAGAATAAAGCAAAAGGAAAAGGGAGCGAGGGCCGGAAACCACCTGACGAACTCGGTGCCGATGGCGCGGAGTCACAGGATTGCCATAGGGCCGGGCGCGGGGAATCCCCGCGCCCGGCCCTCGCCGTGGCGGAGGGTGACCGGAGCAAGGGCTGAGACGGCAGGAAACCTCAGAAGAACCTCAAAGTTCGGTCGACAGGACCTGCTGAATCACGGCCGTCGGCCCGGACATTTCGGAAACGGTCAACTCCGCTGACCGATTGCCTTTTCTGCATGACCGAGTCCCGCCCGGATCGTATGGCCCGGAAAACACTGCACACCCCCCGCCCTCGGCTGCTGAAGCAGGCAAATTCATCCAGGGCGAAACCTCGCGACAACTGCGTTGGGCACACTGGGTCCTTGGCGGGCTGACCGTTAGTCAAATCTGCACTGCACGCGTTGCGCGAAAAGCGGGATTCTCTTTAGCCTCGGCACCGTTGTGACGAGACTCGCTCGAACGAAGGGAGCGCGACATGGCGGACAGCGCCGCAAGGAAAGCGGACTATGCCAAGGGCTTGGGGGGCGTCTCGTCCCTGGAGTCGGCCCGGGGCCAGGTCGAGAAGATCCAGAACAACGTCGGCGAGATCGCCGCGCGTTCGGGCGTCGGGGGTGACGAGGGCCAGGCCCTGCTGAAGCTCTTCCGGAGCTGGAACGCCGAGGCGCAGAAGGTCGTCGTCCAGATCAGCAAGATGACCGACGCGCTCCAGGAGAACGTCACCTCCGCCAACCGCCTGGCGAAGGAGAACCAGGACCTGACCGAGGTCCTCAACAGCAAGACCTCCCAGGGCGTCTTCGAAGCACTGCGCTGACCCGCCCCGTCCGGCGCCGGCCTTTCGGCAGGTCCGGACCCCGTGAGCTTCCCGGGCCCCGGAGCCCGGCCACCCGAGAGGAGACGTCATGGCTGACGGCGTCATCGACGTGCAGTACTCCCTGGTCCAGAGGACCATCGAGGAGCTGAAGGACCAGACCCAGCAGATCATCACGACCCTCAACAACCTGGAGGACGAGCTGAAGCCGCTCGTCAGCACCTGGGAGGGGTCGGACCAGCAGATGTACATCCAGGTCCAGACGGAGTGGGACCAGGCCACCAAGAACATGGCCCTCCTGCTCGGCGACAGCGGCGAGTTGGTCCAGAGCATCCACGACAACCACTCCCGCGACGAGCGCAAGAGCGCCGACAACTGGGGCAGCGTCCGAGCCCGCTAGGACCGGCCGGGCGCACACCCCCCGCGCCCGGCCCACCGGTCCGGCCGGCCGCTCGTGGTGCGTCGGCCGGCCGGACCGGCCCGCCCCGCCCACCTATCTCCGTCCCGTACGAAGCGGCAGGAGGACGCCCGATGGCCGATATGAAGGCCGATGTCAAACACTTCGACCTCAAGCAGTTGGAGACCTTTCGGGACTCCGACGTGGAGGGGGCGTACACCGCCGCGAAGAAGCACCGCGAGGAGGAGCCCCCTGGGGGCGGGGTCCGTCCGCTCGGGCACCTCATCGACGGGCACACCACCCCGGAGAACCCGGACAAGGGCGACAGCCAGGTCCTGCGCATCGGCAAGATGATCAAAGACCCGCTGGTCTCCGGACCGACGCTGGTCGAGGGTGTCCGTGAAGCGGCCATGGCGATCGACAAGCTGCTCGGTGACCAGATGCAGCTCTTCAAGGAGTTGAAGGAAGCGCTCACCGAGACCATCGACGAGGCCAACAAGACCAAGGACAAGAACCTCGACGCGATCGACGCGCAGACGCTCCTCCAGACCTTCGGCGAGGTCGACACCCTCACCGCAGGCAGCATCGGCGAGGAGTCGGGCGACGACAGGGACGAGAAGGACGACAGGGACGACAAGGACGACAAGGACGACAAGGACGGCAAGGACGAGAAGGGGAAGGGCGACGAGGGCGAGAAGGGCGACAAGGCCTGAGCCCGTTCCGCGCGTGCCGTCCGGGGCCACGACCCCCGGCGCGTCCGCGTGGGAACCCCCCGGCTGCACACCCGCGTGGGACCCCGTGCACCGGCACGGATGACAGGCATCGACCAGAAAGGGCGCCCGGTGGCCGAGCGGTACGACCCCAACTCCAAGGGCTACGTCGAAGATTTCAAGGACGCCAGCAAGCCGACGGACGACGTCTGGGCCACCCTGGTCGCGCACATCACCGGCTTCCCCGTGCCGGACCGCACCACCGTCTTCGACAGCCTCCGCTCCGAGCAGGGCGGCAAGCTCTTCCGGATGGAGATCACGGACCACTTGATCGGCTCGCTCGTCAAGGACCGCTCCGGCTTCCTGGTGGACAAAGGCCAGGACTACGACATCTGGTTCTTCAACCGGGGCAAGTCCAACCACATCAAGCAGGCCCGGATCGTCTTCGAGGGCCGCGTGAAGCAGGGCGACGAGATCGTCTTCGCCAACTCCGGCCTCGACATCGACAAGGACCACACCGTCCGTCAGGGCAACACGTTCACGGACTACAACGGCGACAAGATGGACAGCAGGCCGCTCGCCCAGTACATGAACGGGCCGCGGACGGCGCTCAGGGAACTGCTGGGCGGCGGCACCGGAGGCGGTGCCCGGTTCAGCGGACTGGAGGTGCCCGGTCCGGACATGGTGGACCTGAAGTCCTTCAAGGAGACCGGGGAGTCGTTCGACTACGCGGCCAAGTTCTTCAGGGACCACGCGGAGAAGCTGAAGAAGTGGGAGGACGACTTCGGCCGGGACGACGCGAGCTGGAAGGGCGAGGCGGCGGAGGTCTTCCGCGGCCTGCTGAAGAAGATCCGCGAGAACTACGACAGCTACGTCGAGACCTTCGCCGCGCAGGCCGGAGCCGGTGGCGACACCGGCACCGGCGAAGGCAACACGGTCTACTCCCGCGCCCTGTCGCTGGGCAGCCAGTATCTCCAGCGCGCCGCCGCAGACCTGCTGCAGGCCTGGCGGGACTGGACGAGCTCCGGGTACTACGACCCGCACCAGGTGCTGCGCTACGTCCTCGACGAACTCGCCAGGTGGGTGGACGAGCACAACATCGCGGAAACGGACATCAAGGCCGAGCACCGCCCTTTCCGTTCCCTCGGCTCCAAGTACGAACACGTGCCCAAGGCCGGCTTCCTCGTCGACCACCCGGAGTACGGCGACCTCGCGGACATCGCGAGCTGGACGAAGGTCGGCGACAAGGCGGTCGAGCTCTGGAGCCAGGGGATCGACAAGTACCTGGGCGAGCCTGCCAAGCGGGTGCAGTCGGAGCTGAACAACCACTTCCTCGACCTGTCCAAGGACTTCACGGAGAACGTGCCCGAGCCGAAGTCGACCGGCACGGCAGCCGGTGAGTACAACAACAAGGAGGTGAAGAACCAGAACGACGAGATCAACAAGCAGAACGAGGAGAACCGCGCGTTCCAGAAGCAGCTGCAGAAGGAGCAGGACGAGCAGCGGGCGAAGGACCGCGAGTACCAGAAGCAGCTGCAGAACGAGCAGGACAAGCAGCGCGAGGAGGACCGCGAGTACGCGGAGGAGGTGCGCAACGAGCAGAAGAAGCAGCGGGAAGAGGACCGCGGGATCCAGGACGAGCTGCGCGCCGAACAGGAGAAGCAGCGCGAGGAGGACCGCGCCTACCAGGAAAAGGTGCGCGAGGAGCAGCGGCGTGAGCAGGAGGAGGCCAAGCGCGAGGCCGAGGAGCAGGCCAAGGCCCTCGAAAAGGACCTCGGCGGCCTCAACGGCCCCGGCGGCGCGAGCGAACTGAACCTCGGCAGCCTCGACGACGCGCTGAACAACCCGGTCACCGAAAGCTCCGGCACCACCGAGGACCTGAACCGGCTCACCGCCAGTCCGGCGCTGGCCACCCAGAACCTGGGGAACCTCGGCTCTCTCAACGGCGGTCCCGGCGGGAAGAACAACGCCGCGGTCAACGACGCGATCACCCAGAACCTCGGCAGCCTCGGCGACGTGAACGGCGGCGCCGGCAGCTCGCTCGAAACCCCCACCGGCGGCACCACTCAGCTCGACGGCTCCCAGATCACCTCCGATTTCCCGGACGGCAGCAGCACCTCGTTCGACCCGGACACCGGGACGCTGACCACGACCCATCCGGACGGCACCACCACCACGCAGAACCTCGGCGACGGGGCCAGGGTGACCAACCCGGACGGCTCGGTCACCTCCCTCGGTGACGACGGCAAGCTGACCACCACCTTCCCCGACGGCACCACCCAGACCGTCGACCCTACGACGGGCCAGGCGACGACCACCGACCCGGACGGCAGGACGACCACAGAGAACCTCGGCAACCTGGGCAACCTCAACGGCGGGAACGGCCCGGGAGACCTCGGTGATCTCGGCGACCTGGGCGACATCAACTCCGACCTGCCCACCGAATCGGTCGGCGATCTGGGCAATCTCGGGAACCTCAATGGCGACCAGCCCGGCCTGGAGACCCCGACCGGCGGGCACACCGCGTTCGACGGCGGGGACTTCACCACCACGTTCCCGGACGGCAGCAAGGCCACCTTCGACCCGGACAATGGTCAGCTCACCACCACCGACCCTGACGGCTCGACCAAGACCACCGACCTCACCCACGGGGCGAAGGTCACCAACCCGGACGGTTCCGTCACCGAGCTCGACAACGGGCAGCTGACCACCACGTTCCCGGACGGCAGCACCCAGGTCATCGACCCGGACACGGGCGTCGCCACCGTCACCGACCCGCAGGGAAAGACGGAGACGATCGACCTGAAGGACCTCAACTCGGCCGGGGGACCGGGCGGTTCGGACCTGCTCGACGACCTCGGCACCGGTGGCGGCGGCGACCGCACCACGTCCCGGGACGTGCCGTTGTCCGAACTGGGCCTCGGCGGCGGCAACGGGAGCTCCGCGGCCTCCGACGGTGGCCTCTCCGGGGCGAGCACGGAAGCGTTCGGCGCGGCCGCCGCCCCGCTCTCGGACGGTGCCGCGGGCAGCGCGGGCACCCCGCTCGGTCCCGCGGCCGGCACCCCCGGTGCGCCCGGCATGCCCGGCAGCCCCGGCATGCCGATGGGCGGCGGCATGGGCGGTATGGGCGCGGGGGGCGGCGACAAGGGCAACAGCGAGCGGGTGCGCGCCGTCCTCGTCGACGCGGCGGAGGAGAGCGAGCGCCGCAACCGCCGTCGGCGCAGCCCGTGGAACCGGCAGGAGGACAGCGACACCTTCCTGGCCCCGGCCTCCCGGGTGGCGACCACCGGCGGCGACAGCCCCGAGGAGGAGGCGGAGCCGGGCCGCAGGCCCACCAGTTCCGCCGACTACCTGGAGGAGGACGCGGACGTGTGGGGCACCGAGGAGGGCGGCACCCCTGCCGTCATCGGGCGGTGACCACCGCGGGGACACGTTCCCGACGGGCCCCCGGCTCCCGGGCGGCGGGACCCGCTCCAGGCAGGAACAGCAGGACAGTTGACTGTCCCGAGGCCCAGGTCCGGCACACGGGTCATCCGGACGACCGTGACCGGCGGAGAAGGGAGAGGCAGGCGTGAGTGAACCGCTGGAGAAGCGCCTGGAGCAGGCGATGGCCGAACTCGAGGCGGCCCAGGAGGCGGTCGCGCGCACCGAGCAGGAGCTGCGGCAGGCGTCGTTCTCGGTGCTCTCCTCGGACCGCGCGGTACGGGCGACCACGGGCCCGCAGGGTGAGCTGACCGGGATCGAGTTCCTGGAGAACAAGTACCGCGACATGTCCCCCCAGGAGCTGGCCGCCAGCGTCCTGGAAGCGGCGAGCGCCGCGCGCCTGAAGATGAACCGGCACGTGATGAAGGCGATGGCGCCCTTCACCGAGCCCAGCAGCAGCGTGCCGGAGCTGAAGGGCTTCGAGCTGGACTGGGAACGGATCTTCGGGCCCGAGGTGCTGCGCGAGGACGACGAGGACACGGCACGCGGCGGCCAGGCGACCCCTGCCTGGCGGGACGCGCTCGGTGAGGACGGGGAGGACTGACGGTGGGACAGCGGTACTACGTGGACCCGCGCCGAATCGAGGCACTGGCGGGACAGCTGGAGGAGATCGGCTCCCTGGCCAAGAGCACCACCGAGGAGTTCCTCGACGGGCTGGTCCCCACGATGGGCTGGCCGGGCACGGAGGGCGACTTCGCCGAGAAGGCCAAGCCGCGGGAGCAGAAGGAGCGGCAGACCACCAAGGACACCCTGATGTCCATCCGCGACGCGGTGGTGGGCATCACCGACGCCACGGTCAGCCAGGTCCGGATGATGGAGAGCACCCGCGATCGCAACATCGAGGAGATCGAGAAGGGCAACAGCCGCATCGACGCCGACGGGCTGAACGGCGACACCGGCTCGGGCGGGCATGGCCGCCGCTGACCTCAGCACCGACCGCCGCTCCCACGACCCGCCGGGGGCGGCGGCTCCGAACTGCCCGCGCTGCCTCCAGGACGGCTTCCGATGAGTCTCAACCCATCGCCCACGGTCAACGGGATGATCTTCGTCCTCACCGGGGAACGGCTCATCGACGCCGACGAGGACAAGGCCTTCGAAAGCCGTGAGCCCTTCACCGGCGCGGGCGGAAACGTCCGCCGCATCGCCGCGCTGATCGCGAAGTCGATCCACGACATCGGCGAGGTCATGCCGGACGACCTGGGCGAGTCGTACAAGAAGGCGATGAGCGTGCTCATCGACGACGGCGGCAAGAGCTTTCTGCACGAGTTCGCCGATCAGCTCGACAAGATCGCCGAGGGACGGCGCAAGATCTCCATGGACATCATGGAGTCCAAGTGGCAGGTCATCGCCGAGGTCGTCCGGCTGCTCCTCGAGATCGCCATCTACATGGCGATGTCCTTCTTCACCGGTGGCGCCACGGCCAGCCAGATCATGATGGCCAAGCTGCGCAGCCGGTTCATGATCCTCGCCACGATGGCCCACCTTGCCCAGCGGCTTCACATCGCGCCGACCTTGAGCGAGGCGATCCAGGAGGCGTTCACCACCTTCGCGGTGCGGCTGGCGATGATGAACTTCGCCCCCGAAGGCCGCCGCCCCGACGGCATCGACTGGAAGGAGATCGGCAAAGCCGCCGCGTTCGGCGCCGCCGCGGGCTTGTTCACCAGCATCTTCAACGACTTCGCGAAGAACATCGTCAAGAGCTACGACAGCAAGTTCCTCAAGAACGGCCCGGACCGCGACTTCAAGAACAACCCCGACCTGCGGAACGGCCCGAACCCCGGCAGCGGCCGCAACAGCCCGAACTCCACGCCGGGTTCCGGCCCCGGCCCGAACCCCGGCCGCAACGGCGACAACCCCCCGAACGACCGCTCCGGCTCCGGCCCGAACGGAAGCGGCCCCAACTCCACGAACAACCCGCTGTCCTTCCGGAACAACCCCGACCTGTGGCGTAACAACCAGATCCTGCGCAACAACGCGGACCGGCCCGGCGCGCTGGCCGGGCACTACGGGCTCAAGGGGACGGCCGACTTCCTCGCCGCCGGCTCCGGCGAGGCGCTCGCGGAGATTTTGATCAAGGGCGCTTTCGAGGGCGACTGGTCCACCAGCTGGTCCACCTTCGTCGGCGCCGGCGTCAGCAGTCAGGTCGAGGCCTCCCTCCAGGACACCGCCCTGAACACCGGTGCCGAACTGCGCAACGCCATCGACAAGTTGCGCAACCAGCCGCCCACCGTCTCCGGCGGCACCAGCGACACCGGTGGCAACGGCGACTCCGACACGCGGGACTCGGCCGACTCATCGCGTTCCCGGGACGGCGACACCGCCGACAGCACCGACGGCCCTGTGCGTACGGAGACCACGGGCGGCGACGGCTCCGCGCTCGCCTCGCCTCCGCCCGTCACCCGGCAGAGCGCCGGGCAGGGCGACTTCACCGGCACCCAGCCGCCCCCGCCCCGATCTGCGGAGACCCTGCCGCCGTACGCGCCCCAGAACCAGCCGTCGTACCCCCCGGGCTCGTCGCCCGTGTCCGCCGCCGAGAACGAGCTGTGGCAGCAGGTTCACAACGGCCCCGCAGAGGTCCGCGAGCAGGCCCTGCGCGATATCGCCGACCTGCGCGGCTCCCAGCCGCCCGGCAGCACCGACACCGGCGTCCGCGAGAGCCTGAACAGCAACCTGTCGCAGCCTCCCGAGGTGCCGGTCGGGCCGGGCGGGGACAGCGTCGCCGCCCAGGGCGACGCCGACCAGGCTCGGCGCACATTCGACGACTCCGGCACGCCGACCACGGTGGACGACCCGCTCACGACCAACCAGGGGAACATCGGCAACAGCCCCACGACCACGGGCGGTCCCGCCGCCGGTCCCACCGGTCAGGCCGTCGACTCGGTGGCGGACGACGGCTCGGGCGCCCACGTCGGAAGCACCGCGGATCGGGAGGGAGCCGCGTCCGGGGCATCTCCGGATGGGGCCCACGACAACGCGGTCGTGGACTCTGCCGGGAACGCGGTCGTGGACTCTGCGGGCCACGCCGTTGTGGACACCTCGGGAAATGCGGTCGTGGAGGCTGCGGAGAACCCCGTCGTGGACTCTCCGGAGAACGGGGTCGTGCCGTCCCCGGAGGGCAACGAGCGGAACTCTCCGAACGAGGAGGCCGAGCAGGGCACCCGTACGGAAACGGCGCCGGGCCAAGTGGCCGGCAGCCCCGTCGCATCCAACAGCCCCAACGCTGCCGCCACGCCAGGCACGGGCACCGGCGCCAGGCCAGGAGGCGTACCCACTGCCGGAGGCACTCCGGCTTCCTCCTCCGCGCAACCCCAGGGCAGCCCCCGCCCCTCGGACAGCACGGCGCCGGTGGACGGCTCACCGGCCACGACGGACGGTTCCCCGCAGACCTCGCAGTCGCCGGAGACCCCGCAGACCCCGCAGTCGCCGGAGAACGCCGCCTCGCCGGACACCGTCAACTCCCCGGAGACCACGGGCACGTCCGACTCGACGGACAGCGCCCCCACCCCGGCCGACGACACCACAGCCACCGCGGCCGACGACACCACAGCCATCCCGGCCGACGACACCACAGCTGCCCCGTCGAAGGTGAGCACCACCAGCTCGTACGACGGCACCGGCGGCGTACGCGACACCAGCGGCACGATCGAACCGTCGTCGTCTGTCGATGAGGCTGCGCAGGGTGTTCGTCTTGCGCCGCCTACGAATCCTGCTCCGGAGTTGGTGGCGGCGTTCGATGCGTTGAAGGGTTTGCTGGTGTCGTCGGGTCCGGCTCGTACGGTGCCGGTTCCTTCTCCGTCGTCTGAGCCGGGCTCGTCTTCGGCTGTGCGGGGTGGGGTGTCGCCGGAGCCGGAGCCGGAGCCGGGGGCGGATCTGCGGCGTTCGGTGCGTGATGGGCTGGCTGCGTTGCCTGGTGTGACGGTGGTTGTGGATGACGCCGCGAACTACGGTCATCAGGCGGCGGCCACGATGTTGATGGATTCGTTGTCCGAGCTGGGTTATCCGGGTCGTATCACGGTGGTTGCTCCGGGGAGTGTGCAGGAGCGGTTGCGGTTGCTGGTGCCGGAGTCGATGCGTGAGCGGGTTGATTGGCACACGGGTGAGTTCGGGTCGGGGTCGTCGGGTCCGGGTGTTCAGGTGGCCGAGGGTTCTTTGGTTCTGGTGGCGGCGAGTGACCGTCTTGACGGTGGCCCTGGGACGGCGCGGGAGTTCCTGGATTTTGTAGGTGCGGATCAGGCGGTTGTGCTGAAGCCGTATGCGTGGGGTGCTTCGTCGCGGATGGTCTACAGCCGGGCGGGTGCGGGTGCCCCGGTCACGGTGCATGCCTTGGAGGGGGAGGCGGGTTCGGGGCTGATTCCGAAAGGCACCGCGCTGTATCGCTTCGATGTGCCGAAGTTGAGTGGGCCGGAGTTGGATGCTCTGATCGCCGAGCAGGTCGGTGGTGTTCGGGGTGAGGGTCTGCGGGCTGTGGCGGACGCGGTGCGGGATGGCCGGGTCGATGTGATGCCGGTTTATGGTCTGCACAATGTGGATGCGCCTGGTCGTGCTTCGGCTGTGGGCACGTTGGCTTCGGGGTTGCATGCGGCTGGGCGTGATAAGCCGTCGGTGGTGATCACTTTCGGTGATGCGATGGTGCCGTTCGCTCCGCGTCACCGTGCGGAGTGGCTGGGGTATGCGGGGCTGGGGGATGC
>NZ_JBEYUP010000032.1:0-42677 GCF_040643575.1 Streptomyces sp. NPDC047108
TTCAGAAGTGTGCTGTTCCTATCGGCCGGCCGGCGCCGCCGTCACGAACGCACCGGCCGCACCCGACTGCGTCGTGCGCGTCCAGCAGGTCGACGTCACCGTCGACCGCGGGGCGGGGAGCGCGACGACCACCGCGACCTGGGACGTCGTGTGCCGCACGGCGACCGGCCTCACCGCCGAGCTGAACGTCCTCGCCCCCCATCGGGTGCAGAAGCCGCTCAAGGGCTCCTTCGGCACCCGCTTCCGGGGGCAGACGTCGACGACCGGACCGGTGGACCCCGAGAACCCGCAGCAGACGGCCACACTCACCCTCAAGGCGGGCGATCGCGTCCTCGGCCAGGAGGTACGGCGGTGCGCCACCAAGCCGGACGGCAGCCAGTCCTGCCACCCGGGCGGCGACCCCACCCCCGACATCGCGCGGGACATCCTCGGGTTCCTCGGGCTCTTCCGCTGAGGGACGGTCCCCGACCGGAGTCCTGATGCCCGGCGGCACCGCGCCTGGCATCGGCTCCGCCGACGACGACCTGTGCTCCGGGCTCTCCTTCGGATGACGCCTGCGCCGCCCGCGCCGGGTCCCACGGCCCGTACCGCCTGAGCGACCGGTACCGGCTCGGCGCCCCGTACCGCTTCCGCGCAGGGCGTCAGCTCCGCGGCGTGCGCGGCACCGTGATCGTCACGCGCAGGCCCTTCGGCTCGTTGCCCGCGTAGGTGATCGACGCGCCCCCGGCGGCCAGCAGCGCGCGGGTGATGGAGAGGCCGAGCCCCGAGCCGGAGACGTTCTGGTGGCGGCCGCTGCGCCAGAAGCGGTCGCCGATCCGCGCCAGCTCCTCCTCGGTCAGTCCCGGCCCGCCGTCCGCGACGACGATCCGTACGGTGTCGCCGTCGTGCTCCACGCCGACGCGGACCGCTTCCCCCTCCGGCGTGAACTTCAGCGCGTTGTCGACGACGGCGTCCAGCGCGCTGGAGAGCGCCACCGGATCGGCCCAGGCGGTGGCCCCCGCCGGTCCTTCGTAGGTGAGGGTGACCCGCTCGCGGTCGGCGACGGGGCGCCAGGCCCCGACCCGTTCCTCCGCCACCTCGGCGACGTCGGTCAGCTTGAGATCGGCGGCCGCGTGCTCGGCCAGCGCGAGGTCCAGCAGATCGTCGAGGACGGCGGCCAGCCGCTTGCCCTCGGTCTGGACCGAGCGGATCTCCTCGTTGCCGTCGGGGAGTTCGAGCGCGAGCAGCTCGATCCGCAGCAGCAGGGCCGAGAGCGGATTGCGCAACTGGTGGGAGGCGTCGGCGACGAACGCGCGCTGCTGCTCCAGCACGTCCTCGACGTTGTCGGCCATCTCGTTGAACGAGCGTGCCAGCCGCCGCAGTTCGGGCGGTCCGCTCCCCGCGGCCACTCGTGACTTCATCCGGCCCGTCGCGATGTCGTGCGTGGCCGCGTCCAGGATCCGTACCGGCCTCAGCACCCAGCCCGTCAGGCGGAAGGCGGCGCCGACGGCGACGAGCATGGCGGCGAACTCGCCCGCGCCGATGAGCAGCCAGCCGTGGAGGATGTGGGAGCGCATCTGGCCGGTGGGCGACTCGGTCACGACGACGGCCACCACGTCACCGTCGCGGACGACCGGCGAGGCGACCGCGAGACGGCCGCGCTGCCAGGGCCAGACCTGCTGGGGGTCGTGGCTGCGGCGTCCGGCGAGCGCCTCGCGGAAGGCCTGGTCGCCCTCCCCCTCACCGGGTACCGACCAGCCGGCCGGGGCCTGCGCCATGGCGGAGCGGTCGCGGTAGTAGACGCCCGACCGGATGCCGTAGAGGTCGTGGTAGCGGTTGAGCTCGGCGCGCAGGGTGATCAGGCGGCCGCCCTCGTCCTCGGGGACGCGGGCCTCGGGGCGCGCGGTGACGAACTGCGCCAGGGCCGCGAACCGCGCCATGTCGTCGATCCGGTCGACCACGACCCGTTCCTGCTCGGCGGCGGCCAGGCTCGCGGCCAGGGGGAAGCCCAGCGCGAGCAGGACGCCCGCCAGCAGGACGATGAGCAGGGGAAGAAGTCGCGTACGCACCGGGCTTGGAGGTCCTTCAGGCCGCGGGGGCGACGAGGCGGTAGCCGACCCCGCGCACCGTCTCGATCAGGGCCGGCATCCGCAGCTTGGAGCGGAGCGAGGCGATGTGCACCTCCAGCGTGCGGCCCGTCCCCTCCCAGCTGGTCCGCCAGACCTCGCTGATGATCTGTTCGCGCCGGAAGACGACCCCGGGGCGCTGCGCGAGCAGGGCCAGCAGGTCGAACTCCTTGCGGGTGAGCTGCACGGGGGTGCCGTCGACCGTGACCTGCCGGGTGGGCAACTCGATGAGGACGGAGCCCAGGCGCAGCGGCTCGGCGGGACCGGTGCTGTCGGGGGTCCCGTGCTCCTCGGGGCCGGGCTCACCCGGTGCGGTGCGGCGGCTGACGGCGTGGATACGGGCCAGCAGCTCGCCCGTGTCGTACGGCTTCACGACGTAGTCGTCGGCGCCCAGGTTGAGCCCGTGTATCCGGGAGCGGACATCGGCGCGCGCGGTCACCATGATCACGGGGGTGCTGGTGCGCTTGCGGATCCGCCCGCACACCTCGAAGCCGTCCTGGTCGGGCAGGCCGAGGTCCAGGAGCACGACGCCGTAGGGCGCCCCCGAGTCGGGCAGGAGGGCCTGCAGGGCCTCCTCGCCGCTGCGGGCGTGGGTGATGTGGAAGCCGTGCCGGGCGAGGATGGCGGACAGCGCGGCGGCGACATGGTCGTCGTCCTCGACGAGCAGCAGCCTCATGCGTCCCCCTTCCTGTCGGGCCGGTCCTGATGATGCGTGGTCACAGGGCATACAGCCCGATCGGCGCGGGGCCCGTCAAGTGCTGTCCTGCCGCGGGCGGCGATCCGTTATGGAGCCGGTAAACAAACGGTAACCAGCGGGGCAAGCCGCGGCGCGTGAGGAGGGTGATGAATCGTGACCCAGCGTCGCGGTACGTATCCGTTTCGTTATGCTCAATTCTCGCTCAGATGTAATGACTCGGGTCAGCACCGCTCATTAATGTCCTCCCAACCGAGGAGGACGGAGCGTTAAGCCGATGACCGAAGTATCGGTGACCAAGGACAGCACAGCCGTTGCAGAGCCCCTGGTCGTCCTGGACAACGTGAACAAGCACTTCGGCGCCCTGCATGTGCTCCAGGACATCGACCTGACCATCGCCCGCGGCGAGGTCGTCGTGGTCATCGGGCCGTCCGGGTCGGGCAAGTCGACACTGTGCCGCACGATCAACCGGCTCGAGAGCGTGGACTCCGGTTCGATCACCATCGACGGCAAGCCGCTGCCCGCGGAGGGCCGCGAGCTCGCCAAGCTGCGCGCGGATGTCGGCATGGTCTTCCAGAGCTTCAATCTCTTCGCTCACAAGACCGTGCTGGAGAACGTGATGCTGGGCCAGGTCAAGGTCCGGCGCGCGGACAAGAAGGCGGCCGAGGAGAAGGCGCGCGCCCTGCTCGACCGCGTGGGCGTCGGAACGCAGGCGGACAAGTACCCCGCCCAGCTCTCCGGCGGCCAGCAGCAGCGTGTCGCCATCGCGCGCGCCCTGGCCATGGACCCGAAGATCATGCTCTTCGACGAGCCGACGTCCGCGCTCGACCCGGAGATGATCAACGAGGTGCTGGAGGTCATGCAGCAGCTCGCCCGCGACGGCATGACCATGGTCGTCGTCACCCACGAGATGGGCTTCGCCCGCTCCGCCGCGAACCGCGTCGTCTTCATGGCGGACGGGCGGATCGTCGAAGAGGCGCAGCCGGACCAGTTCTTCAACAACCCGCGTAGCGACCGGGCCAAGGACTTCCTCTCGAAGATCCTTCACCACTGACGGCCCCCGCCGACTGCCAACGCCCTGACGACTTAAGGATGTTCACGATGAAGCTCCGCAAATCCGCCGCCGCAGCGGCGATCGCCGTGCTCGCGCTGACCGCCACCGCCTGTGGTGGTGAGTCCGGTACCGCTGGTGACAAGCCCAAGGGCGGGTCGGGCGGCGAGGGCCAGCCCAAGCTGCCCACGTACACCGCCGCCAAGGACGTGAAGATCGACTCCGCGGTCCTGAAGAAGGCCCAGAAGCGCGGCAAGATCGTCTTCGGTGCCAAGAACGACCAGCCGTACCTGGGCTTCGAGGACACCGACGGCAAGCGCTCCGGTTTCGACATCGAGATCGCCAAGATGGTCGCCGCCGACCTCGGCTTCTCGGCCGACCAGATCGAGTTCAAGACCGTCGACTCCGGCGTCCGCGAGACCACCATCTCCAAGGGCGACGTCGACCTCTACGTAGGCACGTACACCATCAACGACGAGCGCAAGAAGCAGGTCGGCTTCGCGGGCCCGTACTTCATGGCCGGTGCCGACCTCCTGGTCCGCAAGGACGACAAGGCCATCAAGGGCCCGGACACCCTCAAGGGCAAGAAGGTCTGCTCGATCGTCGGCTCCACCCCGCTCGCCGAGATCAAGAAGCCGAAGTACGGCGCCGAGACCGTCGAGCTGGCCAAGTACTCGGAGTGCGTCCAGCAGCTCCTGAACAGCGAGGTCGACGCGGTCACCACCGACGACGCGATCCTCAAGGGCTTCGCGGCCCAGCGTCCGGAGAAGCTGCGCGTCGTCGGCAAGCCGTTCACCAAGGAGCCGTACGGCGTCGGCATGGCCAAGGACGACAAGGCACTGCGCGACGCGGTGAGCGACGCCATCGAGGCGCACATCAAGAACGGTGACTACAAGAAGGCGTACGACGCGACGCTGGGTCTGTCCGGCTCCGAGTTCACCGAGCCGCCGGCCCTCGAGCGCTACTGACCTTCCCTGACGAGCCGGCAGTGAGCCGCGCCCTGTGGGCACCGCACGGTGCCCACAGGGCGGGGTCCCCCTGCCTCGACCGCTGCCGCCCACGAGGACATCCCCGTGAACGTATTGCTCGACCACATCTCCTTGTTCCGCGAGGGGTTCATAGGCACGATCCTGCTGACTCTGGCCAGCGGGCTCCTCGCGATGGTGCTGGGTGTCGTGATCGCCGGCTTCCGGGTCTCACCGGTCCCGCCGCTGCGGTTCTTCGGCACCGCCTGGGTCACGCTGTTCCGGAACACCCCGCTGACGCTGCTGTTCCTCGTCGCGTGGTTCGTCGTCCCGGTGATCTTCGCCCCCGGCCTCAGTCCCTGGACCAAGGCCCTGCTGGCGCTCGGCTGCTACACCTCGGCCTTCGTGTGTGAGGCGGTGCGGTCGGGCATCAACACCGTGCCGCTCGGCCAGGCAGAAGCAGCCCGAAGCATCGGCATGACCTTCTTCCAGACACTCCGGCTGATCGTGCTGCCCCAGGCGACGCGCACCGTCGTGCCGCCGCTGAGCAGCATCTTCATCGCCCTGACCAAGAACTCGGCCATCGCGGGAGCGTTCAGCTACACCGAACTCTTCGGCGTGCAGAAGCGCCTGAGCGACCTCGGCTTCGACATCGCCTGGATCTTCCTCTGGGTCGCACTCGCCTACCTGGTCATCACCTTCTCCATCAGCGGTCTCTTCCGGCTGCTCGAGCGGCGCCTGGAGGTCGCACGATGAGTTCGAGCGTCCTGTACGACGCACCGGGCCCCCGCGCCCGGCTGCGCAACCGCATCTACACGGTCGTCGGCTCCCTCCTCGTCCTGGGGCTGATCGTCTTCTCGATCTTCCGGCTCCACGAGAAGGGCCAGTTGGAGCCCGAGGTCTGGAACATCTTCAACAACGCGGGTGTGCGCAACAACATCCGCGACGGTGTCCTGACGACCCTGCAGGTCTTCGCCGCGGCGGGCGTCCTCTCGCTCGTGCTCGGCGTCCTGCTCGCCGTGGCCCGCCTCTCCGACCACAAGGCCGTGAGCTGGCTGGCCACCGGGTTCATCGAGCTCTTCCGCGCGGTGCCCCTGCTGATCACGATCTACGCCCTGTGGGTCGTGTTCCTCACCTACAAGTCCGACCTCGGCTTCATCGGCGAGAACACGTCGTTCTGGGCCCTGGTCATCGGACTCACCGTCTACAACGGCTGCGTCCAGGCGGAGGTCCTGCGGGCCGGTATCAACGCCGTGCCGCGCGGGCAGGTGGAGGCGGCCTACGCGCTGGGGCTCCGCAAGTCCCAGGTCATGACCATGCTGCTGCTGCCGCAGGCCGTCCGCTCGATGCTGCCGACCGTCATCAGCCAGCTCGTGGTCACGCTGAAGGACACCTCGCTCGGCTACATCATCACGTACGCGGAGCTGCTGTACGCGGCCCGGACGATGGCCAACAACATCATCGTGAACGGCGAGAACCCGATCACCCCGGTGGTCATCGTCGTCGGCGCCATCTACGTCGCGATGTGTCTGGCGCTCTCCTCGCTCGCCACCTGGATCGAGAAGCGCGGGCGCCGTACGAAGACCGGCATCACCGTGGCCTCGGCCGCCGAACCCGCCGAGGCACCGGGCGTGCTGGACGCGGACCAGGGCCCGTCCGCGGAGGAGCCCCCGACCACCAAGGTCTGACGGTCCGTCCGGGGCCGCGCCCCACGGGTCGCCTGACGCCCCATCGGCATCGGCAGTGGCGCACATCGCGCCGCTGCCGATGTCTCTTGGTGCACGCATCCGCGAGGGGCTGCATACTTTTTCTGTGATCGCGCACCGGGCTTCCCTTGGCACCCTCTGTACCTCCCGTACGGCTCAGGGAGTCGCGCCGTGGACCCGGTGATCGTCGTCGGGGCGGGGCCCGTCGGACTCTGCGCCGCTCTGGCCCTCGCACGCCACGGTGTGCCCGTCGTCGTCCTCGACGAAGGTCCCGGTCACGACGAGCCGCGCACCGCGCGCACCGTCGTCCTCCGCCAGGACACAGCGGCCTTCCTCCGGCGGCTGGGCTGCGCGCCCGCGCCCGAGGAGGGCTGCGGCTGGAGCGCCTGGCGGACGGTGCGGCGCAGGCAGGTCGTCCGCCGGGTGGAGTTCGGCGAGCCCGGCCCGGTGCGGGCCACCCCGGCCAGGGTCTCCGCACCGGAGGCGGACGAGCCTGTGGAGTCCCCGCTGCACGTACCGCAGCACGTCCTGACGCGGCGTCTGCGCGCCGCCCTCGCCCGCGAACGGCTGGCGCAGATCGCCACCCACAGCAAACTCGACGCGCTCGAACAGGACGGCCACGGCGTCACCGCGCACACCCGCCCCTCGTCCGGCTCCCCCGTCGAGCCGGACGCCCCAGGCGTGGGCACCTGGTGGCGCGGCAGCCATCTGATCGGCTGCGACGGCCAGCGCTCCACCGTCCGCAAACTGCTGGAGGTCCGCTTCCCCGGACGTACGGCCGTCGAGCGGCACGCCGTCGCCGCGCTGCGGGCCGAACTGCCCTGGCCCGGCGAGGCCGTGCTCCACCGGTCCCCCTCCCTCGGCGGAGAGGTGACGGCCCGTCCGCTACCGGGCGGCCTGTGGCGGATGGACTGGCTGCTGCCGCCGCGCGGCGACCTGGTCACGCCCGAAGCCCTCATCACCCGGGTCCGGGACACGCTCGGGCTGTGGTGCGACGGCACCCCGCCGTACGACCTGCTGGACACCGGCGTCCACACCGTGCACCACCGCCTCGCCAAGCGCTGGCGCGTGGGCCGCGCCTTCCTGGCCGGGGGTGCCGCCCATCTGCTCGGCGCGCTGGGCACGCAGGACCTCGACGAGGGGCTGCGTGACGCCGACAACCTCGCCTGGAAGCTCGCCCTCGTCTGGCACCGCCACGCCTCCGACGGGCTCCTCGACAGCTACCAGGCCGAGCGCCGCGCCGCGGTCGGGGCCCGGCTGCGCGCCGCCGACCAGGCGCTGCCGGTGGTGCGCGGCGGCGGGAGCTGGCCGGCGGTGCGGCGCTCGCTGGTGCCGGGCAGCGGGCGAGGACACGACGTGCTGCTGACCGACGGGCACATCGGCCTCGGCCCGCTGGGCACCCCGCCGGTGTACGCGCGCTCCCCGCTCGCCCCCGAACGCCCGGAGGGCGCGGCGCGCGTGGCGACCCCGCCGGGCGCCCCCGTCGCCGACGTGACGGTCACGGTGCCCGACGGCTCGACGGCCCGGCTGCGCGACCGGCTCGGCCGCGATCTGCTCGTCCTGCTCGTGGCGCCCGGGACGGCCGTGTGGGAGCGCCGTCACTGGATGAGCGCGGGGCTGATGCCACGGCTCGCGGCCGCCGTCGCCGCGCTGCCGGTCCGGGCCGAACTGCTCGTCACCGAGGGCTACCCGGGGGCTGCGGCGCACACCGTGCTCCTCGTACGGCCCGACGGGCACCTGGTCGCGGCGATGTCCGGTGTTCGCCCGGCCGAGCTGTACGCGTGCGCGGACGCGGCGCGCGGGAGCACCGTCGTACCGCCGCAGCCGCAGTCGCAGCCACAGCCACAGGCCACGGACCGGAGCGCGGCCCCGGCACCCGCGCCGGTGGAGAAGGCTCCGGACCCCGGGCCCGCAGAGAAGGATCCGGACCCCGGGCCCGCGGAGAACGATCCGGCGCCCGGACCGGCGGGGAGGGCGTCGGCCCACTGGTGACGGAGCCCGCTGGGGACGGGGCTCCCGGTGACGGAGCCCGCTCGTGCCGCCGGCGCGCGGAGGAGGCCCGGCCCTGTGGTTCGTCCCACGTGCGCGCGCGGTTGACCGGGTCATTCGGTGCATGGTTCACTCCGGAACGTGATTGACACCCAGCCCTGCTTCTGGCGGAGGGTCCATGTGGACCTCCTCCGCTACGCGGGCTGCGTCTGTCGTCCGTCCTGTTGATCCGCATCCGACCCCGCGCGGCCATCGGCTCCGCGCTCCCCCGCGATCACCTACGGACGGACCGTGTCTTCCCTCTCCTCCGTCGCCACCGGCGACGTCACCGCGCACCTGCCCTCGTCGGCGCCCCGGGCCGAGGCCGGCCCCACGGCGGCCGAACTGCTCGAGTTCGCCCGCCGTACCGTCGCCGACCGTGACCTGATCGCCTCGCTGCCCCTCGACCCGGAGGGCCGCACCTGGCTGCGGCTCGAGGGGCCCGGGGGCAGCGAGGCATGGCTGATCGCCTGGCCTCCGGGAACCGGCACCGGCTGGCACGACCACGGCGGCTCGCGAGGCGCCTTCGCCACCGCCTCCGGCGAACTGACCGAGCAGTCCCTCGCCGTCCAACTCCCCACCGAGGGCTGGCGCACGCTCGAACTGGCCGAGGACGTCGACCGCGAGCGGGTGCTGCCGCCCGGCGACGGCCGCGCGTTCGGCCCGCACCATGTGCACCAGGTGCTGAACCTCTCCGCCGACGCGCACGCCGTCTCGGTGCACGCGTACTACCCGCCGCTGCCGCTGATGCGGCTCTACAGCCGTACGGGCGCGCTGCTGCGCCTGGAGGCCGTCGAGGAAGCGGAGGAGTGGACATGAGCGAGGCATCCGGAGGCCCTGCCCCGAAGAGCATCGACGCCCTGCTGGAGGAGAACCGCGCCGGACTCGACCGGCTCGGCCCGGACGAGGCCGCGGACGCCGCGGCCGACGGTGCCTTGCTGGTCGACATCCGCTACGCGGCGCTGCGCGAGCGCGACGGCACCATCCCCGGTGCGTTGGTCGTGGAGCGCAACGAGCTGGAGTGGCGTCTGGACCCCCAGGGCAGCCACCGCGCGGCGGAGGCGACGAGCCACGACCTGCGGGTGATCGTGGTCTGCAACGAGGGCTACGCGTCGAGCCTCGCGGCCGTCTCCCTGCGGCAGTTGGGACTCCACCGGGCCACGGATCTGGACGGCGGCTTCCAGGCGTGGCGCGCGTCGGGCCACCCCGTCACGCCCCCGTCGACCTAGTTCCGCATCAACGGGGCCCGGTACGACGGGCCTGGCGCCCACCGCCGCGTCGCGGCCCGCGTAGCGCCAACCCGCGCCCGCCTGCCCGACGCGCGGAGGGCGGAGGGCGGACCACCGGAAGGGCTTGGAGCAGAAATGCCGCCCCTTCGCGGGTCCGGCAGCGGTGCGTCCACGTACTACCTCGACAATGGCCCGACACAACGGACTTGGAGCCCCCTGCCGAATCGTGAAACTCGGCCGGGCTCGGGCCCTGACCACGCCGCTCGGCCCGCAGCCGGGCAAGCAACGGCACACGCCAACGAAGGCCCCACGTCGCGGAGTAGCCCGCGACCCCGTGGACGGCCGGGCTGAGCGGCCACGACAGGCGATCTGCGAGCGGAACGCCCGGCGACCGCCGCAAGCCGTCAGGCGTCAGGCGTCAGGCGTCAGGCAAGTGGTACTCCAGCAGCTCCGGGTCCTCGCCCTCCTCCTCCAGTGCACTGCGGACCACGCGCAGGGCAAGGCCCTCCGCGTAGCCCTTGCGGGCGAGCATGCCGGCGAGACGGCGGATCCGCTTTTCCCGGTCGAGCCCGCGCGTCGCCCGGAGCTTGCGCTCGACCAGCTCCCGGGCCGTCCGCTCCTCCTGCTCGGGGTCGAGCTGCCCGACGGCCTCGTCGATCACTGCCGAATCGACGCCCTTGGTGCGCAGTTCACGCGCCAGGGCCCGCCGGGCCAGCCCCCGGCTGTGGTGCCGGGACTCCACCCATGCGTCGGCGAACGCCGCGTCGTCGATCAGCCCCACACCCTCGAACCGGGACAGCACTTCCTCCGCCGCGTCGTCCGGGATGCCGCGCTTGCGCAGGGCGTCCGCGAGCTGCTTACGGGTCCGGGGAGTCCCGGTGAGCAGGCGCAGGCAGATCGCCCGCGCCTGCTCCTCCGGGCTGCGCGGTGCCTCCTCCTCGGCCCTCGACGAGGAAGAGGCACCGCTGTCCACCGTCACGTCCCCGCTGTCACTGCCGGTGCCGCTGTACGCGGCGTCCCCCCAGTCGGTGCGACGCGTCACGGATCAGCTCTTGGCCGCCGCGGCCTTGGTCGCCTTGGTGGCCTTGGCCGCGGGAGCTGCCGCAACCGCCGGCTCGGCCGGTGCGCCCGCGGTCAGCGCCGCGTCCGCGCCGGGCTCTCCCGGGGCCTCCGGCTTCACGCCGACGCCGAGCTTCTCCTTGATCTTCTTTTCGATCTCGTTGGCGAGGTCGGGGTTGTCCTTCAGGAAGTTGCGGGCGTTCTCCTTGCCCTGGCCGAGCTGATCGCCCTCGTACGTGTACCAGGCACCGGACTTGCGGATGAAGCCGTGCTCCACGCCCATGTCGATGAGGCCGCCCTCACGGCTGATGCCCTGCCCGTAGAGGATGTCGAACTCGGCCTGCTTGAACGGGGGCGCGACCTTGTTCTTGACGATCTTGACGCGGGTGCGGTTGCCGACCGCGTCCGTGCCGTCCTTGAGGGTCTCGATCCGGCGGATGTCCAGACGCACCGAGGCGTAGAACTTCAGGGCGCGGCCACCGGTCGTCGTCTCCGGCGAGCCGAACATCACGCCGATCTTCTCGCGCAGCTGGTTGATGAAGATCGCGGTGGTCTTGGAGTGGTTCAGCGCGCTGGTGATCTTGCGAAGAGCCTGGCTCATCAGCCGGGCCTGCAGACCCACGTGGGAGTCGCCCATCTCGCCTTCGATCTCCGCGCGCGGCACCAGGGCGGCCACGGAGTCGATGACGATGAGGTCCAGGGCGCCGGAACGGACCAGCATGTCCGTGATCTCGAGCGCCTGCTCACCGCTGTCCGGCTGGGAAAGGATGAGGTTGTCCGTGTCGACGCCCAGCGCCTTGGCGTACTCGGGGTCGAGGGCGTGCTCGGCGTCAACGAACGCGACCGTGCCGCCCGCGCGCTGGGCATTGGCCACCGCGTGCAGCGTCAGGGTCGTCTTGCCGGAGGACTCCGGGCCGTAGACCTCGACGACGCGGCCGCGCGGCAGGCCGCCGACGCCCAGCGCGACATCGAGAGCGGTCGACCCGGTGGGGATGACCTCGATGGGATCGTTCGGCCGCTCCCCCAGGCGCATGACGGCGCCCTTGCCGAATTGCCGTTCAATCTGTGCGAGCGCGGCGTCGAGCGCCTTCTCGCGGTCGGTTCCTGCCATGGGTCCCACCCGGTTTGCTTGAGTCGATCGCTTCACGTCCACGACGCTAGCGCCTGGCACTGACAACGCGTGCGGGCGTCGTCCGGCCTGTGGAAAACCGGGCCGGACCACCATGAGAATGGATGTTCGATTTTGGTGTCAACCGCGCCACGCCCGGCGGAATTTCGCCAGGGCCGGGCCGATGGTGCGCCGCCGCGGGCGCCCCTGCACACGCGGGTCGTCGGTGACCTCGTACCGCCTCACGTACACGCTGAGGAACGCCTGCAGCGTCGCCGTCGCCGGGATGGCGATCAGCGCACCGACCGCGCCCAGCAGCGCCGTGCCCGCGACCACCGAGCCGAAGGCCACGGCCGGGTGGATGTCCACGGTCCGCGCGGTGATCCGCGGCTGCAGCAGATAGTTCTCGAACTGCTGGTAGACCACGACGAAGCACAGCACCCACAGCGCGTACCAGGGGTTCACGGTGAAGGCCAGCAGCATCGGCAGCGCACCCGCGAGATAGGTGCCGATGGTCGGGATGAACTGGGAGACCACGCCGACCCAGCACGCCAGCGCCGGCGCGTACGGGACGCCGAGGAACTCCAGCAGCACGTAGTGCGCGACACCGGAGATCAGGGCCATCAGCCCGCGCGAGTAGAGGTACCCGCCGGTCTTGGCGACCGCGATCTCCCAGGCGCGCAGCACCTCCGTCTGCCGGGTGGGCGGCAGCACCGAGCACAGCGCGCGGCGCAGCCGCGGCCCGTCGGCGGCGAAGTAGAAGGAGAAGAGCAGCACCGTCAGGACACGGAACAGCCCCCCGAGCACGGTCGTGGAGATGTCCAGCACGCCCGTGGCGCTGTTCTGCACGTACTTCTTGAGCCAGTCCGAGCGGAGCAGGCTGTCCTGGATCTCGACCCGCGAGAGGTTCGTCTGGAAGGACTCGTTGATCCACCGGATCACCGAGTCCAGGTACTGGGGGAAGTTCTCCACCATGGTCACGATCTGCCCGGCCAGCATCGAGCCGAGCAGGACGAAGAACCCGGCGAAGAAGCCGATCACTCCGAGAAAGACCAGCAGGGTGGCCAGACCCCGCCGTACACCGCGCGCTGCCATGCGGTCCACGGCGGGTTCCACGGCGAGCGCCAGGAAGAACGCTATGAGGATGTTGACCAGGAGCCCGATGAGCTGGTGGAAGGCCCAGTTCGCGAGCTGGAAGCAGGCGAGCAGGGCCAGGGCCAGCACCATGGCGCGGGGCAGCCAGCGAGGCATCCGCTCACGGGGCGCCGGCGCCCCGTCAGGTCTTCCCGCGTGGGGAGCACCGCCCCCCGTGCCCGCGCGGGCATCGCTCGGTGCCCCTTCGCGGGCCGCTTCGTCCGTCGCATCCATCGAGCCAGTGTGACCCACCTCGGTCACCTTTGGTCCGCAGGGATGTCCATGGCGCTGCACACACCGCGCCAGACGTCCTTCGCGTTCCACCCCGCGTCCAGTGCCTCGTGCACGGTCCGGCCGCCGAGCTCGGACATCACATGATCACGCGCGAAGGAGTCGGCGTACGCCTCGCCGAAATAGTTCGCCATCCGCTGCCAGAAGACCGTCAACCGCATGCGCCCAGTATCCCGCTCAGGGATTGCAGCCTCGCGCTCCCCGGGAACCCGGCGCGCTTTGCCCATACGGTCGGGGACATGGCCCGATCCGGAACCCCTCTCTCCCGCGCCGAGCACTTCGTCTGGCTGACCGCGCGGGTGCTCGAGCAGCGCATCTTCGCGTACCACTTCCTCTCCGGCGCCCCCGGCGCATCCGGGGAGACGGACCGCTCCCGGGCGGCCGACGCCGTCGAGACGGCGCTGGACGCCTACCGCAACGGCGACGGCGGTTACGGCCACGCGCTGGAGCCCGACCTGCGCGGCCCGGTCAGCCAGCCGCTGCACACCGCGCACGCGCTGCGTGTGCTGGATGCCATCGGCCGCTGCGGCGGGCAGCGCGTGGAGCGGATCTGCCGCTATCTGACGACGATCTCCACCGGCGACGGCGCACTGCCCGCGATCGACCCCTCCCTGCGCGGCTATCCGGCCGCCCCCTTCCTCCCGATCGTCGACCACCCGCCGAGCGACCTGCTGGCGACGGGCCCCGTGGTGGGGATGCTGCACCGCAACGAGGTGTGGCACGCCTGGCTCTTCCGGGCCACCGACTTCTGCTGGGCCGCCGTCGAGTCGCTGGAGAAATCCCACCCGTACGAGGTCATGGCCGCGATCACCTTCCTGGACGGCGTGCCGGACCGGGCCCGCGCGGAGGCGGCAGCGGAGCGTCTCGGGCGGCTGGTGCGCGACCAGGACCTGGTGGTCCTCGATCCGGAGTCGGCCGATGACCTCGGGGTTCCCGACGGCTACGGCCCGGGCGAGCACCACTACGCGTACGACTTCGCGCGCACGCCCGGCTCACTGGCCCGCCGCTGGTTCACGGACGCGGAGATGGAGCGGTCGCTGGACTTCCTGACGGCGTCACAGGAGGAGGACGGCGGCTGGCCCGTCCTCTGGCGCGCCTGGGCACCCGGTACGGCTCTGGAGTCCCGGCCCAAGGTCACGGTCGACGCGCTGCTGACGCTGCGCGCCCACGGGCGGCCGGTGCAGGACGGGCCCGCCTGACCCCCACCGTGGACCGGACCACGGGACCGGCGTACGGGCGACGGCTATCCGCCGAGCGCCCGTACGCCGGCGGTGATCAGCACCGCGACGGCGACGACGACCAGGAAGGGCGCCCGCAGCACCAGCGCGACCGCCGCGCCGGCGAGGCCCGCCGCGCGGGCGTCGAGCACGAGCGCCCGGTCGTCGGTACCGACCGTCTGGATGGCGATCAGTGCGGCGAGCAGGGCCACGGGGATCAGGCCGGCGAGCTGCTTGACGCGCGGCCGCTCCAGGGCGCCGGCGGGGACCGAGAGCCCAAGCAGCTTGACCAGGTAGCAGCCGGCGACGGTGACGCCGATGGCGATCCAGACGCTCATCGCTCCTCCTCTCCGTCCGTGCCGGGCGCGTCCGTGCCCGGCACGCCCGCGCCCGTGCTCCGCACGTCCTCCACCGCCTCTTCAGTGGCCGCCACGCGCCTGCCGCGCAGACCGTGGAGGGCGAGGACCGCGGGCGCGGCGAGCGCGGCCAGCAGTACCGGCACACCGGCGGGCAGCAGCGGGTGGCACACCAGGGCGAACACCACGGCGAGCCCCGCCACCGCGCGCTCCAGCGTCGTGCGCAGCATCGGCGCGAGCAGGGCGAGGAAGACCGCGGGACCGGCGGCGTCCAGACCCCAGGCGTCCGGGTCTCCCAGGGCGGACGCGCCGAGGGCCCCGAGCAGGGTGGTGAGGTTCCACAGGACGTAGATGCTCAGACCGGTGACGGTGAAGCCGATCCGGGCGCTGCGCCGGTCCGGCTGGGCGAGGGTCACCACCGTGGTCTCGTCGATGACCCAGTGGGCCGCCAGGGGGCGGAGGGCGCGCGGGATGCGGAGGAGCTGGGACAGCCGCAGCCCGTAGAACGCGTTGCGCACGCCGAGGAAGAAGGCCCCGGCCGCCGCGGTGAACGGGTTGCCGCCCGCTGCGAGCGCTCCGACCAGCGCGAACTGCGACGCTCCGGTGAAGACCAGCAGGCTCAGCGCACAGGTCTGCAGCACCGTCAGCCCGGCCCCCGCCGAGGTCACACCGAAGGCGAAGCCGGAAAGCCCGACGGCGATGCCGACGCCGAGGGCGTCGCGGACCACCGCCGCGTCGGAGCGCCCCTGGTGCGGGGCGGTCTCCGGATCCTGGGGATCCCGGATGTCCGCCTCCCTGGCCTGCCCTTCCGTGTCCGGACCCTCGGGGATCGTCTCCTGGCCCCTGGGAGCCGCCTCCCGGTCCGGAGGAGCCCCCTGAGAAGCCTCCCGGCCCTCGGGGCATGTCGGTGTTCGTTCTCGTGCCACGCCCCGGACGCTACGAGGCGGGGCCCGTCCGGGTCTTGTACGTTCTTGCGGTCGCGGCCCCCGCTCCCTTACGGGGCCGCGCCGCCGTTCCCCGCCCGCTCGAGCCGGTACGCCCCGGGCGGCACCCCCACGATCCGGCTGAAGTGCCGGTTCAGATGGGGCTGGTCTGTGAAGCCGACGGCGACGGCGGCCTCGGCGGGGGCCGTGCCCGTGTCGAGCAGATGACGGGCACGGCGGACCCGGGCGTCGGTGAGCCAGGTGTGCGGGGGCATCCCGTACAGACCGCGGAAGGCCCGCAGCAGCGCGAACGGGCTCGTGCCCAGCTCGGCGGCGAGCTTCTCCAGGGAGGGCGGGTCGGCCATCCGCTGCTCCAGGATCGTCCGGGCGCGCTCGGCGTTCCGCGCGCCCGCGGTGCGCGCCACGCGCTCGGGAAGGGTGCCGCCGTTCACGCGCAGCAGCCGGGCCACGGCGACCCTGAGGAGGGTGTCCGCGGCGAGCGCGTTGCCCTCCTCGGCGGCCCGGTGCACCTCCGTGACCAGGTGGCAGAGGTAGGGGTCGTCGACGACGGCGGAGGCGAAGCCCGCGGTCCCGCGGATCGAGGTGGTCTCGGCGGCGATGGCGGCGACGGTCTCCGGCTCCGGATAGAGCACCTCGTACGTCCAGCCCTCGGGGACGCCTGCCTGGCCGGTGTGCGGGGTGTCGGGGTTCACCAGCGCCAGCCCGCCCGCCCCGGCCCGCTCCAGGGTGCCTCCGCACCGGAAGGACTCCACACCCTGGGTGATCGCGGCGATGACGAAGGCGTCGTGGGTGTGCCGGACGAACGTCTTGTGCACGTACCGCGCCTTCAGCAGGTCCACGCCGGGCAGCTCCGGATACCGCCAGTGCCGCGCCTTCTCCTGCCTCGCCATACCGCCATTGTGCAGCGGTCCCGAGCCGCACGGCCCACGGCCCGGGGCGCCTCCGGCCCGCGCACCGGACGCGCTGTCAGTGGCCGGGTGCACGATGGGGAGCATGTCGGACGATGCGGCCTCGGCTCTCGACGCGTTCTCCCCCGCGACCCGGGCGTGGTTCACGGGGGCCTTCAGCGCGCCCACGGCCGCCCAGGCGGGCGCGTGGCGGGCCATCGACGAGGGCTCGGACGTGCTGGTGGTCGCCCCGACCGGCTCCGGCAAGACCCTGGCCGCGTTCCTCTCCGCCCTGGACGGACTGGCGAGCACGCCCCCGCCCGCCGAGACCAGGAAGCGCTGCCGCGTGCTGTACGTCTCCCCGCTGAAGGCCCTCGCGGTGGACGTCGAGCGGAATCTGCGCAGCCCGCTGACCGGCATCCGCCACGAGGCCGTACGGCTCGGGCTCCCGGAGCCCGAGGTGCGCGTCGGGATCCGCTCCGGTGACACCCCGGCCGCCGAGCGCCGTGCCCTGGCGAACCGTCCCCCAGACATCCTGATCACCACGCCCGAGTCCCTGTTCCTGATGCTCACCTCCGCCACGCGTGAGGCGCTGACCGGCGTGGAGACGGTGATCGTCGACGAGGTGCACGCCGTCGCGGGCACGAAGCGCGGTGCCCACCTGGCGCTGTCGCTGGAGCGGCTGGACGAACTGCTGGACCGGCCGGCCCGGCGCATCGGACTGTCGGCGACGGTGCGTCCGGTCGACGAGGTGGCGCGCTACCTGTCGCCGCAGCGCACGGCCAAGGTGGTGCAGCCCCCGTCCGGCAAGGAGTTCGACCTGTCGGTGGTCGTGCCCGTGGAGGACCTGGCCGAGCTGGGTGCCTCACCCGCCACCGAGCCGGAGAGCGGGTCCGGGGCCGACAAGCCGTCGATCTGGCCCCATGTGGAGGAGCGGATCGCCGACCTCGTCCAGGCCCACCGTTCCACGATCGTGTTCGCCAACTCCCGCCGCCTGGCGGAGCGGTTGTGCAACCGGCTCAACGAGATCGCGTACGAGCGTGCGACCGGCGAGCCGGCTCCCGAGCACCACGCCCCCGCCGAGCTGATGGGTGGTTCGGGTGCCGCCAAGGGAAGCCCGGCCGTCATGGCGCGGGCCCACCACGGCTCGGTCTCCAAGGAGCAGCGAGCCCTGGTCGAGGAGGACCTCAAGGCGGGGCGCCTGCCCGCCGTGGTCGCCACGTCCAGCCTGGAGTTGGGCATCGACATGGGCGCGGTCGACCTGGTCGTCCAGGTCGAGTCGCCGCCGTCCGTCGCCTCGGGGCTGCAGCGCGTGGGCCGCGCGGGCCACCAGGTGGGCGCGGTCTCCACCGGCGTCGTCTTCCCCAAGTACCGCGGCGACCTGGTCCAGGCGGCCGTGGTCACCGAGCGGATGCGCAGCGGCGCCATCGAAGCCCTGCGCGTCCCGGCCAACCCGCTGGACGTGCTGGCCCAGCAGATCGTGGCCATGACGTCGCTGGACACCTGGGAGGTCGACGAACTGCTCGCGGTGGTCCGCAGGGCGGCCCCCTTCGCCTCGCTCCCTGAGTCCGCCTTCACCGCGGTCCTGGACATGCTGGCGGGCCGGTACCCGTCGGACGCCTTCGCCGAGCTGCGGCCCCGCCTCGTATGGGACCGGGTGGCCGGCACGGTCGCCGGGCGGCCGGGTGCCCAGCGACTCGCCGTCACCTCCGGTGGCACGATCCCCGACCGCGGCCTCTTCGGGGTCTTCCTGGCCGGAGCCGACCCGAAGAAGGGCGGCGGCCGGGTCGGCGAGCTCGACGAGGAGATGGTCTACGAGTCGCGGGTCGGCGACGTCTTCACCCTCGGCACCACCTCATGGCGTATCGAGGACATCACCCGTGACCGCGTCCTGGTCTCCCCGGCCCCGGGCGTGCCGGGGCGGCTGCCCTTCTGGAAGGGTGACCAGCTCGGCCGGCCGCTCGAACTGGGCCGCGCCCTGGGCGCGTTCCTCCGCGAGATCGGCGGTCTGGCGGAGGACGACGCCCGGCTGCGGCTGGTGGCCGCGGGGCTGGACGCCTGGGCCGCGGACAATGTGCTGGCGTATCTCAAGGAGCAGCGCGAGGCGTGCGGGCACGTCCCGGACGACCGCACCATCGTCGTGGAGCGGTTCCGGGACGAGCTGGGCGACTGGCGGGTCGTCGTCCACTCCCCGTTCGGCGCGCAGGTCCACGCCCCCTGGGCACTGGCCCTCGGGGCCCGCCTCTCCGAGCGCTACGGCATGGACGCCCAGGTGATGCACGCGGACGACGGCATCGTCCTGCGCCTGCCCGACGCGGACCTGATGGGCCTGGACCTGCTCGACATGGAGACCGACCCGGCCCGCAGGGGGCGGGAGTTCGACTCCGAGCAGTCCCCGGTGGGCGCGGCCGACGTCGCCTTCGAGAAGGGCGAGATCGACCAGGTCGTCACCGACCAGGTGGGGTCGTCGGCGCTGTTCGCCTCGCGCTTCCGCGAGTGCGCCGCCCGCGCCCTGCTGCTGCCGCGCCGCAACCCCGGCAAGCGCACCCCGCTGTGGCAGCAGCGCCAGCGCGCCGCCCAACTGCTCGAGGTCGCCTCGGAGTTCGGCTCCTTCCCCATCGTCCTGGAGGCCGTGCGCGAGTGCCTGCAGGACGTCTTCGACGTTCCCGGTCTGACCGAGCTGATGGGTGACATCGAGGCCCGCACGGTCCGTATGGTCGAGGTCACCACGCCGGAGCCCTCGCCGTTCGCCCGCTCTCTGCTCTTCGGATACGTGGCCCAGTTCCTGTACGAGGGCGACTCACCGCTCGCCGAACGCCGGGCCGCCGCACTCTCACTGGACTCCCGGCTGCTGGCCGAACTGCTCGGCCAGGCCGAGCTGCGGGAACTGCTCGACGCCGAGGTACTGACGGAGCTGGAGCGCGAGCTGCAGTGGCTGGCCGAGGACCGGCGCGTTAAGGACGTGGAGAGCCTGGCCGACGCCCTGCGCCTCCTCGGTCCGCTCACCGAAGCCGAGTTGGCCGAGCGCGGCGCCGCTCCGGACTGGGCCCGGGAGCTGGGCGCCTCCCGCCGTGCCATCCAGGTCCGGATCGCGGGCGCCGACCACTGGGCCGCTGTCGAGGACGCCGGGCGGCTGCGGGACGCCCTGGGCACGGCGCTCCCCGTCGGGGTGCCGGAGGCCTTCACCGAGCCCGTCAAGGATCCGCTGGGCGACCTCCTCGCCCGCTACGCCCGCACCCACGGCCCCTTCACATCCGCCGACGCGGCCGCGCGCTTCGGCATCGGCGTAGCCGTCACCGACGGCGCGTTGCACCGGCTGGCCGCCGCGGGCCGTGTCGTCCAGGGCGAGTTCCATCCCGCGGGCATCGGCCAGGAGTGGTGCGACGCCACGGTGCTCCGCCGGCTGCGGCGCCGCTCGCTGGCCGCCCTCCGGCAGGAGATGGAGCCCGTACCGCCTCCGGCGCTCGCCTCCTTCCTCCCGCAGTGGCAGAACGTCGGCACCCGCGGTCTGCGCGGCATCGACGGTCTGGTGCGCGCGATCGAGCAGCTCCAGGGAGCGCCGGTACCGGCCTCCGCGCTGGAGAAGCTGGTCCTGCCGACCCGCGTCACGGGATACGCGCCGGCTCTGCTCGACGAGCTGACCTCCTCCGGTGACGTCCTCTGGGCGGGCGCCGGAGCTCTGCCGGGCAAGGACGGCTGGGTGTCGCTGTTCCTCGCCGACGCCGCCCCTCTGCTGCTGCCGCCACCGCATCCGCTGGAGACCGGCCCGCTCCACCAGGCGGTGCTCGACGCGCTCTCCGGTGGGTACGGCCTGTTCTTCCGCCAGATCGCCGACCAAGTGCGGGCCGGCCACCCCGAGGTCACCGATCCCCAACTGGCCGACGTCGTCTGGGACCTGGCCTGGTCCGGGCGGCTCACCAACGACACCTTGGCCCCGCTGCGCTCGCTCCTCGGCTCCGGCCGCACCGCGGGCGCCACCGCGCACCGGGCCAAGCGCTCGGTCCCCCGCGGGCGGTACGGCGGCCTCACCGCCTCCCTCAGCCCCCGTACGGTCCGGGGCACCGCTTCGCGCAACGGGCCGCCCACCGTCGCGGGCCGCTGGTCGCTGCTGACCGAGCGGGAGACCGACCCGACCCGGCGCGCCCACGCCCTGGCCCACATCCTTCTGGACCGGCACGGCGTGGTGACGCGCGGCGCGGTTCAGGCGGAAGGCGTCGAGGGCGGATTCTCCGCCGCCTACCGGGTGCTGTCCGCCTTCGAGGAGACGGGGCAGGCCAGGCGCGGCTATGTCGTCGAGGGGCTCGGCGCGGCGCAGTTCGCGATGGACGGCGCGGTCGACCGGCTGCGGGCCGTCGCCACCGCCCGCGACCGCGCGGCGGCGGAAAGCCCGGTCAACGATTTCGGCTTCCCGCGCCGCGAGGCGTCCGGCGGCCGCGAGTCCGCGGCGGTCGTCCTGGCCGCCGCCGACCCGGCCAACGCCTACGGCGCGGCTCTGCCCTGGCCGGACCCGCCGGACGGCGCCGGCCACAAGCCGGGCCGCAAGGCAGGCGCCCTCGTGGTGCTGGTGGGCGGCGAGCTGGCGCTGTACGTGGAGCGCGGCGGCAAGACCCTGCTGGCCTGGCCGGGCGGTGAGGACGCGGAGAGCCCGGAGGCGGACGCCCGGCTGCGGGCAGCGGCCGATGCCCTGGCCGGGGCGGCCCGCGAGGGCGCCCTCGGCACTGTCACCGTCGAGCGCGCCAACGGTTCGCCGGCCCTCTCCTCCCCGATCGGCCGCGCCCTCGAAGCGGCGGGCTTCCACGCCACCCCGCGGGGCCTCCGCCTGCGCCCGGCCTGAGCGCGTCACGCAACGGCCCCGCGGCCCTCGGGCGCCCGCGCTCCCGGTGCCTGAGCCTGAGCCTGAGCCTCCCACGACGTACTCTCCGGGCGCCGAGCCCACGGCTCAGGGCCCGGCACACGTCCGGGCAGCCCCGGCGGCATCATGGCTGCATGCCCGAAGGAGACACCGTCTGGCTGACGGCCCGCAGGCTGCGCGACGCGCTCGCGGGCCGGCGCCTGGTGCGCTCGGATCTGCGCGTGCCCCGGCTCGCCACAGTGGACCTCACGGGCCGGGACGTGACCGATGTGGTCCCCCGCGGCAAGCACCTCCTCACGCGCATCGAGGGCGGACTCACCCTCCACTCGCACCTCCGCATGGACGGCGCCTGGCATCTGTACACGCAGGGCGAGCGCTGGCGCGGCGGCCCCGAACACCAGATCCGTGCCGTCCTCGCCACCGCCGACCGCGCCGCGGTCGGCTACCGCCTCCCCGTCCTCGCACTCCTCCGCACCGCCGACGAGGACCGTGTCGTCGGCCATCTCGGCCCCGACCTGCTCGGCCCCGACTGGGACGCCGACGAAGCGCTGCGCAGACTGCTCTCCTCCCCAGGCAGCCCCCTCGGCGAGGCCCTTCTGGACCAGCGCAACCTTGCCGGCATCGGCAATGTCTACAAGTCCGAGCTGTGCTTCATGGCCGGCTGCACCCCCTGGCTTCCCGTCTCCGAGGTCCCCTCCCTCGACCGCCTCGTCGCTCTCGCCCAGCGGCTCCTGGAGGCCAACAAGGCGCGGGCCGCGCGCTCCACCACGGCCGTCGACCGCCGCGACCAGCGCCTGTGGGTCTACGGCAGAGGAGGACGCCCCTGCCGCCGCTGCGGTACGGCCGTACGCTCCGCCGACCAGGGCGACCCGGGCCAGGAGCGCAGCACGTACTGGTGCCCGGTCTGCCAGTCCGGGCCGGACCCCGCCCACCCCTCCGGCTGATCCGCCTCCCCCACTCCGGCGGAGCCCCTGCCTCAACGCCCCGGCGGTCGGCATCCGCGGCCTCCGGGTGACCATCGCAGCGCAATTGACGATCCGTCAGAAACACTCGTACCGTCGGGCCATGACCCTCACGGCGTACGACCTCTCCGGGCGCACCGCCTTCGTCACCGGCGCCGCGAGCGGCATAGGCCGCGCGACCGCCGTCCTCCTCGCCGCGTCGGGCGCCCAGGTCCACTGCGCCGACCTCGACACGACGGGACTGCGGGAGACCGCCGAGCGGATCACCTCCGAAGGCGGAACGGCCCGGACCCACCCCCTCGACGTCACCGACGGAGCCCGGCTCGCGGACGCCGTGAGCGAGGCCGAGGCCGCGGGCGGCGGCCGGCTGCACATCATGGCCGCGATCGCCGGCGTCATGCACAGCAGCCCCGTCCTGGAGACCGAGGACGCCGACCTCGACCGCGTCCTGGCGGTCAACTTCAAGGGAGTGCTGCACGCATGCCGTGCAGCGGCCCGTTCCATGATCGCGACAGGCACACCGGGATCCATCGTCACCATGGCGTCCGGGGCCGTCGACACCGGCGCTCCCGGGCTCCTCTGCTACGGCGTCGCAAAGGCCGCCGTTGTCCAGCTGACCCGGACTCTCGCCTCCGAGGTGGGCCGGTACGGCATTCGCGTCAACGCCGTGGCTCCCGGGTGGATCAGCACCCCCATGACCGAGCGGCACGATGCCGAGGCCCAGCACCGGGCCGAGCAGACCATGATCCGCGCATCCCCCCTGGGACGGGTCGGCACACCCGAGGACGTCGCCCACAGCGTGCTCCACCTGGCCTCGGACGCCGCGTCCTTCACGACGGGTCAGATCCTCCGCCCGAACGGCGGCGTCGCCATGCCGTGGTAGTTCCCGTACCCCCGCTCGCCCCAGAACCCCCGCTCGCCCTCGTAACCCCGCTCGCCCCCGTACGCCGGTCCGTCCGCCAGGACCGGACCGCCCGCAGCGAGATCCGCACCCGCCCCGCCCGCGCCTCGGACGCCGGGACGCAGTGGACCGGCAGCAGGCTCAACCCCCAGCCCCCCGCGGCGATGGTGACCTCCAGCGGCCCCGTCTCGCCGGGCAGCGCGGCCAGACGGACCACGGCCCAGCACCACACCCCCGCCAGCACCGGTCCCGCCACCCACCGCGCCGCGGAGAAGCCGGACGGAGCCCCGCTGGATATTCGGCCGGGTATCGGGTCCGTACGAGCAACCCCGGTACGCGACGGGCGCCCCCGCACCCGTATCCGTACCGGACGCTCCCGGTCTCCGGCCTCGCGTCGTGCCATGGTTCCTTCCTCCGGCCCGACGCTCGTCGGCCGGTTCCCCCGAACGGGGGACGGCGCGGGGAGACCGTGGAACGCGCCCCCGGCCGGTCGCGGCTCTCACCGCATCCGGCCCGGGGCGCGCCCCGGTTCGGCCGCAGCCTCGGTTCAGGCGTTCTCCGCCTGGAACATCCACCGGTGTTTCTCGAGATCCGCGGTGAGCCCGATGAAGAGGTCCTGGCTCACGGGATCCGGGTGTTCGGTCGCGTCGATCCGCTCGCGCATCCGGACGATCAGGGCGCCGAGGGCGGTGACGAGGGTGCGTACGGCGTCGTCGTCCTTGGTCCAGCCGTCGTGGGCGGGTTCGATGCCACTGCTCTTGGCGACCGTGTCCGCCCTCCCGTCGGGCGAGACCCCGAGGGCAGCGGCCCGCTCGGCCACGGTGTCGGCGTACTGGCGGGCGGTGGCGACCACGTCGTCCAGCTGCAGGTGCACGGAACGGAACCGCGGACCCACGACGTTCCAGTGGACCTGCTTGGCCACCAGGCCGAGGTCCACGAGATCGACCAGTGCTCCCTGGAGGGCGTCTCCGACGATCTTGAGGTCTTCGTCACGCAGCGGGCTCTTGACGATAGACATCAGGTTCCTCCTGATTCCTCCGCTTTTGTCGCAATGCTCCTCTCAACGATCGCACACCCGTCTCGGAGAGGTCATGCGGGGGCGGGACGGATCACCGCGACGCCGCGGGGAGGGAATCAGGGTCCGGCGGCGCGGGCACCGGGCATGCGCCGAGCCCCGGAAGGCGCGTGCCTTCCGGGGCTCGGTGAAGCCGGTTCCGCAGTTGATGAAGCCGGTTCCGCAGATGCTGCGGACGGGGAATCTGCCGGGTGGTCAGGCCGCTACGACGTCCACGGCCTCGGCAGGAGCCTTGATCGTGACGCGCTCCTCCGGTACGCCCGTCACCGAGGTCACGGAGACCGGGTTGAACATCGGCCGCATCGGTGCCGGCACCGTCTCGCTCGCGGCAGCGGACTCCGCCAGCTCGGCCAGCGACAGCTCGTCGCTCACCTCACGCATGACTTGGGACATCCGCACGTCCAGAGCGTCGCAGATCGCGGAGAGCAGCTCGGAGGACGCCTCCTTCTGCCCCCTCTCGACCTCCGAGAGATAGCCGAGAGAGACCCGTGCCGACGAAGACACCTCGCGCAGGGTTCGGCCCTGGCGCTGGCGCTGCCGACGGAGCACGTCACCCAGCAGGCGACGGAGCAGAATCATCGGTGGCTCCCTCCTCGGGCCTCGGATCCGGATCCTTCTCGCCCCACCGTACCGCCTCGGACCGCGGCCGTGCGGGGAGCGATGACGTGTTCACTCAGGGCTGCAAACATCAATTCCCCCCGCTCTGTTCCGTATCCTGTGCCCGCACATTTTCGATCAGTTCCCCCAGAAGCAGTTCCAGCGCCGCCTGAACGCTGCTCGAGCGGATACCCGCTCTGTCCCCGTCGAGTCCCAGCTCGCGTGCGGGAGCCGCGCCCGAGGGCCCCGCCACGGCGACGTACACCCGGCCGACGGGCTGTCCGTCCTGGCTGTCCGGCCCGGCCACCCCGGTGGTTCCCACGCCCCAGTCGGCGCCCAGGAGCCGCCGTACGCCCGCCGCCATCTGCCCGGCGACGAGGGGGTCGACCGCCCCGCGCTCGGCCAGCAGCGCGCCGTCCACCGCCAGCAGATCGCGCTTCACCCCGGTCGCGTACGCCGTGACGGATCCCACGAAGGCTTTCGAGGCGCCCGCCGGTGTGGTCAGCTCCGCGGCGAGCAGGCCGCCGGTCAGGGACTCGGCGACCGCCACCGTCTCGCCGCGCTCCACGAGCTGGGCCAGCACGTCGGCGGCGAGCGTACGGCCGCCGTTCGCGCCGTTCATCGCCCGGAGCCCCCAGAGGCCCCGGAGACTCCGGAGGGTCCGGCAGCAGCCGCCCGCGCCCGCTCGGCCGCGAGTCCCGCCCGCCGCAGCACCACGGCCTGGCGTACGTAGTCCAGCCCGGTCACGACCGTCAGCACGACGGCCACCGCCATGATCCAGAACCGCAGGGTCGCCAGCGGCCCCGTCAGCGCCAGGACGTACATCCCGACGGCGGTGCCCTGCGCGAGGGTCTTCATCTTGCCGCCGCGGCTGGCCGGGATGACGCCGTGCTTGATCACCCAGAAGCGCATCAGCGTGATCCCGAGCTCGCGGAAGAGGATCACACCCGTGACCCACCAGGGCAGGTCCCCCAAGGCCGACAGACAGACCAGCGCGGCACCCATGATCGCCTTGTCCGCTATGGGGTCGGCGATCTTCCCGAAGTCGGTGACGAGGTTGTAGCGACGGGCCAGGTGACCGTCGAACAGGTCGGTGATCATGGCGACGGCGAACGCCGCCCAGGCGAAGGACCGCCAGACCGGGTCGTAGCCACCGTTGTGGAGCATCAACAACACGAACCCGGGCACAAGCAGCAGCCGGATCATGGTGAGGATGTTGGCGATGTTCCACAGGCTTGCCTGGGGAACCGAAGGCGCACTCACCGAGCCGCCGCGGACCGGCGCGCGGCCGTGACCGCCCGCTGCGGACGCGGGGACTCCGCTCATGTGCCGGCCTCCTCGCCCGGACACTCGCCGCCGGCCAGCGGCTCGGCCACGAGGTCCACGCCCTCCGTCGCCACCACCTTCGCTTCGACCATACGGCCGGGGGCCAGGCCCCGGGAGTCCGTGAGCAGCACCTGCCCGTCGGTCTCCGGCGCCTGGTGGGCGCCGCGTCCCACGGCACCCTCCGGCATGTCCGGGTCCTCTCCCACGGTCTCGACGAGCACCTCGACCGTCTCGCCGAGCCGCTCCTCCGCACGCTGCGAGGTGAGCTCCTCCGCGAGCCGCGAGATGTGCGCCAGCCGTTCGGCGACGACCTGCTCGGGCAGCTTGCTCTCGTATCCGGCGGCCTCGGTGCCGTCCTCGTCGGAGTACCCGAAGACGCCGATGGCATCCAGCCGCGCATGGGTCAGGAAGCGCTCGAGTTCGGCCAGGTCCTGCTCGGTCTCGCCGGGGAAGCCGACGATGAAGTTGGACCGGGCGCCCGCCTGCGGAGCCTTGGCGCGGATCCCTTCCAGCAGCTCCAGGAAGCGGTCGGTGTCGCCGAAGCGCCGCATCGCGCGCAGCACGCCGGGCGCCGAGTGCTGGAAGGACAGGTCGAAGTACGGCGCGACCTTGGGCGTGGAGGTCAGGACCTCGACGAGCCCGGGCCGCATCTCCGCCGGCTGCAGGTAGGAGACCCGGATCCGCTCGATGCCGTCGACGGCCGCCAGCTCGGGCAGCAGCGTCTCCAGCAGACGGATGTCCCCGAGGTCCTTGCCGTACGAGGTGTTGTTCTCGGAGACGAGCATGACCTCCTTGACGCCCTGCTCCGCCAGCCACCGCGTCTCGGTGAGCACGTCTGACGGGCGGCGGGAGACGAACGACCCCCGGAAGGCGGGGATCGCGCAGAACGAGCAGCGGCGGTCGCAGCCGGAGGCGAGCTTCACCGAGGCGACCGGGCCGGCCTCCAGGCGGCGGCGCAGAGGCGCCCGTGGTCCCGACGCGGGCGCCACGCCCTCGGGCAGGTCCTCCGGCGCCTCGGGGAGGTCCCCGTGCCCGGGCAGCGCCACCGAGGCGGCCTGCCGCTCCACCGGGCTGATGGGGAGCAGCTTGCGGCGGTCGCGCGGGGTGTGGGAGGCGTGCACGCCTCCGGAGAGGATGGTCTGCAGGCGGTCGGAGATGTCCGCGTAGTCGTCGAAGCCGAGCACTCCGTCGGCCTCAGGCAGGGCATCGGCCAGCTCCTTGCCGTACCGCTCCGCCATGCAGCCGACGGCGACCACGGCCTGCGTACGGCCGCCGCCTTCGGTGTTCTTGAGGTCGTTGGCCTCGAGGAGGGCGTCGACCGAGTCCTTCTTCGCGGCCTCGACGAACCCGCAGGTGTTGACGACGGCGACATCGGCGTCGGCCGCGTCCTGGACGAGTTCCCAACCGTCCGCCGAGAGACGGCCCGCGAGTTCCTCCGAATCCACCTCGTTCCGGGCGCAGCCGAGGGTGACGAGTGCGACAGTACGGCGTTCGGGCTCGGGCATGAGGTCAGCCTACTTCGTCCCGGCGGCGCGCTCCGCTGCCAGGGTTCGGCCGCCCGCCCGCGCGGGCTCCGGCTCAGCCTGCCGCAGGGTCTCCCTTGGTGTAGCTCAGCCGCTCGACATGGCCGTTCTCGAACCGGTTGTCGACCTTCTTGCCGTTGACGAACAGCTCGATGACACCGGCGTTGCCGAGGATGAGGTCGATCTGCTTCTTGTCGGTGAAGGTCTTGGAGGCGCCATGCTTGAGCGTGCCCTCGTGCAGCACGCGCCCGTTGTGGTCCTTGGCCGAGATCCAGCTCGAACCGTCCTGCGCGGTGAGCTTGACGGTCACCTTGTTGGCCGGGGCGGCCGCGATGGCACTGTCCGAGGGGTCCGGCTTCTTCGGGTCGGAGGGCTTGTCCTTGCTGGGCTTCGCCTTGGGCTTCTTCGAGGGGGTGTCGCTCGCGACGGAACGGTTGCCGCCCTCGTCGTCACCGCTGAACAGGGTGAAGCCCACGAACGCGACGACGGCGACGATCGCGGCGACCATGGCCGCGGTCCAGTTGGGGCGGCGCGGCTCGGGCTTGATCCGCTCCGCCTCGAACAGCGGCGCCGCCGGGGTCGGCGACGGCCGGCCCCCGTGCTCGGCGTCGTACTGCCCGACGAGCGGGTCGGGGTCGATGCCCACGGCGCGCGCGAGCGAGCGGATGTGCCCGCGGGCGTAGACGTCGCCGCCGCACCGGGTGAAGTCGTCCTCCTCGATGGCGTGGACGATCGGAATGCGCACCCGCGTGCTGGAGCTGATCTCGTCAACGGTCAGCCCGGCGTCGACACGAGCCTGCTGCAGGGCGCGACCGACGGAGGGCCGGTCGTCTTCTTCGACGGAAGGACGGTCGTCTTCGGGGGAGTTGCCGATGGACACGGGAGCGCCTTTCGAGCGTGTAGCCACCTGCTGGATGTTCAGTCTAGGGGTGGTACGAAAGGGTGGGGCAACCGGGGAGACGGAGTTTGTACGCCATCAGAACGGCCTCACCGCTCTAGGATCCCCTACCCGCTCATCCATCCCAACAACTTGACGTATCGGCAGCGGAAACGGTTGCCTGCCGACCCTCTTACGGGTGAGTCTCCCCCCGGATCAGGGCCAGCACTCCGTCCAATTCATCCGGCTTCACCAGCACATCACGCGCTTTGGACCCTTCGCTCGGGCCCACGACACCCCGCGATTCCATGAGATCCATCAGCCGTCCGGCCTTGGCGAAACCCACCCTCAGTTTCCGCTGGAGCATCGAGGTCGAACCGAACTGGGTGGAGACGACCAGTTCGGCCGCCTGGCAGAGCAGGTCTAGGTCGTCGCCGATCTCCTCGTCGATCTCCTTCTTCTTCGCCGTCCCCACCGTGACGTCTTCTCGGAAGACGGGCGTCATCTGGGCCTTGCAGTGGTCGACGACCGCCCCGATCTCGGCCTCGGTGACGAAGGCTCCCTGCATTCGGGTGGGTTTGTTGGCCCCCATGGGCAGGAAGAGCCCGTCACCCTTGCCGATGAGCTTCTCGGCCCCGGGCTGGTCGAGGATGACCCGGCTGTCCGCGAGCGAAGAGGTGGCGAACGCCAGCCGCGAGGGCACGTTCGCCTTGATGAGGCCGGTGACGACATCGACGCTGGGCCGCTGGGTGGCGAGGACCAGATGGATGCCGGCGGCCCGCGCGAGCTGGGTGATGCGGACGATCGCGTCCTCGACGTCGCGCGGCGCGACCATCATGAGGTCGGCGAGCTCGTCGACGATCACCAGCAGATACGGGTACGGGGACAGCTCCCGCTCGCTGCCCTCGGGCGGCTTGACCTTGCCGTTGCGGACGGCGGCGTTGAAGTCGTCGATGTGCCGGAAGCCGTACGCCGCCAGGTCGTCGTAGCGCAGGTCCATCTCGCGGACGACCCACTGGAGCGCCTCGGCGGCGCGCTTGGGGTTGGTGATGATCGGCGTGATGAGGTGCGGGATGCCCTCGTAGGCGGTCAGCTCGACGCGCTTGGGGTCGACGAGCACCATCCGTACGTCCTCGGGTGTCGCCCGCACGAGGATCGAGGTGATGAGGCAGTTGATGCAGGACGACTTACCGGAACCGGTGGCTCCGGCGACGAGGACGTGCGGCATCTTGGCGATGTCGGCCATGACGTAGCCGCCCTCGACGTCCTTGCCGAGCGCGACCAGCATCGGGTGCTCGTCGCCGGCGGACTCCGCCAGACGGAGGACGTCGCCGAGGTTGACCATCTCGCGGTCGGTGTTCGGGATCTCGATGCCGACCGCGGATTTGCCCGGGATCGGGCTGATGATCCGCACGTCGGGGCTGGCGACCGCGTAGGCGATGTTCTTGGTCAGGGCGGTGATGCGCTCGACCTTCACCGCCGGGCCCAGCTCGACCTCGTAGCGGGTGACGGTCGGGCCGCGGGTGAAGCCGGTGACGGCCGCGTCGACCTTGAACTCCTCGAACACCCGGGAGAGCGAGGCCACGACCGCGTCGTTGGCCGCGCTGCGCGACTTGCCCGGGCCGCCGCGCTCGAGCAGGTCGAGCGAGGGCAGGGCGTACGTGATGTCCCCGGAGAGCTGGAGCTGCTCGGCGCGGGGCGGCAGGGGCTCGGAGGACCGCGGAGAGGACTTGGTCAGATCCGGGACACTTCCGGACGTCCGGGCCGTCGTGCCCTCCGGTGCGTCCGCAGGGGCGGCCTCGGCAGCCGCCTCGGCCTCGCGCGCGCCGGGTACGGAGGAGTCCGTGGTCCGTTCGGCCGCGATGCCGTGGCTCAGCCCGGCGACCAGGGGGGACGGGTGCACGCCGTGCAGCACGGCACCGTCGAGCGCGGCCGCCGCTGCCGCGGCCACGTCCACCGCATCCGCAGCGGGGCGGGCGGACCCCTTGCGGCTCTTCCGGCGCTTGGACAGAGCCTCTTCCTCGGCCGGCTCCGGGTCGTAGTCGGAGTCGGCGGAGGCGGTCCTGGCAGCGGCCTTCCGGGGCCGCCGTGCGGGCGGCTGCCGCCATTCGTCGGCGAACGCGTCGTCCTCGTCGTCGCCGTACACCACCGCGTCGTCCTCGGCCCGGCCGTCGTGGACCAGACCGAGCTTCACACCGAGCAGCCGGAGCCGCTGCGGGATCGCGTTGACGGGCGTCGCGGTCACCACCAGGAGACCGAAGACCGTCAGCAGCACCATCAGCGCGACGGACAGCGCCTCGCCGACGATGAAGATCAACGGCCGGGAGACGGCCCAGCCGATCAGCCCTCCGGCGTCCCGGACGGCTTCGGTGCCCTCGCCGCGCCCGGGCGACCCGCAGGCCACATGGACCAGGCCGAGCCCGCCGACGACCAGCGCCGAGAGCCCGATGACGATCCGCCCGTTGGCCTCCGGCTTCTCCGGGTGCCGGATGAGGCGTACGGCGACGGCGCCGAGCAGCAGCGGCACCACCAGGTCGAGCCGGCCGAACGCTCCGGTCACCAGCATCTCGACGAGGTCGCCGACCGGGCCGCGCAGATTGGACCAGGTGCCGGCGGCGACGACGAGCGCGAGGCCGAGCAGCAGCAGCGCCAGCCCGTCCTTGCGGTGGGCCGGGTCGAGGCCCTTGGTGCTGCGGCCTATCCCGCGGAACGTCGCGCCCACCGTGTGGGCCAGGCCGAGCCAGAGGGCGCGGACGAGCCGGTAGATACCGCCGGTGGGAGACGGTGCGGGCCGCGGAGCGGCCTTCTTCGCCGCGGCCTTCCGGGCCGGAGCCTTCTTCGCGGCTGTCTTCTTCGCGGGTGGCTTCCTGGCCGCCGTCTTCTTCGCGGTACCTCCGCTACGGCCAGCGCGCGGGCTCGAGTTGCCCCGGGTGCTCTGGGAACCCTTGCCGGACGTACGTGAGGCCATGGCGCCGAGGTTACCGTGCGGGACCCCTGGGACACCTGTGCCCGGGCCTTAGCCCGTTCGTGTCGTTTCCGGATTGATGCGATGGTGACACAACGTCAATCCGGAATTGACGCTTCCGGATGAGGTGGGCGGAGACCCGCCGCACCGGTCAACTCTGCGACGGCAACGGCGAAGCGCCGTTCCCCGCTCCCGGCTCCAGCGCGTCCAGCGCCCGCCGCAACCCCGTGAGTTTGCGCTCCAGATGAGCGGCGGTGGCGACGGCGGCCGCGTCGGCGGAGTCGTCCAACTGCTTGGACAGCGCCTCGGCCTGCTCCTCGACGGCCGCGAGCCGCGCGGAGAGTTCGGCCAGCAGCCCGGCGGGCTCCTTGGCCTCCTCCGGGTCCGGCCTCCCGTTGCCCTCCAACTGCAGCCGGAGCAGGGCCGCCTGCTCACGGAGCTGGCAGTTCTTCATGTAGAGCTCGACGAAGACCGAGACCTTCGCGCGCAGCACCCAGGGGTCGAACGGCTTGGAGATGTAGTCCACCGCGCCCGCCGCGTAACCGCGGAAGGTGTGGTGCGGACCGTGGTTGATGGCCGTCAGGAAGATGATCGGGATGTCCCGCGTCCGCTCACGCCGCTTGATGTGCGCCGCGGTCTCGAACCCGTCCATGCCCGGCATCTGGACATCCAGCAGGATCACCGCGAAGTCATCAGTCAGCAGCGCTTTGAGCGCTTCCTCCCCTGACGATGCCCGCACCAGGGTCTGATCGAGCGCGGAGAGAATGGCCTCCAGCGCCAGCAGATTCTCCGGCCGGTCATCGACCAGGAGGATCTTGGCCTTCTGCACCATGGCCCGCCCTCCTCGCCCCGGCATGGGGCCGCCCCTGTCCACAGGACTCGGGGAAGCACCGGCCGCCCCAGGGGACGACTCCCTTGCGTCGCCCGTCCTCGTGCCGGTCATGGTAGCCGCACCCCGCCTGTCGACACACCCTGTCACCGCGATGTCACTGTGCACGTACCGGAAACGCGGTGGGAGACCAGAAAGTTCCCCGATTCCCGCGTTTCCACACACGATCGCGCACACCGATCCCGCGTTTTTCTGTGCGTTCCGTCACTGTCACGATCGCCGTTCACTCGGCCTCGGGCCGCATCCACTGCTCCATGACCACGAGCAGATGATCGGTGTCCACGGGCTTGGTGACGTAGTCGGACGCTCCGGACTCGATGCTCTTCTCCCGGTCCCCCTTCATGGCCTTCGCCGTCAGCGCGATGATCGGCAGCCCCGCGAACTGCGGCATCCTACGGATCGCCGCCGTCGTCGCGTAGCCGTCCATCTCCGGCATCATGATGTCCATCAGAACCACCGCCACATCGTCGTGCTGCTCCAGCACTTCGATGCCTTCGCGGCCGTTCTCCGCGTACAGCACCGACAGACCGTGCTGCTCCAGCACGCTCGTCAGCGCGAACACATTGCGGATGTCGTCGTCGACGATGAGCACCTTCTCGCCGTGGAAGCCGCCCTCGAAGCCGCGCTCGACGAGGTCGCGGCCCTTCTCCAGCCAGACCTCCTGAGGCGCCTCCTGCTGCCCCGGGACGCCGTTCCGGGAGACCTCCTCGGTGGGCGCGGCCGTACGCCGCCGCAGCCGTGCCAGCCCGCCGACACCGCGGCGTCCGGACCGCGAGTACGAGGAGTCCTCGGACTCCTCCGCGTCCGCCGCGCCGCTCTCCAGCTCCCTCGGACCTTCCTCGCCCGCCGTCACGCCGAGCAGCGGGTCACCCGCGGGCGCAGCGATCGCGCCGGCGCCCATGGGGCCCGCGGGCGCGAGCTGCGGGTAGCCCTGGGGCGGCAGTTCGGTCGGGTTGAGCGGGAGGTAGAGCGTGAAGGTGGAGCCGCGGCCCGGCTCACTTGCCGCGTGGATCTCGCCGCCCAGCAGCCGCGCGATCTCCCGGCTGATGGACAGACCCAGGCCCGTACCGCCGTACTTGCGGCTCGTCGTGCCGTCCGCCTGCTTGAACGCCTCGAAGATGACGCGCATCTTGCTGGCCGCGATGCCGATGCCCGTGTCCGTCACCGAGAACGCGATCATGTCGGCGTCCGGCGCCCGCAGCGAGCCGTGTTCCAGCAACTGCTCGCGGATCGTGGCCGGAACTTCCGCGCCTGCGGGGCGGATCACCAGCTCCACGGCGCCGCTGTCGGTGAACTTCACCGCGTTCGACAGCAGATTGCGCAGCACCTGCAGCAGCCGCTGCTCGTCCGTGTGAAGCGTGGCGGGCAGTTCGGGCGAGACCCGTACGGAGAAGTCCAGACCCTTCTCGGCCGTCAGCGGGCGGAACGTCGCCTCGACGTAGTCCACGAGCTGCACGAGCGCGATACGGGTCGGGCTGACGTCCATCTTGCCCGCCTCGACCTTGGACAGGTCGAGGATGTCGTTGATGAGCTGCAGCAGGTCCGAGCCCGCGCCGTGGATCGTCTCGGCGAACTCCACCTGCTTCGGCGAGAGATTGCCGTCGGCGTTGTCGGCGAGCAGCTTGGCCAGGATCAGCAGCGAGTTGAGCGGCGTACGCAGCTCGTGCGACATGTTGGCCAGGAACTCGGACTTGTAGCGCATCGAGACCGCGAGCTGCTCGGCACGCTCTTCCAGGACCTGCCGCGCCTCCTCGATCTCGGTGTTCTTCACCTCGATGTCGCGGTTCTGCTGGGCCAGCAGCTCGGCCTTCTCCTCCAGTTCGGCGTTGGAGGACTGGAGGGCCTTCTGCCGGTTCTCCAACTCGGCCGAACGGATGCGCAGTTGCTCGGTCAGCTCCTGCGACTGCCGCAGCAGCACCTCGGTCTTGGTGTTGACACTGATCGTGTTGACGCTCGTCGCGATCATCTCGGCGATCTGGCTGAGGAAGTCCTTCTGGATCTGCGCGAAGGGCTGGAAGGACGCCAGCTCGATCACACCGAGGACCTGGCCCTCGAAGAGGACCGGCAGCACGATCACATGCGCCGGAGGCGCCTCGCCGAGACCCGAGGCGATCTTCAGGTACCCCGGCGGCACGTTCTCGATGAGGATGGTCCGCTTCTCCTCGGCGGCCGTGCCGATCAGCGTCTCGCCCGGCCGGAACGACGTGGGCATCGTCCCCATCGAGTAGCCGTACGACCCGATCAGGCGCAGCTCGTACGAGCCGTCCTCGGCGGGCCCGCCGATCTCCGTGGCGTCACTGATCGGCATGGCGAGGTAGAACGCGCCGTGCTGGGCCGAGACGACCGGCGTCAGCTCGCTCATGATGAGCCCGGCCACGTCCTTCAGGTCGCGGCGGCCCTGCATGAGACCGGAGATCCGGGCGAGGTTGCCCTTCAGCCAGTCCTGCTCCTTGTTGGCGAGCGTGGTCTCGCGCAGGGTGGCGATCATCGTGTTGATGTTGTCCTGGAGCTCCAGGATCTCGCCGGCCGCGTCCACGTCGATCTTCAGGTTGAGGTCGCCACGGGTCACCGCGGCCGCGACCGCGGCGATGGCGCGCACCTGACGGGTCAGGTTGCCCGCCATCTCGTTCACGGACTCGGTCAGGTCGCGCCACGTGCCCTCGATGCCGCGGACGCGTGCCTGGCCGCCCAGCTTGCCCTCGGTGCCCACCTCACGGGCCACCTGGGTGACCTGCTCGGCGAACGAGGAGAGCTGGTCCACCAGGGTGTTGATGGTCGTTTTCAGCGCGAGGATCTCGCCGCGCGCGTCGATGTCGATCTTCTTGGTGAGATCGCCCTTCGCGATGGCGGTGGTGACCAGGGCGATGTTGCGGACCTGGCCGGTCAGGTTGGACGCCATCGAGTTCACCGACTCGGTGAGGTCCTTCCACGTGCCCGAACCGCCGGGCACGCTCGCCTGGCCGCCGAGGATGCCCTCCGTGCCCACCTCGCGCGCGACTCGGGTCACCTCGTCCGCGAACGACGACAGCGTCGTCACCATGGAGTTGACGGTGTCGGCGAGCTGGGCGACCTCGCCGCGCGCCTCGACGGTGACCTTCTTCGTCAGGTCACCGTTGGCGACCGCGCCTGCGACCTGGGAGATGTTCCGCACCTGGATGGTGAGGTTGTTGGCCATCAGATTGACGTTGTCGCTCAGGTCCTTCCAGATACCGGTGACGCCGGGCACCCGGGCCTGACCGCCCAACTGGCCCTCCGTACCCACCTCGCGGGCCACGCGGGTCACCTGCTCGGCGAACGAGGACAGCTGGTCGACCATCGTGTTGACGGTGGTGACGAGTTCGAGGATCTCGCCCTTGGCGTCGACGGTGATCTTCTTGGACAGGTCGCCGCGCGCCACCGCCGTCGTCACCTCGGCGATGTTGCGCACCTGCGACGTCAGGTTGTTCGCCATGAAGTTGACGGACTGGGTGAGGTCCTTCCAGGTGCCGGAGACGCCCTGCACCTCGGCCTGGCCGCCGAGGATGCCCTCGGTGCCCACCTCGCGGGCCACCCGCGTCACCTGGTCGGCGAAGGACGACAGCTGGTCCACCATCGTGTTGAGGGTGTTCTTCAGCTCAAGGATCTCGCCCCGGGCGTCCACGTCGATCTTCTGGGACAGGTCACCGCGGGCCACCGCGGTGGCGACCTGCGCGATGTTGCGGACCTGGGCGGTCAGGTTGCCGGCCATGCCGTTCACGGAGTCGGTCAGATCCCGCCACACACCCGCGACGCCCGGCACTTGAGCCTGACCGCCGAGACGGCCGTCCGTACCCACCTCGCGGGCCACCCGGGTCACCTGCTCCGCGAAGGCGGACAGCTGGTCGACCATGGTGTTGATGGTGTTCTTCAGCTCCAGGATCTCGCCCCGGGCGTCCACGTCGATCTTCTGCGACAGGTCACCGCGGGCCACCGCGGTCGTGACCTGGGCGATCTGCCGCACCTGTGAAGTCAGGTTGCCCGCCATGAAGTTGACGGAGTCGGTCAGCTCCTTCCAGGTGCCGGAGACGCCGTCCACCCGGGCCTGACCGCCCAGCCGGCCCTCCGTACCCACGTCGCGCGCCATGCGCGTCACCTGGTCGGCGAAGGACGAGAGCTGGTCCACCATCGTGTTGACGGTGGCCTTGAGCTGGAGCATCTCGCCGGAGACGTCGACGGTGACCTTCTGCGACAGGTCGCCGTTCGCCACCGCCGTCGTCACCTGCGCGATGTTGCGCACCTGTCCGGTGAGGTTGCGGAAGGCGGTGTTCACCGAATCGGTGAGGTCCTTCCACGTACCCGCCGCACCCGGCACCTGCGCCTGTCCGCCGAGTTCGCCCTCGACGCCGACCTCGCGGGCCACACGCGTCACTTCGGCACCGAAGGAGGAGAGCTGGTCCACCATCGTGTTGACGGTGTTCTTCAGCTCCAGCATCTCCCCGGCCACGTCGACGGTGACCTTCTGCGACAGGTCGCCGTTCGCCACCGCCGTCGTCACCTGCGCGATGTCCCGCACCTGCGCCGTGAGGTTCCGGAACGCGGTGTTCACCGAATCGGTGAGGTCCTTCCACGTACCCGCCGCACCCGGCACCTGCGCCTGACCGCCGAGCTGGCCCTCGGCCCCGACCTCGTTCGCGACGCGCGTCACCTCGTCGGCGAAGGTCCGCAGCGTCTCGGTCATCGTGTTGATGGTCTCGGCGAGTTGCGCGACCTCGCCGCGTGCGCTCACCGTCACCTTCTGCGACAGATCACCGTTCGCGACGGCGGTGGTCACCTGGGCGATGCCGCGCACCTGCGCGGTCAGATTGCCCGCCATGAGGTTCACCGAGTCGGTGAGGTCCTTCCACACGCCCGCGACGCCTGGCACCTGGGCCTGGCCGCCGAGTTCGCCCTCGGTGCCCACCTCGCGGGCAACGCGCGTCACCTCGGAGGAGAAGGAGGAGAGCTGGTCGACCATCGTGTTGACGGTGTTCTTCAGCTCCAGCATCTCGCCGGCCACGTGAACCGTGACCTTCCGGGACAGATCGCCCTTCGCGACCGCCGTCGTCACCAGAGCGATGTCCCGCACCTGAGCGGTGAGCCGGTACGCCATCGTGTTGACGGAGTCCGTCAGGTCCTTCCAGGACCCGGACATCCCGCGCACCTTGGCCTGCCCGCCCAGCTTGCCCTCGGTGCCCACCTCGCTGGCCACGCGCGTGACCTCGTCGGTGAACGCCGAGAGCTGGTCGACCAGCCCGTTGACCGTACGGCCGACCTTCAGGAACTCGCCGCGCAGCGGATGCGCCGTCCCGTCGGGGCCCTGCGCCCGCAGATCCATCCGCTGCGAGAGATCGCCCTCGGAGACCGCGGACAGCACCCGGCCCACCTCGGACACCGGCCGTACGAGATCGTCGACCAGGGCGTTGGAGGCGTCGATCGCCGCCGACCACGAGCCCTCGCAGGCGCCCGTCTCCAGCCGCTCCGTGAGCTTGCCCTCACGGCCCACCACGCGCCGTACCCGCGCCAGCTCGCCGGTCAGATGCAGATTGCGGTCGGCGACCTCGTTGAACACCGCGGCGATCTCGGACATCACGCCCTCGCCCGACACCGTCAGGCGTTTACGGAAATTCCCGTCCCGCATCGCGACCAACGCAATGAGCAATCGATTCAGCGACGCCGTATCCACTTCGGTCGTCCCGTTGCTACGGGACCGTCCGCCCTTCGCGCGCGTGCTCGCGCCCCGCGCCGCTGCGCCAGACTCCACCGTGTCCCTCCTGCAGGGTCGACCACACTGGCAAGGTCTTCTATGAAGCCTTCCCAGTGTTTCACCATGGCCCAACCAGGCCATAACAGTTCGGCAGCATCGCACACCGGCCGCCGCAGTAGCCTCTACCGCACTCCTGAGGTGTAAACACGCGCGACCGGGATCCGCACGGACGGCGAAGGTAAGTAACCTGGCATCCGTCTGTCCATCCGCCCGCCTCCAGGGAGGGCGGTGGCGTGTGAGACGACAAGGCATCGGAGGGGCGGCCGGGGCATCCGGCGATAGGGAGCGGGGATGAAGGAGCGGGGCGAGAGCCTGGTCCAGCAGGGCGTCGCGGACAGTGACATCGGTCACGACCCCGGCAGCACGGACCACCCGGTGGCTCCCGGGCCCGTCGTCGGCGGCCGCCTCGCCCCGGGGCCGGACGACGTACCACCGATGAGGAGACCAGTGATCACCGCGCGGGCTGCGGCCACGTTCGAACCGGTCGGGCGATCCGTCGCCTCCGCCCGCGCGTTCGTCCGCGACACCCTCCAGGGGTGGGGCTTCTCCGACATCGTCGACGACGCGGTGGTCCTCACCAGCGAACTGGTCACCAACGCCGTGGTGCACGCGGGCACCGCCGCCGAAGTGCAGTGCCTGCGCAACGAGCGGGGCGTACGCGTCGAGGTCGCCGACCGCTACCCCGAGCGCGAACTCCCCTTGCAGAGCACGGGCCGTCACCACGCGCACCCGGACCGTGAGGGCGGCCGCGGACTGCTCCTGTGCGGCGCGCTCGCCAGCCGCTGGGGCGTGGAGTACAGCGCCACCAACAAGCACGTCTGGTTCCAACTCGACCTCTCCGAGCGCCCGGCCGGCACGCGCTCCGCCGGTCCCGCTCTGCCCACCGTCGCCCTCCCCGTCGCCGACTCCCGCGTCCGCGTCGCCGTCGTCCAGATCGAGAGCGGCGGAACCGTCAGTTCGTGGAACGACGACGCACAGGAACTCTTCGGCTACGCCCCGGAACAGGTGATCGGAAAGCCGCTCACCGACCTCGCCGCCTGGCCCCACACCCCCGGCACCGGCACCGGCATCGCCGAGGCCCTCCAGCTCTCCCGCTGGGAAGGCTCGTACGGCATCCGCGACACCGACGGCCGCGTCGTCCCCGTCTACGCCTCGCACCTCCGCGTCCGGGACGCCGAGGGAGAGCCCTCCACCGTCCTCCTCCTCGTCCGCGACCACGAGCGCGCCGTCCTGCAGACCACGCTGCGCCCGCCCGCGGGGGACAGCAGCACGGCACCGGCGGACGGACGCGGACCCGCCGCCGACCCGTTCGAGGTCTTCATCGGCTCCCCCGCCCCTGACGACCTCGACGGCCTCCTCCAGCGCACCGTCGAGCGCGCCCGCGACATGCTCGACGGCGACGCCGCCTACCTTCTGCTCGCCACGGACGACGAGACCGAACTCGAGGTGCGCGCCTCCACCGGCCTGCCCTCCGCACGCCAGCGCTTCGCCCGCGTCCCCGTCGAAGCCGGCACGGGCCGCTACGGCTCGGCGCGTATGCCCGCGGTCCACGAGGACCTCACGGCCGTACCCGGCGCCGTACCGCTCCTCGGCGGTACCGGCATGCGCTCCGTCGTCACCGTCCCGCTGAAGGTCGAGGGCCGCCTCACCGGCTCCCTCGGCGTCGCGGCGGAATCCTCCGGCCGCTACACCAACGAAGAGGCACTGCGCCTGCAGTTCGCCGCCGACCGCATCGCGCTCGCCGTCGAACGGGCCCGCCTCACCGAGCTCGAACGCCTCCGCCGCGGCTCCCTCTCGTTCCTCGTCGAGGCCTCCGACCTGCTCGCCGGCACACTCGACCGCGACCAGACCCTCGCCCTCATGGCGCAGATGACGGTGCCGACGCTGGCCACCTGGTGCGCGGTCTACACCGTCGCCGACCAGTCCTCCGAGCCCGAACTCTCCTACGTCCTGCACGAGGACGAGGACCGCATCGACGGCCTCAAGACCCTGCTGGGCAAGGTCGCACCGCCCGACCCCGTGCCGACGCCCGGCGCCCGCGTCTGGACGGCCCCGAGCGACGCCGCGCACGCCGCGGCGCTCCGCTCCTCGCTCCGCGCCGTCGACATGGGCGACCCCTCGCAGATCACCTCCGGCCCCGGACCGTCGCTCGCCACCGCCGCAGCGGTCGGCGGGGAGACGGTCGTCCTGCCGCTGGTGGCCCGTAACCGCGTCATCGGCATGCTCACCCTCGGCAAGCCCACCGAGGAGCACTTCCGCCAGGAGATCCTCGAACTCGCCGAGGACCTCTCGCGCCGGGCCGCCCTCGCCCTGGACAACGCCCGCCTGTACTCCGAGCGCACCGCCATCAGCCAGTCCCTGCAGCGCAGCCTGCTGCCGCCGGAACTCCCCGAGGTCCCGGGCGTCGAGGTCGAGGTCATCTACCGCGCCGCCGGCGAGGGCAACGAGGTCGGAGGCGACTTCTACGACGTCTTCCCGATCCGCGACGAGGCGTACGGCTTCGCGATCGGCGACGTCTGCGGCACGGGGCCGGAGGCCGCCGCCGTCACCGGCCTCGCCCGCCACGCGCTGCGCCTGCTCGCCCGTGAGGGCTTCGGCGGCCCCGCGGTGCTCGAGCGCCTCAACACCGCGATCCTCGACGAGGGCGCGCGCAGCCGCTTCCTCACCCTCCTCTACGGTGAGCTGTGGCCGCAGCAGGACGGCAGCGCGGTCCTCAAGGTCGTCTGCGCCGGGCATCCCCTGCCGCTGCGGCTCCGCCAGGACGGCAGCGTGGAGCCGGCGGCCGAACCCCAGCCGCTCCTCGGCGTGATGGACGACCTGGAACTGTACGAGCAGACCGTGCGGCTCGACCCGGGCGATGTCCTGCTGTGCGTCACGGACGGTGTGACGGAGCGCCGTGAAGGCACGCGCATGCTCGGCGACGACGGCCTGGTCGACGTGCTCACCACCTGCACCGGTCTCACGGCTGGGGCGGTCGCCGCGCGGATCCTGCGCGCCGTGGAGCGCTTCGCCGCGGACTCCCCGTCCGACGACATGGCGATCCTCGCGATGCGCGTGCCCGAGCCGCAGAGCGCCGCTCAGGACTCCTGACGGCGCAACGGACCCCGGCCACCGCCGGGTTGAGGGGTTGAGAAACGACGAAGGCCCCCGCCGATGTGGCGGGGGCCTTCCTGTCTGAGCCCCAATACGGAATCGAACCGTAGACCTTCTCCTTACCATGGAGACGCTCTGCCGACTGAGCTATTGGGGCGCGGCAACGGGAACGATCATACCCGAACTCGCGTGCCCGCCCGAATCGGCGTCCGCCCCGGTCCCGTTGGTCCGCTACGCGGCCTGCAGCAGCCCACCGAGCGCGTTGCAGGCAGACGCCACGCGCTGCAACTCCCGCCGCGTCATTCCCGCATCGACCGGAAGCGACAGACACTCGTCCGCGGCCCGCTCGGTCTCGGGAAGCCACACATCACGCCGGAACGGCGGCATGCGGTGCACAGGAGTCTGTACGGGCACCTGGCACCGGACTCCCTTGGCACGCAAGGTCCGCGCGAACGCGTCCCGGTCGGGCCGCCCGTTGCCGGGCACGCGGACGACGTACTGGAGGAAGGTGTGCTCGAACCCGGGCCGTATGCGGGGGGTGATCACATCGCTGAGCCGCTGCGTGAGGAAGGCCGCATTGGCCTGGCGCGACGCCGTCTCACCGGAGGAGCCCTCCTGGACGGCGTGGGGCACGAGCAACAGGCCACGGCGGTCCGTCAGTTCACCGAGCCGCGCCATGTCGGCCCGGTGGCCGAACTGGTGCACCGGCACGACCGCCGCCGTTCGCGCGGTCACCGCGGTCTCGACGGCTCCCGGATCGATGCAGAAGGTGTCGGGGTCCACGTCGACGTAGACCGGCAGTCCGCCGGCCTGCCGAACGGCCTGTACGACCTCTGACGTGCCGTACGAGGGCACGATCACTTCATCGCCCGGACGTACGCCCGTGCTGGTCAGAGCGTGCTGGAGCACATCTGCAGGAAGTTCCTGTCCCATGGCATCGATCGTGCCCGGACAACATGAACTCCAAGTGGCGGGCAGCACAACGCGAGAGAGCCCTGTCGGGAACCGAAGTTCCCGACAGGGCTCTCTGCAACGATTGTTCGGCGGCGTCCTACTCTCCCACAGGGTCCCCCCTGCAGTAC
>NZ_JBEYUP010000033.1:0-38909 GCF_040643575.1 Streptomyces sp. NPDC047108
AACGACCAGTGGTCCGGGAAGATCTTGCGCATATTGCTCTTCGCCAGGCCGTAGATGCCCAGCCGGCCGTCCGCCCAGTCCGCGATCCGCTCACCCCGCGGCGCCTGACGACGTCTGGCGCGCGGCGCCTGATGACGCTTGTCGGTCGCCACGCCGTCACGACCCCCGCCCGCGACGCCGTCGTCACCGCCCCCGAAGCGGTCGCTGTCCTCGCGCGCCGCACCGCCGGCCCCTTCACCGTCCGCGCCCGCGCCGTCCGTTCGGACCCTCGCCACCTGGCACCTCCCCGAGAAACCAGAAACGGGGAGCACTCCCCGTTTCCTTCGCGGACGACCATAACAGCAACCGGGGAACGCTCCCCGATTGCCCCCTGGCCCTGCTAGGGTCGGCGCATGGCGCGGACCGCGAAGGACCGGGAGACCTCCGGCCGGGAGACCCCCGACCAGGAGCCCCCGGACCACGCGGCGACCCTGCGCCGTGACGCCCGGCGCAACCGCGAACTGCTCATCGCCTCCGCCCGGGAGGTCTTCGCCGAACAGGGCCTGGCGGCCCCGCTCGACGAGATCGCCCGCAGGGCCGGGGTCGGAAACGCCACGCTCTACCGGCGGTTCCCCACCCGGCAGGACCTCGTCGAGGCCGTCTTCGGCGACCTTCTCGCCGCGACCCGGGAGGCCGGGGACGAAGCCCGGCTGGCCGAGGACGCGTGGAGCGGGCTGACCGCGTACCTGGAGCGGATCTTCGAGGGCCTGGCCGACGACCGGGGCGCCAACGACCTGCTGACCACCGGCATCCAGGGCGTGCCCTCCCTCGATGCCCTCCACCCGCACAACCACGAGACGATCGGCATCCTGATCGCCCGCGGCCAGGAGCAGGGCACCGTACGGGCCGATGTCGTGACCGAGGATCTGCTGTTCGTCCTCGCGGCGCTGGGCAAGGTCGTTCCGGCGTCCGTCGCGGCCGCGCCCGACGCCTGGCGGCGTTTTCTCGCCCTCTTCCTGGACGGCCTGCGACCCGGTGCCGCCCAGCCCCTCCCCGCGCCACCGCTCACCTCCGGCCAGATCGCCGGAGCCCTGGGCGGGCTGCGCACCGACCGAACGGGATAGTGCCTTGCGCGAACCGCTCACCCTCGCCGTCGCCCAGCCGCTCTGCGCGTCGCACGACATCGCGAGAAACGCGAAGGCGCACGCCGAGGCCGTGCGATCGGCCGGCGCGCGTGTCGTGGTCTTCCCCGAACTCTCCCTCACGGGCTACGAGTTGGAGGCCGAGGCGATCACGGCGGACGACGCGCGGCTTGATCCCGTCGTCGCGGCCTGCGCCGAGACGGGGGCGTGGGCACTGGTCGGCGCGCCCGTGCGAGGAGAGGGCGGCGCGGCCCACATCGCGACGCTGGCCGTGGACGGGTCCGGGGCCCGCGTGGCCTACCGGAAGATGTGGCTCGGCGAGACGGAGTCCACGTACTTCGCCCCGGGCGGCGAACCCGCCGTGCACGAGGTCGACGGCTGGCGGCTCGGCCTGGCGATCTGCAAGGACACCGGCGTCCCGCGGCACGCGGCCGACACCACGGCCCTGGGCATCGACGCATACGTCGCCGGCACCGTGAAGTCCGCCGGAGAGTCCGCGCTCCAGGACGAGCGCGCCTGCCGCATCGCGACCGAGCACGGCGTCTGGGTCGCGGTGGCGAGCTTCGCGGGATCGACGGGCGGGGGCTTCGCCGAGGCCGCCGGGCGTTCGGGGATCTGGCGGCCGGGCGGTGCCGTGTTCGCGCAGGCGGGGCCGGAGACGGGCGCCATCGCGCGCGCGACGCTCACCTGACCCCGGCAGCCGCACCGGACCGGCGGGGTGGAACCGCCGGAGCGGCCGATCCGTCGGACCGGCGGGAACGACGGCGACTGACGTAGCCTCAACTTCCGTTCCCCGTACGGGAGAAGGGATCGGGAAAGCGCTTTCTGGTAGGGTCCGGCACCTGAGGACCGAGGACGCGGACGGCCGTCCTGCCGTCGAGACTCCCGGCCGGGGCGGGCCCAGGACGCACCGGCGAGATTCCGCGATGCGCCGGACGGATCGAGCGCCACCGCCGGGCCGTTGGACCACCGCAGGGCCGCACATCACGGACCGGCCCCGTGCGTCGACGCACACAGGGCGGGCAGTCGTACGACCGCCACCACAGGACCGTACGCACCACCGCGCCCGGCTCCCGCACCTCCGTCCGGTGGACTTCCCGACACCCGGCCCCGTACCGCCGGGCGGCGCCCCGGTGACCGGCATCGGCGCGAAATCCAGCAAGACAGCGGAGCAGTCCGTTCACCCGCGCCGCCCGCTGCTGCAGGCTGTGACCACGACCCACGTGACAACGCCCCACGTCAAGGGCCGCCTCCCGAGGAGGAGTATGAGCACCCCGCAGAACGACCTCGCGTACCGCCACGACCCGTACCGCGACCTCCCGTACTACGAGGACGTCTCCCCCGCCCGCGGTACCGCCCCGCCCCGCGCCTGGTACGCGTTCTCCGACGCGGCCCGGCTCTCCCTCAACGGCATCTGGCGCTTCCGGCTGTCGCCCACCGCGACCGCGCAGGACGACTCCTTCGCGCGGCGCGACTTCGACGCGTCCCGCTGGGACGAACTGCCCGTCCCCGCCCACTGGGTGTTGCACGGTCACGGCGCTCCCGCCTACACCAACACCCGATATCCGTTCCCCGTCGATCCGCCCCGTCTGCCCACCGGGAATCCGACCGGCGACCACCGCCTCGTCTTCGACCTGCCTCACGGATGGGAGGGCGGCGGGAGCCTCCTGCGGTTCGACGGCGTGGAGTCGTGCGCGCGGGTGTGGCTCAACGGCGAGGAGCTGGGGACGTTCAAGGGCAGCCGTCTGCCGCACGAGTTCGAGGTCGGGGACCGTCTGCGCCCGCGCGGCAACGTGCTGGCCGTACGGGTCCACCAGTGGTCGTCCGGCTCCTATCTGGAGGACCAGGACCAGTGGTGGCTGCCCGGCATCTTCCGGGACGTGACGCTGCTGCACCGTCCCGAGGGCGCGGTCCGCGACGTCTTCGTGCACGCCTCGTACGACCACACCGACGGCACCGGCACGCTCCGCGTCGACGCCGACCCCGGTGGCCGTCTCACCGTCCCCGAGCTGGGGATCGACCTCGCCACCGGTGAGCCGGCGACCGTGCCCGTGGAGCCGTGGAGCGCGGAGGTCCCCCGGCTCTACGACGCCGAGCTGGTGACGCCGGGCGAACGCGTGCCGCTGCGCATCGGTTTCCGCACGGTCGCCGTCGAGGACGGCGTGCTCACGGTCAACGGCGTGCGGGTCCTCTTCCGGGGCGTCAACCGCCACGAGTTCCACCCGGAGCACGGCCGGTCCGTCGACGCCAAGACGATGCGGCGCGATCTGCTGCTGATGAAGCAGCACAACATCAACGCCGTGCGGACCAGCCACTATCCGCCGCATCCCGCCTTCCTCGACCTCTGCGACGAGCTGGGGATGTGGGTGATCGACGAGTGCGACCTGGAGACCCACGGCTTCGCCGCCGTCGGCTGGCGGGGCAATCCGGTGGACGACGAGCGCTGGACCCCGGCCCTGCTCGACCGCGCGTCCCGGATGGTCGAGCGCGACAAGAACCACCCGTCGGTCGTGCTGTGGTCGCTGGGCAACGAGTGCGGCACGGGCCGGGGGCTGAGCGCGATGGCGAACCGGATCCGCGAACGCGACCCCGACCGCCCGCTCCACTACGAGGGCGATCCGTCGTGCGCCGATGTGGACGTGTACTCCCGGATGTACGCCGACCACGCGGAGGTCGAGGAGATCGGCCGCCGCGCCGAAGCCCCGTGGGAGGAGCGGGAGTCGGACACCCGGCGCCGCGCGATGCCGTTCCTCCTGTGCGAGTACGCGCATGCGATGGGCAACGGCCCCGGCGGTCTCCTGGAGTACCAGCGGCTGTTCGAGACGTACGAGCGCTGCCAGGGCGGCTTCGTCTGGGAATGGATCGACCACGGCATCGCGCGCCGTACGGGCGACGGGGAGCCCTGGTTCGCCTACGGCGGGGACTTCGGGGAGGAGGTGCACGACGGCAACTTCGTCTGCGACGGGCTGGTCTTCCCCGACCGGACCCCCTCCCCCGGCCTGATCGAGTACAAGAAGGTGATCGAGCCGGTCCGGATCACCGGCGACAGCAGGGCGGGCACCGTCCGCGTCGCCAACGGGTACGACGTCGCGGACCTCTCGCGCCTGTCGTTCCTCTGGTTCTACGAGGTCGAGGGCGTGTCCGTCGCCCACGGCGAGCTGGCCGTACCGCCGCTGGGGCCCGGCGAGTCCACGGAGGTGAAGCTGCCCGAGCCGCCCGCACCGGAGCGCCCCGGGGAAGCACTGTGGACCGTACGGGCCGTGCTCGCCGAGGACACCCCGTGGGCGGGCGCCGGGCACGAGATCGCCTGGGCCCAGCTGCCGGCGGTGCCGCACGTGCCCCCCGCACCGCCCGCCGCTCCCGCGGTGCTGCGGAAGGGCGAGGGCAACGTCCTGGTGCTGGGCCGCGGCGCGTTCGACACGGCGACCGGTGAACTGCGCTACCTGGACGGCTTCGAGGTCGTGGCGCCACGCCTCGACATCTGGCGCGCCCCGACGGACAACGACGAGGGCGCCCCGTGGCAGCCCGAGCTGCGCAGCGGCACGATCTGGCGGGGGCTGGGCCTGCACCGGATGCAGCACCGCGTGGTCTCCGTACGGGACACGGACGGCGAACTGCTCGTCCGTACGCGCGTGGCGCCCGCCGCGACCGACATCGCCCTGGACACCACCTACCGCTGGACGGCGGACCAGCGGAGCCGGGCCCTGCGGCTCGATGTCTCGGTGGTGCCCGAGGGCGAGTGGTGGTGCCCGCTGCCGCGGCTCGGCGTGCGCCTGGGCGTGTGCGGCAGCCTGGGGCTGGCGGAGTGGTACGGCGGCGGGCCGGGCGAGGCGTACCCCGACACCCGTACGGCTTCCCGGATCGGGCGGTGGACGCTGCCCGTCGACGCGCTGCAGACCCCGTACGTACGGCCGCAGGAGAACGGTGCGCGGGCGGACGTGCGGTGGGCGGAGCTGCGCCGCGAGGACGGGACCGGGCTGCGGATCGAGGGCGATCCGGCGTTCTGGTTCACGGCCCGGCGGTGGACGAGCGAGGAGCTGGACGCGGCCGCGCACACCACGGATCTGCGGCCGGGCGGACTGGTGTGGATCAACCTCGACCACGGGCAGCACGGCATCGGCAGCCAGTCGTGCGGACCGGGCGTGCTGGAGGAGCACCGGCTCGCGGCCGCCCCGGCGTCGTTCTCCTTCGCCTTCTCGACGGTGGCGACGCGGCAGGGCGGGAGCTGGGAGGACGCCGACCGCTGACTCCTCCCGCAGCGGCCCGCTTCTCGATCACCGCCTCACGGTGGCCGGCAGTCCGGTTCGGTTGGGACCGCCGGCCACCGGACACCGGACGATCCGCTTCCGCGGTGGCGCCTCTGCCGCCACACGGCGCCTGCGACCGTCCGACCTGGACGAACGGGCGTGGCATCCTTCTCCGGGGGAATCGCGAGCCGGGCGCCGCGGTCCCCGGTCAGCCGTTCGCACGGCGTGACGGACCGAGGGCGGCGGAGGACGAAGGAGCGCAGGTGGGAGACTCGGTGGCGGCCTCAGGGAGCGGGCTGCGGGGCGCGGGCGAGCGCGAGCGCCACGCGGCCTGGCTGGAACTCTTCTTCGATCTGGTCTTCGTGGCCGTCGCGGCCCAGCTCGCCCACGGACTGCACGGCGACCCGGAGGCCAAGGACTTCGCGCAGTTCCTGGCGCTCTACTTCCCTGCCTGGTGGACCTGGATCAACGTCACGGCCGCCATGAACGTCGTGGAGCGCGACAGCCCCCGCCGTCGCCTGCTGGTCCTCTGGGCCATGCTCTGCCTGGCCGCGATGGCGGCGGCGATGCCCGAGGCCGTAGGCGACCGGGCTCCCGCCTACGCCCTGGGGTTCGCGGGGGCGCGACTGGCCCTGATGGGGCTGTGGTGGCCCGCCACGGCGTTCCCCGAGCCGCACCGCCTCCCGAAGTGGCGGCCGCTCACCTACTGTCTGGGGGCCGCCGCGCTGTGGTCGGCCTCCGCCTTTGTCCCCGCGCCCTGGTGCTACGTGATGTGGGCCGTGCTGATCGTGGCCGAAATCCCTCTGCTCATGGGACGTTCGAGCGGTGAAGGGCTGCTCTCCAGGTTGCACACGGGCCATCTGGTGGAGCGGGTCGGCCTGGTGGTCATCATCGTGCTCGGCGAGGCGGTGCTCGGCCTGGTCACCTCCACCGACCATCACTGGACGGGGAGTTCAGGGGTGACGGCCGTCCTCGGGTTCGTGCTGATCGCCGCGCTGTGGTGGTCGTACTTCGACTTCGGGTCGGTGGCCGCCGAACGCGCCCTGCACGGTGCGGGCGGCAGCGCGTACCGGCTCGCCCGGGACACCACCGGCTATCTGTACTTCTTCGTCACCGCGGCCGTCATCGCGATGGCCGGCGGGCTCGCGACCGCCGTCGAGGAGGCGCACCACGCGCACCTGGCGACGGGCGCGCTGTGGGCACTGGCCGGAGGGCAGGCGCTCTACCACGCCGCTCACGCGGCGATCGCGCTGCGCGTGGGGCGGCCGTTCGTCTCGGTGGCGGTGTGGGCTGCCCCCGGGGTGGGCGTTCCGCTGCTGATCGTGCTGCTGCTCGGCCATGAACTGGCGCCGTGGGCCGTGGTGTTGCTGCTGTTGGCCGAGGCCCTGGCGCATCTCGTCTACGCGGACGTGGTCGCGCGCCGGAGGCGGGCGGCCGGACTGCTGTGACGGGGGCCGGAGTTGGGCCGGGTCGAGCGGAAGTCGAGCGGGCGCCGGGCCTGGCTCCGACCTGCTGTCGGGTGTGTCCCCCGGGCCGCTGAGAGCGGTGGGCGGCGTCCGTCCCGCGGACGCCGCCCATGGCTGCGGTCGTGCAGGTGCTCTCGTACCGCGGCGGTCCGGACGGTTACGGCGTCGCGGCACCCGGTCCGCCGGCCGGAGCGGCGTCAGGAGCCGCCGCGGCCTCCGCGGCCTTCACGGCGTCCGAGGCCGTCACGGCGTCCGGGGCGGGAGCCGCATCCGGGGCGGGAGCCGCGTCCGCATCGTCGCCCGGCCATCCGCCCGCCGGAGGCTCGGCCACCGCGCGCCACCACGGGTCGACCACCCCGGCCCGCGCGGGCTCGAACGGCTTGCCGGGGCGCGGCACGGCCACCGTGGCGCCGGCTGCGCGGGCGGCGGCGACGGTGCGCTCGGCCGGTTCGACCCAGGGGTGGAGGGCGAGGTTGAACGTGCCCCAGTGGATGGGCAGCAGTGTCCCCTCCGGGGTGCCGCCGGACAGGTCGAGGTGCGTCCGCACGCCCTCCTCCGGCGTCATGTGGATCTCGGGCCAGTACTCGCTGTACGCACCGATCTGGATCATCGTCGCGTCGAACGGCCCGTACTGCGCCCCGGTCTCGCGGAAGCCGTCGTAGTAGCCGGTGTCACCGCTGTGGAAGACCCGGTGCCGCGGACCCGCCACGACCCAGGACGCCCACAGCGTCCGCAGCCCGCGGCGCAGCCCCCGTCCGCAGAAGTGCCGGGCCGGGGTGGCGGTGAGCGTCAACTCGCCGACCCGCGTGGTCTCGTGCCAGTCGAGCTCGGTGATCCGCTTCGGGTCGACGCCCCACAGCTCCAGGTCGGCGCCCACGCCCAGCGGCACCGCGAAGACGGCGTCCGTACGGGCCAGGGCGCGGATCGAGGGCATGTCGAGGTGGTCGTAGTGATCGTGGGAGATGACGACGACGTCGACCGGGGCGAGCGTGTCCAGCGGCACGGGTACGGGGTGGACCCGGCGCGGTCCGGCGAAGGAGAACGGTGAGCAGCGCTCGCCCCAGACCGGGTCGAAGAGCACGCGGTGCCCGTCGATCTCGGCCAGCACGCTGGAGTGCCCCATCCAGGTCAGCCGGAGGCCGGAGGCGGGCGGCTCGCCCCAGTCGGCCGCGGTGGGCCGGTGCACGGGTATCGGCCGGGCGGGCGTCCTGAGGGCGCGCTCGGCGCGGTCGAACTGCCGCCTCAGCATGGGCCCGTTGGAGCCGGGGAGCATGGTGCGGGTGGGGACGGGGTTGTGGAACTGGCCGTCCCGGTAGTTGGGGGACCGCTCCATGCGCTCCAGGCGCTCCCCGGTGGGTTCCGCGCCGAACGACGCGGGACGCAGTCCGGCGAAGAGCGAGCGTCGGGGACTGGATCCGGACACGGGAGCACCTCCAGGCGGAAACACGGGGGAGGACGCCGGTGAAGCGCACTCCGTCCGTCCATTATGTGCTCACACACAGATTCTTGCCGGTTCCGTTTTTCATCACCGCAGGTCAGGGAGGTGGGGCGGAGATGTGAGAGTGGTCACTCGGGGGTGATAGGGGTGGGCAGCCTCAGCTGGAGGGCGTCGAACGGCGGGCTGCCGAAGCCGACGGAGCGGTAGAGACGCAGCCCGTCGGGGGTGGCGTGCAGATGCACGACGTCGACCCCGGACTCGTCCCGGTACCAGCTCAGCAGCGCCTCCAGACAGGCCCGGGCGTAGCCGAGGCGGCGGCGCCGTGGATCCGTGCTGATGTTGAAGACATGGCCGTGGCGGCCGCTGGGGTTCGCGGGACCGGGCGCGTGAGGGTCGCAGATGCCGACCGCGCTGCAGACTACGCCAAGTTCGGGGTCGTCCACGACGAAGGCGGCGGCCTCACGCGGATCACCGAGCCGGGCGGCGAACCACTGCTCGCTCGCGCGCCGCCAGAGGGCGTCCGGACCACCGTCCTCCGTCCCCATCTCGCGGAACATCAGCGCCCGCAGACCGGTGAGGGCGCGGGCGTCACCGGGACCTGCGCGGCGTAGGGGGACGGGGGCAGGGGCGGGGGAAGCCCCGGAGCCGGGAGCGGGTGGTGTCATACGGGCCTCCTCCGATCGAAGACGAGCTGGACGTGGTCCTCCACCGGGCGATAACCGATGCGCTGATAGAGGGCGTTGGTCGTGGAGTTGGCGAGGTCGGCGAAGAGGAGGACCTCGGCGGCGCCCGCGCCCCGGGCGGCGCCACTGATCGCGGCCGTGACCGCGCCCGCGTAGCCGGAGCCGCGCTGCGCGGGCGGGGTGTAGACGGGCCCGACGCGGACCATGCCCGCGACCGTGCGGCTCACGCCCGCGAGGGAGACCGGGACCCCGTCGGCCTCCCAGAGCGTGAGGCCGCCGTACGAGAGGCGGTCGTCGACGGCCGACGCGCAGTCCTCCGTGTGGGCATCGATGTCGCGGCGGAACGCCTCGATCCAGGCGATGAGCAGATCGCGGTCCCTTCGCCGCGCGGGCCTGGCGGCGCCGGGCGGCGCGGGCTCGGGCGGGGTGAGGTCGCCCAGCCGGTAGAGCCGCGTGGAGAGGCGGCAGTGGGTGGTGGCGCCGGTCCGGCGCTCCCAGCCCGCGGCGTACGCCCGGGCGGCGGCGCTCCCGCCGTTGACGCCGCCGGTGGGCCGGTCCGCCCTGAGCGCCACCGCGGCGAGGTCGTCGGCCGCCTCGTCCGGCATGGAGGACAGGAGGACGGGGTGCGGTGGGGTCCGCAGGAACGCACCCCGGACCGCTCCGTCGGCCGCCCGCCACCAGCCGTACTCGGGCGGGTCGTCACCGTAGGACCTCGTGCCGGCGTGGAGGGCCGCGGCGACCGAGAGCAGGACGGTGTGCTCCGCAGGCCGCGTCCGCAGGAAGTCCCCCGCGGCCGAGAGGAACGCGTCCAGGTCATGTGTCGTCGTCCACGCCATGCCCCAGCTTCCCGCGCGGCCCACCAGACCGCACACGGTTTTCTCCCGCGGCACGACGAAGGGCTGGACCGGGCCTCGATCGCGGTTCCGGCCTGCCGTGCCCGGCCGCGGGTTCGGTCAGCGTGGGGGCCGGCGGCCGTCGCGGGTGACACGGACGAACGGATCGTCCACGCCGACGGCGGTCAGCGGCGCGTACGCGACCGGGCGGCGGAACGCGTTGCCCCAGGTCTCGCGCCGCCGGTGGTCGCGCAGTGCGCCGAGGTCGAAGACCGCCAGGTGCACGCCCGGTGCCTCGCCCGCCTCGACGAGGAGCATGTCGCGGGAGCGCCCTTCGGCGAACGCGATGCCGTCGAAGGCGACGGAACGGCCGAGGCCCGGGCCGGCGTAGTTGGCCATGGCCATGCCGGTCATGTTCTCGAAGGCGCGGGCCCGGAACTGGGCGAGGCGGTTGATCTCCAGCTCGCAGGCGTTCGGGGTGAGGACGATCTCCGCACCGGCCAGCATCAGCGCGCGGGCGCTCTCGGGGAACTCCCGGTCGTAGCAGATCATCGCGCCGACGCGGACCTCACCGGCCGCCGTGTCCAGGGCGCACACCTCGAAGCGGTCGCCCGGGGTCAGCGCGGCTTCGGGGAGGGCGAAGGCGCAGGGGTGGACCTTGGCCTGCGTGAGGGCAATGCAGCCGTGGCGGTCGATCAGGGAGACCGTGTTGCGCGGGGCGGGCCGCCACTCCTCCAGGTACGTGAGCGCGATGGCGAGGTCCAACTCGGCAGCCAGGTCCTGGAATTGGCGGACGAACGGTGAGTCGGTGGCGATGGCCTCGCCCTGCCAGGCGGCGTGGGGTGGGGGCCAACCGTCTGCGGGTGTGCTGTCGCGGGGTGGGGCAGGTGCGCTGTCGTGGCGCGGTCCGGGTGCGCTGTCGCGGGGTGGAGCGGGTGCGCTGTCGTGGCGCGGTCCGGGTGCGCTGTCGTGCGGCGCGTCGCCGTCCGGACCCCAACGGCGCGGATGCCGGAGGACGTCGGCCGCGTCGCCGTCCTCGTCCGGTCCGGGGCTGAGCCCTGGTGGGGCGGCGGCCGCGGTGTAGCCGTTGCTCCACATCTCGGGGAACAGGGCGATGTCCGCGCCGAGGGCCTTGGCCCGGCGGCATGCGGCCTCGCCCGTGACGAGATTGGCTCGAAGGTCGTGACCGGGGCGTGCGAGCTGGAGCAGCGCGACGGTCAGGCTGGGCATGGTGGCGGCTCCTTCGGCGTCGGCCGGTGTCCGGGCCCGTGACCGGCACCCGTGTCCCCACCCTCGCACCTTCTCGTGCCCGCGCCGACGTACGGCCGCGGCGGGACGCTGCGTCCCCGATCACGTGCCCGCCCGCCAGCACTGTTGACAGCCGCTCCTCGACATCTCGATACTGAACGGCGATTCAGTTGAAGAACCGGGCCTCCCCCGCCGTTACAGCCCTCGCCCGCCAGGAGCCCCCATGGCCGACCTCCCCACCGAGCTGTGCCCGCTCTCCCCCGAGCAGACTGACATCATCGAGCCGGCCCGCGCCTTCGCCAAGGCCGAGATCCGGCCCCGTGCGCGCGCCCGTGGACGAGGCCGACACCGTCACCCCGTGGGATCTCTGGCGCGCGGCGGCCGAGGTGGGCATCACCGGCTTCATGCTCCCGGAGGAGTACGGGGGCGGCGCGAGTTCCCCGTCGAACAGCGGATGTGCGACGCGAAGTCGGAGGAGATCGAGGAAGGCACCTCCGATATCTTGCGCCCGCCCGCCGCGCCCTGATCGCCTCCCGGAGTCTGTGATGGAGCGTCCACCTGCTCATGCACCTCGGAGTCCGGCCCCCGGCCCGGCACAGCGCCCGGCGCGGCGACCGGCCCACCTCCCCGCGCGGACGCGACACGCCACGCAGCGTCTGACGGGCGGCGAGGCCCTGGTCCGTGCACTGGCGGCGCACGGCGCCGACCTCGCGTTCGGCATCCCGGGCACGCACAACCTGGAGATCTACCGGCACCTCGACGCATACGGGATCCGGCACATCGCGCCCCGCCACGAGCAGGGCGCCGGTTACGCCGCCGACGGCTACGCCCGTACCACCGGACGACCCGGGATCGCCGTCACGACGAGCGGACCCGCGCTGCTCAACATCGCGGCGGCCGTCGGGCAGGCGTACTCCGACAGCGTGCCGCTCCTCGTCGTATCGCCCGGGACGCCGCTGCGGCACCCCGCCCAGCCGATCGGTCTGCTGCACGAACTGCACGGCCAGAGCGAGGTGATGAGCTGTGTCGCCGCGTTCAGCCACCGCGTGTCGTCGGTGGGCGAGATCGACGCGGCCGTGGCGCGCGCCTTCGCGTTCTTCCGGTCCGGCCGCCCACGCCCGGTGCATCTGGAGATCCCGTACGACCTGCTGGAGGAGACCGAACCGGTCGGCGCGCCGCGGCTCGCACCGCCCACGGTTCCACCGCGCCCGGCGCCCGACGCGGTGCGGGAGGCGGCGCGAGTCCTGGCCGGGGCGGGGCGGGCCGCGCTGGTCCTGGGCGGCGGGGCGCGCGGGGCGGCGGCCGAATGCCGGGCGCTGGCCGAGCAGTTGGGCGCACTGGTGGTGACGACCGCCAACGGCAAGGGAGTCGTCCCGGAGTCCCACCCGCTGTCGGTCGGCGTGGCGCTGCACAGCCCCGCCGTACGCTCCTGGCTCGCCGAGTGCGACGCGGTCCTCGCGGTCGGGACCGAGCTGGCGGAGTCGGATCTCTGGTGCGATCCGCGGCAGTTGCGGGACATGCTGCGCGGCACGCTCCTCCGCGCCGACATCGACCCGGCGCAGATGTACGCGGGACTGCCCGCCGGGATCGCGCTCGTCGGTGACGCCCGTGCTGTGCTGGAGGAGCTGCGGCCGGCCGTCGCCTCGTCCTCCGCGGACCGTCCGCAGGATTCCTCGGCGGACCGTCGGCAGGATTCCTCCGCGGACCGACCCGCCGGCGCCGCCGCCGCGTTGCGGGCGGCGCGTGACGAGGAGACGGCCGACCGGAACGCACGCCGGCTCCCGTATCTCGCCGCCATCCGGTCGGCCCTGGCGCCGGACGCGATCCTCACCTCCGACAGCGCCCAGTGCTGCTACTACGGCGCACTGCCGCACCTGCCCGTCGACCCGCCCGGCCGCTACCTCCATCCCACCGGCTTCGGCACGCTCGGCTACGCCCTTCCCGCCGCCATCGGTGCGAAGGCCGCGCAGCCGGAGCGGGAGGTCGTCGCGCTGAGCGGGGACGGCGGACTGCAGTTCACCGTGCAGGAGCTGGCGACCGCCGCTCAGCTCGGACTCCCGCTGCCCGTCGTCGTGTTCGACAACGGCGGATACGGGGAGATCCGCGACGAGATGGCGGCCCGGGGCGACACACCGACGGCCGTCGACCTGGCGCCGGTGGACCTGACCGGGCTGGCCCGGGCGTACGGCGGCCGGGGCTGCCGAGCCGCCACACCCGACGAACTCAAGAAAGCCCTGCACACGGCCCTGGACACCCCTGGCCCCACGGTCGTCACGGTGCCGGAGGGCCCGGTCGGGGAGCAGGGCGGGACCCTCGCGCACGGCCCCGCCGCGCATCACCCTGACGCGCCCGGCCCCGCCGCGCACGCCCCACGCGACACGCCCGGAGACTCCGAGGAGAGAACCCCGTGACCACCCCCACGCCGCCTCCCCTGCTGTCCACCTCCTGGACCGACCCCGTCACCGGCCGCCAGGGCTTCCTGGTCGTCGACCGGCTCGTACGCGGCGTGTGCAGCGGCGGCCTGCGGATGCGGGCGGGCTGCACGCTGGAGGAGGTCACCGGGCTCGCGCGCGGCATGACCATGAAGGAGGCGCTGCACTACGAGCCCGGCGCGCGGTACGTCCCGCTCGGCGGCGCCAAGGGCGGCATCGACTGCGCCCCGCACGACCCGGAGGCGTACGGCGTGCTGGTCCGCTATCTGCGGGCCATGCGCCCGTACATCGAACGCTTCTGGACCACGGGCGAGGATCTCGGCCTGACCCAGGACACGGTGGACCGGGCGGCCGCCGAGGCGGGACTCGTCTCGTCCGTCCAGGCCGTGTATCCGCTGCTGGACGACGAACAGGCGGCCAGGGAGCGGCTGTCGGACGCCTTCGGCGTCGAGGTGGACGGCATCGGCCTGGACGAGCTGGTGGGCGGCTGCGGCGTGGCCGAGTCGGCCCTCACGGCACTGGACCGGGCCGGCGTGCCGTACGCGGGCACGCGTGTCTCCGTACAGGGTCTGGGCACCATGGGCGGGGCCACCGCGCGCTTCCTCGCCCGCGCCGGTCTGCGCGTGGTGGCCGTCGCCGATGTGAAGGGGACGATCGCGAACCCGGACGGGCTCGACATCGAGGCGCTGCTCGCCGCGCGCGACGCCTTCGGCACCGTGGAGCGTTCCGCGCTGCGCCCCGCCGATGCCGAACTGCCGGGCGGGGCCTGGCTGGAGACCGGAGCGGAGGTACTGGTACCGGCCGCCGTCTCGTATGCCATCGACGCCGCGAACGAGCACCTGGTCACGGCGCGCTGGATCGTGGAGGCGGCCAACATGCCCGTCGTGCCGGAGGCCGAGGAGCGGCTCGCCGCGCGGGGCGTCACCGTCCTGCCGGACGTGGTCGTCAACTCCTGTACGAACGCCTGGTGGTGGTGGACGCTCTTCGGCGACATCGGTCCCGACCCGGACGAGGCCTTCGGTCACGTCCGCCGCTCCATGCGCACGCTGGTGGACCGGATGCTGGCGCGGGCCGAGGCCGACGGCAGCACGCCGCGTGCTGCCGCGCACGCCGTCGTGGCCGAGCGGCTGCCGGTCATCGCGGAACGCTTCGGGTGGTACGGATGATCTCGGGTGGCCCGCGCCGCATGAAGGCGAGGCCGTGGCCGTGACACCGACTGAGTCCGCGGATGACCCTCCCGATGAAGCCCCGTCGGACACGGCCGCCGCGCGTCGGCCCTCCTGCGCCGCGCCCGGGCGACGGCGGAGCCCGCCGGGCGCCCCGGAGGCGAGTCCCGGCACTCCGCGGGACCCCGCAAGCCCCGATCTCCCCGAATCCCCGGACTCCCGCGAACTCGCCGCCCTCACCCGGGCTCTTCGACCCGTGCTCCGTCACCGTCGTTCGGCGCGTCGGACCATCCGGCGAAGTGGGCTGTCGGCTGTCCGGTGCGCCGGCGGACCGGCACCGCCGCGCGGTGCACCTGGTCGACCGACGCGGCGGCTCGCTGGGCGTCCCCCGGCAGTCAGAGGCCGCCGCACCGATGGGCCCACGGGCGCCATCGCGTCAGGCGCACAGCCGCCCGCCCCGCCGTCCCCGGCCGCCAACCGGCCCACCGCTCAGGGGTGTTGGGCCTCCAGTGCCGCCTCCGGCTCCTCGGCCACGCCCTCACCTGACGCCGTCTTCTGGTCCCGCCCCCGGTCCTGGTCCTCCAGCGCCCCCGTGAGCCCCGCCTCGTCGATCAGGGCGGTGTGCGTGCCCTCCACGGTGCACGCGTACGCCCCCGCCACCGCGCCCAGCCGTACGCACTCCTCCAGTTCGCGGCCGTGCAGACGCCCGTAGAGGAAGCCGCACGCGAAAGCGTCACCGGCGCCGTTGCTGTCCACCACCGGTCCCGGCGGCACGGCCGCGGGCACGTGCCGCAGCGAACCGGCGCCCTGACGCGCCAGCACGTACGCACCGCCCGCGCTCGCCGTGGCGATCACCGCCTCCGCCCGCCCGTCGGAGATGATCTGCCGCATCACCTCGGCCAGCCTCTCCCCCGCTCCCGCCGCGCTGAGGAAGACGATGTCGGAACGGAGCGCGAAGTCGCGGTGGTGGAGGTCGAGTCCGTCCCAGTCGTGGAGGTCGGTGGAGACCGGGAGACCGAGCTTCTCGATGTCGTCGAGGAGGAACCGCGCGAAGTTCATGATCGACACATGGACGTGCCGGGCGCGCCGCAGATGCGGCAGATAGTGCTCGGAGGGCATGCGCAGGTCGAGCGGGTCGCGGGCGTCGTAGAAGGACATCCGCCGGCCCTGGGGGTCGACCAGGTTCACGGCGCGCCGGGTGCCGTGCGGCGACACGCTCGGGTGGAAGCTCACCGCGCTGGCGTCCATCCGCTCCCGGACGAGTCCGCCGAGCGCGTCGTCGCCGATGACGTCCAGGAAGCCTGTGGTGAAGCCGAGTTCGGCGCAGCCGAGCGCCACGCCCGCCCCGGTGTGGCCGACCCACTCGCTGATCGGCGACACGCCGTACGAATCGGCGTACGGCACCGGCAGCGCGTCCACGCGTACGACCGTGTCGACGCCGGCACCGCCGACGACCAGGACGTCGTACGGCGTTTCCGCCGCCTCCTTCGTGCTGCCCATGCCCCTGTCCGTCCTCTCCCGTACCGCTGTCGTTCCCGCGCCCCGCCGTCTCGTCGTCGAGGGCGAGGTCAGCCTAGAGGCTGAGGGACGTCACAGCGGTCCTTGAAACCCTGGCTGGTGAGGCCGAGTGCCGCGTTGACGCGCGAACGGAGGTTCTCCACGGCCGCGATCGCGGTCAGCTCCACGATCTGTGCCTCGTCCAGATGCTCGCGCAGCCGCCGCACCATCGCGTCGTCCACGGCCGGCGGGGTGGCCGTCACGGCCTCGGCGTACGCCATGACCTCCCGCTCCAGCGGCGTGTAGACATCACTGTCGCGCCAGGCCGGGACGGAGCGGAGCTTGCGGGGGTCGATGCCGCGCTGCCGGCTCTCCCAGTACCCGAAGTCCATGCACCACGAGCAGCCGATGGAGGCGGCCGCCGCCATGACGGCGAGGGCCTTCAGGCCCGGGTCGAGCTTGTTCCACCTCGCGAGGGACCGCTCGAAGCGGAGCTGGGAGATCAGGACGCGGGGGTTGTGGATCACGGCCCTGGCGGGTTCGAGCACCGAGCCGTAGGTGCGGCGGGTGTACCAGTCGGTGAGGCGTACGAAGAGGGTGCGGGGCGGGTCGAGCGAGATGCGGGCCATGTCGTGTCTCCTGCCGGGAGCTGCCGCCTGCACCGCCGGTATGCGGCGCCGGAGTTTTCACTCCTGTGACGGACGGGCTCACCCGTGTGTGACATCACCCGGGACGGCCGTGCGCGACATCACCCGGGAGAGTCGTGCGTACGTCACCATCGACGGCGTACGTCACCATCGACGGCGACCGCGCGACGCCGCCCGCGCGCGCCGCTCGCTCAGCGGCTCGCCACCAGATCCGCGCGGTCCAGCCCCAGCTCCGCCGCGAGCGCGTCGTCGACCCAGGTCTCCATCCGCCGGCGGCCGAGCGTGCCGGAGAAGGCCGTCATCTGGACGGCGAGACCGTCGAGGAAGGCGGTGAGCCGCCACGCCGTGGCTCCGGGGTCCGGGCACACGTACTCGCCCGCGGCCGCGCCCTCCGCGATGACCTCGGTGAGGATGGACTTCCACTGCCGGTCCAGGCCGAGCGTCACCTCGCGGAGCACCGGCTCGCGCAGCGAGACCGCCCAGCCCTCGATCCACAGCTTCCAGCCCTTGGCCTGGCCGGTCGGCGAGTACCAGCGCACCACCGACCGCAGTCTGCGCAACGCGCTGCCTCCGCGGGCGACCAGGGCGCGCAGCCGCTCGAGGTCGGCCTGGGCGGCGTGCTCGAACGCGGCGGCGACGAGCTTCTCCTTGGTCGAGAAGTGGTAGATGACCAGGGCGTTGCTCACGCCGAGCGCGGCGGCGACATCGGAGATCCGCAGCGCCGCGACACCGCGCTCCTCGATCTGCTCGACGGCCGCCCGCAGCAGCTCCTCCCGACGCTCCTGCACGCTCAACCGGACTCTGGCCACGGCGTCACCCTACAGCGGTCACGACGGGCTCACCGGCGGTGACCTGTCCGCCTTCCCCGGTCGTCGCCGGGCCGCACCGGAGCGGGCGATGTTCCGCACGACCCTTGACACCCTCGCCCTGCCCCGCCGCGACGGGCAGGGTACGAGCCCCAACACGGCCCGCCGGGGCGGGAGTTCTCGGGGGCTGCGCGCGTCAGTCCTTGCGGCCCACTCCGCCGTAGAAGAATCCGATCCTCGCCAGCTCGTCCGCGGGCGGCGGAGGGCCGTCCGGGCGCCACAGCGGCACCTGCACCAGCCCCGGCTCCTGCAGTTCGAAGCCGTCGAAGAGCGCCAGGATGTCCGCGTGCGGGCGGGGGTTGAGGGTGGCGGTGGCGCCGCGGTAGACCTTCACCGCGGTGGGAAAGCCGTCCGGGTGGAAGTCCGCCGTGCCGTGGGAGAGCACCAGGTGGCTGCCCGGGGGCAGCGCCTCGGTCAGGGTGTTCACGATGCGGCGCGGGTCCTCGTCGTCCGTCACGAAGTGGAGGAGGGCGACCAGCATCAGGCCCACCGGCTCGTCGAAGTCGATCAGGCCCCGGATCGCCGGGTGCTCCAGGATCGCCTCCGGCTTGCGCACGTCGGCCAGCGCGAAGGCGGTGTTGCTGGTGCCGGTCAGCCGGGCACCCGCGTGGGAGGCGACGATCGGGTCGTTGTCGACGTAGGCCACCCGTACGTCGGGCGAGACGCCCTGGGCGACCTCGTGGGTGTTGGGCGAGGTGGGAATGCCCGTACCGATGTCGATGATCTGCCGGATCCCGCTCTCCACCACGGACTTGACGGCCCGTCGGAGGAAGGCGCGGTTCGAGCGGGCGGCCGGGAGGATCTCCGGGACGTCCTTGATGACCTGGTCGGCCGCTTCGCGGTCGACCTCGTAGTTGTCCCGGCCGCCCAGGTAGTAGTCGTACATCCGGGCCGGATGCGGCCTGGAGGTGTCTATCTGGTCGGCCGAGAACCCGTGCTCCGTCACACCGGCCTCCGTTCGGTCGTCATGTGGGGTGGTCCGCCCTTCAGTCCTTGATGCCCACGCCTCCGTAGAAGGCGATCCTGCGGATGTCGTCGACATCCGGCAGCGGTGCGTCCGGGCGCCACAACGGCACCTGTACGAGGCCGGGGTCCAGCAGGTCGTATCCGTCGAAGAACGGCAGAATAGCGTCGTGCGGACGGATGTTGAGCGTCGCGGTCGCCTGCCGGTAGACCACGGTGGCGTCACCGTCCACGTGCTGATGGAAGTCGGCCGTGCCATGGGTCAGCACGAGGTGGCTTCCCTTCGGCAGCGCGCCGGTGAGGGTGCGGACGATGCCCGCCGGGTCCTCGTCGTCCTTGATGAAATGGAGGACCGCGACCATCAGCAGGGCCACCGGCTCGTCGAAGTCGATGAGTTCGCGGATGGTCGGGTGCCCGAGCACGGACTCCGGGGAGCGCACGTCGGCCTGCGCGAAGCAGGTGTCGCCGGCGTTGGTGAGACGGGCTCCGGCGTGGACGCCGACGATGGGGTCGTTGTCGACGTAGGCCACCCGTACGTCGGGCGAGACGCCCTGCGCCACCTCATGTGTGTTGGGCGAGGTGGGAATGCCGGTACCGATGTCGATGATCTGCCGGATCCCGCTCTCCACCACGGACTTGACGGCCCGTCGGAGGAACGCGCGGTTGGCGCGGGCGCTCGGGCGGGCGTCGGGGGAGATCGCGATGACGCGCTCCGCCGCCTCCCGGTCGACCTCGTAGTTGTCGCGTCCGCCCAGGAAGTAGTCGTACATCCTGGCCGGGTGCGGTCTACTCGTGTCGATCGCGTCGGCAGGCGTCCCCTGCTCGCTCACGCCGGTCTCCCTTCGATCCTCCGTGGCAGCGGTCTCGGCCATGGCGCTCACGCCAGCAGGAAGTCGGCTTCGCCGGACTTCGCGCCCTGGATGAACGTTTCGATCTCGTGGTGCGTGTAGATGAGGGCAGGGCCGTCGGGGTCGGTCGACTGGCGCAGTGCCACCCGGCCGTCGCTCAGCTTCATCGCCTCAAGACAGCTTCCCCCGTTGCCGCCGCTCCACGGCTTGCTCCAGCCCTCGGTGCCGAGGTCCTTGGCGGGCATGCCGTTGTATATGCGACTCATGGTCAGAGCTCCTTGCGAAGGCCACCCAGGTATCCCCCGGTGGTGTGTGCGGGCGCGGCCTGCGCGCACATCCGGTCCAGCGCTTCCAGGAATGCCGAGACGTCGTCGCGATGGTCGAGGTAGACGCCGCCCACGAGGCTTTCGGTGTAGGCGATGTCCGGCAGCTCCTGGATCGGGAACCGGAAGATGTGGAACGGGCCGTACATCGCGGGGTGCGGCCCCGCGGCGAACGGCATGACCTGCAGCCGGACGTTGGGCATCGAGGTCGCCTCGACGAGCCGGTCCGCCTGCTCCCGCATGATGGCCGATCCCCCGATGGGCCGGCGCAGCACGGTTTCGTCCATGACGACCCACAGCAGCGGGGCGTCCTCCTTGGTCAGCACCGCCTGCCGCTCCATGCGCAGGTCGACGCCGCGTTCGATCTCCTCGTCCGAGGCGTTCGGCAGCCCGGCGCGCAGGACGGCGTGGGCGTAGGCGCGGGTCTGCAACAGCCCCGGGACGTAGTGCGGTTCGTAGGCCCGGATGAGATTCGCCTCGCCCTCCAGCGAGACGAAGGCGCTGAACCACTCGGGCAGGACGTCACGGAAACGGTGCCACCAGCCGCGCTGGTTGGCCTGGCGGGCGAGGGAGAGGAAGTCCTCCATCTCCGCCGCGGCGGTGACCCCGTAGGTGCGCAGCAGCTTCTCGACGTACGGGATCTTCAGGCCGACCTCGGCCTTCTCCATGCGCCGGATCGTGGCGTGCGTGACGTCGAGGGCCCGCCCGGCGTCCTCGTACGACAGTCCCGCTCGCTCCCGCAGATCCTGCAGGCGCTTGCCGAGCACCACGCGCAGAACAGTCGGGGCGGCGCCGCCGGGCCGCGTGTCCGCCACTACCCATCCCCTCCAACTGCCGTCACCGGACGGAAGTGTGTCATGTCGTCACCTGGGGCAACAGACTGTCCTTACGATTCTGCAATTTACAGATTGAACCTTGCCATACGTGAGTCACGACCCGCATAGTTGCGGAGTGGCTTCCTTTCACGACGCGCTTCAATTAGCGGACCGGGGTGACATCGCAGTTGTGGACCGCCGGAACGCATTCGAGCTGCCGGCGTTGCGCACGTCGGTGGCCGAGGCGCGCCGCCAGGTCGTGACGCTGCTCCACGACTGGGGAGCGGACCAGGAGACCGCGGACGGGGCCGAGTTGGTGGTCTCGGAGCTGGTCACCAACGCCATATGTCACACGGACAGCGACACCATAGGGTGTGAACTGCGCGTGGCCGGGGCGCTGTTGAGGGTGGAAGTGGCCGATGAGGGCTGGGCGTCCACGGCTCCGCTCGCCCACCCGGGCCCGGTCGATCTCGACGGTGAGGGCGGCCGCGGTCTGCTGCTCGTCGACGCCCTGTCCCGGACCTGGGGCGTCCTTGCCACCACGAACGGCCACGGACATGTGGTCTGGGCGGAACTGCCCTACGCGCCGGGCGCGGTCGCGCGGCCCGAGCGCTTCTGAGAGCCCGTCCCCACAGCACTGACGCCGCCACTCTTCGGGACGCGCCGTCACTACCGCGTTGACGCCGCCGTCACCTCAAGGGACATGCCGTCACTACCGCGTTGACGCGCCGACACCTCTCGCCGTGACGCAGGCTCGCGGTTCAGGCGCCGGGCGCCGCCGTCGACGAGGACTCCAGCGGCAGCAGATCCGGACGCTTGGGCTCGACGTGGTCCCCCGACGACTCACCCCGCAGCCGTCGTCCGATCCACGGCACCAGATACTCGCGCGCCCACTGCACGTTGTCCCTGCGCACCGCGAACGCCGGGCGCTCGGGCTGCGGCGGCCACGGCTGGTCGGGGTCGGCCGGCACGGTGAGGCCGAGAACCTGTCCGGCGCGCAGCGCGACGCGCGTGTGCCCGTCGGGTGACAGATGCAGCCGGTCGGGGTCCCAGGCCCGCCGGTCCTGCACCGAGCGGAGCGACCACAGATCGAGCACCGGGCAGCCGTACCGGTCGGCGATGGCCCGTACGTGTGCGGTGTAGGTGGCGATCTTGCCGCGGAGGTGGCGCAGCACCGGCACGCCCCGGGTGTCGAATCCGGTGGTCACCATCACGGCGGGCACCGCCGCGGTGAGGTCGGCGACGGCCGCCTCGAAGCGCTCGGCCACGGCGTCGGGGTCGCTGCCCGGCCGGATGATGTCGTTCCCCCCGGCGCAGAAGGACACCAGATCGGGGGCCAGCTCCTTGGCGCGCGGCACCTGCTCCTCGACGATCCGGTCCAGCAACCGACCGCGGACCGCGAGATTGGCGTACCGGAAGTCGTGTTCGGCTCGGTGATCGGAGAGCAGCACGGCGAGGCGGTCGGCCCAGCCGATGAACGCCCCGTCGGGACCGGGGTCGCCCACACCCTCGGTGAAGCTGTCCCCCAGCGCCGCGTACGACCCGATGGCGCCTTCGCTGATGGATCCTTCGGTGATTGATGTCGAATCGTCTGCCACGTCGCCACATGATTCCGTTCCCGCAGTGACCTACGCCACCGTAACCGGGGGTTGACGAGGGGTGATTTAGACCACCGGGTCAATTTCGGCAACCCCGGAGGGGGACGTGGGCCGACGAGATGATTGCGCGGTGAACTCTTGTCGTATCGTCGACGTGTCACGTCGCCGGGAACCGGAACCGGCGGCCCGACACCCGCACCGAGGAGCGCCCGTGACGCAGACGCCGCAGGTCCCGCACGCCCCGCAGGCCGAGCCCGAGCTGTCGGGTGTCCGTAACTTCCGTGATGTCGGCGGACTGCCGACGGCGAACGGCAAGCGCGTACGGACGGGCGTGCTCTACCGCAGCGGCCATCTGGCCCACGCCACCGAGGAAGACGCCGCGTTCCTCACCTCGCTGGACCTGCACACGATCTTCGACTTCCGCAATTCGGCCGATGTGGAGCTGGAGGGCCCCGACATCGCGCTGCCGGGCGTACGCCATGTGAACATCCCGCTGACCGACCCCGCTGCGGGCGCCGACTTCTGGCAGATGGTGCGCGACGGGGAGGTGGAGCAGCTCCGGAAGGGGCTCGGTGACGGCAAGGCGGCGGACCGGATGATCGCCACGTACCGGCACATCATCCGCACCCGCACCGCCGAGCACAGCCGGGTGCTGCACGCCGTCACCGACGACAGCGTCCCCGTGCTCATGCACTGCGCTGCCGGAAAGGACCGTGCGGGTCTGTCCGTCGCGGTGACCCTGCTCGCCCTCGGCGTCGAACGGGACGCGATCGAGAACGACTACCTCGCGAGCAACGCCGCCCACCGCCGCTACAAGGTCCGGCGCGGCGACCAGACCGAGGCCGACATGTCCGCCGAGGTGCGGGAGCTGCTGAGCCCGCTCTTCGACGCCCGTGCCGAATACCTCGAGGCCGCCTTCGCGACCATCGAGGAGACATGGGGATCGGTGGACGACTACCTCACGCAGGGGCTGGACTTCGGTCCCGAGCGGCGCGAACGGCTGCGGGCCCGGCTGCTCGACGGCGCCGCCTGAGACGGGAGACGGATGCGGCGCCCCGGCCTGAGACGGCGCCCCCGCCTGACAGGGTGACGGCCGCGGCGTACGAGGCCCGAGGCGGAACAGCCGCGCGTACGAGGCCCGAGGCGGAACAGCCGCGCGTACGAGGCCCGAGGCGCAAACGGCCGCGGCGCGGTCAGCGGTTCGGTGACACGGCCTGCTTGACGAGCGTGCGGCCGAAGTCCCAGATCAGCCCTCCACCGCTGTGGGCGTCGTCCATGACGTCGGTGAACGCGGCCACGAACCGTTCGACCTCGCGCTCACCGATGATCAGCGGCGGAATCAGCTTGATCACTTCGAGCCGGTCGCCGGAGACCTGGGTCAGGATCCGGTGCCGCTGAAGCAGCGGCGCCACCACCATCTGCGCGAAGAGGCCCTTGCGGGCGGCCTGAAGCATCGACCAGCGGCTGCGCAGCCCGAGCGAGCTGGGCCGCCCGAACTCGATGCCGATCATCAGGCCGCGCCCCCGTACGTCGAGCAGCAGCTCGTAGCGGCTCACCAGGTCCGCCAGCCGGGTGCGCAGCAGATCGCCGGTGACCCTCGCGTTGGCGACGATCTGCTCGTTCTCCATCACGGCGAGCGTGGCGAGCCCGGCCGCCATCGCCTGGGCGTTGGCGCCGAAGCTCGCGGAGTGGACCAGCACCCGGTCCATCGACGAGTAGACCTTCTTGAAGATCCAGTCCTTGCCGAGCGTGGCCCCGACCGGGACATAGCCGCCCGACAGGGCCTTCGCCACGCACACCAGATCCGGCTCGACGCCCTCGTCGTGCTGGTAAGCGAAGAAGTCGCCGGTGCGTCCGAGCCCTGTCTGCACCTCGTCCGCGATGAGCAGCGCCTTGTGCTTCCGCAGCAGGTCCTGCGCGGCGCGCAGGTAGCCGGGCGGCGCGGTGTACACGCCCTTCCCCTGGATCGGTTCGACGATCAGCGCCGCGACGTCGCCGCGCACCAGCTCCCGCTCCAGGGCGTCGAGATCGCCGAGTGGAACCGGAACGTCGGGCAGGAGAGGGCCGAAGCCCGTTCGGAATCCGTCCTCGCCGTTGACCGAGAGCGCGCCGGCGGTCAGCCCGTGGAAGGCGTGCGTGCAGTACAGGACGCGCGACCGGCCGGTGGCGTACCGGGCGAACTTGAGCGCGGTCTCGACGGCCTCGGCCCCGCTGTTCCCGAAGAACACCCGGTCCAGGTGCGGGACATGGGCGAGCAGCCGCTCGGCGAGCAGTCCGGGCAGCGGCTGGCAGTCGAAGCGGACGAGGTCGGCGAGGGACGCGTCGAGCACGTCGTGCAGGGCCTGGCGGACGACCGGGTGGTGACGGCCGAGGCCCATGACCCCGAAGCCCCCGAGCATGTCGAGGTAGTCCTGCCCGTCCTCGTCCCAGAAGTACGCGCCCTCGGCCCGGACGTAGGACTTGTCGAAGCCGATGGTGCGCAGCATGCGCGGCAACTGGTGGTTGAGGTGGCGGGCGTGGAGGTCGTAGCGCTCGCCGCTGCGCTCCGCCACCAGCTTCATCAGGTCGAAGTCCCCCGCTCCGGGCTCGCGGTGCGCTCCGGACTCGCCGGATCCGGCCGACTCGGCGGGGCGGGAGGCTGTCATGTGCGGCTCTCCTTCACTACGGGGCGGGACTCGGCGCGCTCCTCGGTGCGGTGATCGGCGCGGGCCCCGACACGGTCCATGGCGGCGCCGATCGCGCCCGCGATCGCCGACGGCGTGAGCCCGATCTCGGCCAGCACCTCACTCCGTTCGGCGTGGGCGAGGAACGCCTCGGGGACGCCGAAGGTGCGGACGGGCAGATCCGTCCCGGCGTCGCGCAGGGCCCGGTCGACGGCCGAACCGACCCCACCCGTACGGCAGTTGTCCTCCACGACCGCGACGAGGCGATGGCGCGCCGCCAGCCCCGGCAACTGCGGGTCGACGGGCCGGACCCACCGCGGGTCCACCACCGTGCAGCGGATGCCGCGCGCCTGGAGCAGGTCGGCCGCACCCAGGCAGACGGGCGCGAGCGCGCCGACGGAGACCAGCAGGACGTCGGCCGGTGGCGAGCCGTCCGCCGGGCCTCGGAGCAGGTCCATGCCGCCGATCCGGCCCACGGCGGGAACGGGCCCGCCCACGGGCTCCTCGGGGAACCGGACGACGGTCGGGGCGTCGGCCACGTCCACGGCCTCGCGCAGTTGCTCCCGGAGACGGTCGGTGTCGCGCGGCGCCGCGATCCGCAGGGAGGGAACGACCTGGAGGATCGACAGGTCCCACACACCGTTGGCCGACGCGCCGTCGGTGCCGGTGACACCGGCGCGGTCCAGGACGAAGGTGACGCCGCACTTGTGCAGGGCCACGTCCATGAGGACCTGGTCGAAGGCGCGGTTGAGGGACGTGGCACCGACGGCGACGACGGAGTGCAGACCGCCGGTGGCCAGGCCCGCCGCGGAGACCGCGGCGTGCTGCTCGGCGACGCCCGCGTCGTGGACGCGGTCGGGGAAGGCCTGCGCGAACTTCCGCAGGCCGACGGGCCGGAACATCCCGGCCGTGATCGCCACGACGTCCGGGCGGTCGGCCCCGATCCGCACCAACTCGTCGCCGAACACCGACGTCCAGGAGGGTGCGCCGGGGTGCGGCAGCGGCCGGGGGATCAGCGGGTCCACGGCGTGGACGGGGCCTGCGTCCTCCTCGGAGGCGGGAGGGCCGCCGCGGCCCTTCTCGGTCAGGCAGTGGACGATGACCGGCCCCGTGAACCGCTTGGCCCGTCGCAGAGCGGACTCGAGGGCCTCGACGTCATGACCGTCGACCGGTCCCACGTACTTCAGGCCCAGGTCCTCGAACAGCCCCTGCGGGGCGATGACGTCCTTCAGCCCCTTCTTCGCGCCGTGCAGCGACCCGTAGAGCGGCTGCCCGACGAGGGGCGTGCCGCGCAGGACGCTCTTGCCCCAGGCCAGAAGGCGCTCGTAGCCGTCGGTCGTGCGGAGGGTGGCGAGGTGGCCAGCGAGACCGCCGGCCGTGGGCGCGTACGAACGCTCGTTGTCGTTGACGACGATGACCAGCGGACGGTCCTTGGCGTCGGCGATGTTGTTGAGCGCCTCCCACGCCATGCCACCGGTCAGTGCGCCGTCACCGATGACCGCGACGACGTGGTCGTCCTTCTTCCGCACCTGGTTGGCCTTGGCCAGGCCGTCGGCCCAACCGAGCACCGTCGAGGCGTGGCTGTTCTCGATGACGTCGTGCTCGGACTCGGCGCGCGACGGGTAGCCGGACAGGCCGCCCCTGGCCCTCAGCTTCGAGAAGTCCTGACGGCCCGTGAGGAGCTTGTGGACGTAGCTCTGGTGACCGGTGTCGAAGAGCACCCGGTCCTTCGGGGAGTCGAAGACGCGGTGCAGGGCGACGGTCAGCTCCACCACCCCGAGGTTCGCCGCGAGAGGGCCGTCCGGCTCCGGCACCGCACCGAGGAGGAACTGCCGTACGTCCTCGGCGAGTTCGTCCATCAGCTCCACGGGAAGCGCCCGCAGATCGCCCGGTTCCCTGATGTTGTCCAGCAACGACACGTCCGGCCACCTCGGTTGTCCGTGCTCTCAGCCCTCGGTGACCCCGGATGTCCGCAAGGGACGGCCGGGGCCACCGTGGATTCCGCGCATCTCGCGGGTCGTGCGCAGGGGGATGCCCCGGATCACGCCCCGTGGTTTCCGCTGACGCCGTCCCGCACCGCGCGCAGCGACTCCTTGAGCGACCCCATCGTGGCGAGCACGGCCGTGGGTTCGTAGCCGCAGTGCGCCATGCAGTTCGCGCAGCGGTCGTCCTTCCCGCGGCCGTACGCCTCCCAGTCGGTGTCCTCGATGAGCTCCTTGTACGTGGGCACGTACCCGTCGGCCATCAGATAGCAGGGCCGCTGCCACCCGAAGATCGAATAGTTGGGGATCGCCCAGGCGGTGCAGGGGAAGTCGGCCTTGCCCTCGAGGAAATCCAGGAAGAGAGGGCTGTGATTGAGCCGCCAGCGCCGCCGGTTCCCGCCCGCGAAGGACTTCCGGAAGAGTTCCCGGGTCTGCTCCACGCCCAGGAAGTGCTCCTGGTCGGGCGCCTTCTCGTAGGCGTACGCGGGCGAAATCATCATCTGGTCCACGCGCAGGTCGTCATTGAGGTAATTGAGCACCTCGACGACGGTCTGCGGGGTGTCGGTGTTGAAGAACGTCGAATTGGTGGTGACCCGGAAGCCGCGGCGCTTGGCCTCCTTGATGGCCGCCACCGCCTCGTCGAACACGCCTTCCTTCGCCACCGATTCGTCATGCCGCTCCCGCAGGCCGTCGATGTGCACCGCGAAGGCGAAGTACGGCGAGGGCTCGAATTTGTCGATCTTCTTGCGCAGCAGCATGGCGTTCGTGCACAGGAAGACGTACTTCCGGCGGGCCACGAGCTGCCGGGTGATCTCGTCGATCTGCGGATGCATCAAGGGCTCGCCACCGGCGATCGAGACCATCGGCGCCCCGGACTCCAGCACGGCACCGACCGCCTGCGCCACCGGCATGCGCTGCTTGAGCACCCCGGCCGGGTGCTGGATCTTTCCGCAGCCTTCGCACGCCAGGTTGCAGGCGTAGAGCGGTTCGAGTTCGACGATCAGGGGAAATTTCTCGCGTCGCCGAAGCTTCTGTTCAAGGAGATACGTCCCGACCCGGATGGTCTGGCGGAGCGGCATGGCCATCTAGCTCACCTCCTGGGGAGCAGTAAGAACGGTGCCATTCGAAGAAAGCCGGAAGGATGGCCCGCAATACGCGGAAAGCCGATATTCCACCGCGCAGCGTCCCGATACGGACGAGCTCATGCTCTGGAGCGTCCACGACCACCCGGACGGCCGCAACCGGACGGGGTCCGGCCAGCACCGCACTGCGCAGCGTCACCGCCGATTCCATGTCCACCGCGATCGCCCCGCCCGCGGCCAGCTCGGCCCGCTCCGCACCCCGTACGACGTGGTCGGATCCGGTGAGCGGGCCGGTGTGGATGGTGCGGCCTGGCCGGGTCCCGACGATGTCCGCCAGGGCCTTGGCGAGGATGCCGGGACCGGTGCAGGCCGTGTTCCCGTCCCGGTCCCGGGTCTCGTCGGCGACGACCACGTCCCCGGGGTGCATACCGGGCGCCAGCCCCGCGCAGAAGCCCGTGGCGATGACCGCCGCTCCGGCCGCCGACGGGGCCCCCAGGGCGCCGGCGACGGCCCTCTCGGCGGCCTGCGGGCCCATCCCCGTGCGCAGGACGGTCACGGGCCCCGGCGCACCGCTGTGGTCGCCGCTGCGCAGCGCGAAACGCTCGATGCCGAGCGCGCAGGCGATCAGCAGCGGTGCCGTGCCGGGGGCCGCGGCCATCAGGACCCCTGGCGGCGCGGATCGATGGTGGAGAGCGGCTCTCCGTGGAGGTAGCGGCCCAGGGCGGTGAGCGGGAAGACGTGCCGGTAGAGGTGGTAGTTGATCGAGAAGTCCCAGGGGAAGCCGGTGCCGGTGAAGTACGGCTCGTCCCAGGTGCCGTCCTCCCGCTGGGTCTCGGCGAGCCAGGTCACGCCGCGCTCCACGGCCTTGCCGTCCCGCTCGCCGGCCGCCAGCAGCGCCATCAGCGCCCACGCGGTCTGCGATGCGGTGGACTCGCCGCGCCCGATCCAGTCGGTGTCGCGGTACGAGCGCTGGTCCTCGCCCCAGCCGCCGTCGTCGTTCTGGACGCCCTCCAGCCAGGCGACGGCCCGCCGGACGGCTGGGTGCGCGGCAGGAATCCCTACGGCGGTGAGGGCGGGGACCACCGACCCGGTGCCGTAGACGTAGTTGGTGCCCCAGCGGCCGAACCAGGCGCCGTTCTCCTCCTGTTCGGCCAGCAGCCAGTCGACACCGCGGCGGGTCCGCGCGTCGGCGGCCATGCCCTCGTACGCCAGCATCTCCACCACGTGCGCGGTGACGTCGGCGGACGGCGGGTCGATGACCTCGCCGAAGTCGCAGAACGGCAGCCGGTTGGGGAACGGGCTCGTGTTGTCGACGTCGAAGGCGCCCCACGCTCCGTTCTTCGACTGCATGCCGAGGTTCCAGCGCACCCCGCGCCGGACCGCGTCGTCGACGCGCCGCGGGTCGGGGTGGCGGACGCGGCGCAGGGCGAGCACGACCTCGGCGGTGTCGTCGATGTCGGGGTAGTTGTCGTTGTGGAACTCGAACGCCCAGCCGCCCGGCGCGAGCCGGGGCCGCTTCACGGTCCAGTCCCCGGGGCGTACGACCTGCTCGCTCAGCATCCAGTCCGCCGCCTTGACCAGGGCGGGGTGGTCGGCGGGCAGACCGGCGTCGGCCAGCGCGATCGTGGCCAGGCAGGTGTCCCACACCGGGGACTGGCACGCTTCGATCATGCGGGCGCCGTCCTCGCGCGGAACGGCGAACCGGTCGAGCGACGCGAGTCCCGCGCGCAGGACGGGGTGCTGGAGGTCGTAACCGAGCAGGTGGAGGGCGATCACGGAGTAGACCGCCGGGGGCTGGATACCGCCCCAGCAGCCGTCGTTCTCCTGCCGCTCCACGATCCAGCGGGCGCAGGAGCGCAGCGCCGCCCGCCGCAGGGGCCGCACGGCGACCTTGTGGTAGGCGTGGAGGGCCCGGTCGATGCGCTGGAAGAGGCCGTCCCAGGTGGCCGCCGGGGCCATCCGGCGCGGCGGGTTCGGCTCGGTCGGGTCCGTGTGCAGCTCATCGAGCGTGAACGGCGCGGACCGTACGGGGCGCAGCGCGGAGACGACGGTCAGCGGCACGATGGTCTGCCGGGCCCAGCAGCCGAAGTCGTAGATGTTGAGCGGGAACCAGGTCGGGAGGTAGATCATCTCGGGCGGCAGTTCGGGGAGGTCGTCCCACTTCCACCAGCCGAAGAGCGCCAGCCAGATCCGGGTGAAGACGCGGGAGGCGGCGATGCCTCCCTGGGCGCGCACCCATGCGGCGCAGGCGGCCATGTGCGGCGCGTCCGGCTCGTGCCCGGCCAGGCGTAGCGCCACGTACGCCTCGATGGTGGCGGAGAGTTCGGCGGGCCCGCCGTGGAAGGTGGCCCAGGTGCCGTCCTCGCGCTGCTGGGAGCGGATGAAGCGGGCGGCGGCCTCAGTGGTCTCCGCGTCCCGGATGCCCAGGAATTGACGGAGCATCAAGTCCTCGGCGTCCATGGTGACGTTGGTCTCCAGGTCGCCCTTCCACCAGCCTTCGGCGTCCTGCCGGGCGAGCAGGTACTCGGTCGCGCGTACGGTCGCCTTCTCGGCGGCGCCGCGGACCGGCGGTGCGTCCGTGCCTGGCGCCGAGGGTCCCGGGATCGCCCCGGATCCTTCCGTGCCGGTGCTGTCGTGCGCGGCGTCTCCCGATGCCGGGCGGGGCGGTACGGCTCCGCCGTCCGTCGTCGCGGTCATGGCTTCCCCTTCGTGCAGCGCGTCTCGTGAGGTGCGTCAACTGCTGTGCTGGGGCGTGCCGTCGGCCGGTGCCCGTCTGGTCAACGACGAACGGGACCGGCCGGCGACGGCGACTCATATGAGGCGGGGGCGCATCATCTCGTCCGCACGACCACGAAGTCCGCGAGCGCGACGAGCTGGTCGCGGACGTGTCCGGGGATCTCCACGCGGTCCAGCGCCCCGACGGCGGTGGCGTGCTGGCGGCGGGCCTCATCGGAGGTCCAGTCGCGGCCGCCCGCCTCCTCGATGAGGGCGGCGCGGGTGGCGAACGCGTGCTCGTCGAAGTTGGCGAGGTCGTGGCTCTTGGCGTCCTTGGCCAGGAGTTCGGCGAGCCTCTCCGACGCCTCTCCCCCGGCGTCCAGCGCGGCCACGACCGGGAGGGACTTCTTGCGCTGCCGCAGGTCGCTCCAGGTCTGCTTGCCGGTGGCCTCCGGGTCGCCCCAGATGCCGAGCAGGTCGTCGACGGCCTGGAAGGCGAGGCCGAGGTGGTAGCCGTACGCCTCCAGCGTGTCGGCCAGGTGGTCGTCCGCCCCGCCGAGGACCGCGCCGATGGAGCAGGCGCAGGCCAGCAGCGCACCGGTCTTGTTGCCCTCCATCTCCAGGCACTCGGTGACGCTGACACGCTCACGGTGCTCGTAGCTGATGTCCTGGGCCTGGCCGTCGATCAGCTTCCGGGTGGCCGTGGTCAGACGGCGTGTCGCCCTGCCTGCCTCGACGGTGCCGAGCTCCAGCAGGATCTCGTTGGCGAGGGCGAAGAGCGCGTCACCCACGAGGATCGCCTGGGCGGGGCCGTGCACCTTCCAGACGGTGTCCCGGTGCCGGCGCTGCTCGTCGCCGTCCATCAGGTCGTCGTGCAACAGCGAGAAGTTGTGGACGAGTTCGACGGCGACGGCGCCCGGGATGCCGGTCTCCGGCGGCGCGCCCGCCGCCTCGGCGGACAGCAGGGCGAGCGCGGGGCGCACCGCCTTGCCCCCGTCGGCGGCCGACGGGCGGCCCTCCGCGTCGATCCAGCCGAAGTGGTACGCCGCCACGGTGTCCATCGGCGGTGCGAGCCGGTCCACGGCGTCCCGGAGCACCGGCGTGGCGAGGGTCCGTCCGCGCTCCAGGACCGCCGCAACGCCCGCGCGGTCCTGGGCCGGGTTCTCCGAAGACACGGTCTCTCCTCTGTGTCCTGTGCTCGTGCTGGTACTGCTGGTCGTGCTCATGGTGCTCATGCTGCCTCCTTGGTGCTTCCCACGCCGAAGGCAGGGAGAGGAGTGACGTGCCGGAGGCCGAGTTCGGAGAGCGCCGCGCCCGCCGCGGTGACCCCGCTGCGGACGGCACCCTCCATGGTCGCCGGCCATCCGGTGTCGGTCCACGCACCCGCCAGGAACAGGCCGGGTGCGCGGGTACGGGTTCCTGGCCGGAGCCGTCCCACACCTGGTGTCGGGGCGAACGTCGCTGTCCGCTCCCGGGTGACGAAGAAGTCTCGCACCTGCGCGTTCCGGGCGGCCGGCAGCAGCCGCGCCAGTTCGGGCAGGTAGCGCTCGCGTAGCGTAGCGACTGGCGTGTCGATCTCGTCGTGGACCGCGGATTGCGAGAGGGCGACGTACTGCCCGCCACCGCCGAGACCCGAGGCGTGCGTCCGGTCGAAGACCCACTGCACGGGCGTGCCGAGCGCCGCGAGGAAAGGGCGGTCGAGCACGGTGCGGTCGTAGACGACGTGGACGTTGAGGATCGGCGAGGTGCCGATGGACAGCAGTTGGTCGGGCTCGTCCAGCGCCCCGTCGGGCAGCAGCCCTCGGGCCTCGGCCTGCGGTACGGCGAGGACGACGGTGTCGGCGTGCAGCTGCTCGGCGCCCGTGCCTTTGGCGCCGGTGGTGATGTCGACGAGCCAGCCCCGGTCGGCGGCGCGGCCGACGAGCTGCGCGCGGCCCTGCAGGACCGTCCGCACCTCCGCCTTGTCGAGGGCGGCGCGCGCCAGCGTGTCGTGGAGGTGCCCGAGCGGCACGCGGGCCCAGCCGATGTCGGCGGCGCCCGCCTCGGAGAGCAGCCCGGTCTTGAAGACCATGGCCGCCAGTCCCAGGGAGGCGTCCTGCGCACGGGCGTTGAGGGTCGCCACGCCGACGAGGTCCCACAGTGCCTCGACCGCGCGCTCCGACTGGCCGTGCCGGCGCAGCCAGGTCGCGAAGTCGGTGCCGTCCAGCGCCGGGTCGGCCGGGTCGAGCTTCTTCAGGGCGAGCGCGGCGCGCGCGACCCGGGCCCGCTCGGCGAGCGAGAGGTGCGGGTAGCGGGCGAGCCCGGCGGCGAGGTGGAGCGGTACGGGGAGCGCGGTGCGGTGCAGCCGCCCGAGCCGCCCCCCGCGCGCGTCGAGCACGGGCACGTCCAGCCGGTCCTGGAGCGGCGCGAGCCGGGTGCCGTCGACACGGTCCAGGAACCAGCGGTACGCGGTGCAGCAGCGCAGGAAGACGTGCTGGCCGTTGTCGACGGTCAGCTCCCCGGCCGCCCCGGTGCGGCGGAAGGAGAACGCCAGGCCGCCGAGGCGCGGGCGGGCCTCGACGAGGGTCACCCGCATCCCGGCGTCGGCCAGGACGAGTGCCGAGGTGAGACCGGCGATTCCGCCTCCGATCACCACGGCCGAGCGGCGGGTGTGCCCCGGTTCACCGGGTGCACCGGGGATGGCGGGCGTGCCGGACTCGGGGTGGCCGTCGCCGCCGGACACCGACCGCATCAGACACGCCTCCGGGACGTCTGCCGGGCGATCTGCCGCGCGTCCAGGCCGGTGAGGCCGCGCACCGCCACGTACGCCTTCTCCCGGCCCGGCAGCGAGACACGCCCGCGCAGCACGGCTTCCGGGTCGTGGGCGATGCGGTCGAGGAGCCGCCGGTAGATACCGGCCATGGCGGCGACGCAGGCCCCGCTGCGCCGGTCGAGCATCGGCAGCAGCCGGAAGCCGGTGGCGAACAGGCCCTGGGCGCGCCGTACTTCGAAGGCCACCAGCCCGGGGAAGTCCGAGCCGCGGGGTGCCTCCGTGCCGTGGAAACCGTCGGAGCAGCCGAACTTGGCGAGGTCCTCGGCCGGCAGATACGTCCGGCCGCCCGCGGCGTCCTCGCGGACGTCCCGCAGAATGTTGGTGAGTTGGAGGGCGAGGCCGAGCGTGTCGGCGTATTCCGGGGCTCGTTCGGCCTCCGGCGCGCCCGGCATCGTGCCGAACACGCCGAGCGACAGCCGGCCGATCGCACCCGCGACACACCGGCAGTAGACCTTCAGCTCGTCCCAGGTCTCGTAGGTCCGGCCGCTCACGTCCATCAGGACACCGTCGATGAGTTCGTCGAGGCCGTCCAGGGGGATCGGGAACTGCCGTGCGGCGTGGGCGAGGGCGACGGCGACGGGGTCGGTGTCGTCCGGGTCGACCGTGCCTTCGCGGATGCGGCCGAGCACGGCGCGCGTGGACTCCAGCCGGGCCCGCTTGACGTCGGGGGCGAGGTCGCCGTCGCCGATGTCGTCGACCCGGCGCGAGAAGGCGTAGAGCGCCGACATGGCGTGCCGCCTCTCGGTGGGCAGCAGCCTGATGCCGTAGGCGAAGTTGCGGGCCTGTGCTCCGGTCACGGCTTCGCAGTAGCGGTATGCGGCGAGCACCGGCGCGTCCGCGTCGACGGTTTCGTCCACGGTCCGCCTCACCCCTCTCTTCGCAGTGTCGCCCCCAGCTCGCGCACGAGGCCGAGCTTGGTGGCCTTGGGCGGTCCGGGGAGTACGTCGTGGCCCACGGCCTCGATGGATCTCAGTGCGGCGCGCCCGCCCGCGACGAATCCGGCGAGCAGCAGCCTCAGCCGGCCGCGGACGCTGCCCACGAGAGCGGCACCCTCGTCCAGCATCTGCCGGGCGCGGTCCGCCTCGTAGGCGATCAGGGAGCGCACCTCGGGGCTGCCGGTGGGCGCGGCGAGCGCCGCCTCGTCCACCCCGAAGCGCTTCATGTCGTCGGCGGGGAGGTAGACGCGGTCGCGGCGCAGGTCGTCGGTGACGTCCTGGAGGTGCTCGACGATCTGCAGCGCGGTGCATACGGCGTCGGAGCGGCGGACCCGCTCGGGGGTCGTGGTGCCGGTGATGCCGAGGACGAGCCGGCCGACGGGGTTGGCCGACAGTTCGCAGTAGGCCAGCAGGTCGTAGAACGTGCCGTAGCGGCCGACGCGCTGGTCCTGGCGGTTGGCGGCGATGAGGTCCAGGAACGGCTCGGGCGTGAGGCCGCAGCGCCGTACGGTCGCGCGCAGGGGCTGGAGCAGCGGATGGCGCGGGCCGCCGCCGGAGCTCGCGAAGACGCGGCGCAGGTCGGCCTCGAAGGCGTCGAGCAGGGCGAGACGGTCGTCGGCCTGCTCGCGGGAGAGGCCGAGCAGAACGGCGTCGGTGCCGCCGGGGGCGAGGTCGCCGTCGCCGATGTCGTCGACGAGGCGGGCGTAGCCGTAGATGGTCATCAGGTCGACACGCCAGGCGCGGGGCAGGAAGAACGGCGCCACGGGGAAGTTCTCACGCGCGGCCTTGTCGAGTACGGCACGCGCGTGGGCGTCCTGCGCGGGCGTCACCGCTGCCTGCCCTGCGCAGCGGTCGCGGCGGCGGGACGACGCCAGGGAGCGACGGCGGACGTGCCTCGGAGTCGGAGAGTACTCGTAGCCATGGCCGTCATATCTCCCGTTCTACACTGCCGACCCAGAACATCCTATTTCGGACACGCCGCCCGCTCGCCTGCGACGATGCCCGCTGTCGGAGCTGACACCGAGTCGGATACCGGCTTTCCCTTTTGCTGTGGAATGCACTGAATTGCCACGATTTGATGTCGGTACAGCCTACGCCGTACGACGCATTGCGGCTCGTCCGGGTGACCCATCGGTCCGTACGGCGGCACGGCCACGCCCAACTCGCCCAACGCTCAAGGTGAGTTGACGCGGCACCGACGGTGTGTCACGCCACACGGGCGGCCTATCGGGTGAGTCCCGCGGCGATGGCGGTGAGGGTGCGCTCCACGACGTCGTCGCGCTCGCCTGCGGGGAGCAGGGCGAGCGGCCCGTCGAGGATGAGCAGCGAGAGGCCGTGGACGCCCGCCCAGGCGGCGACTTCGGCAGCGCGCCGGCTCTCGGGCCGCATGCGACCCGACGCGAGGAGGGCGTCGAGCGCCTCCGAGAGCACCCGGAACGCCAGGAATTCCGGACTGTCGTCGGGCGCCACGAGACCGGTGAAGGCACCGGTCTCGTTCATGGGTGTACGGCAGAACGCGGTCCGGTAGAGGCCGGGCTGGTCGATCGCGAAGCGGATGTAGCCGCGCCCGATCGCCTTCATCCGGCGCTCGGCAGCCTCGCCCGGGTCGTCGTCGGCCGGGAGCGCGCGGGCGGCCTCGGCCATCGAGGCGGCGAGCGCCTGCTGACCGTGGAGCTTCACGGCCTCGAGCAGATCACCCTGACCGCTGAAGTGCCGGTAGGCGGCCGTGGGCGACACGCCGACGCGACGCGCGGCCTCACGCAGCACGACACGCTCGGGCCCCCCTTCGGCCGCGAGGTCGACGGCGGCCTCGACCAGCGCGTTGCGGAGGTCTCCGTGGTGGTACCCGCCCTTGCCGCCCCTGCCGCTCTTGATCGAACTCATACCTTCATCCTGCCCGATGTTGACGGCATTAACATCCTGTGCCACCGTCAATGTTAATGACGTAAACATCTCGGAGGCGATGATCGTGTTCGACCGCATAGCCGACCTGGCGCTCCGCCGGGCCCGGCTCGTCCTGACCCTGAGCCTCGCGGCCGTGGTCGCCATGGGAGTCATCGGCTTCGGAGCCTTCGGAAAGCTGCTGGGAGGCGGCTTCGAGGACCCCGGCGCGCCGTCCACCCGGGCACAGAAGGTCATCGACGAGAAGTTCGGCGGCGAGAGCAATCTCGTGCTGCTCGTCCGGGCCGACGACGGCCGCATCTCCTCCCCCGCCGCCGAGCGTGAAGGCCGTGCCCTGACCGCCGAGCTGAAGCAGGAGCCGGCCGTCGCGAACGTGATCTCGTACTGGGACTCCGGCGCACCCGCGCTCACCTCACGCGACGGGCACTCCGCGCTGGTGCTCGCCCACGTCAAGGGCGACGACACCCAGCAGGGCGACAACGCCGCCGCGATCATCGACGAGTACACCGGCGATCACGACGGCCTCACCGTCAGTGCGGGCGGTCAGGCGGCGGTCAGCGACGAAGTGCCCAGCCAGGTCGCCAAGGACCTGGCGGTGGCCGAGATGATCGCCGTACCGCTGATCCTGATCCTGCTGGTGATCGCCTTCGGCAGCATCGTCGCCGCGCTGCTGCCGCTGGTCATCGGGCTCGTCGCGATCGTCGGCACCTTCGCCGAGCTCTATCTCCTGGGCTCGCTCACCAACGTGTCGGTGTTCTCCGTCAACCTCACCACCGCGCTCGGGCTCGGGCTCGGCATCGACTACGCCCTGCTGCTGGTCAGCCGGTTCCGCGAGCATCTCGCCGAGGGCGCGGACGTCCCCGACGCCCTCCGGCACACCGTACGGACGGCCGGACGCACCATCGCCTTCTCGGCCGCGACCGTCGCCGCGGCCCTCGCCGCGCTGCTGATCTTCCCGCAGTTCTTCCTGCGCTCCTTCGCGTACGCGGGGATCGGCGTCGTGGCCATCGCCGCCATCGGCGCACTGCTCGTCACCCCGGCGCTGCTCGCCCTGCTGGGCCATCGCGTCAACCGCGGCCGCCTTCCGTGGGCCGAGACCGTCCGCAGCCCCGAGGCGCCGCTGTGGGCCCGCCTCGCCCGTACGGTGATGCGCCGCCCGGCCCTGACCGCCCTGCCGGTCCTCGGGGTGCTGCTGCTCGCGGCGAGCCCGCTGCTCGGCGTCACCTTCGGCACGCCCGACGAGCGGGTCCTGCCCCAGAGCGCGCAGAGCCGGCAGGTCGCCACGGCCGTGCAGAACGACTTCAGCGGCAGCGACGAATCGGCCGTGCAGATCGTCACGACGGGAGCGGTGTCCCCGGCGGCGCTGAGCGGCTACGCGTCCGAGCTGTCACGGCTCGACGGCACGGTCCGGGTCGAGACCTCGGGCGGCACCTACAGCGACGGCAGATCCTCGCCGCCCGGTCCGGCGAACGCGGCACTGGGTCGGCCCGACGCCCAGCGCATCACCGTCGTCACCGATCTGACGCCCAAGTGCGGCCCGGCACAGGACCTGGTCGAGGAGGTCCGCGCGATCGGCCCGCCCGCCGGTACGCAGACCCTCGTCGGCGGCACCGACGCACGGCTCGTCGACGCCAAGGACTCGATCTCGGACCGGCTGCCCGCGGCCGTCGGGCTGGTCGCCGCCACGACGTTCGTCATCCTGTTCCTGTTCACCGGCAGCGTCGTCCAGCCGCTGCGCGCACTGGTGCTCAACGCCGTCAGCCTGACCGCGGCCATCGGCGTGATGGTGTGGGTCTTCCAGGACGGCCATCTGGCGTCCTTGCTCGGCTTCACGCCCCAGCCGATGGACACCTCCATGACCGTGCTGATGTTCTGCATCGCCTTCGGCCTGGCCATGGACTACGAGGTCATCGTCACCAGCCGGATCAAGGAGCTGCACGACGCGGGGGCGGACACGGAGACGGCGGTGAGCGGCGGGCTCTCGCACGCCGGGCGGATCGTGACGATGGCGGCCGGGCTGCTCGCGGTCAGCTTCTTCGCCTTCGGCACGGCCGACGTCAGCTTCATCCAGATGTTCGGGCTCGGCAGCGGACTGGCGATCCTCATCGACGCACTCGTCGTACGCGGTGTGCTCGTGCCCGCGTCGATGCGGCTGCTGGGGCGGTACGCCTGGTACGCGCCGAAGCCGCTGCGCCGGCTCCACCGGCGCCTGGGTGTCACCGAGGGCGAACCCGCCCCGGACAGGACCCCCGTGAAGGTCTGACACGTCCCCGTAAGACGGATGAGGGCCCTGCCGGACGCGTGTCCGGCAGGGCCCTCATCCGTCGATTCCCGTGCGCGGGAGCCTACTTGGCCGACTCCTTCTCGTAGGCCTTGATGACCTCGTCGGTCGGGCCGTCCATCAGGAGTTCGCCCTTCTCCAGCCACAGCACGCGGTCGCAGGTGTCCCGGATCGACTTGTTGTTGTGGCTGACCAGGAAGACCGTGCCCGCCTCCTTGCGCAGTTCGCGGATGCGCTGCTCCGAGCGCTTCTGGAACTTCCGGTCACCCGTCGCCAGCGCCTCGTCGATCATCAGCACGTCATGGTCCTTCGCCGCCGCGATGGAGAACCGCAACCGGGCCGCCAT
>NZ_JBEYUP010000034.1:0-38782 GCF_040643575.1 Streptomyces sp. NPDC047108
CCCAACCCGGCCCGCAGCTCAGCAAGATCCGACCCCACGACCACCGCACGGTCCTCGAACACCGACCGCGTCACCGCGAGCGAGAACCCCACATCGGACACGGAAACCCCGGACGACTCATCCAACGCATCCAGAAGCCGCGCCGCCTGCGCCCGCAACGCCCCCTCACCCCGCGCCGACACCGGCCACACCACCACCGAGCCACCACCGGAACCCGCAGACCCCGCAGAACCCGCAGACTCCACGGCCTCCTCGACCGCCCCGGCCTCCTCCAGAACCACATGCGCATTCGTGCCGCTGACTCCGAAGGCGGAGATGCCCGCAGACCTCGTACGGCCTTCCGTCTGCGGCCATGCCTGAGGTTCGGTGAGCAGGTTCACCTTTCCCGCCGACCAATCCACGTGGGCGGAGGGGGCATCGACATGGAGGGTGCGCGGCAGCGTCCCGTGCTGCATCGCCATGACCATCTTGATCACGCCACCGACCCCGGCGGCGGCCTGCGTGTGCCCGATGTTGGACTTCAACGAGCCCAGCCACAGCGGGTGTTCACGGTCGCGCCCGTACGTGGCGAGCAGCGCCTGCGCCTCGATCGGGTCACCCAGGGTGGTCCCGGTCCCGTGCGCCTCGACCGCGTCCACATCCGACGCCGACACCCCGGCACTGGCCAACGCCGCACGGATCACACGCTGTTGGGACGGACCGTTGGGTGCGGTGAGGCCACTGCTGGCGCCGTCCTGGTTGACCGCGCTGCCACGGACGACGGCCAGCACACGGTGACCGTTCCGCCGCGCGTCCGACAAACGCTCCAGCAGCAACAGCCCCGCGCCCTCACCCCACCCCGTACCGTCCGCCACATCCGCGAAGGACTTGCAGCGGCCGTCGGGGGCGAGCCCCCGCTGCCGGCTGAACTCGGTGAAGGTGACCGGCGTGGACATCACGGCCACACCACCGGCCAGCGCGAGCGAGCACTCCCCCGCCCGCAGGGCACGGCAGGCCAGGTGCAGCGCGACCAGGGACGAGGAACAGGCCGTGTCCACCGTGACCGCCGGCCCCTCCAGACCCAGCGTGTAGGAGACGCGGCCGGAGGCGATGCTGCCCGCGCTGCCGTTGCCGATGAAGCCCTCCAGGCCCGGCGGCGGCACGTCGAAGCGGGATCCGTAGTCGTTGTACATGACGCCGACGAAGACACCGGTGGGGCTGGAGCGGAGCGCACTCGGGTCCAGGCCGGCGCGTTCCAGGGCCTCCCAGGAGATTTCCAGGAGGAGCCGCTGCTGCGGGTCGGTGCCGAGGGCTTCGCGCGGTGACATGCCGAAGAAGTCGGGGTCGAAGTCGGCTGCGTCGTGCAGGAAGCCGCCCTCGCGGGTGTAGCAGGTGTCCGGGTGTTCGGGGTCCGGGTGGTACAGGGAGTCGACGTCCCAGCCGCGGTCCTCCGGGAAGGGCGTGATGGCGTCGGTGCCGTCGGCGACGAGCCGCCACAGATCCTCGGGGGTGCGGACATCGCCCGGGTAGCGGCAGGCCATGGAGACGATCGCGATCGGTTCGCGGTCCCTGGCCTCCAGCTCGCGGACACGGGTGGTCGTGCGATGCAGGTCGGCGGTGACCCGCTTCAGATAGTCCCGCAGGCGATCTTCGCTCACAGCTCGCCCCCCAGGCTCGGGTCCCGCACTGCGGCGGGCATGGCCGGGGGCAGGCCCGCTGCGCTCGGAACGGTCAACAACACCGGATCTCCTCAGGCTCGGGACAACCCACGCGGTCCGCATGGCGTCTCGAACACCTCGAACCCGGTCAAGTCTGGGGGCGCTCGAGTGGTCCTCGGCCGCTTGACCTCCGACTCTGAAAAATCCCCTAGTAGGCCCACGCGCCCGCGGGAATGGCGGGGCACCGGCAAATCCCTAGAGTTGCGCGCGATTTCTGGCCTTCTGTTCACCGGACGTGCTGCGCTGGGGCCGCTCCCGGCCTGCCTCCCGTGCGGCCTGCCCGACGAAGGGGGTTCCCGATGACCGCCGTGCCCGCTCCGACGACTCCTGACCTGTCCGCTCCCCCCGAGGTGGGACTCGACGGGGGTACGACGCTGCTGGCCTGGCTGCGGCGGATGCGGGACGAGCAGCCGGTGTGGCGTGATCCGGCCGGTCGCGTCCATGTGTTCCGGCACGAGGACATCCAGCGGATCACCGCTGATCCCGCGCTCTACTCGTCGGACACGGTGAGCCGGCTGTCGGGCGGTGAGCGGCAGCCGCCCGGCGGCACCCTGCTCCTGCTGGACCCGCCGCGGCACGGCAAGTTGCGGCGGCTGGTGAGCAAGGTCTTCACCGCGAAGATGATCAGCGAGCTGGCGCCGCGGATCACCGATGTGGCCACCGAACTCCTCGACGGCCTCGACGGCAGCGACCGCTTCGACCTGGTCGACGCCTTCGCCAATCCGCTGCCGGTCATCGTGATCTCCTCCCTGCTGGGTGTGCCGCCCTCCGACCGCCCGCTGTTCCAGGTGTGGGCCGACAGCCTGCTGACGGTGGACTGGGAGACCCCGGAGGGCGCCGAGGTTCTTGGCAGGACCGTGCAGGAGCTGGACGCCTATCTGCGGCAGCACGTCGCCGAGCGGCGGGCGCGCGAGCACGACGACCTGATGAGTCTGCTGGTGCGGGCCGAGGTCGACGGTGAGGGCCTGAACGACGACGACGTGGTGAGCTTCGCCGCGCTGCTGCTGCTCGCGGGCCATGTCACCACCGCCGTACTGCTCGGCAACATGCTGCTGACGCTGGATCTGGAGGAGGGGCTGCAGGACCGGTTGCGTGCGGACCGCGGGGCGATCGCGCCGTTCACCGAGGAGGTGCTGCGCTGCCGGCCGCCGTTCCTGAAGATCGAACGGGTGCCGACGTCCTCGGTGGAGATCGCCGGGGCGAAGGTGCCGGAGAACACGATGATGTTCCTCTGGCTGCTGTCCGCCAACCGCGACGAGCGCGTCTTCTCCGAGCCGGACCGCTTCCTGCCGGACCGGCCCAACGCCAAGCAGGTCGCCTTCGGGCACGGCATCCACTACTGCCTGGGCGCCCCGCTCGCCCGCATGGAGGGGCAGATCGCGCTCAATCTGATGCTCGACCGCTACGCCGACATCCGCGTCGACCACGACAGCCCGCTGTCCTATTTCGACAACCGCGTCAACGTCTTCGGTCTTCGGCAGCTGCCGCTCAGGGTCCGGCGGGCCTGATCGGCGCCACCGGGCGACGAACCGACCAGACGGAGGATTCATGGCCTACCAGCCGAAACCACCAGTGATACCGACCGACCGCACCTGCCCCTTCGACCCCGACCCGGAGTACCGCCGTCTGCGCGAGGAACAGCCGATCAGCCCGGTCACGTTCGACATCGCGCCGGGCCGCAACGACGGCTGGCTGGTCACACGGCACGAGGACGTGCGGGCCATCATGACCGACCCGCGGTTCAGCCACCGGGCCGAGTTGCTGGCGCTCGTGGCGTCGCCGCCGTTCGAGGTGGAGAACTACGACCCGCAGCCGTCCGGTCCCGGCTCCTTCGTCCGGATGGACGCGCCGGACCACACGCACTACCGCCGCCTGCTGACCGGGTTCTTCACCGTCCGCAAGATCCAGGAGTACGAGCCGACACTGGCCGGGATCATCGACGACGTGCTGGAGGAGATGGCCGGCCTCGAGCCGCCGGTGGACCTGCTGCCGGCGTTCATTCAGAAGGTCGTGTACCGCTCGGTCCACTCGGTGATGGGCGTGCCGGAGGAGGACATCGCCGAGCTCGACCAGCACTTCTCGGCGATCATGCGGATCGATTACACGGTCGAGGAATTCATCGAGCACAACACGGCGCTGGACCAGACGCTGGCGCGCATCGTGAAGGACCTGTTCGCCGAACCCAACGACAAGCTGCTCGGCAAGCTGGTGAAGACCGGTGAGCTGACCGAACAGGAGCTGGCGAACATCTCCTGGATCACCATCGGCGGCGCGCTGGACACCACCCCGAACATGCTGGGCCTCGGCACCTTCGCGCTGCTGCAGCATCCGGAGCAGCTGGAGAAGATCCGCACACGGCCGGAGCTGATGGAGCGGGCGGTCGAGGAGCTGCTGCGTTATCTGACGATCTCTCATATGGGTGCGAGCCGGGTGGCGTTGGAGGATGTGGAGATCGGCGGCAGGACCATCGAGGCCGGGCAGACCGTGGTGCTGTCGCTGCCTGCCGCCAACCGGGATCCGGAACAGTTCGAGGACCCGGAGTCGTTCGACGTCACCCGGCCCTCCCGGCGTCACCTCGCCTTCGGTTTCGGCATCCACCAGTGCCTCGGGCAGCATCTGGCCCGGGCGACCCTGCGCATCGGCTTCCAGAAGCTGTTCGACCGATTCCCGGACCTGCGCCTGGCCGTCGAGCCGGAGGAGATCCCCCTCCGCGACAAGGCCATGCACTACGGCGTGTACGCGCTGCCCGTGACCTGGGGGTGAGCGCTCACGCGTGCGCCGGCCGCGGGCCGTCCCGGCGAGGGGACGGCCCGCGGTCCTGTCAGGGATGCGACCCGCGGTCGGGTCAGGGCTGCGAGGAGTCGCTCGCCGAGTCGGCGTTCAGGTGGGAGAAGCGGGGCCACAGGGTGCGCCAGGGACGGCGCTCGCCCTCGCAGACCCATATCGGGGCACCCCAGTTGAGGTTCCGCACGTCGTGCCGGTTGGTGACCGTGCCGCGCTTGCGCACGCTCGTGAAGAACTGCCGCAGGTAGCGGGCGTCGCCCCCGACGAAGACGACGGGGGCGGTGTCGTCGGCCGGGCGGCGCAGATACCAGTAGCCGCGGTGGCCGCTGTAGGGCCGCGGCAGGCCGAGCGCAGGGCCGTACCGGTCCAGGGCTCCGGCCTGGTCGTACCGGTCGGTGATCAGCAGGGCCCGCCGGCGCTTGTCGGCGGGCAGTTCACGGTAGACGCGGGCCACCGAGGCCGCCAGGTCCGGCCAGCCCACGCTCTCCTTGGCCAGCCCGTCCCCCTTGGGCTCGGCGAGCCGCTGGACGGGGTAGATCGGCAGCAGCTGGACGGCGAGGGCCGCTGAGGCCACGTACGGCACGACGGCCGCCCAGGCGCGCGGGCGGGTGGGGCGCAGCCGCTGCAGTCCCGTGGCGGCCGCCGCCCACAGGACGGCGAAGAGCCCGGCGACGTAGTACGGCCGCCCGTGGACGACGAGGTAGACGGCGCACAGCCCGGCGAAGGTCAGTCCGATGAACCGGTAGGGGCGGACCTCCCGGGCGGAGAGCAGCCTCCACAGCCCGTAGCAGAGCAGTACGGCGCCGACCAGTCCGGCGGTCGTGAGCACGGTGGGCAGGAACCGGGCCTGGCCGCCCTCCTCGGCGGCGACCTCCTGGGAGATGACCTTGGTCATGGCCAGTTGGGGCCAGTCGTTGCGGGCCTGCCAGAGCAGGCCGGGCACCGCGGTGAGCAGGGCGCCGACCGCCGACGCCCACAGCAGGGGGCGGCGCAGCAGGTCCCTGGGGCCGGCCAGCACCACGGCCACCAGCAGCACGGCCCAGAAAGCGGCGCCGAGGAATTTGATCTGGAGGGAGACCGCGGCGGTCAGCCCGATGAGGACCAGCAGCCGGTCCCGCCGGGTACGCACCCACCGCACCAGCAGCCAGGTGGTGAACGTCGTCAGGAAGATGTCCAGGGTGGCGGTGATGAGCAGATGGCCCATCTGCAGCATGACGGGCGAGACGGCGTACGCCCCGGCGGTGGCGAGCTGGGCGGGCCGTCTGCCGCCCAGCTCGCGGGCGATCAGGGCCGCGGTCAGCACGCCCAGGGCCGTCGCGGCGGCGGCCGGTGCCCGCAGCCACACCAGCGAGCCGTGGGAGGCGGTGTCGATCGCGTGGGCCAGCAGCGGCAGCAGCGGTGGCTGATCTGCGTAGCCCCAGGCCGGATGGCGGCCCGCCACGAGAAAGTACAGCTCGTCGCTGAAGTATCCGAAGCGGTCCGCCGTGAGCAGGAGAAGCGCCGCGGTCGCGCAGGCCAGCACTGCGACGGGCAGCAGGGCCAGGGGCGGGAGCGGTCCCTCCGGCGGGGCGGCCGGTGACCGTGGACGCGCGGCGGCCCTGCCGGGTCCTCCTTCGCGGTGGGGGGCCTCGTCCCGGGCGGTGGGGGCCATCTGTCGTCCTCGATCCTGTCGCTCGGCGGCGGAAGGTCTCCACGGATCTCTGATGGACGAACGTACGGCCGCCGGCCGGCGGCCGAGCGGCGCTACCCCTTTCCCCGGAGCAGAGTAGGGGCGATTCCCTAGTCTTCGACGCCCGTGATGGCCGCCGCGGCGGCTCCTGTGCTGGTGTGGAGTACCGAACCGCCGAAGGGCGCCACCCGCTCCCCGTACCTTTTCGGCCTTCTGCCGGCCTCCGGCAGCCGGACGCGGGCGGAGGGCCGGGCACCGGCCCGGTCGGGCCGGATCCTCAACCGATCACGGAAAGACGACAGTCGAGTGATGGACCTTCAGTACATCCGCGGCGTGGCCGGATCACGGCACCGCCCGATCAGGACGGTCACGACATGACGGCGGCGATCATCGCGGACGGCGTCCGGAAGCGGTACGGGGACATCCAGGCCGTCGACGGGGTCTCGCTGAACATCGAGAAGGGCGAGTTCTACGGGATCCTGGGCCCCAACGGCGCGGGCAAGACCACCACTCTGGAGATTCTGGAGGGCGTCCGCGAGCCCGATGAAGGCCGGATCGAGGTGTTCGGCAAGAGTCCCTGGCCGCGCAACCCCGAACTGCTGACGCGGATCGGCGTGCAGTTCCAGGCGTCGTCCTTCTTCGACAAGCTGACCACGCGGGAGACCATCCGCCTCTTCGCGTCCTTCTACCGGGTCGGAGGCCGCCAGGCCGACGCGATGCTGGAGCGGGTCGGCCTCACCGAGTTCGGGAAGGTTCCGGCGGACAAGCTCTCCGGCGGCCAGGCACAGCGGCTCTCCATCGCCTGCGGCCTGGTGCACGACCCGGAGATCGTCTTCCTGGACGAGCCCACCGCGGGTCTGGACCCGCAGGCCCGCCGCAATCTGTGGGACCTGCTGCGCCTGATCAACCAGGAGGGCCGCACGGTCGTCCTCACCACGCACTACATGGACGAGGCGGAGATGCTCTGCGACCGGGTGTCGGTGATGGAGCACGGCAAGGTGCTCAGGACCGGCCCCCCGGCCGCACTGATCCGCGAACTCGACGACATGGTGCGGGTGACCGTGGAGTCGGGACTCGTCCAGCTCGACGCCATGCGGGAGTTGCTGGATTCGGCCGGCGTCGGGGACGTCGCCGTCGAGGACGACGGGGTGTCTTTGTCGGTCGCCACCCGTACGCCGGGGCCCGTGCTCTCGATCCTGGCCGACCAGGGAGCCCTCCGCGGCCTGGAGGTACGCGGCGCCACCCTGGAGGACGTCTTCCTCCAGCTGACCGGACGGGAGTACCGCGCGTGAGCACGGAAGAGACCACGCAGGACCGGGCCACGGCACGACCGGACCGGAGTACGGCGCGGACGGACCGTGGTGCGGAGCGGCCGGACCGGAGCCGGGCGCTCCCGCAGGCGCCGCCTCTGGAACTGCCTCCGTCTCCCCCTCCGAAGCCCTCCGGGCACAAGCACCGCCGTGAACGCGGGAGCTCGGCCGAACGTCTGAGCCCGGTTCGCGAGCTGTCGCGGGCCATGATCCTCAGCGTGCTGCGGGACAAGGGCACGATCTTCTTCCTGCTGATCTTCCCGATCCTGTTCCTGCTGTTGTTCGGCACGCTGTTCAAGAGCACCGGCAGCTCGCACATCAAGGTGGCCCAGGTCGGCCAGGTCCAGGTGCTCGACTCGCTCACCAAGGCCCAGGACAAGCAGTTGTCCCAGGCCGCATCGGTCACCAAGGTGAGCAGTGAGTCGGCCGCACTGGAGAAGGTGCGCAACGGCGACTACGACGCGCTGGTCCGGCAGGACGGCGACACCGTCGTCCTGCGGTACAGCGCCGCCGACTCCGTGAAGGGCGCATCCGCCCGCGCGACGCTCAACGCGGTGCTGGACAAGGCGAATCTGGCGGTGACGGGCGAGTCGCCGAAGTACTCGCTGAAGGCGGGCCAGGTCGAGGACGAGTCGGTCAAGCCCATCCAGTATCTGACGCCCGGTCTGATGGGCTGGGCGGTCGCCTCCAGCGCGGTGTTCAGCACCTCGCTGACGCTGGTGACGCTGCGCCGCAAGAAGATCCTCCAGCGGATGCGGCTGTCGCCGATCCGGGCCTGGGAGGTGGTGGCCGCACGCATCTCCATGACCATGATCATGGCGCTCTCGCAGACAGCCCTGTTCCTGCTGGTGGCGACACTGCCGTACTTCGGTCTGAAGCTCACGGGCCAGTGGTGGCTGGTGGTACCGCTGGTCATGTGCGGAACGCTGTCCCTGATGGCGCTGGGTCTTCTCATCGGCTCGGTCACCAAGACCGAGGAGTCCGCGGGCGGTCTCGCCCAACTCCTGGTGCTCCCGATGTCGTTCCTGTCCGGGTCGTTCTTCTCGCTGGACAACGCACCGGACTGGGTCCAGGGGGTCTCGTACATGATGCCGTTGCGCTATCTGGTGACGGGCAGCGAGGCCGTACTGAGCCGGGGCGGCGGTGTGTCCGACATCCTGCCCACCATGGGCGGAATGCTGGCCTTCACCGCCGTGGTCACCGCACTGACGCTGCGCTTCTTCAAGTGGAACGACACCTGACGCGCCCTTGCCTCCGGTAGCCGGGTAAGGGCGGGCCGAGGCCCTCCGCCGATGGTCGGGCGGAGGGCCTCGGTCTTGGCCGAAACGGGCGTGTGTGCCGGCAACGCCCGGACCCGGCGCCCTTGCTCGTCACCGGGTCGACGCCGTTACGCGACGGCGGTGTTCAGGAGTCACCCCGCCAGCCGTTGCAGTGCAGCACCTCGTCCAGCGGCAGCCGGGGCCCCGGCCGGAAGGTGGTGCGCAGCGGGTGTGCCGTCGGGAGAAGTGCGCCCTGGCGGACGGTGGGAGGGAGTCCGAGGAGGTCTGCGACGTCCCGCTCGCGGTCGAGGTGGACGGTCGTCCACGCGGTGACCAGGCCGCGGCTGCGGGCGGCGAGCGCGTAGCTCCAGGCCGCGGGCAGCAAGGACGCCCACAGGCCGGCCTGGTTGCCCTCCGGAAGCCGCTCGCCCGCCAGTTGGAGACAGGGAATCACCAGGACCGGCACGCGGTGCAGCCGGTCGGCGAGGTACTTGGCCCCGGTGATCATGCGTCGGGTCTCCTCGGGAGCCTCGTCGAGCCGTTCGAGGGCGGAAGCGTTGCGGGCGTGGAAGGCAGCCCGGTACACATCCGCCACGTCGGCACGGACCCGCGGGTCGGTGAGGACCAGCCAGCGCCAGTTCTGGCGGTTGTTGCCGTTCGGCGCCTGCAGGGCCATGCGGAGTGAGTCCTTGACCAGCTCGGGGTCCACCTCCCGTTGCAGGTCGAGACCCCGCCGCACGGTACGGGTGGTGGTCAGCAACTCCTCGCACGTCAGGGGGGATTGAGTGGTCACGGCAGCACCACCGCCCGGGCGACCAGGGCCAGGTAGCTGCCCAGGACGAAGCCCATCGCGACCGGCAGCGGCCAGCTCCCCCGGCGTGCGGACAGGAACCGCCAGGTGCCCCAGGCCGGCAGGGCCGCCATCAGGCAGGGCAGCAGCCCGAGCGTTCCGTCGGAGCCGAAGAGCACGACCTCGCAGACCACCGCGCCGGCCGCGAGGCCCGCGGCGACGGCCGCGCTGCCCCTGGCGCCCAGGTCCTGCGAGTACAGGTGTGCCCCCGGTTCGGTGTCCCAGGAGGTCTTGCGCGCGAACTCGAAGTGCAGGAACACGCAGGCGCACAGCGCGAGAAGCGGCACCGCACGCCAATCGCCGGTGACGAGTCCGGAAGCGGCCGCCGACAGGTACACGTAGAGACCGAGCAGGATCTGCACCGGGTAGGTGACCACGAGATTGAGCAACTGCCGCTCGGTGACCGCTGCCGACAGGCGCTCCAGCGCCACGAGCAGAAGTCCGTAGCCGAGGGCGAGCAGGATCAGCAGGACGGCCGCCCAGGACAGGGCGAGGTTCAGGAGCGCCACCACGACCGTGATCGCGGCCATGCCGCCCCGGAGTTCCGCGACCGTGATGGCGCCGGTGACCAGCGGGCGGTCCGGGTGGTGCACCCGGTCGTACGCGAAGTCCTTCTGCTCGTCCAGCATCCGCAGGAACAGCAGTGCCAGGACGACGCTGACCACACGCACCCAGGTGGAGCCGGTCGGCCGCCAGGCCGTGCCCGACAGCGACACCGCCGAGCCCTCCAGGGCGAGTACCCACAGCAGTCCGTACGTGACGTAGATGTGGGGCCGGAACATGCGCAGCACGAACCGGCCCAGCCGGGCGGGCACCCTGGGGAGGGCGACGGTGGTCACGTCATGGCCCCCTGTCTCACGTACGGGCCGGGTTCGGGGCACCGGCGGCGACGCCTGCCGCGGCGGACAGGACGGCCGGGTGCTCCTCCGCGCGGTGGGTGGGGGCCGGGGCTCGGTCGGCGAACCCGATCCGGGCCTCGGCGACCAGGTGCCCGCTCTGGTGCAGGGTGCACGGGATGTCCGCGCCGGGCGGCGCCGGAGAGGTCCGGCACTCCAGCGGCAGATCCATCTCACCGAAGCGGCGGAACCGTGCGGAGAGCCGGACCGTCTGCGCCGCGGGGGTGGTCAGGGTGCCCGCGTCCACTGCTGCGGTGAGGGCCAGTTGACGGAGAGCCTCCAGCTCCAGCATGCCGGGGACGTGGTCGACCCAGTGGTCGAACATGACCGGGTGCCCGGTGTCCGGCACCAGGAGGGCCGCGCGGCCGCCGTCGCCCGTGGGGCACGACACGGAGATCACCGCGTTGGCGGGGTCACGCCGGTCCACCAGGGCGGGTTCGATGCGTGGCACCGGCAGCGCGAGGGGGGTCTCGGAAAGACCGAGCCTCGTACGCTGTTCGGTCCGTACGCTCTCCCATGCGTCCGGCGGCATCCAGGAGTACGCGATGCACGCCGACATCGCCTCACGTCCGCCGATGGTCGTGGTGAAGCGCAGCCGCAGCCCCGTCAGTCCGGACCGCCCCTTCATCCGGCGCTCGATACGGGCGACGATGACGAGCTCGGTCGGGATGCTGCCGGGTATCAGGGCCGTGGCGTCCCGCACCTCGAACTCGACGGTCCGCAGGAGGAACCTGTGGTCCGCGGGGACGTCGAAGTACCGGTGGGCCACCACGAAGATGCCCTGACGGCACGCCTCCAGCAGCAGCATCGGGGCGTGGTCGGTCCGCAGGCCCAGGGTGTCGTCGTAGAAGGCGTGGAGCCGGGGCAACTGCCCCGCGAGCACCACCTCGTCCTCGCCACGGCGCTCGGCGTCGGTCAGGAAGACCTCGGCGATCGCGGCCCGGTGCACCAGCGACTTCGGGAGTGTCCGGGTGAACTGCATCGGCTGCTCCTCGTATTCAGGCTTCGGTGGCCCGTACTGCGGCCAGGTGGTGGCGCCATTCCTCGATGCCGGCGCCGTCGAGCACCGGGGGGCGGCCGGGCCGCCGCATGGGGAGGACCGCGGATCCGACGATGACCGCGTCCCAGGGGTCCAGTTCGACTGCGTGGTCCCAGGCCGTCTCCAGCAGGTCGCGGGGAGCGGCCGACGCGTCGAGCCCGGGGTGGCGGGAGACGGCGTCCCGCAGACGTTCGACGGCGGGCTCGAAGTCGAGTTCGCGGGGCTTGGTTGCCGCGTAGAGACGGTCGGCGAGCTCCCTGGCCCGCGGGGTGCGGTCCTGACCGGACAGCGCGGAGCGGAAGAGGCGGTCGCGTTCCGCGTCGTCGAAGTGGACGGCCAACTCCCGCAGCACGTCGGCGGGTTCGTCAGGGGTGTGCACCAGGTTCAGCAAATAGCTGTAGCGGCCCAGCAGATGGCGTAGCTGTCCGTGCACCCGGGCTTCCGGGTCGGTGGGTCCCTTGAGGTGGGTGAGCAGGACCGAGGCGGGGATGTCCGTCGCGGTCTCGGGGCGGACGACCAGGACGAGGGCGTCGGCGTCCTCCAGGAAGAGCGCGGCGAGCCGTCTGCGGTAGGGGGTGGCGAGATTCCACTGGAAGTACCACAGGGACCGGATCATGGTCCGGGTCAGCCGGGTCGTCTCCGCGGCGACGATCCGGAAGCCCTGTTCGGCCAGCCAGTCGACGGCGGGGTGCAGTCTGCGGGCCGCCACGGCATCGGGTTTGAGGAGCAGCGCGGCGTGGCGGTGGGCGAACCCGGTGACGTCGTCGGTGAGGGCGGCGAGCTGGTCGTGGCTCTCCTGGTAGTAGGTGTCGGCGCCGTACAGCCGGCGCTTGCGGGGTTGGCAGCTCAGGAGCGGCGACACGGCCGGGCCGTGGACGGGCTCCAGGGTGTCCGGCTGATCGGGGAAGTCCGCATGCGCAGGGGGGTCCGCATGCGCAGGGGGGTCCGTGTGCTCGAGGTGCTCCGGGTTCATCGTGAGGCGCTCCGCTCCGATCGCGCCGGGGACGGCTCCCGCGGCACGGGAGCGCCGAGGTAGCCGACCTTCAGGCAGTGGTCGAGGAGCCGGCGCAGGTACGGGCGCCCGCCTGCGGGCGCCGGCCGGGCGCTGAACGCGGCGGCCCGGGTTGCGTCGAAGTGGATGCGCCGGCGGAAGTAGGTGTCGTACAGCGAGACGACCCGGTCGTAGAAGGGGCGTTCCGCGTCGGGCAGCGCTGCCGCGGAGAACGAGGACGGCGGTACGAATCTCGGCACCTGGAAGGAGGGGTACTCGGCCAGGACGTCGGAGAAGTCCCGGAGGGTCAGAGGGTGACCCACGGCGTGCAGGGTCAGGCCCTCGGCGTCCTCGAAGCGGGTGGCGGCCTCGGTCACCAGATCGGCGACGCGGTCGACGGGCACCAGGTCGAGGGCCGCGTTGTAGTGACCGGGGATGGTCCGCACCAGTCCTCTGGTGACCATCCTGAGCACCGGGTAGATGGTCTTGAAGTCGCGGACGCAGCCCGTACGGGCGGCGCCGGTGACGATGCTGGGGCGGACGACCGTCACCGGCAGGCCCTCTCCTGCGGCGGTGTGCACCAGGGTCTCGGCGGTCAGCTTGCTCTTCTCGTAGGCGTTGCCGGGGCGCTGGCCGACGTCGAGTTCGTCCTCGAGGGCGACACCGTCCCGTTCCCCGCAGACGTACGCCGTGCTGACGTGGACCAGCGGGATGCGGTGGGCCGTCGCGATGCCCAGCACGTGGCGGGTCCCGGCGACATTGACGCGCTCGTACCGCTCCTCCGGCAGGCCGAAGTCGGTGACCGCGGCGCAGTGCACGATCCGGTCCGCGGCCGCGACGCGGCGCATGTCGTCGTCGGCCAGGCCGAGTCCGGGGCGGGTGATGTCCCCGGTGAGCGGGGTCAGGCTGCCGGGCGCCGGGGTGAGCTTCCTGCCGTTGTTGCGGAGGAGCGTCCCGTTGCTGTGCATCAGGGCCAGCACGGTGTGACCCGCCGCGGTGAGTCGGGCGGTCACCTCGGCGCCCACCAGGCCGCTGGCGCCGGTCACCAGAACCGTCATCGCACGGGCCATCGGTCGGTCCTCCAGGAATGGTTGGCGGTCATACGGCGGGGTGGGGCTGGGTGCCGCTGCTGGCGAGCAGGTCGCGGGCCTCCTCGATGGGCAGCTGCGCGTCGAGATAGGCACCGATGCGGAGCCAGTCGTAGCCGAGCTCCAGCGTGGCCCTCCACGTGTCGGCGGAGTCGAAGGAGGAGGGGAAGGCGTCGGCGCCCGCGCTCTGCCGCACCAGGTCCACGACGGCGTGCAGTTCGGCGCGTACCGCGTCCCCGGCTTCGGGCGAGTCGATGGTGCGGCGGAGGAGTTGCCCGGCGCGGGCCCGCAGGGGCCGGGTGGCCTCCGGGAGAAGGCCCATCCTGCGTACGAGGTCGGAGTCGGCGGGCAGCGGGTTGACGCCGTGGGCGCTGAACAGGCCGCGCAGCGCGGCCTGCACGGCCCGGCGCGTGGCGAGTTCGGCGACCTTCCACTGGCCGCGCTGGAGGGCACCCCTCAGGTCTTCGCAGGCGTTCTCGGCGACGACGTTGGACCACACCACCGCCATGCCGGCCGCGGCGAACCGCTCGGCGGGCAGCGGAACCAGGTCGACGGCGTCGGGCCCGCTGACGGTCGCGCCCCGCAGAGAGAGCACGGGCCGGGCGGTCGCCGGTGGCGGGGTGAGAGGCCCGGGGGGCGCGGCCAGGGGCAGGGACGGGGTGATCGTGCCGCCGCCCTTCCACGCGAGCCGGATCAACCCGTAGCGCACGAACGCCGCCAGGCAGGGCCCCGGTCGGTCGACGCCGGTGTCCTCGGCGGCGGCCAGTACCTGGGGCAGCGGACGGCCGAGGACGAGCGAGCGCCAGATCGCACCGGCGCCGTCGCCGAGGGCGAACACCTCGCGCATCCCGCGGACGACATGGATCCGCGAGCCGGTCTGCCAGGTGGTCACGCGGGCGGCTCGTTCGACGGTGAGCCGCTCGGGGCGCCAGGGTACGCCGGTGATGCCGAGGTCGGCGGCGAAGGCGAGGCAGGCGGACAGATAACTGCGGGCCGCCTCCGCGTCGCCGTCCGCGGGGGCGCCGGCTTCCAGCTCCCAGTACCGGTCCCGGACCTCCGGCCGGTCCGCCCGGTCGAGCTGCAGGGAGAGCCACTTGGGTTCCAGATAGGTCTCGCCCCGGCCCGCCGCCCACGACTTGACCGCCTGGACGAGCCCGGCGCGGGCCCAGTCGGCCGCTTCGTCCGCCTCACCGAGGCAGAGCAGCGCCATGGCGTGACGCAGCGATTGCCGGGCGCGGTGCGACCACCAGTCCGCGGCGATCGTACGGAACCGTTCGACCGGCACCATGTCCTTGACCGTCCCGACCAGGTCATGGCCGCGCAGCGGATGGCTGTGCAGGAGCCGCTGACAGCGGTTGAGCAGATCCTCCGACAGGCGGCCGGGCCGCTTGGCGCCCGCCTCCAGGGCTCCGAACTGCTCGGCGATCTGCCGCACCGACCGGGTCCGGATCTCCACTCGGCGGCCGTCGACGAAGAGCAGCGACGGCATCGTGGGCAGGTCCTGCTCGTCGCGGCCGATGAGCAGGAAGTCGACGTCGGACGAGGGGTTGCCGAATCCCTCCGCTATGGAGCCTTCGAGCACGACGGACCACTCGGTCCCGTCGGGCAGTTCGGCAAGGGACTTGTCGAGCAGCCCTTGCAGCTGGTCCTCGCTCAGAATCACGGGCGGGTCTCCGTCCTGGCTGTGTCCGGGGCGCCGGAGGGCTGTCCGTCGTCGGGCGGGGGCGGGTCGCCGAGTACGGTGACCGTTCCCGCGGCGCCGTCGACGCGCAGCGGCGTTCCGGTCCGGATCTCGGTGGTGACGTTCCTGACCTGGACCACGGTGGGGATGCCCAACTCCCGGGCCACGACGGCGACATGGGTCAGCGGGCTGCCGCGCTCGATGACCAGAGCAGCGGCCGAGGACAGCGCGGCCACCCAGCCGGGGTCGGTCCGGTACGTCAGCAGGATGCCGCCGCCGATGTCGCGCGGGACGTCGGTGACCACCGCCGGGCCCTCGGCCACACCGGGACAGCACGGGGTGCCGCGCAGCTCCCCCGCCCCGCTGCGGACGGCGGGTCCCCTGGTCCAGCCGGCGCGTTCCAGATTGCCCGACCAGTACGGCGCGCCGCGTGTGGTGAACCGGGACGGGGCGCGGAGTTCGGCGTCGGCCGCGAGTTGCTTGCGGCGCAGCGCCACGAGGTCCTTCAGCTCGGAATGGACGATCATGCCCTCGTAGGCGCCGCGGACCTCCTCCAGTCGCAGCATGAAGATGTCGTCCCAGGCGTCGATCGCCCCGGTGCGGGCCAGGTCGCGGCCCATCGCGCGCAGCATCCGCTTGGCCGCCCCGAACGCGCGGGTGCGGCAGAACCGCAGCCGCTCCCGGTCCGCGAGCGCGTTGCGGGCCTTGCGCCGGACGCGTTCGTAGATCCAGCGGCGGGGGCCGCGCAGATGCCGGTCGAGGTAGACCTCGGCCTCGCCGCCGCGATCGCCCGCTGCACCGCTGCCGGTGTCCGTACGGGTGCCGGTGTCCGCGCTGGTGCGGGTGTCCGTACGGGTGCCGGTGCCGGTGTCCGTACGGGTGCCGGTGCCCGTGGCGTCTCCCGTGTCGGGTGGCACGTCGCGCAGCAGGGCGAACAGTCCGGCCGGATCCTCGGACAGGTCCGGCACCTCCAGCTTGAGTTCGTCCGGGCTGCGGTAGCCGTAGTCGGCCACATAGGCGTCCACGGCGGCGAGGACCTCGGTGTGGCCGCCGTCCCGCAGTGCCCGGTGGGCTTCGGCGTCGGGGGTGCGTTCCAGCAGCTCCCGCACCGTGTCGTCGGCGCGTACCAGCGCGGCCAGTTCGGCCAGCGCCCACACCGGTTCGGCGGACTCCAGGTCCTTCCCCGGGCCGGCCGCGGCCCAGGTGAACCACTCAGGGGCGTCCGGCAGCCAGCGCCGGGTCAGCAGGGCGAGCATCCCGACCGACAGCAGGATGGTGGCGTCCAGGGCCTGCATCGGGCCCCACTTCTCGATCAACTCCCTTTGCAGGCGCCTCAGCCGGCGGTAGGTCTCCTCGCCGGGCAGCGCGTCGTAGTCGACGCTGTTGAAGATCTCGTACGCGCGGTAGAAATCGCGATGGAAAGTCTCGACGGAATGCCGGACGGTCAGGAATCTCCAGCCGAAGACGGCGGTACGGAAGAGCCGTGACCATCGGCCGCGCAGACCCTTCCGGGGAGTGAACGGATGGAGTTCTTCAGCTGTTTCGTCGGATATTCCTTCCGCTACTCCCAGCGACTTCTCCAACACCCGGCGGTTCAGCGGGTAAAGGGGAGCCAGTCGCACCATCCGGTACCAGTGGAAGAGGTTGTAGTAGACCCGTCCGTGGAAATAGCCGAGCAGGTGCGGGGTCCATTCCCTCACCTCCCGCAACTGTCCGGATCTCACGCCCATCGTGCGGGCGTAGCTCTCGTACACCTTGGCGTAGGTGTCGGCGGCGAAGCTGTAGGTCAGCGGGGAGACGACCCCGCTGAAGCTCTCGATGATGTTGGAGTTGTCCCAGATCCGCAGCTCTCCCTGGGGCTCCGGCACGGACTGCCGGGGGGCGGGGGGCGCGCCCGGGGCGGTGAGCGGCGTGGTGACGGGACGGCTCTGCAGCACCCACAGCGTGCCGTCGGCGATCGCCCACTCGATGTCCTGAGGGGCACCGTAGTGTTCGGTCACCCGCACCCCCAGCATGTGCAGACGGGCGAGATCGTCCGGGGTCAGGGAGAGCACCTTGCGGTCCTCCTCCCCGACCGCCCGTACCGTGCAACCGGGTCCGTCGCCGGCACCGTAGCTCTCCTGCTTGTCGCCGATCACGGTGCTCAACGGCTCGCCGCCGGCGGCGTCGAGGACGACGGTGTCGGCGTCGACCGCACCGGACACCAGCCCCTCGCCGAGCCCGTGGACGGCGCTCAGCACAAAGCGTTCGGTGCTGCCCGTCGTCGGGTCGGCGGTGAACAGGACACCGCTGCGTTCGGCGGGCACCATGCGCTGGAGGACGACGGCGACACCTCCGGCGCCGGGCGGCAGTCCGCGTTGGGCGCGGTAGCGCAGCGAGCGCTCGGAGAAGCCGGAGGCCCAGCACTTGCGGACGTACTCGGTGACCTGGTCGATGCCGGTGACGTTGAGGAAACTGTCGAACTGGCCCGCGAACGAGTGCTCGGCGCCGTCCTCCTCGTCACCGGAGGACCGTACGGCGACGAGTCCGCCACCGACGTGCCCGTAGGCCGCGTCGATGGCGGCGGCGATCCTCTCGTCGAGGGGCGCCGCCTCGACGAGTGCGGCGATCTCGCCGGCGATCTCCCCGGCCCGCAGCTCCCAGCCGTCGGACAGCAGTTTCCCGAGACGTTCGGCCAGACCACTTCCGCCGGCGAATACGGCGAAGATGTCGAGACCGATCACCGACCAGCCCGGGACCTGAAATCCAGCCGTCGTGAGGGCGTGGAGATTACGGCCTTTCCCGCCCGCTCGGCGCGCGACGTCGGAATCGTCACAGGAAGCGGTCAGAACCGGAAGCGGCTCTTCGTCATGTCCCGCATCGAGCGACATCTGACCGACCTCCCAAGGAAATATGTCGAAACCGTAATCAATGCCGTGGAAAAGAGGGGACGAATTCTCATCGATAGGGCGATCACTGGGCATTGCCCTAGAGGTCGGCCGGTGGCCGGCACCCACGGGGCCACCGGGAGGATTCATGTTCCGCGTGGTCCGAACCCGCGCCCAGGCCCGCATGCGTGGGCGCTTCGGGTGGGGCCAGGCGCAGCTGTGGCCATTCCAGGGCCAGGGATCCCCAGGTGAGCCCGCCGCCGAAGCCGGCCAGCACGACACGGTCACCGGGCCGGAGTTCGCCCGACGCGACGCCGTCGGCGAGGGCGAGCGGAATCGACGCGGCGACCGTGTTGCCGAGCCTGCCGATGTTGGACAGCAGCGTCTCCCGCGGCAGCGCGAGCCGTCGGGCGACCGCGGCAAGGATGCGGGCGTTGGCCTGGTGCAGCACCAAGGAGTCGATCTCCGACGGCTTCCAGCCGATCCGCGAGGCCGTCTCCCGCACCGACTCCGCCATGCGACGCACCGCCTCGGCGAAGACGGCCTGGCCCTGCATCGTGAAGTACGTGTCCTCGGTCTTGACCGGCAGCCCGGTGGAGCGCTCGCGCGACCCTCCCGCCGGAACCTCGATGAGGTCGCTGCGGCTGCCGTCGCTGCCCAGACTCACCCCCCTGAGCGCGCCCGGCTCGCTGTAGGACCCGGTGCGCAGGACGACCGCGCCCGCACCGTCGCCGAAGATCACCCTGGTCGAGCGGTCGGACGGGGAGAGCAGTGTGGAGAACGCGTCCGCGCCGACGACCAGGACACGATCGGCGGTCCCCAGGGCGATCAGTCCGGCGCCCGTGGCCAGGGCGTAGACGAAACCCGTGCACACCGCCGCCACATCGAACGCCGGGATCGGACCCAGCCCCAGTCGGCTCGCCACCTCGGGTGCGGTTCCCGGGCAGGGCCGGTCGGGGGTACTCGTGGCGAGGACCACCGCGTCCACCGTGTCGGTCCCCGCGGACGACAGAGCGCGTCGGCCCGCCTCGACGGCGAGGTCTCCGGTGGACTGCCCTGGCGAGACCCAGCGCCGCTCCTGGATACCGGTGCGGCTCCGGATCCAAGCGTCGTCCGTGTCCAGTACGGCTGCGAGCTGGTGGTTGGTGACCACCGTGGGCGGCACCCAGCCTCCGAGCCCGGCGACGACCGACGCTCGGTCCATGGAGTTCGCCTCCTTCCGCGCTGCGCTGCGCCACCGGCTGCGGGACCGCGCCCGGCAGCCGTGCGGAGCCCGGCGAAGGCGCCGAGCCTCAGGCCAAGGATTCACCTCACGTCGCTGAGGTTTTCCTCAGAACCGCAACGGCCCGGCCCGGATCCCTGGACTCGGGCCGCGCTCGCGCCGGGCGCCGCGCCACCTCGAGCTCCACCACCGCGGATGGGGATCATCATCGGCAAAGGCGATCACAGATCAGGTGGGCCGCCGAGACTCATTTACCTGACGACTGATGAGTTGATGGCCCGTCAGTCCCGTCTTTCAGCACGGCCACCTCGAAATCCGCTCACTGCAGGCGAGCCGTGCGACGAGCCCCCCGCGCAGGAGGAACGGGGGCAACTGGGCGACGGGCGACGGGTCTTGGGCGTGCAGGGGGCGGGCGGGAACGGGATGGGTCACTACCCGGCGGCCGTTCTCACCTCGTCCACCAGATCCGCCTGACGCTGCACGTCGTCCGCCGGAGTCCTGAAGTCACCGCCTTCCAGGGCCCTGCGGGCGAACGAGGCGACCAGCGCGGCGAATTGGTGGCCGGGGGGAAGCGTGCGTTCCTCCAGGTGGTCCTGGCGCTGCAGCCGCAGGACGGGGCGCAGCGTGGGTGGGGCCGTGAACGCCCTGTCGAGCGTGATGCTGCCCTCGCTGCCCCAGATCGTGCACGCGCACCGGTAGGACCGGTCGAAGCCGAACGCCAACTGGCCGGTGCGGCCTTCCGCGTCGCCCACCAGGGCCGCCCCCGCCACGTCGACGCCGGTGCCCGGGTCGTGGCGCAGGACCGCTCCGTGGACCGTCACGGTCGGGCCGAGGTAGAGGGACGCCGCGCGCAGGGTGTAGACGCCGGCGTCGAGGAGTGCGCCGCCGCCCAGCGCCGCGTCGTTCCGGATGTCCTCCGGGGGCAGCGGGGGAAACCCGAACTCCGCACCGAGGTGGCGGGGTTCACCGATCGCCCCTTCGTCGATGAGGGCGCGTACGGCTTCGTGCTGTCCGTGGTGCAGGAACGCGAAGTTCTCCATCAGCAGGCGGCCGGAGGCGCGCGCCGCCGCGACCAGTCCGGCGGCCTCCGCCCCGCTGACGGCGAGCGGCTTCTCGGCCAGGACGTGCTTGCCCGCCTCCAGCGCCTTGCCGACCCACTCGGCGTGGAGAGCGGGGGGAAGCGGTACGTACACGGCGTCGATGTCATCGCGGGCCAGCAGGGGGGCGTAGCCGGTCACCGCCTCGCAGCCGAACCGGCGGGCGACGGCCTCGGCCTTGCCGCGGGTGCGGCTGGCCACCGCGACCAGCCGCACGGACGGGTCCGCGACCAGCGCCGGGATGGTGTTGCGCTGGGCGATGGCGGCACAGCCGACGACACCGACGTTCAGGACCCGGTCCGTCACGGTCTCGTTCTCCTTCGGGTCGTCCGTCCGGTTCTCCATCACGCCGAACCGAACCGCTTGTCGATGAGGTCGAAGAGGTCGTCGTCGCTGGCCGCGCCGATCTGGTCCTCGACCGCCACTCCTGATTCCTGGTCGCTCGCTCCGGCCGTCGGGAGCCCGGCCCCCGCGGGCGCGGGGACGTCCAGACGGGACAGCAGCCCCCGCAGCCGGCCCGCCAGTGCGGTGCGGACCGCCTCGTCCTCGGCCACCTCGTCCAACGCGGCTTCCAGCCGGTCGAGTTCGGACAGCATCGGCTGAACCGTCGCCGCGGCACCCGGTGTCGTCTCGGACCGGAGGTGGCGGGCCAGCCCGGCCGGTGTCGGATGGTCGAACAGCAGGGTCGCGGGCAGTCGCAGTCCGGTGACCCTGTTGAGCCGGTTACGCAGTTCGACGGCGGTCAGCGAGTCGAAGCCCATCTCCAGGAAGCCCCGTTCGGGGTCGACGGCGTCGGAGTCCGCATAGCCGAGGACGGCCGCCGTCTGATCGCGTACGACGTCCAGGAGTGCCGCGAACCGGCCCTCGGCGTCCAGGTCCGCGAGCCGGCGGCGCAGCCGCTCGGCGGGGGCGGCACCGTCTGCGGCGGCGGTGCCCGTACGGCGCTGGACGGCGGGCTTGACCAGGGACCGCAGCAGGGCCGGGACGTCGCCGTCGGGCGTGCGCAGCCCTGCCGCGTCGAAGCGGGCGGGCACCAGCACCGCCTGGTCGGCGGCGACCGCGGCGTCGAAGAGCACCAGCGCCTCGTCGGAGGGCATGGGGACGACTCCGCCGCGCGCCATCCGCAGCAGGTCGGCCTGGTCGAGCTTGCCGGTCATCGCCGAACGGCTTTCCCACAGGCCCCATGCCAGGGACTGCGCGGGGAGGCCCTGGGCCCGTCGCTGCTGGGCGAAGGCGTCGAGGAACGCGTTGGCCGCCGCGTAGTTGCCCTGCCCCGAGCCTCCGAAGACGCCTGCCAGGGAGGAGAACAGGACGAAGGCGCTCAGATCCTTGTCGCGGGTCAGCTCGTGGAGGTGCAGAGCCGTGTCGGCCTTTGCGGCGAGGACCGTGTCCAGCCGTTCCTGGGACAGGGAGCCGATGACGCCGTCGTCGAGGACGCCCGCGGTGTGCACGACGGCGGTCAGCGGGTGTTCGACGCCGATGGTGCCGAGCAGCCGCTGGAGCGCCTCCCGGTCAGAGGTGTCGCAGGCGACGAGGTCGGCGCGGGCACCGAGTTCGCCCAGCTCGGCCACGAGTTCACGGCCGCCCGGTGCGTCCGGGCCGCGGCGGCCTGCCAGCAGCAGGTGCCGGGCCCCGTGCCGGGTCACGAGGTGGCGGGCGATCAGGCCGCCCAGCGTGCCGGTGGCACCGGTGACCAGCACGGTGCCGTCCGGGTCCAGCAGCGAGTGGCCGGTACCGTCGGGCTCCGCTCTTCCGGTGAGGCGGATGCGGACGAGCCGCGCTGCCCTCATCTCGCCCTTCCGCAGGGCGAGTTGCGGCTCGTCGTGACCCGCGGCCCGCGGCACGGCCCCGTACGAATCCTGGGCACCGTCCCAGTCGAGGAGCACGAACCGCTCGGGATTCTCCGACTGCGCCGTGCGCACCAGGCCCCAGACGGCGGCCGCCACAGGATCGGGTGCCCGGTCGCCGTCGTACACCGTCATGGCGTGCCGGGTCACCAGCACCAGCCGGGAGGCTTGGAAGGTGTCGTCGGCGAGCCAGCCCTGCAGCAGACGCAGCGCCTGGCCGGTCGCGCGGCGAACAGCAGACACCGGGTCATCGTCCGCCGGCGCTCCGTCGTCCTCGGCCAGGCCCGGGACGGCGGCCAGCACCGTATCGGGTGCGGGCAGGTCTCCGGCGGCGACGGCCCGGGCGAGGGACCCCAGGTCCGGGTGGTGTGCGGCGGTGAGTCGGGCGGCCGTCAGGGCGCGGCCGATGTCCGGGTCGCGGTCGCCCTCCAGGACCGCCCAGCCGCCCGCAGGCGGGCGCACCGCGGCGGCGGCCGGGGTGACCCACTCCACCTGGTGCAGGTGCCGGGCGGCGCTGCGGGCGTCCCCCAACTGCCCTGCGGGCAGCGGCCGCAGGGTCAGTCCGCTCACCGTGGCGACGGGGCGTCCCTCGGCATCGGCGACCCGCAGGGCGACCGTGTCGGCACCGGCCGGGCTGAGGACGACCCGCAGCGCACCCGCGCCGGGCGCGTACAGCCGTACGCCGGTCCAGCTGAACGGCATCAGACCGGTGCCCGCCGCGGCGGTGGAGGCCAGGCCGATGGTCTGCAGCGCGGCGTCCAGCAGAGCGGGGTGCAGCCCGTACGCGGCGGCGTCAGCGACCCCTTCGGGCAGTTCCACTTCGGCGTGGACGTCCTCGCCGGCCTTCCAGGCGGCCCGGAGCCCCTGAAAGGCGGGCCCGTAGGCGAAGCCGTTCGCGGCGAAGCGGTCGTACAGCCCCTCCACCGCCACGGGTTCGGCCCCTTCCGCGGGCCAGGCGGTGAGCGCCGCGTCGTCGGCCGGGACCTCCGCCTCCGGTGCCAGCAGGCCGACGGCGTGGCGGGTCCAGGGCTCATCACCGGCGGCGTCCTCGGGCCGGGAGTGCACGGTCACGCTGTGCGTACCCTGCTCGCCCGGCTCGCCGACGGTCACCTGGAGGTGGACGCCACCCTGCTCGGGCAGGACGAGGGGCGCCTCCAGGGTGAGTTCCTCGACGGTGCGGCAGCCGATCCGGTCACCGGCCAGGAGGGCCAGTTCCAGGAACGCCGTGCCCGGGAGGATCGCGGTGCCGGAGACCGAGTGATCGGCCAGCCAGGGATGGGTCGACAGCGAAAGCCGCCCGGTGAGCAGGTACCCGTCCCCACCGGCCAGCGCCGTGCCCGCGCCGAGCAGCGGATGCTCACCGGCCGCGAGCCCGGCCGAGGCCAGGTCCGGCGCTCCGGGAGCGGCGTCCAGCCAGTAGCGGTCGCGCTGGAAGGCGTAGGTCGGCAGTTCGGCCCGGTGCAGCGGGCGGCCCGCGAAGTACGCCGTCCAGTCGGGGCTCACGCCGTGCACGTGCAGGGTCGCCAGGGCCGTGGTGAGCGCCACGTCCTCGGGCCGGTCGCGGCGCAGCAGCGGCGTCACCACGGCGCTGCCCTCCGGGTCGTCCAGGCAGTCGCGGGTCATGGCGGAGAGGACGCCGTCGGGGCCCAGCTCGACGAACGCGGTCACGCCGTGGCGTTCCAGGGTGGCGACGGCATCGGCGTAGCGGACCGTGTCGCGCACGTGCCGCACCCAGTACTCGGCCGTCTCCAACTGCCCGCTGTCGGCGACCTCACCGGTGAGGTCGCAGATGACGGGGACGGCCGGGGACGTGTAGGCGACGTCGCGGGCCACCGCCCCGAACCGCGCCAGCATCGGCTCCATCCGCGGCGAGTGGAAGGCGTGCGACACCGTCAGCCGCTTGGTGCGCAGTCCGTCCGCCCGCCAGCCCTCGGCCAGTTCCTCCACCGCCTCCTCGTCCCCCGAGACGACCACCGACGCCGGGCCGTTGACGGCGGCGAGGGAGACCCGGTCCTCGTACGTGCGGAGCACTTCGGCGACATCCGCCTCACCCGCCTGTACGGACACCATGGCCCCGCCGTCGGGGAGTTGCTGCATCAGCCGGCCCCGCGCGGCGACCAGGCGGCAGGCGTCGGCCAGGTCGAACACCCCCGCCGCATGAGCCGCGGCGAGCTCGCCGACGGAATGGCCGACGACGACGTCGGGACGCAGCCCCCAGTGCTCCAGCAGCCGGAACTGCGCGACCTGGAGGGCGAAGAGTCCGGCCTGCGTGTAGGCGGTACGGTCCAGCAGGTCGGCGTCGGGCGTTCCGGCCTCGGCGAACAGCACCTCCAGCAGGGGGCGTTCGAGTTCACGGTCCAGTTCGGCGCAGGCGGCGTCGAGGGCCTCGGCGAACACGGGGTGCGCGGCGTACAGCTCACGGCCCATGCCCGGGCGCTGGCTGCCCTGTCCGCTGAACAGGAACGCGGTGCGACCGGACCGGCGGCGTATCCCGCGGACCAGGCCGGGCGCCTCCCGCCCCTCGGCCAACGCCCTTACGGCGGCGAGCAGTTCGTCCCGGTCGCGGCCGACGACGGCCGCCCGGTGCTCGAAGGCGGAGCGCCCGCGGGCGAGCGCGTACGCGATGTCGCCGGGCGCGGCACCGTCCTCCCGCTCCGGATCCGACAGGTGGGACATCAGGCGGGCGGCCTGCGCCGTCAGGGCACCGGCGCTGCGGCCGGAGAGCACCCAGGGGACCACGGCACCGTCGGGCAGGACGGTCGCCTGCGGCGAGGCGGCGGTCCCGGCGACGACTGTCTGCCGGGCGGCGTCCGACGGCACCGGGAGGCGGTCCGACGGCCGGGAGGCGGTGGCCTCCTCGGGGGCCGGCGCGGCGGCCGCTTCGGGGCGCAGCTCGGGGCCATCCGCGGACGGCTGCTCCAGAATCACATGGGCGTTGGTGCCGCTGATGCCGAACGCCGACACCCCGGCGCGCCGCGGACGACCGGTCGCCGGCCAGGCCGTGGCCTCGGTCAGGAGCGCCACCGCGCCCTCGGACCAGTCGATCTGCGTCGACGGACGGTCGGCGTGCAGAGTACGGGGCAGTTCCCCGTGCCGCATCGCCAGCACCATCTTGATCACACCGCCCACACCCGCGGCGGCCTGCGTGTGTCCGACGTTGGACTTCAGGGCCCCGAGCAGCAGCGGCCGGTCGACCGGACGGTCCTGCCCGTACGTGGCCATCAGCGCCTGCGCCTCGATCGGGTCGCCCAGCAGGGTGCCGGTGCCGTGTGCCTCGACCGCGTCCACGTCCGCGGCGGACAGACCGGCCGCGGCCAACGCCTGGCGGATGACCCGCTGCTGGGCGGGACCGCTCGGTGCGGTGAGGCCGTTGCTCGCGCCGTCCTGATTGACGGCGGAACCGGCGAGCACGGCGAGCACCGGATGCCCGTTGCGGCGGGCGTCCGAGAGCCGCTCGACGAGGAGCAGGCCGACCCCTTCGGCCCAGCCCGCGCCGTCGGCCTCGTCCGAGAACGCCTTGCAGCGCCCGTCCGCGGACAGCGCCCGCTGCCTGCTGAACTCGATGAAGGTGTCCAGCGACGAGATCACGGTCACTCCGCCGGCCAGCGCCATCGAGCACTCACCGCTGCGCACCGCCTGCGCGGCCATGTGCAGCGCCACCAGCGAGGAGGAGCACGCGGTGTCGACCGTGACGGCCGGTCCCTCCAGCCCGAAGGTGTACGCGATCCGGCCGGAGGCCACACTGCCCGCGCTGCCGGTGGCCAGGTAGCCCTCGAAGTCCTGGGGAGCGCGCTGCACCCGGGAGCCGTAGTCGTGGTAGTTCGAACCGACGAACACCCCGGTCCGGCTGCCGCGCGCCGCCGACGGGTCGATGCCCGCCCGCTCGAATGCCTCCCACGAGGTCTCCAGGAGCAGCCGCTGCTGCGGGTCGACGGCCAGCGCCTCCCGCGGGCTCATCCCGAAGAACTCCGGGTCGAAGTGGTGCGCTTCGTAAAGGAATCCGCCGCCGCGGGCGTAGAAGGTTCCCGGGCGGTCCGGGTCGGGGTCGAAGGCGCCCTTCAGATCCCAGCCGCGGTCCTCCGGGAACGCCGACACCGCGTCGCCGCCCTCCGCGAGGAGCCTCCACAGCTCCTCCGGGCTCCCGACTCCGCCGGGGAAACGGCAGCTCATCGACACGATGACCACCGGATCGTCGTCCACCCCCGAGGAGCCGGAGACGGCCGGCACCGACCCCTCGGCAACCGCGAGAGCCGCGGGAGCGACGGTGGCCGTTCCGCACAGATCCTCGCGCAGCTTGCCCGCGAGCGCGACGGCGGTGGGATGGTCGAACACCAGCGTCACCGGAAGCCGCAGCCCGGTGACCTCGGCGATGGAGTTGCGCAGCGCCACCGCGGTGAGCGAGTCGAAGCCGAGGTCACGGAAGGCCCGCTCCTCCTCGACCTCCTCGGGCCCGGAGCAGCCGAGCGCGGCAGCGGCCAAGGTCCTTACGAGATCGAGGAGTTCACGCTGCTGCTCTTCCCGCGGGAGGGCCGCGAGACGTGCCGTGAGCGCGTTGCCGTCGACGCCGTCCTCGCCCGGCGCGGTCCGTGCCGCCAGGGCCGCGCGCACCTCGGGCAGATCGGCCAGCACCCGGGGCGCCGCGTCGGAGTGGGCGAACGCATACGTCTCCCACCGTACGTCCGCCACGGCCAGCACCGGTTGATCGCTGACGACGGCCCCTTCGAGCGCGGTCAGGGCCAACTCCGGGTCCATGGCGGGCATTCCGGAACGGGCCAGCCGCTCACCCGTCTCACCGGAAGCCAGCCCGTCCCCGCCCCACGCACCCCAGGCGACCGATGTCGCGGGCAGGCCGTCGGCATGACGCTGCCGGGCGAGCGCGTCGAGGAAGGCGTTGGCGGCGGCGTAACTCCCCTGGCCCGGACCGCCGAGCGTGCCGGCGAGCGAGGAGAACAGCACGAACGCGGACAGTTCACGATCGCGGGTCAGCTCGTGCAGATGCAGCGCTGCCGCCGTCTTCGGCCGCAGCACGGTCTCGGCCCGCTCGGGAGTGAGGGCGTCGAGCACGCCGTCGTCCAGCACGCCCGCCGCGTGCACCACCGCGGTGAGCGGCTCGTCATCCGGCACGCCGGCCAACAGCGCCGCGAGCTGCTCACGGTCGGCAGCATCGCACGCGGCGAGGGTGACGCGGGCGCCGAGGCCGGTCAGCTCCGCCTCCAGTTCGGCCGCACCGGGAGCGTCCGGGCCCCGGCGGCTGATGAGCAGCAGATGCGGGGCGCCGCCCCTGGCCAGCCGGCGGGCGACCTGGGCACCTACTCCCCCGGTGCCCCCGGTCACCAGGACCGTGCCGCTCGGCGTCCAGCCGCCTCGCCCTCCTTCTGGCAGCGTGGCCCGCGCGAGCCTCCGCGCGAACAGCCCTGAACCCCGTACGGCGACGTGGTCCTCACCGATGGCCCCCGACAGGGCGGTGACGAGCCGGGCAACGGCACGCTCGTCCATTTGCTCCGGCAGATCGACCAGCCCGCCGAAACGCTGCGGATACTCCAGCGCCGCTATCCGGCCGAGCCCCCAGGTCTGTGCCTGAACGGGTGCGGACAGTCGGTCGGCGCGGCCGGTGGACACGGCTCCACGCGTCGCCATCCACAGAGGGGCGGCGACACCGGCGTCCCCGAGAGCTTGCAGGAGCACGGTGTTGAGGGCGAGTCCGTTGTCGAGAGGACTGCCGGGGGCGTACGGGGACTCGTCCAGCGCCAGCAGGGACAGGATGCCGACGACCGGCTGTCGGCCGTCGGCACCGCTGAGGGCAGTGCCGATGCGGGCCGTCAGCCCGTCCCGGTCGAGGCCCGCGGGCACGTCGATCGCGACCGCATGGGCGCCATGGGCGGCGAGGCCGCTGGAGAGGGAGGTGACGAGGTCGGTGGTGCTGTGCTCGTGGGGGGTGACGAGCAGCCAGGTACCGGTGAGAGCCGTGGTCCGCGCCTCGCGGCCGACCGGCTTCCACACCACCTTGTACCGCCACCCGTCCACCGCGGAACGGGCCACCTCACCCTTCCGCCAACTCGACAACGCGGGAAGAACACCGGCCAGTTGCTCGCTCTCCGGCAACCGCAACGTCTCCACCAGAGACTGAAGATCCCCGCGCTCGACCGCCTCCCAGAAACGCGCATCCACCTCCCCACCCGACCCCACAGCGGATCGGACAGGCACGGTCCGCTCCAACCAGTAACGCCGGCGCTGGAACGCGTAGGTGGGGAGAGCGACGGTACGAGCGCCCTGGCCCGCGAGGACCTTCGTCCAGTCGACCGGGATACCCCGCACCCACGCCTCGGACAGGGAGGTGAGGAAACGTTCCGCACCTCCGTCGTCACGACGGATGCTGCCCACGACCACGGCATCGGGGGCGGCCTCCTGCACGGCCATCCCCAGCACCGGATGCGAACTCACCTCGACAAAGGCGCCGTAACCCAGATCGACCAAGCCCTGGACAGCCTCACCGAAACGCACCCGCTGACGCAGATTCCTGTACCAATACCCACCATCCAACGTGGTGGTGTCGACCAACTCCGCCTCGGTCGTCGAGAAGAACGGCACCTCACCCATGCGGGGAGCAACCGGCGCCAAGGCATCGGCGAGTTCTGCTTCGATCTCCTCCACATGCCGGGTGTGAGAGGCGTAGTCCACCGGAACACGACGCGCCCGGATCTCCTCCGCCTCACAACGCGCCACCAACTCATCCAGCGCATCCGCATCCCCGGCCACCACCACCGAACCCGGACCATTCACCGCAGCAACATCGATCCGGCCCGCCCAACCGGTAAGCAACTCCTCGACCTCAACAAGCGGAAGAGCGAGGGAGACCATGCCGCCACGACCGGCAATCGCCCGGATCGCCTTCGAACGCAGCGCCACCACCCGCGCCCCGTCATCCAACGACAGACCACCGGCCACCACAGCAGCCGCGATCTCACCCTGCGAGTGACCGACCACCACCGACGGCCGCACACCACACGCACGCCACACCGCAGCCAGCGACACCATCACCGCCCACGTCACCGGCTGCACCACATCAACATCCGCCAACTCAGCCCCGTCGCGAACGACATCACTCAGCGACCAGTCGACAAACGGCGCCAGCGCCCGCTCACACGCCTCCATCGACTCCGCGAACACCGGTGAGACATCCCAGAGCTCCCGGCCCATCCCCACCCACTGCGCACCCTGACCCGGGAACACGAACACGGCCCGACCCACATCACCGGCCACCACACCACGCACCACACCCGCGGCACTCACACCACCGGACGCCAACACGCCCAGCCCGCCCGCGAGTTCACCCGCGTCACAGCCGAGAACCACAGCACGGTTCTCCAACGCCGTACGCGTCGCCGCCAGCGACCACGCAACATCCACCGGCCGCACGCCCTCGGGAACCGACTTCACGTACGACGCCAACCGGCCCGCCTGACCCGCCAGACCAGCCCCACCACGCCCCGACACCACCCACGGCACCGGCCCCCCGACCACGAACACCGGGGCGACGACGTCGCCGGTGGCCCCCGGCTCCGGCTCAACCTCCGGCCCAACCGGTGGCGCCTCCTCCAGCACCACATGCGCATTCGTCCCGCTCACCCCGAACGACGACACACCGGCCCGACGCACACGCCCCTCGGAACCGGGCCACTCCACCGCTTCCGTCAGCAGCGACACCGCACCCGCCGACCAGTCGACGTGCGGAGTCGGCTCATCCACGTGCAGCGTCCGCGGAAGAAGACCGTGCCGCATCGCCAGCACCATCTTCATCACACCCGCGACACCGGCCGCCGCCTGCGTATGCCCGACATTCGACTTCAACGACCCCAACCACAACGGCCGTTCACGATCCCGACCGTACGTGGCCAACAGAGCCTGCGCCTCGATCGGATCACCCAACGTCGTCCCCGTACCATGCGCCTCCACCGCATCCACATCCGCCGGAGACAATCCCCCGTTGCCCAGAGCCGCCCGGATGACCTGCTGCTGGGCGGGCCCGCTGGGGGCGCTGAGGCCGTTGCTCGCACCGTCCTGGTTGAGGGCGGTCGAGCGGACCACGGCAAGGACCGGGTGCCCGTTGCGCCGGGCGTCCGACAGCCGCTCCAGCAGCAGCACGCCCGCGCCCTCGGCGAGTCCCATGCCGTCGGCGGCCTTCGCGAACGCCTTGGAGCGGCCGTCCTTGGCGACGCCGCGGGTGCGGGCGAAGCCGATGAAGCCGATCGGCTCCACCATCACGGCGACGCCGCCCGCGAGGGCCATCGAGCACTCCCCGGAGCGCAGTGCCTGGACAGCCATGTGGAGCGCGACCAGCGACGACGAGCACGCCGTGTCCACGGTCACCGCGCTGCCTTCGAGGCCGAGGGTGTAGGCGATGCGACCGGAGAGGACACTCGTGGCACTGCCGGTGACGATGTGACCCTCGACGCCCTCGGGGAGGTCGTCCAGGCCGCCGAATCCCTGGTTGGCGGCGCCGACGAAGACACCGACGGGGGTACCGCGCAGTGTCTCGGGCAGAAGCCCGGCCCGTTCCAGCGCCTCCCAGGAGGTCTCCAGCAGCAGACGCTGCTGCGGGTCCATGGCGATGGCCTCGCGCGGCGAAATGCCGAAGAAGCCGGGATCGAAGTCCCCCGCGTCGTAGACGAATCCTCCCTCGCGGGCGTAGCAGGTGCCCTCGCGGTCCGGGTCCGGGTCGTAGAGGCTGTCGAGGTCCCAGGCGCGGTCGTCGGGGAAGGCGTCGATGACGTCGCGGCCCTCTGCGAGGATCCGCCACAGCTCTTCGGGGCTGTTGGCGCCACCGGGGTAGCGGCAGCTCATCGAGACGATGACGATCGGGTCGTCGTCCGCGGCGGGTCCGACTGCCGGGGGCGCCGCTGTGGCCGGGACAGGGAGGGCGCCGGAATCGCCGACCAGTTCCTCCCGGACATGGCGCGCGAGGGCGGTGACCGTGGGCCGGTCGAAGATCACGGTGACGGGCAGGCGCAGCCCGGAAGCGGCGTTCAGCCGGTTCCGCAGCTCGACGGAGGTCAGCGAGTCGAAGCCCAACTCGCGGAAGGCCCGGCCGACTTCGACGCTGTTCGGGCTGCTGTGACCGAGGACTCCTGCGACCTGGGCCCGGACCAGGTCCAGTACGGCCCGGTCCTGCTCCTCGGCGGTCATGGCGCGCAGCCGGGAGACGAGACCTGCGGTCTCCGTGTCCGGCTCCCTGCGGTTGCGCTCCTCCTCGGCACGCAGCAGTTCGGCGACCTCGGGCACTTCGGTGAGCAGGGGGCGCGGGCGGGCCGCGGTGAAGACGGGGACGAAACGCTCCCAGTCGATGTCGGCGACGGCGACGAGGCACTCGTCGCGGTCGAGGACCTGCTGCATGGCGGCGACGGCGAGGGCCGGGTCCATGAAGGGGATGCCGCGCCAGCGCAGTTGCTCCTGGACGACCTCGAGGGCCATGCCGCCGCCGTCGTCACTCCAGATGCCCCAGGCGATCGACGTACCGGCCAGGCCGCGGGCGCGCCGGTGTTCGGCGACTGCGTCGGCGTACGCGTTGGCCGCGGCGTAGGCGCCGTGGTCGCCGCTGCCCCACAGGCCGGCGACGGATGAGAAGACGACGAACGCGTCGAGCCGGTCGTCGGAGAAGAGCGCATCGAGGTTGGCGACGCCCGAGAGCTTGGCCTCGGCACCGTCGGCGAACTCCTGGAGCGTCGTCGTGGCCAGAGGGATGAGGATGCCGACGCCCGCGGTGTGCACGACGGTGCGGATCGCGGGCCCGTCGGCCTCGACCTGCTCGACGAGCGCGGCCAGCGCGTTCCTGTCGGCGATGTCGCAGGAGGCGATGGTGACGCGGGCGCCCGACTCGCGCAGCTCGGCCTCCAGTTCGGCGGCACCGGGCGCGTCCGCGCCGCGGCGGCTCACCAGGACCAGGTGCTCGGTCCCGTTGCGGGCGAGCCAGCGGGCGGTGTGTCCGCCGAGGCCACCGGTGCCGCCGGTGATCAGCGCGGTGCCGCGCGATGTCCAGGTGCGGTCGCCGCCGGCGGAGCCGACGGGCGTACGCACCAGTCGGCGGTTCAGGACACCGGTCCGGCGGATCGCGATCTGGTCCTCGGTCCGGGCCTCGGCGAGGATCCCGCACAGCCGGGCGGCGGTGCGCTCGTCGGGCATCTCCGGAAGGTCGACCAGGCCACCCCAGAACTCCGGGTGCTCCAGCGCGGCGACCCGGCCCATGCCCCAGGTTCCGTTCTGCACCGGGTTGCGCAGGGGGTCGCTGTCACCGGTGGTGACGGCTCCGCTGGTGGCCAGCCACAGCGGCGCTCGTAGGCCGGTGTCACCGCAGGCCTGGATCAGTGCCAGTCCGGCGACCAGACCGGCTGCGAGACCCGGCTGTTCGGGGTGAGGGTGTTCATCGAGCGCGAGGAGCGAGAGCACGCCGCCGTACTGGCCTGTGCCGACGCCGCTGTGCTGGGCCGTCTCGGTCAGCAGCGCGGCCAGCTGCTCCCTGTCGGTGTCGGCGGAGTCGACGAACAGCGGCGCGGTCTGCGCGCCGTGCGCAGCAAGCCCCTCCAGGCAGACCCGGACGAGTTCGGAGTCAGCGTGGCTCGCGGGGACGACGACCAACCAGGTCCCGCTGAGGGATGCGACGGCGGGATCGGCCGTCGGCCGCCACGCGAGGCGGTAGCGCCAGGAGTCGATGGTGGATGCCGCACGGCGGCTCCGGCGCCACGCCGACAGGACGGGCAACACCTCGGCCAGCGCCTGCTGCCGGCTGTCCTCGGCGACGTCGAGTGCACCCGTCAGCGCCTCGAGGTCCTGCCCCTCGACGGCTGCCCAGAACTCGGCGTCCGCCGGATCCTGGGCGACGCCGGTCGCCGGGGCGACCTGCGGTGATGCCGAGTCGAACCAGTACGGGCGGTGTTGGAAGGCGTAGGTGGGGAGGGCGACGGTACGGGCGTCCTGGCCCGCGAGGACCTTCGTCCAGTCGACCGGGATGCCCCGCACCCACGCCTCGGACAGGGAGGTGAGGATACGTTCCGCACCTCCGTCGTCACGACGGATGCTGCCCACCACCACGGCATCGGGGGCGGCCTCCTGCACGGCCATCCCCAGCACGGGATGCGAACTCACCTCCACGAACCCCGAATAGCCCCGGTCGACCAGCCCCTGGACAGCCTCACCGAAACGCACCCGCTGACGCAGATTCCGATACCAATACCCGCCATCCAACCTGGTGGTGTCGACCAACTCCGCCTCGGTCGTGGAGAAGAACGGCACCTCACCCATGCGGGGAGCAACCGGCGCCAAAGCCTCGGCCAACTCTGCTTCGATCTCCTCCACATGCCGGGTGTGAGAGGCGTAGTCCACCGGAATACGACGGGCGCGGATCTCCTCCGTATCGCAATGCGCCATCAACTCATCCAGCGCATCCGCATCCCCCGCCACCACCACCGAACCCGGACCATTCACCGCAGCGATGTCGATCCGACCGGCCCAACCGGACAGCAACTCCTCGACCTCGCCAAGCGGGAGCGCCACCGAAACCATGCCGCCACGACCGGCAATCGCCCGGATCGCCTTCGAACGCAGCGCCACCACCCGCGCCCCGTCATCCAACGACAAACCACCCGCCACCACCGCAGCCGCGATCTCCCCCTGCGAATGCCCCACCACCACCGACGGCCGCACACCACACGCACGCCACACCGCAGCCAGCGACACCATCACCGCCCACGTCACCGGCTGCACCACATCAACATCCGCCAACTCAGCCCCATCGCGAACGACATCACTCAGCGACCAGTCGACAAACGGACTCAGCGCCCCCTCACACGCCTCCATCGACTCCGCAAAGACCGGCGAAACATCCCAGAGCTCCCGCCCCATCCCCACCCACTGCGCACCCTGACCCGGGAACACGAACACCGCACCATCGGGGGCGACGTCGAAGCTGCCGGACACCAGACCGGGAGTCATTCTGCCGGACGTCAACGCGCCGAGGCCTTCGACGAGTTCGGACCGTGCGGCGCCCATCACCACGGCCCGGTTCTCCAACGCCGCACGCGTCGCCGCCAGCGACCACGCAACATCCACCGGCCGCACGCCCTCACCGGTCGACTCCACGTACGACGCCAACCGAACCGCCTGACCCGTCAGCCCCTCACCACCACGCCCCGACACCACCCACGGCACCGGCCCCCCGGCCGCGAAGACCGGGGCGACGACGTCGCCGGTGGGCTGCGGCGCGCCCGATTCGGGCTCGGCATCCGTCTCGGGGTCGGGCTCCTTCTCCCGGTTGGGTGCGGGCGCCTGCTCCAGGATCACGTGGGCGTTGGTGCCGCTCCCTCCGAAGGACGACACGCCGACGCGGCGCGGGCGGCCGGTCTCGGGCCAGTCCTGGTTCTGCGTGAGCAGTTCGACCGCTCCGGTGGACCAGTCGACGTGCGGCGTCGGTTCGTCCAGGTGCAGCACTCGGGGCAGGACGCCATGTCGCATGGCGAGCACCATCTTGATGACGCCGGCGACACCCGAACTCGCCTGGAGGTGGCCGATGTTGGACTTCAGCGCACCCAGACGCACGGGCTCTTCGCGGTCCTGGCCGTAGGTGGCGATGACGGCCTGGGCCTCGATCGGGTCACCCAGCGTCGTGCCCGTACCGTGCGCCTCCACCGCGTCCACGAGGTCCGGGGTGAGCCGGGCATTGGCGAGAGCCGCCTGGATCACGCGCTCCTGCGAAGGACCGTTCGGGGCCGTGAGACCGTTGCTCGCACCGTCCTGATTGATCGCCGAACCCCGCACCACCGCCAGTACCGGATGCCCATGGCGCCGCGCATCCGACAACCGCTCCAGCAGCAGCACCCCCACACCCTCGCCCCACCCCGTACCGTCAGCACCCGCCGCGAACGGCTTGCACCGACCATCAGGCGCCAACCCCCGCTGCCGGCTGAACTCCACGAAGTTGCGAGGACCGGCCATGACGGTGGCGCCGGAGGCGAGGGCGAGACGGCACTCGTCCTGGCGCAGGGCCTGCACGGCGAGGTGCAGCGCGACCAGCGACGAGGAGCACATGGTGTCGACGGTGACGGCCGGTCCCTCGAAGCCGAGGTTGTAGGCGATACGGCCGGACAGCACCGCACCGGATCCGCCCGTCAGCATGTGGCCCTCGACGCGGTCCCGGGCATGCGCGGCCGCGGCGCCGTAGCCCTGATCGCTGCTGCCGACGAAGACGCCCGCCTTCTCGCCACGCAGGGTGCCCGGGTCGATGCCCGCCCGCTCCAGCGCTTCCCAGGAGGTCTCCAGCAGCAGCCGCTGCTGCGGATCCATGACCGTCGCCTCGCGCGGCGATATGCCGAAGAAGGCGGGGTCGAAGTCGGCCGCGTCGTACAGGAACGAGCCGGAGCGGGTGTACGTCGTGCCCTGGTGCTCGGGGTCGGGGTGGTACAGGCCCTCCAGGTCCCAGCCGCGGTCCGCGGGCAGTTCGGAGACGGTGTCCACGCCCGCCACGAGCAGATCCCAGAAGTCCTCGGGGGTGTGGGCGTTCCCGGGGAAGCGGCAGCTCATCGAGACGATGGCGATGGGCTCCTGATGGCGGGCCTCGACCTCCTGGAGGCGTCGGCGGGCCTGCCGCAGGTCGGTGGTGACCCGCTTGAGGTAGTCGCGGAGCTTGTCCTCGTTGGCCATGCGTTCATCAGTCCCTAGGAGCAGGCCCGAAGGCTTGGAGTCACTCGTACCGGGTCGGCCGCAGCGTGGACGAACCGGTGGGTCGGGCGGTCTAGTTGAGGCCGAGCTCCTTGTCGATCAGATCGAACATCTCGTCGTCGGAGACGGCCTCGAGCACTTCGTCGTCGGAGTCGCCGCCGTCCCCCGGTTTCTCCGCCGCGCTGTCGGACAGCCGCCACAGCAGGGCTTGCAGCCGGGTGGTGATCCTGGTGCGGGACGCCTCGTCGGCCGGGTCCAGTGCCGCGACGGCGGCCTCCAACCCGTCCAGCGTGGCCAGGTCCTGTCCGCCTGCCGGCTCCGAGTCCGGGGCGAGTTCCTTCAGCAGCCGCTCGCCGAGGACGGCGGGCGTGGGGTGGTCGAAGACCAGGGTGGCCGGAAGGCTGAGCCCGGTTGCCGCTTTGAGGCGGTTGCGCAGTTCCACCGCGGTCAGGGAGTCGAAGCCGAGGTCGCGGAAGGCGTGGCCGGGGCCGATCGCGCCGTTCCCCTCGTGCCCGAGGACGGCCGCGGCCTGCGTACGGACGAGATGGAGCACCATCCGTTGCTGCTCGGCCCTGCTCGCGCCGGAGAGCCGGAGAACGAACGCCTGCGTCCCGCCGGCCGGGGCGCCGTCGGCCACCCCGGTGGCAGCGCCGTTACCGGCCGCGTCGGCGCGGGCCGCCTCGGCGTGGATGCGCCGGACGTCCGGGATCTCGTCGAAGAGCCGGCGGCGACGGGCAGCCGAGTAGGTCGCCGCGAACCGGTCCCAGACCACGTCGGCGACGACCAGGAACGTTTCGTCGTACGCAAGGGCCTGCGGTACCGCGGACACGGCCACCTCCGGGGCCATGGTGGACACGCCGTAGCGGCGCAGCCGGTCGCCTTCGGCCTCGTGGACCATGCCGCCGCCTGCCCAGGCGCCCCAGGCGATGGAGGTGGCCACGCGACCGCGGCTCCGGCGCCACGCGGCGAAGGCGTCGAGATAGGCGTTGGCGGCCGCGTACCCGAAGTGGCCGCCGTCGCCCCACACGCCCGCGCCCGACGAGAACAGGACGAATGCCTCCAGCGGACGGTCCGCGAGCAACGCGTCGAGGTGGAGGGCTCCCGCGATCTTCGCGTCCGCCACCTCCTGCAGGGCCTCGAGATCCATGTCCCCGATCGCGACGGCCGGCGGCTCGATGCCCGCCGCGTGCACCACGGCGTTGACCGGCGCGCCCTCCGGCACCTTCGCGAGCAGTTTGGCCAGCGCTTCCCAGTCCGCGATGTCGCACGGGGCGATGGTGACGCGGGCGCCGAGCGCGGTCAGTTCGGCCTCCAGTTCGGCCGCACCGGGAGCGTCCGGGCCCCGGCGGCTGACCAGCAGCAGATGCTCGGCACCGGCCGTGGCCAGCCGCCGGGCCACGTGCGCGCCGAGTGCTCCGGTGCCACCGGTGATGAGCGTCGTACCCGAGAAGGAGACCGCACGGCGTTCGCCCGCATCGGCGTCGACCGGCTTGCGCACCATGCGGCGGACGTACAGGCCGTCGGAACGTACGGCGAACTGGTCCTCGCCCGCGTCTCCCGCCAGGGCCGCGAAGAACCGCTTCCAGGTGTTCGCGTCGAGCTCCGCGGCGGCGGCGAACGGGGCAGTGTCGTCGTCCGGTTCGGGGCGACCGGGCGATGCGGGCAGGTCGACCAGGCCGCCCCACCGCTCAGGATGGTCGAGGCCGTAGACCCGGCCGAGGCCCCACACGGCGGCGTGTTCCGGAAGGGGTCCGGCGGTGCGGGCCGCCTCGGGTCCGGGCAGGGTGACCGCTCCCTGGGTGACCGTCCACAGCGGCGCCGCGCACTCCGTGTCCGTCAGTGCCTGCATGAGGAGGAGGGTCGCGGTGACCGCTCCGGGCACCGCGCAGGACGGCGGCTCGGCGGCGGGGCGGGGATCGCCCTCGGCCAGTGGCAGCAGGTTGAGTACGCCGCCCGTGAGCGGATTCTGCTCAAGGGTCTCGCGCAGGCGGTCCGCGAGAGCGCCCCGGTCCTCCCTCGTCACGTCGAAGACGACCGTGACGGCCCCTTCGACCTCCTCACAGCCGTCCAGCTGCGCGAGAAGCTCATCCACCGTGCTGTCGGCAGCACCGTCCGAACCGGGTACCACCACGAGCCAATGCGACGGCACCTGGCCCGACCCGGTGGCCGATGCGTCACCCGGCTGCCATGTCACGGTGTAGCGCCAGGAGTCCAGCAGAGCGCTCTCGCGCTTTCGCCGGCGCCACTCGGCCAGCACGGGAAGCATCGGTTCCGCCGTGCCCAGCGAGCCGCGCCGCTCCGGGGCGAGGTCCAGCGTCTCGGCGAGAGCTTCCAGGTCCTCGGCTTCGACCGCCGCCCAGAAGAGGGCGTCCGTGTCGTCGACCGGGAGACTTCCGGACTCGGCCTGGGGGGCGGATTCGGCGATGTCGAGCCAGTGGCGGCGGTGTTGGAAGGCGTAGGTGGGGAGGGCGACGGTACGGGCGTCCTGGCCCGCGAGGACCTTCGTCCAGTCGACCGGGATACCGCGCACCCACGCCTCGGACAGGGACGTCAGGAAACGTTCCGCACCACCGTCGTCACGGCGCAGACTCCCCACGACGACGGCATCGGGGGCGGCCTCCTGCACGGCCATCCCCAGCACCGGATGCGAACTCACCTCCACGAACCCCGAATAACCCCGGTCGACCAGCCCCTGGACAGCCTCACCGAAACGCACCCGCTGACGCAGATTCCTGTACCAATACCCACCATCCAACGTGGTGGTGTCGACCAACTCCGCCT
>NZ_JBEYUP010000035.1:0-33201 GCF_040643575.1 Streptomyces sp. NPDC047108
CTGCGTTTTATATCTGCGCTCTTTTTGGGGGTCGTTCTGGCCCCCATAAACTCGGTTAGGGGGGTGGGGGGGCTGTCGGCGTGGTGGGCGTGCGTTCCGCGGAACGCACGCCCACAACGCGACGCAGGCCTTACGCCCCGAGCAGCTTGCGGACCCGGTCCGCCCCGACCGCCAGCAGCAGCGTGGGCAGCCGCGGCCCGGTGTCCCGTCCCACCAGGAGCTGGTAGAGCAGCGCGAAGAAGGACCGCTGGGCGACCTTCAGTTCCGGCGTGGGCTTGGCGTCCGGCTCCAGACCCGCCTGGACCTTCGGCACGCCGTAGACGAGCGTGGTCAGCCCGTCCAGCGACCAGTGCTCGTCCAGCCCGTCGAGCAGCAGCCGCAGCGACTCCCGCTCGGTGTCGCCGAGTTGCGCCAGCGCCTCGGTGTCCGGCTCCTCCCGGACGCGCGTGCGCTGCTCGACCGGGACCTGCGTGGTGATCCAGCGCTCCGCCTTGTCGAGCCGCGGCCGCGTCTCGTCCAGGGACGTGACCGGGTTCTCCGGGTCGAGGTCGCGCAGGATCCGCAGCGTCTGCTCGTCGTGCCCTGTGGTGATGTCCACGACCGAGGCGAGCGTCCGGTACGGCAGCGGCCGCGGCGTGCGCGGCAGTTCACCGGCGGCGGTGCGCACGGCACGGCTGTACGCGGCCGCGTCCGCGGGCTGCACCGACCCGTCCGCGACCTTGCGCTCCAGGGCGTCCCACTCGTCGTAGAGCCGCTGGATCTCCTGGTCGAAGGCGATCTTGAAGGACTGGTTCGGCTTGCGCCGCGCGTACAGCCAGCGCAGCAGCGGCGCTTCCATGATCTCCAGCGCCTCGGCCGCGGTCGGGACCCCGCCCTTGGAGCTCGACATCTTGGCCATGCCGCTGATGCCGACGAAGGCGTACATCGGCCCGATGGGCTGCTCGCCGCCGAAGATCTCCTTGACGATCTGCCCGCCGACGACGAACGACGACCCGGGCGAGGAGTGGTCCACACCGGACGGCTCGAAGACGACGCCCTCGTAGGCCCAGCGCATGGGCCAGTCGACCTTCCAGACCAGCTTGCCGCGGTTGTGCTCGGAGAGCCGGACGGTCTCGCCGTGCCCGCAGGCGCAGGTGTACGACAACTCCGTCGTCTCGTCGTCGTAGGCCGTGACGGTCGTCAGGTCGCGGTCGCACACGGTGCAGTACGGCTTGTACGGGAAGTAGCCCGCGGCCGCCGTGCCGTCGTCCTCGCCGGCCGCGCCCGAGCCCTCGGCCGCGGCCTCGGCGGCGGCGACGTCGGCCTCGTCGAGCTTGCCCTTCTGCTGCTGCTTGGGCTGCGCCTTCTTCTTGTCGCCGGCCTGGTCTCCGGCCTTGTCCTTGGTGCGGTAACGGTCGAGGATCGCGTCGATCCGCTGCCGCTCGCGCATCGCGAAGAGGATCTGCTCGCGGTAGACCCCGGAGGTGTACTGCTCGGTCTGGCTGACGCCGCGGAACTCGATGCCGAGTTGCCCCAGCGCCTCGGTCATCGGCGCCTTGAAGTGCTCGGCCCAGTTGGCGTGCGAGCTGCCGGGCGGGGCCGGGACGGAGGTCAGCGGCTTGCCGATGTGCTCGTCCCAGGACGGGTCGATGCCGGCGGGGACCTTGCGGAACCGGTCGTAGTCGTCCCACGACAGAAGGTGTACGCAGTCGTAGCCGCGGCGGCGGATCTCGTCCGCCACCAGGTGCGGCGTCATGACCTCACGCAGATTGCCGAGGTGGATCGGCCCGGACGGGCTGAGGCCCGAGGCGCAGACGATGGGTTTGCCGGGCGCGCGGCGCTCCGCCTCGGCAATGACCTCGTCCGCGAACCGGGAGACCCAGTCGGTCTCAGTGCTCTGAGCCACGTTCGGCACTTCCTTCTTGATTCTCTTGATCTCTTCTTCGACGGCCTGGCGTCCCCATTGTCCCAGACCGAAATCCGGTGGCGGCGCCATGGGATACTGGTCGGAATCCCCTTCCACCTCAACGGAACGGTACGCATCCATGGCCTCGGTCCCTTCCCTCGCCGCCACGGTCCACCAGCGCGTCACGGACGCCCTCTCGGCTGCTCTGCCGGAGGCCGGTTCCGCGGACCCGCTGCTGCGACGCAGCGACCGGGCCGACTTCCAGGCCAACGGCGTGCTGGGTCTCGCCAAGAAGCTGAAGGGCAATCCGAGGGAGCTGGCCGGGAAGGTGGTCGACGGTCTGCCGTCCGACGACGTCCTGGCGGAGGTCGAGGTCTCGGGCCCGGGCTTCCTCAACATCACGGTCACCGACGCCGCGATCGTCTCGACACTGGCCGCGCGGGCCGCGGACGACCGGTTGGGCGTCCCGTACGCGGAGCACCCCGGCACGACGGTGATCGACTACTCCCAGCCCAACGTGGCCAAGGAGATGCACGTGGGGCACCTCCGGTCCACGGTGATCGGCGACGCGCTCGTCCAGATCCTGGAGCACCGGGGCGAGACCGTGATCCGGCGGCACCACATCGGCGACTGGGGCACCCAGTTCGGCATGCTCATCCAGTATCTGGTCGAGCACCCGCACGAGCTGGACCACGCGTCGGACGCCGCGCAGGGCGACGGTGAGGGCGAGGCCGCCATGGCCCGGCTCAACCGGCTCTACAAGGCGTCGCGGGCCCTCTTCGAGTCCGACGAGGAGTTCAAGACGCGGTCCCGGCGCAAGGTCGTCGACCTCCAGGCCGGCGACGAGGACACCCTCGCCCTCTGGCACAAGATCGTCGACGAGTCGAAGATCTACTTCCAGGGTGTCTACGAGAAGCTGGACGTCGAGATCCGCGACCCCGACATCGTCGGCGAGAGCGCCTACAACGACCTGCTCGTCGAGACCTGCAAGCTCCTGGAGGAGTCGGGCGTCGCCGTCCGTTCCCAGGGCGCGCTCTGCGTGTTCTTCGACGACATCAAGGGCCAGGACGTGCAGCCCGTCCCGCTCATCGTGCAGAAGGCGGACGGCGGCTTCGGCTACGCGGCGAGCGACCTCGCCGCGATCCGCGACCGCACGAGCGTGCTGAAGGCCGACACGCTCCTCTACGTCGTGGACGCGCGGCAGGCGCTGCACTTCCGGATGGTCTTCGAGACCGCCCGCAGGGCCGGCTGGCTCACCGACGAGGTCACCGCCTCGCACCTCCCGTTCGGCACGGTGCTCGGCAAGGACGGCAAGCCGTTCAAGACCCGTGCGGGCGAGACGGTCCGGCTGGTCGACCTGCTCGACGAGGCCACCGAGCGGGCGGCCGCGGTCGTCCGGGAGAAGGCCCAGGACCTCACCGACGAGGAGGTCGCGGAGCGGGCGTCGCAGGTGGGCATCGGCGCCGTGAAGTACGCGGACCTGTCCAACTCACTCACCCGGGACTACGTCTTCGACCTGGACCGGATGGTCTCGCTCAACGGCGACACCAGCGTCTACCTCCAGTACGCCTACGCCCGGATCCGGTCGATCCTCCGCAAGGCGGGGGACGCCCGGCCGGTCGCGCACCCGGAGCTGCCGCTGGCACCCGCCGAGCGGGCGCTGGGCCTGCACCTCGACGACTTCGCCGACATGCTGGCGGGCGTCGCCGAGACGTACGAGCCGCACAAGCTGGCCGCGTATCTCTACCAGCTCGCCTCGCTGTTCACGACCTTCTACGACCAGTGCCCGGTCCTGAAGGCGGAGACGGCCGAGACGGTGGAGAACCGGCTCTTCCTGTGCGACCTCACGGCCCGGACGCTCCACCAGGGCATGGCCCTGCTGGGCATCCGCACGCCTGAGCGGCTCTGACCCGCACCCGTACGGACGCCGAAGGGGCCGGTGACGCGGCGGACACCGCGTCACCGGCCCCTTTCGCCATGGGTCCGACGGGCAGCGTCACAACGGCTCTTCACGTGGGCTGCCTTCAGAATTCCGTGGAGACGAGCGCCAGGTCGAAGGAGCGTGGGACCTGTATCGGGGTGCACCGCGAGATGCCGCGCGCGCGGATTCACCCGAACTCGCACCAGACCACCTTGCCCGGGTCGCGGTCGCCGACGCCCCACTTGTCCGCCAGCGCCTCGACGAGCATCAGCCCGCGCCCGCCCTCGTCCGCCGCGGCCGCATCCGGAATCCGCGGATACCCGTCGCCGCTGTCGTGCAGCTCGATCCGGAGCGGCCCCGCGACTCCGTCCCGTGACAGGAACAGCTTGAAGCCCCGGCCCGGCGGGACCCCGTGCAGCAGCGCATTCGTGGCCAACTCGCTCACGCAGAGCAACACATCGTCCGCGCGATCCGCGATCCCCCAGTCCACCAGCGCCTGCCGGACGAACTCCCTGGCAGCGGGCACGGAGCGGCGGTCGCGGCGGTAGAACCTCTCGCGGACATACGGAGCATGAGTTGTGCCGTTCATGACGCCATGGTCGCTCTCCGTCACTGCGCTGAACAGTGCGTCGACCCGTACGGTTTCGATGTACGGGCTGACGGTGCGTAACGCGGGGTACGGGGCGGGGAGTTGGTCGGGCATGCACCCACGGAAGAGGAAGAACGCGTCGTCGGTACGGCTCGTCGGCGCGCTGACGGCACAGTTCCGCCGGTCCGCGCGCCTCACGCAACGGGAACTGGGTCAACGGCTGGGCCTGCACGAGGAGACCATCGCCTCCATCGAGCAGGGCAGGCGCCCGCTGAAGCCGGACCTGGCGGAGGACCTCGACCGCATCCTGGAGACCAAGGGCGCGCTCGCGGTGGCGGTGGCGAACATGCCGGAAGTGGACAAGTTCCCGGTGTGGGCCGCGGAGTTCATCGACTACGAGCGGGAGGCGATCGATCTCTCCACCTACGAGAACCAGGTCGTTCCTGGTCTGCTCCAGACCGAGGCGTACGCTCGCGCCGTCTTCCGCAGCGTCGTGCCGCTCTTGGGAGAGGAAGAAGTGGAGCGCCGTGTCTCGGCGCGCCTTGAGCGCCAGGGCATCTTGCGCCGAAACGTTCCCCATACCCTCAGCTTCATCATCTCCGAGGCTGTGCTGATGGACCGCCTGGGCGGGACCGAAGTTCGCGTGGAACAGCTCCAACACCTGCGTCACTGCGCTGATCTCCCGGGCGTCTCCTTGCAAGTCATGCCATTCGGGAGGCAGACCCACGCAGGGCTGGAAGGGCCCTTTGTCCTCCTCGAAACGGCAGACCACACGCTTCTGGCCTACATCGAGGCGCATCGCGGGAGTCATCTCATTTCGGACCCTGATGAGGTGAGCATCCTGACTCGGAAGTATGCGATGCTGCGATCTCAGGCCCTCAACCCCGATGAGGCCAGGGCCCAGTTGGACCGGCTGCTAGGAGAGCGATGAACGACCGCGCACTGGAGTGGTTCAAGTCCAGCTACAGCACCGGCGAGGGCGGCAACTGCATCGAGATCGCCTACGCCTGGCGCAAGTCCAGCTACAGCAGCGAGCAGGGCGGCGACTGCGTCGAGGTCTCCGCTCACCCCTCCACCGTTCACGTCCGTGACTCCAAGGACCCCGACGGGCCGGTGCTCGACTTCGCGCCGGACGCCTGGGCCTCGTTCGCCGCCTGGGTCGCCGACAACGCCTGAGCCCACGCGCTGCTGCGCGAGCGTGGTCTGGATCCGGACTTACACCGCCTGGAAGGCGACTGTTTCGTTTCGCGCCTCCGGCGCAAGGCCGAGCATCGGTCAGGCGGGGACGTGGCCGGGGCCGCACCCGCAGCGCAGGCCGGTGGTGGGCCAGGTACTGGGTAGGTCCGGACCGGCCTCAGCCCGCCCTCCGGCACCCGTTGCGAAAATGCTTGCCTCCAGTCAAGCATTCTGAAAACGGCACCCCTGGCCGAGCCGATGCAGAACACGAGCGGGTTGCACCGCAAGCCCGGACGGCCGCCCCCTCGGGCATCGACCTCAGCCGACCACCGCCCCGCCCCGATGCTCAAATACCACCCACCGGCCCTACGCGGCCCAACAGCCCCACGCCCACACCCAGCGCCACGCCCACGCCCACACCCAGGGCCCTGCGCAGGCCCACACCCACACCCACGCCCACGCCCTGGCCCCATCGGCACCCCGCTCGACGCGGCCGGGCGGAGGCGCGGTTCGACACGTGCCGACGGGACGACCGCCGGGCGGGAACCTGGGCGCCCCCACAACCTCGGACCAAGATCAGGACAACTGGCCGCTTTGCACCGGGTCTTGTTGACCCGGACCGATCCGTCCGGATAGGCAACCCTTCGGGCATATCACCTGTCCAACCCGACGTAACCGTTCGATACCTGGGGGGTAGAAATGCGACGGTTCGGTACCGCGCTGGCCGCGCTCGTTCTGGCGAGTGCGGGGCTGGCGGCAACAGCGACCTCGGCCACGGCCGCCTCAGCGGCACCCGCGTCCGCGACGGCCTGCGCGACAGGCTGGGGCAGCACCACCAAGACGGCCACACCCACCGGCTACACGCCGTTGAAGGACATCAGGACCGGCAGCCACGCCTGCTACGACCGGATGGTCTTCGACGTCCCCGGCACGGGCAGCGACCGCATCGGCTACACCGTGAGTTACGTCAACAAGCTCTACCAGGACGGCTCGGGCCAGTTCATCCCGGTCGGCGGCGGGGCCGTCCTCGAGATACGGGTCGCGGCGCCGAGCTACGACCCGGAGACCGGCGCCGCGACGTACCCGGGGCGGGCGGGGAAGCCCCTGCCCGGCGTGAACCTCACCGGGTACAAGACCTTCAAGGACGCGCGGTTCGCCACGAGCTTCGAGGGCGACACCCAGATCGGTCTGGGCGTCCGCGCCCGGCTGCCGTTCCGCGTGATGCAGACGGGCGACCGGCTCGTGATCGACGTGGCCCACTCCTGGTCAGCGGCTCGCTGATCAGGAGCGGACGCTGTCGGCGAAGCGGCGTCGGGCGGTCACGCCGCCCGGCGCCGCGGTGCCTTCCGCGGCGCGGAACCGCCCTGGCGGCCCGACGCGCCGGAGCCACGCCCCGAACCGGTGGAGTTGGGGCCCGACGCAGCCGAACCACGGCCCGAACCGGCGGAGTTACGGCCTGACGCCCCGGTGCCACGCCCTGACGCGGTCGACGAGCGGCCCGACGCCGCCGAGCCACGCCCCGACGCAGCCGAACCACGGCCCGAGGCCGCCGACGAACGGCCCGACCCCGCAGAGCCACGACCCGACGCGCCGGAGCCACGACCCGAACCCGCGGCCGAACGGCCGGACGGGCGTCGCCTTCGGGCGCCGCCGTTCGCCGTCCCGCGGGACTGCTCGGCGGCCGGTTCCGCGATGGTGACCGCGACGCCTGACGGGGCCGCGGCGCCCGTGATGCGGGCCAGTTCGGCGTCCGCGGGGCGCACCTTCGCGACCTCGGGCGTGATCCCGGCATCCGACATGATCCGGCTCATCTCCCGGCGCTGATGCGGCAGCACGATGGTGACCACCCGGCCGGACTCACCGGCGCGCGCCGTGCGGCCGCCGCGGTGGAGATAGTCCTTGTGGTCGGCCGGAGGATCGACGTTCACGACGAGGTCGAGATCGTCGACGTGGATGCCGCGCGCGGCGACATTGGTGGCGATCAGCGCGGTGACGTCGCCCCGCTTGAACTGGTCCAGGGTGCGCGTACGACGGGACTGGGACTTGCCGCCGTGCAGGGCCGCGGCCCGTACACCACTGCTCAGGAGCCGCCGGGCGAGACGGTCCGCCGCGTGCTTGGTGTCCAGGAACATGATCACCCGGCCGTCGCGGGCGGCGATCCGGATGACGGCGTCCTGCTTGTCCGTGTCCGCGACGTGCAGCAAGTGGTGCTCCATGGAGCTGACGGCACCGGCGGACGGGTCCACGGAATGGACGACGGGATCGCTCAGGTAGCGCTGGACCAGCGTGTCGATGTTCTTGTCGAGGGTCGCGGAGAAGAGCATCCGCTGGCCGTCGCCGGGCACCTGCCGCAGCAGCGCGGTGACCTGGGGCATGAACCCCATGTCGGCCATCTGGTCGGCCTCGTCGAGCACGGTGATGGCGACCTCGTCCAGCGCGCAGTCGCCGCGCTCGATGAGGTCCTTGAGGCGCCCGGGGGTGGCCACGACGACCTCGGCGCCCGAGCGGAGATCCGCGGCCTGGCGGCCGATCGACAGGCCGCCGACCACGGTGGCCAGCCGGAGCTGCAGGGTACGGGCGTAGGGGGTGAGGGCCTGGGTCACCTGCTGCGCCAGTTCCCGGGTGGGGACCAGGACGAGGGCGAGCGGCCGGCGGGGCTGCGCACGGTTCCCCGCGGTGCGGGCGAGCAGCGCGAGACCGAAGGCGAGCGTCTTGCCGGAGCCGGTGCGTCCACGGCCCAGGACGTCACGGCCGGCGAGGGCGTTCGGCAGCGTCGCGGCCTGGATGGGGAACGGCACGCTCACACCCTGGCGGGTGAGCTCGCCCATGAGGGGACGCGGCATGTCCAGCTCGGCGAAGGATCCGACGGCGGGGAGTGCCGGTGCTATGGGGGTGGGAAGAGCGAATTCGCTCGGCCGGGAAGCGGCTCCGCGGCCACGCGCGGAAGCGGACGGCTGCGAACGGGTCTTTCGGGCGGGTCGGGCACGACGATTCACGGGGGAAGGAACCTTCCTCGGGGCGACGGCGCGAACCGGGGAGGTGTCCGTGGCGGCGGGGCCGACCGGAGAGTCGCGGGAACGAGCCGGAAGAGACGGGACTCGGGCACGTTCGGCTGAGAACGTGCCGATGTGGATCACGCGGACCGCACAGGCGAGGGCCCGCACCCAACAGGTGCGGGCCCCTGCGCCATGAGGCTCGTCCGTGGATCAGGCCGGGACGATGTTCTCCGCCTGCGGGCCCTTCTGGCCCTGCGTGACGTCGAAGTTGACCCGCTGGCCCTCCTGGAGCTCACGGAAGCCCTGGGTGGCGATGTTCGAGTAGTGGGCGAAGACGTCGGCGCCGCCGCCGTCCTGCTCGATGAAGCCGAAGCCCTTTTCCGAGTTGAACCACTTGACGGTTCCGCTGGCCATAGCAATCTCCTTCTGGGGGAGGCAGTACGGAATCCGCACCGTGCGGATTCCACGTCGCCGCAATGACCCCATCCGATGAGATCGGCAAAAACAAAATGCACCTGAGGCATTTCCGTCAGGTGCACACAACGTTCATGGGTACCAAAACTGCAACACAAAAGAACGTAGCACACTTCTTTCCGTGGTGGCGATTTGCTTATGGCCGTATGTCCTTCCTGCGGGGGCGGGACTGTGGGACGCTGGGCGAACCGAGTACGCACGGCGTACTACTCCCCCTCCCCCTTCTGAGGCCTCATGCGCGTCATCATCGCCGGCTACCCCTTCGACCTGACCGCGAGCGAGGTGGAGCTGACGATGCGCGGGGTGAGGCCGGAACCGGTCACCGGTCCCAGCGTCCGCATCGGGCGTTCCACGTACCCCGTGAAGCAGGTCGGAGCGCTGGTCACACGCCAGGACCGCCGTGACTTCACCGCAGGAGAGGTGACCCGGGCGATGAAGCGTCTGGGATTCACCTGCCAGGCGGCGCCCGAGCCGCCCCCCGCACCGCCCGCCGCCGTCGCGGACGACTACGCGTACCCGGACGTGCTGCCGGTCGTGCCCCCGCCCGCTGCCCGCCGGCCGTCGTCGCCGCCCCCCTCGCCGTCGCCCTTCGCCGACTGACGGACCCGTCACCGGTCGGGTCCCCACCGCCGGGCTCCTCGTGGGACTTCGCCGACGGCAGAACGCCGGATCTCGCCCCACCGGACACGGCGCTCCTACCCTGAGTGGGTGAGCAGCCACGCGCCGAACCAAGCCCGCGTCATTCCTCTGCGCCCGGTCACGGCACCCGCCACGGCCGAGGCGCCACCCACACCCGCCCCTCACGCCACGGGAGCACCGGACGCCCCGGCCGGTCGCGGGACGTCCGGATCTGCGCCCGTCCCCACCGCACCACCGGCTGCCCCGGCCTCGCCGACCTCACCGGCCACTCCGGTCGCACCGCCCGCTCCGGTGAAGGAGCCGCTGTGGCGGGATGTCGTCGGGGATGTCCTGCGCCGCGAACGGCTCGCCCAGAAGCGGACGTTGAAGGACGTGGCCGACGCGGCCCGGATCTCGATGCCGTACCTCTCCGAGATCGAACGCGGTCTGAAGGAGGCGTCGTCCGAGGTGCTGGCCGCCGCCGCGGCCGCGCTCGGTCTCGGGATCGCCGACCTCCTGGCCCTGGGCCATCACGAGATCATCCGCCTGACCGGCGCGCGCGGAACCCCTGTACCCGCGCGCACCCGCCAGACCTCGCCGACCTCACGGCCGGCCTCACTGCGGGCGCCCGCGCGCCAGGGCGACGTACGGCTCGCCGCCTGACGCACGGGCCGTTCCCGGCCGGCGCGGATCCCATGACCGTCCGCGGACGGTCATGCCACTGCGGCGAGGCGGCGCGACAGGACCTCGTCCGCGAGCCCGTACGCCACGGCCTCGTGCGCCGTGAACACCTTGTCGCGGTCCATGTCGGCGCGGAGCGTGGCCACATCGTGGTGCGTGTGGCGGGCCAGGACCTCCTCGACCTGGGAGCGGATCCGCACCATCTCCTTGGCCTGGAGGCTGAGGTCGGAGACCGTTCCCTGGCTGCCGCCGGCCGCGGGCTGCCCGAGCAGCACCCGCGCGTGCTCCAGGATCATGCGCCGCCCCGGGTCGCCCCCGGCGAGGAGCACGGCCGCGGTCGAAGCCGCCTGCCCGACGCAGAACGTCGAGATGGGCGAGCCGACGAAGGTCATCGTGTCGTAGATGGCCATGAGCGAAGTGAACGAGCCGCCGGGCGAGTTGATGTAGACCGAGATCTCGCGTTCGGGGTTCGAGGACTCCAGGTGGAGGAGCTGCGCGATGACGACATTGGCGACGCCGTCGTCGATCTCGGTGCCGAGGAAGATGATGCGCTCGGACAGCAGGCTGCTGTAGATGTCGTAGGCACGCTCGCCCAGCGCGGTGCGCTCGACGACCGTCGGAATCGTGTACTGGCCCATGTCAGATCCCCATCCGTCGCTGCGGGGCGGCCGGGCGGACGTCGGCGAACGACTCCACGACGCGGTCGACCATCCCGTACTCCTTGGCCTGCTGGGCGGTGAACCACCGGTCGCGGTCGCTGTCGCGTGCGACGGTCTCCGCCGACTGGCCCGTGTGTTCGGCCGTGATGCGCTCGATGGACTTCTTGATGAACTCCAGGTTCTCGGCCTGGATGGCGATGTCGGCGGTGGTGCCGCCGATCCCGGCGGACGGCTGGTGCATCATGATCCGCGCGTTCGGCAGGGCGTGGCGCTTGCCCTTCGTCCCGACGGTGAGCAGGAACTGGCCCATGCTGGCGGCGAATCCCATGGCGATGGTCGAGACGTCGTTGGGGATGAGCCGCATCGTGTCGTAGATCGCGAGCCCGGCGGTCACCGAACCACCGGGGCTGTTGACGACGAGGGTGATGTCGGTCCGCGCGTCCTCGGCGGAGAGCAGGAGGAGCTGGGCGCAGACGCGGTTCGCGGAGACCTCGTCGACCTCGGTGCCGAGGAAGACGATCCGCTGGTTGAGGAGCTGGGCGGCGAGGTCGTCGTCGAAGCGCGTGGGGGGCGTGTCGCCGCCCGCGGCGCGCGGGGCGAGGGCCGGGTCACGGCCGCTGGCGGGGCCGGTGATCAGTGGAGCCATCGGTCCTCCTCGAAGGCGTTGGGGTGCGGCTGCTGCCGCTGATGGGTCCACTGTCGGCGCGTCCGGGCGGATGCGACAGGGATCTTGGCCCGCAGCAGATTCGCCGTGGGCAGAGCGGCCTGGGCCTGCACCGTCTTCGCAGCTCAGAGCCGCTTTGACAGGTCCGGTGAGGGCCATGGGGGCGGCGCGTCGCGGGGCCCGGAAAATCCCCGCGCGGGCCGCGTCCGTCCCTGCTACGGTCGCTCGTATGCAGCGTGCCGCACGTCCGATGACGACGACGCCGGAGAGTGTCCCGGCGCGCTGACCGATGTCCGAATCCGAAGCCCCGGGGCGAGCGCCCCGGGGCTTCGGCGTTGCGGGTACTCGTCCCTCGCCCGACGTCCGCGAGGAGACCCCCATGCACGACCACCGCAGGATCGGCCGCGAGCTCGACCTGTTCGACACCGATCCGCTGATCGGCGCGGGACTGCCGTACTGGCTGCCCGACGGCGGCGCCGTACGGCACGCGCTGGAGGAGTACATCCGCACCGCGGAGCGGCGGGCGGGCTATCGCCACGTCTACTCGCCGGCCCTCGGCAAACGCGAGCTGTACGAGATCTCGGGCCACTGGTCGCACTACGGCGACGACATGTTCCCGCCGATGGACGTCGGCGGCGAGCAGGTCGTCCTGCGGCCCAGCCTGTGCCCGCACCATGCGCTGATCTACCGCTCCCGCTCTCACAGTTACCGCGAACTCCCGCTTCGGATGGCGGAGTTGGGCGGGATGTACCGGTCGGAGCTGTCGGGCGTCCTCGGCGGACTGACCCGCGTACGGGCGATCCAGCTCAACGACGCGCACATCTTCTGCACCCTGGACCAGGCCGCCGACGAGGCCCGCGCGGCCCTGGAGATGATCGGCCGGGCGTACGAGGCGCTGGGCATCGCCCCGACCCGCTACCGGCTCTCCCTCCCCGGGCCCGGCGGGAAGTACGTCGCCTCACCCGCGATGTGGGAGCGGGCCACCGCCCTGCTGACCGAGGTCCTGGACCGCTCGGGACTCCCGTACGAGGCGGCCGAGGGTGAGGCCGCGTTCTACGGGCCGAAGGTCGACATCCAGGTGACCGACAGCGCGGGCCGGGAGTCCACCCTGTCCACCGTGCAGATCGACTTCCACCAGCCCGAGCAGTTCGATCTGCACTACATCGGCGCGGACGGCGCGAAGCACCGGCCGGTGATGGTCCACCGCAGCATCATCGGCAGCGTGGAGCGGGCGGTCGCGCACCTCATCGAGGTGCACGGCGGGGCGTTCCCCGCCTGGCTCGCCCCTGTGCAGGTCGTCGTCCTCCCGGTCTCCGACGCGGAGCAGGAGCGGGCGGAGGACGTCGCCCGCAGGTGCGCGGAGCGGGATCTGCGCGCGGAGGTGGCGGGGGCGGAGCGCGGGAGCCTGGGTGCGCGCATCCGCCAGGCGCGCCTGGTGCCGTACCAGGCCGTGATCGGCCCCCAGGAGGCCGACGGCGACCGGGTGGCGCTGCGGCTGCGCGACAGCCGCCGGCCGGACCCGCTCCCCGCCGCCGAAGCGATCGCCCGTATCGGGGGCCTAATCGCCTCCCACAGCACCGCGCTGTGGGACGGCGACGCGGATGCGTAGGCGGTACTGCGAACGCGTAGGCGGTCCTCCCGTCACGGCTCGGCAGCGCGGGCGCGTCCGGCCCGTTCACGACTCTGCGACGTGGGCGCCCACGCGGCACGGTCACGGCGCTGCCCCGTCGTCGCCGCGACTACTGGACCTCCACCTTCGCCCCGGTGACCGCCAGGCGCTCCAGGTAGCCGTCGGCCTCGTCCCGGTGGACCTGCGCCATCACGATCGACGGTGCCGCGTCGACGAGGTCCTTCGCCTCCTTGAGCCCGAGGCCGGTGATCTCCCGGATCACCTTGATGACCTGGATCTTCTTGTCACCGGCGTCGGTCAGCACCACGTCGAACCGGAGGCTGCGCACGGCGGCGACCTCGGACAGGAAGATGTAGGAGGTGAGGTCATCGGCCCGGCGCAGGACCTGGAGGACGTCCTGGACGGTCGGATCCTCCAGCGCCGCCTTGATCCCGGCGTCCGAGGACTCGATGTCTTCGCTCTGCACCAGGGCCGGGAACTTGGCGACGTGCTTGAAGAGTTCGGGGCTGCGGTACTGCAGCAGGAGCACGGCCGACAGCGTCTGCGCGTCGTACCGCCTGCCCAGGATCTGCTGGGCCAGTTCGTCGTTCAGGATCAGGGTGTTGATGAACCGCTTCACCTGCCGTGGGTTGTCACCGATGTTCCGTACGAGCAGCGGGACCAGCTTGTGCAGGGACTGCGGCAGCAGATCGATGACGAACTGCTCGCCCGCCTCCGCCGAGATCGGGGGAATGGTGAACGGGAGTTGCACGATCTTGTCGAGATAGGCCGCCTCGCTCACCTCGATGCCGGCGTAGCGGTGCTTGATGCTGTTCTCAAGCGCGGTCCGGTCGACTCCGAGCACATAGACGCAACCGGGCATGTTGAGGAAGAGCTTGAGGGCCTCCAGCACTTCGAGGATCTTCTCCGGAACGCACCGGTCGAGGTCGTCGATGAAGAACACCACCCGGACCCTGCCGTTGCCGGTGGCGCGGGTGAGGAGCTGGGCGAAGTGCTCGCGCAGCCGGATCTGCATCTCCCGGACGCGGAACCGCTCCTCGTCGTAACTGTCCCGAAGCTGCGTCAGTTCGCTGGTGTTCAGCGTGGTCGTGGACTTGAGCAGGATCGAGCCGAGGGCACCCGCGATCACCCGGAGCAGGCGCCGGCCCTCGTCGCCGAGGCCCAGTTCGTCGACCATGGTGTGCAGCAGCGCGACCGCGGGATTCTCGTCGAACTGGTGCTGCCAGGCGTCGAACCAGACCGTCACCGCTTCGCCGGACTGCTCCAGGTCCCGCTCGATGAGGCGCATGAGGGAGGTCTTTCCGATGCCCCAGGTGCCGTAGAGACCGAGCACCAGCGGAGTGTCGCAGCGCGTGATCACACCGGAGAGGGCCGTGGCGAATTTCGCCCGGTCTAGTCCGTCGATCGCATGGGGTTCGTCATTGAAGATCTTCGTCACCGCGGACTCCTGGTGCATGCCGGGCGCGGAATGCGGTGGACTCAGGGCGTACCCGGCGTATTCCGCGATGGAGCCGAAAGCGTAGGCCCCCGCGGGGGCGCCGGAGACGATTCCTCAACCTTTGGCGAAATCAGGTCAGTTGGGTCCGGATCGCTGTCCGGGACACGGCGTATTCCGCTGCCCGGCGACCGCGGAGGCAGAAGGCACGTGAAAGCCCCTGCTGATCCGGTGCCGGATCAGCAGGGGCTTTCCGGGAAGGGTCGGCCGCGTACCAGGTCGTGGCCCGTTACTCGCCGCGCTGGAGCCACCGGGCGGCTTCCGACGCCCAGTACGTCAGGATCAGGCCCGCGCCGGCACGGCGGATGCCCGTCAGCGTCTCCATGATCGCGCGGTCGCGCTCCAGCCAGCCGTTGGCCGCGGCCGCCTCGACCATCGCGTACTCGCCCGAGATCTGGTACGCCGCCACCGGCACGTCCACCTCGTCCGCGATGCGGCGCACGATGTCGAGGTAGGGCAGCGCGGGCTTGACCATCACCATGTCCGCGCCCTCGGCCAGATCGAGCGCCAACTCGCGCAGCGCCTCACGGGCGTTGGCCGGGTCCTGCTGGTACGTCTTGCGGTCGCCCCGCAGTGAGGAGCCCACGGCCTCGCGGAACGGGCCGTAGAACGCCGACGAGTACTTCACGGTGTAGGCGAGGATCGAGACGTCCTGGCGGCCGATACCGTCCAGCGCCTCACGGGCCACCCGCACCTGGCCGTCCATCATGCCGCTGGGGCCGACGACGTGGGCGCCCGCGTCCGCCTGGACGCGCGCCATCTCCGCGTACCGCTCGAGCGTCGCGTCGTTGTCGACCCGGCCCTCGGCGTCCAGCACACCGCAGTGGCCGTGGTCGGTGTGCTCGTCCAGGCACAGGTCGGACATGACGACCAGGTCGTCGCCGACCTCGGACCGCACGTCCTGCAGGGCGAGTTGGAGGATCCCGTTCGGGTCGGTGCCCGGCGAACCGATGGCGTCCTTCTTCGACTCCTCCGGAACGCCGAACAGCATGATGCCGCCCACGCCCGCCTGCACGGCCTCCGCGGCCGCCTTCCGCAGGGTGTTGCGGGTGTGCTGGACGACGCCCGGCATGGCGGAGATCGGCACCGGCTCGGAGATGCCCTCCCGCACGAAGGCGGGGAGGATCAGCTCGGCCGGGTGCAGCCGCGTCTCGGCGACCATCCGCCGCATGGCGGGGGTCGTCCGGAGCCGTCGCGGCCGCGCGCCGGGGAAGTTTCCGTAAACGCTCAACTGCGCCTCCTGCGCGAACCCGGACGGCGCTCGCTCGGCCGGGTGACGTGTTCACCTGCCTCGACCGCTGCCGCCCGGCGCTGCGCGCCGAACTCCGCGAGGGCCTCGGCCAGACGGTGCACCGACGGCTCGGGCGAGAGGACATCGACCCGCAGGCCGTGCTCCTCGGCGGTCTTGGCCGTCGCCGGGCCGATGCAGGCGATGACGGTGACGTTGTGCGGCTTGCCGGCGATGCCGACCAGATTCCGCACCGTGCTGGACGAGGTGAACAGCACGGCGTCGAACCCGCCGCCCTTGATCGCCTCACGCGTCTCGGCCGGCGGCGGCGAGGCGCGCACGGTCCGGTACGCCGTCACGTCGTCCACCTCCCAGCCCAGCTCGATCAGCCCGGCGACCAGTGTCTCGGTCGCGATGTCGGCTCGCGGCAGAAAGACACGGTCGATCGGGTCGAAGACCGGGTCGTACGGCGGCCAGTCGTCCAGCAGCCCGGCCGCTGACTGCTCGCCGCTCGGCACCAGGTCCGGCTTCACACCGAAGTCCACCAGCGCCTTGGCGGTCTGCTCGCCCACCGCCGCGACCTTGATCCCGGCGAAGGCGCGGGCGTCGAGCCCGTACTCCTCGAACTTCTCCCGGACCGCCTTGACGGCGTTGACCGAGGTGAAGGCGATCCACTCGTAGCGGCCCGTCACCAGGCCCTTGACGGCGCGCTCCATCTGCTGGGGCGTGCGCGGCGGTTCCACGGCGATGGTGGGGACCTCGTGCGGCACGGCGCCGTACGACCGGAGCTGGTCGGAGAGTGAAGCGGCCTGCTCCTTCGTCCGCGGGACGAGGACCTTCCAGCCGAAGAGCGGCTTGGACTCGAACCACGCGAGCTGGTCGCGCTGGGCCGCGGCGCTGTGCTCGCCGACCACGGCTATCACCGGCTGGCCGCCGTCCGGGGACGGCAGCGCCTTCGCCGCCTTCAGCACCTGCGCGATCGTGCCGAGCGTGGCCGGCCATGTGCGCTGCCGGGTCGTCGTCCCCGCGACGGTGACGGTCATCGGGGTGTCGGGCTTGCGCCCGGCCGCGACCAGTTCACCGGCGGACGCGGCGACCGCGTCCAGCGTGGTGGAGACGACGACGGTCGCGTCGCTGGAACCGGTCTCGCTCCAGCAGCGCTCGGAGGCCGTCCGCGCGTCGACGAACCGGACGTCGGCGCCCTCGGCGGAGCGCAGCGGCACACCGGCGTACGCGGGCACGCCCACGGCCGTCGCCACACCGGGCACCACCTCGAACGGAATGCCCTCGCCGGCACAGGCCAGCATCTCGGCGCCCGTGTTGGCGTCCAGGCCCGGGTCACCCGCGACGGCGCGCACGACCCGCTTGCCCGCCCGCGCGGCCCCCATGACAAGATTGGCCGCATCTCGCAAGGCAGGGGCGGCAGTTGAGGCGGATGCCTCGTCCTGCTCCGGCTGCGGGATGTCCGCGCCCGTCCTCGCATGCTGGCTCACCACGTCGAGCACCTGAGGGTCGGCCACCAGGACGTCCGCGTGGGCCAGCGCCTCCACGGCGCGCAGCGTCAGCAGTCCCGGATCTCCGGGTCCGGCACCGAGGAAGGTGACGTGACCGAGAGCAGCGTGTGGTGCTCGTGCAAGATGTGCGGCGGTGGGGCTCAATGTGCGCGCTCCCCCATCAGACCGGCCGCACCCTTGGCCAGCATCTCGGCGGCGAGTTCGCTGCCGAGTGCGAGGGCGTCGTCGTGAGACGCGGGTACGGGACCGGTGGTGGACAGCTGCACCAGCGTGGTGCCGTCGGTGGTGCCGACGACGCCGCGCAGGCGCATTTCGGTGACAGCCTGGCCGTCGGCCAGCAGGTCGGCCAGGGCACCCACAGGTGCGCTGCAACCGGCCTCCAGGGCGGCGAGCAGGGATCGCTCGGCGGTCACGGCGGCCCGCGTGAGCGGGTCGTCGAGCTCGGCGAGACGGTTAATGAGGTCCGCTTCGGACGCGGCGCACTCGACCGCCAGTGCCCCCTGGCCGGGGGCCGGCAGCACGGTGTCGGCGGGCAGCAGCTCGGTGACCTCGTCGACGCGGCCGATCCGGGTCAGCCCCGCGGCGGCCAGGACGACGCCGTCGAGCTCCCCGGACCGTACGTAACCGATCCGGGTGTCGACATTGCCGCGGATCGGAACGGTCTCGACGTCGAGACCGAGACTGCGGGCCCAGGCGTTCAGCAGCGCCGTGCGGCGCGGCGAACCGGTGCCGATACGGGCGGGCCGGGACTCCCGGGCCGCGGAGGCCGCCAGGTCCTCGAAGCCCAGACCGTCGCGGGCCACGAGGGCGTCGCGGGGATCCTCGCGACGGGGCACGGCGGCGATCACCAGCTCGTCGGGCTGCGTGGTCGGCAGGTCCTTCAGCGAGTGCACGGCGAAGTCGACCTCGCCGCGCAGCAGCGCGTCGCGCAGGGCGGTGACGAAGACCCCGGTGCCGCCGATCTGCGAGAGGGACGCCCGGGAGGTGTCGCCGTAGGTGGTGATCTCCACCAGTTCGACGGGGCGTCCGGTCAGGTCGCGTACGGCGTCGGCTATGCGGCCGGACTGGGCCATGGCGAGCTTGCTGCGGCGGGTGCCCAGCCGGAGCGGCCGGGAACCGGTGGTGCCGGAGGTGCGACGGCCGTCGTTCACGTCGTCGATGTGGTTCATGTGGCCCGCCCTCCTCGGTTCGGATCGCTGGTGTCGGCACGGCTGACGGCGGCGACCGCCTGCGGGTCGAGGTCGAACAACTCCCGCAGGGCGTCCGCGTACCCGGCGCCGCCCGGCTCGCCCGCGAGTTCCTTCACCCGCACCGTGGGCGCGTGGAGGAGCTTGTCGACGACGCGGCGCAGCGTCTGCGTGATCTCGGCGCGCTCCTTGTCGTCCAGGCCGGGCAGCCGCCCGTTGAGCCGGGAGACCTCGCTCGCCACCACGTCCGCCGCCATGGTGCGCAGGGCCACGACCGTGGGGGTGATGTGGGCGGCACGCTGAGCCGCGCCGAAGGCGCCGACCTCCTCGGACACGATGGACCGGACCCGGTCGACGTCCGCCGCCATCGGGGCGTCCGCGGACGCCTCCGCCAGGGTCTCGATGTCGACCAGGCGCACCCCGTCGATGCGGTGGGCGGCGGCGTCGACGTCGCGCGGCATGGCGAGGTCGAGCACGTCGACGCGGTGCCCGGGGCGCCCGGCGAGGGCGGTGTGCAGGGCGGCGGCCGTCAGGACGAGGCCCGTCGCGCCCGTGCAGGAGACGACGAGGTCGGCCGCGGCCAGCTCGGCGGGAACGGTGTCCATGGGCACGGCGCGCGCGACGAAGGCCGCGGAGTCGGCGGCGCCGCGGGCGCTCTGCTCGACGAGGGCGGCGGCCAGGCGCTCGGCCCGGTCCTCGGTCCTGTTGGCGATCACCAGTTCGGTGATACCGGCGCGCGCGAGCGTCGTCGCGGCCAGCGAGGACATGGAGCCCGCGCCGATGACCAGGGCGCGCTTGCCCCGTGCCCAGTCCTCGACCGCCGCACCGCCGGCGAGCTGCTCCAGACCGAAGGTGACGAGCGACTGCCCGGCCCGGTCGATCCCGGTCTCGCTGTGGGCCCGCTTGCCGACCCGCAGCGCCTGCTGGAACAGGTCGTTGAGAAGGCGGCCCGCGGTGTGCTGCTCCTGGCCGAGCGCCAGGGTGTCCTTGATCTGGCCGAGGATCTGGCCCTCGCCGACGACCATCGAGTCCAGACCGCAGGCCACCGAGAAGAGGTGGTGGACGGCCCGGTCCTCGTAGTGGACATAGAGGTACGGGGTCAGCTCCTCGAGACCGACACCGCTGTGCACGGACAGCAGCGTCGACAGCTCGGCGACACCCGCGTGGAACTTGTCGACGTCGGCGTACAGCTCGATGCGGTTGCACGTGGCGAGCACGACGGCTTCAGCCGCGGGCTCCGCGGCAACCGCGTCCTGCAGCAGCTTGCCCTGCGCCTCGGCTGCGAGGGAAGCCCGCTCCAGCACGCTGACCGGCGCGCTGCGGTGGCTCAGGCCGACGACCAGAAGACTCATGCGGGCATCACGGCGGGGACGTCCCCGTCGGGTCCCTTCCTGCCGCCGCCGGAACCGGCCCGGCCGCCGTCGGAGCTCGCGCGCACGGCGGGCGGCGCGACCGCCTCGGCGGCGTCGGACAGATCGGCGCCGTCCTCCCCGGCCTTCCGCTGCTCGTGGAAGGCGAGGATCTGCAGCTCGATGGAGAGGTCGACCTTGCGCACGTCGACGCCCTCGGGCACGGACAGCACCGTGGGCGCGAAGTTGAGGATGGAGGTCACGCCCGCGGCCACGAGCCGCTCGCAGACCTGCTGGGCGGCGCCGGCCGGGGTCGCGATGACCCCGATGGACACGCCGTTGTCGTTGATGATCGCTTCCAGGTCGTCGGTGTGCCGCACGGGCAGACCGGCGACGGGCTTGCCCGTCATCGCGGGGTCGGCGTCTATGAGCGCGGCGACCCGGAACCCGCGGGAGGCGAAGCCGCCGTAGTTGGCGAGCGCGGCGCCGAGGTTACCGATACCGACGATCACGACCGGCCAGTCCTGGGTCAGGCCCAGTTCCCGGGAGATCTGGTAGACGAGGTACTCGACGTCGTAGCCCACACCGCGCGTCCCGTACGAACCCAGGTACGAGAAGTCCTTCCGCAACTTGGCAGAGTTCACCCCGGCCGCCGCCGCGAGCTCCTCGGAGGAGACCGTGGGGACCGAGCGCTCCGAGAGCGCGGTCAGCGCGCGCAGATACAGCGGAAGCCGGGCGACGGTGGCCTCGGGAATCCCTCGGCTACGGGTCGCCGGTCGGTGTGTTCGGCCAGTTGCCACGGTGCTCCTGCGGGGTAGAGCGGGGCTGCAGGCGGTCACACGTCCCACGACCGCCCCGTTGACAGCAGGCTATGTCTTTGTGAACGCGTGCACAAAGATGGTGTCCGCTTTGTCCGGTCAAAGTGACCGGGGTCACGCGGTTCGACGACATGATCGCGGAACCGCCCGCGGGACGGACCCGTTGAGCGCCGACGGGGACCACGCGCACACTTCTTTCTACGACTGTGCCCCCGATCCCGCCGAATCGCGCCCGCTCGTCACGACCCTTTTCGCGTGCGCCCCACGCGCAACCCGCACGGCGAGGGCCCTCCACCACCCCGAATCCGACCAGCCCGGCCGAAACCGGCACCATCCCGAAACCGGCACCATCCCGAAACCGACACCGTCCCGAACCCGACGCCCGCCGAATCCGACGCCCCCGCGTCCGACACCCCCCGAGTCCGGAGCCATGAGCCCGCTGCTGCGCCGCAAGCCCCGTAAGAACCCCGCCGACAGCACCGTGACCCTGATCGGCAAGCCCGGCTGCCACCTGTGCGACGAAGCACGGGAGGTGATCGTCACGGTCTGCGACGAACTGGGCGCCTCCTGGAACGAGAGAGACATCACTCAGGACGCCGAGTTGCACCGCCTCTACTGGGAGCAGATTCCGGTCATCCTCGTCGACGGTGCCCAGCACGACTTCTGGCGCGTGGACCCGGACCGCCTGCGCAAGGCGCTGGGCGGCGGCTGAACTCCCGCCGCACGGCGCTGACCTGCGGATGAACAGCCCACCGGACCCGGGCGCGGGTGAACGCGGCGCCCCGCTCGGGCGGTTGCCGCATCCGGCGCGAAGAGGGGCGTACGGGGTAGCCGTCGGCACCCGGTAACACATCCGTCGGGGGAAGTTCACGCGTCCGAATCCTCCCGACTCCGGATTGTCCGGTCGGGCTGGCTATGCTCACGTCATGTCCCTCCCGTCGCCCGACCACCGTTCCGGTTGGCGTCCCTCCGCGATGCACCTCGGATGGGGATGGCTCACGCGCCGCCGGCGCCCCGCGACCGCACGCAGCGTGCTGGCCGGCGAGGCGGCCGCCGAAGCAGCCCGTAAGACCTCGCAGGAACTCGAGGCGGAGGCAGGCGCGGAATCGGCCGAGCCGGAGTTCCCCGTCGCCGGGGACTCCTACGCCGCCGCCTTCTTCGACCTCGACAACACCGTCATGCAGGGCGCCGCGCTCTTCCACTTCGGCCGCGGCCTGCACAAGCGGAAGTTCTTCCGCAAGCGCGAACTCGTCCGCTTCGCCTGGCAGCAGGCGTGGTTCCGGTTGGCCGGCGTCGAGGACCCGGCCCACATGGAGGACGCCCGCAACAGCGCGCTGTCCATCGTGAAGGGCCACCGCGTCTCCGAACTCATGGAGATGGGCGAGGACATCTACGACGAGTACATGGCCGAGCGCATCTGGCCGGGCACCCGCGCCCTGGCCCAGGCGCACCTCGACGCCGGCCAGAAGGTGTGGCTGGTCACCGCCGCCCCCGTGGAGACGGCGACGATCATCGCCCGCCGCCTCGGCCTGACCGGCGCGCTCGGCACGGTCGCCGAGTCCGTCGACGGCATCTACACGGGCCGCCTGGTCGGCGAGATCCTCCACGGCCCGGCGAAGGCCGAAGCCGTACGCGCCCTGGCGGCGGCGGAGGGCCTGACCCTGTCACGCTGCGCCGCGTACAGCGACTCCGCCAACGACATCCCGATGCTGTCGATCGTCGGGCATCCGTACGCCGTGAACCCGGACAGCAGGCTGCGCAAGCACGCGCGCGAGCACGGCTGGCGGTTGCGCGACTACCGGACGGGCCGCAAGGCGGCGAAGGTCGGCATCCCCGCGGCGGCCGGTGTCGGCGCGCTGGCGGGTGGAGCGGCGGCCGCGGTCGCGCTTCAGCGCCGCCGCCGCTGATTCCTGGGCCCCCCGGGCAGCCGGCGCACCGAGCACCGGGGAGGCCCGGGCCGCGCACGGCTCGACAGCGCGCTGTGCCCCTCCGGCCGCGACCGGCACCGTCACCCGAACCCTCACGCTCCCTCTCCTGTTGCGGAGCGCGCTCCTGTTGCGGGGCGCGCGTCGTTCCGCGCGCGCCGGGCTCCGACACGCCGCGGCACGACGCAGAGGACCAGGCCCACTCCCGTGGTCGCGGACCGCGACAACCACACAAATCGCCATGTGACCCGCGCCACATCAAGGGAAGTTCGCGGTCTTGCGGTCCAACCCGCCGAACGGGGAGGTCACGGCTCGTTCGGGGAGCACCGGCACGGCTCTCCGCCGATTCCGGCGGGCCGTGCAACACGCGCGCCCGCGTGGTGCACGAGACGCGCGCGAAACGCGCGGGAACCAGATCGTTCGTGGGCGCGTCATGGGAGGCGTACCGCACCGAAACGGACAACGCGAAGCGGCCTGAGCCCAATCCAAGCCACATACCCTTCCGGGCCTCCGGCCAGTCCCGATGTCCCCGGGCTGCCATGACTTGAGCGCCACTCGGGCGGATCGAGCAAAATTCCGATCATTATCTATCGAATGTTCGATATTCTATCGGTCACCAATTCGTAACAGAGCGTTCCGACCCGGCGATTTGAGCAACTCGGCGTAGCACCGCCTGTACGAAGCGTTATTCTCCTCAGACGCAAACCGGTACCCACACGTCCCTACGACGGGTGAACGGTTCCGCACTGCACGTGATGGAAGCTCTGCCTCTGGGAGTCCCGTGTACCCACACGTCGGGGTTGACGCCTCGGGCCTGGCTACGCTCCGCGCAACGGTCGCCGACCATATGCGCGGCATCGTCCCCACCGCGTACGCCGTCCCCGCCTTCGCCGCGCCTGTCCCTGCCGGCCATGCCGGCCCTGCCTACGCCCTGGCCGAGAACACGACGGCGGTCAGCAGACGTTCGCGTGCCGCGGGTGGCGCCACCACAGCACGCCGTCCCGCCGCGGACAGCGACAGCCGTCGCATGATGGACCTGGTCGAGCGCGCCCAGGCGGGCGAGGCCGAGGCCTTCGGCCGCCTCTACGACCAGTACGCCGACACGGTGTACCGCTACATCTACTACCGGGTCGGCGGTAAGGCGACCGCGGAAGACCTCACAAGTGAGACGTTCCTGCGCGCACTTCGCCGTATCGGGACGTTCACCTGGCAGGGGCGCGACTTCGGCGCCTGGCTCGTGACGATCGCCCGCAACCTGGTCGCCGACCACTTCAAGTCCAGCCGCTTCCGCCTCGAGGTCACGACCGGCGAGATGCTGGACGCCAACGAGGTGGAGCGCAGCCCGGAGGACTCCGTCCTCGAGTCGCTCTCCAACGCGGCGCTGCTGGAAGCCGTCCGCAAGCTCAACCCGCAGCAGCAGGAGTGCGTCACGCTGCGCTTCCTGCAGGGGCTGTCGGTCGCCGAGACGGCACGGGTGATGGGCAAGAACGAGGGCGCTATCAAGACCCTCCAGTACCGGGCGGTCCGCACACTGGCCAGGCTTCTGCCGGATGACGCCCGCTGACCCGGGCTGCGCGGCGATACGCCCCACCCGGGCCCGACGCGCCGCCGCAGAAGCCGCCACGTACGGTGACCCCCAGATGACCCAGCGGTCGGATCATCGTGACTGCGTAACCCGGCTGCATCACCGCTCGTTGTCCGGGTTGCAGACTCCCTGTGGTCGCATGCTGTCCAGATCGCATCACTCGAAGGAGTGGTTGCGCTCAAGGTGTGCAACCTTCCATACGTGCCAGGGAGTTGCAGGTGATGACGAGAGGAGGTGCCGCCCGTGATCGCGAACGTATCGGCGCACCGGCGGGCGAACGCCTTCGCCCAGGCCCTGGATGAGCGGCAGGCCGGCCAGGACCGGACGCCCGAGCAGACCTGTGCTCCGGCGGCGGCGGACGAGCAGGACAGACTGTCGGCGGTGGCGGGGGGACTCGCCCGGATCCCGAAGCCGGAGCTTGACCCCGAAGTCAGGATCGTCCAGCGGGCGCAATTGGTCGCCGCGATGGAAGCGATGCTCTCCGAAGGGGCGGGGTCCGGCGGTCCGCGCGTGCCCGAGCAGCGGCGAAGGGGAGCCCACCGGGCGACGTCGCTCAGCAAGCTCAAGCCACGGTCCCGCTGGACACAGGGGCTCGCGGCGGGCGGGCTCACGGTCGGCGTGGCGGCGGGGGCGTTCAGCGGTGTCGCGGCGGCCAGTTCCGATGCCCTGCCCGGCGACTCGCTCTACGGGCTGAAGCGCGGCATGGAGGATCTGAAGCGCGGCATGGCGGACGAGGAGTCCGACCGCGGCGAGATCTACCTCGGCCAGGCGTCCACGCGGATGAACGAGGCGCGCAGGCTCATGGAGCGCAGCCGCTCCGGCGACCTGGACCCGGAGTCGGTCGGCGAGGTCCGTCGTGCCCTCTCCGGCATGCGCCACGACGCATCCGAGGGCCACCGCCTGCTGTCCGCCGCGTACGCGCGCGACGGTTCGCTCGCCCCCATCCAGGCGCTGGAGTCGTTCTCGACCTCCAACCGCAAGGGCTGGAGCGAGCTGCGTGACCGGCTCCCCGTCCAACTCACCGATGTGGGCGACGGCGTGACCTCCGTCTTCGACGCCATAGACGAAGAGGTCGGTCCGCTGAAATCGCTGCTGCCCGTCGCACCGGGCACCTCGGGCCCCGCCGGCGGCGGGACAGGAGACTCCTCGGGCACGGGCGACTCGAAGGCATCGCGGGACTCGACACCGTCCTCGGCAGGTTCCTCGTCCGGACGCGGGGAGAGCGGTGGCACCACGCCGCGGCCGAGCGAATCGCAGCGTCTGGACGAGCGGTTGATCGGCGGCGCCGGCGACCTGCTCGACCCGCCGAAGGGCAGTGCGTCGACCCTGCCCGGCAGCAGCAGTGGCAGCTCGGGCAGTTCGGCGAAGCCGGACATCACGCTCCCGCCGCTGCTGCCCGGCCTGCTCCCGGGCCTGGGCATCGACGGGGACGACGACCGGTAGTCCCCGTACGGGCGACCGCGTCACGGCTCGTCGCATCACAAGCGCTCGGCCTCCTCACACAGTCACTGTGAGGAGGCCGAGCGCCGTTCGTCGTGCCGTCGGGATCCGACCGGCACGACCGCTCAGAAGAACACGGACCGCCGCTGCACGAGCAGCTTGTAGAGCGTGTGCTGAATCGTTTCGCGCACCTGGTCCGTGAGGTTGAACATCAGCATCGGGTCCTCCGCCGCCTCCAGCGGATAGCCGTCGGTCTGGATCGGCTCACCGAACTGGATCGTCCACTTCGTCGGCAGCGGCACCGCGCCCAACGGCCCGAGCCAGGGGAACGTCGGCGTGATCGGGAAGTACGGGAAGCCCAGCACGCGCGCGAGGGTCTTCGCGTTCCCGATCATCGGGTAGATCTCCTCCGCCCCGACGATCGAGCACGGCACGATCGGCACGCGCGCCTGCAGCGCCGTGGAGACGAACCCACCCCGCCCGAAGCGCTGCAGCTTGTAGCGCTCCGAGAACGGCTTCCCGATGCCCTTGAAACCCTCCGGCATCACCCCGACCACCTCGCCGCGCTCCAGCAGCCGCTGGGCGTCCTCGGCGCACGCGAGCGTGTGACCGGCCTTGCGCGCCAGCTCGTTGACGACCGGCAGCATGAAGACCAGGTCGGCGGCGAGCAGCCGCAGATGGCGCCCCGCCGGATGGTTGTCGTGCACCGCGACCTGGAGCATCAGCCCGTCCATGGGCAGCGTCCCGGAGTGGTTGGCGACGATCAGCGCGCCACCGGCGTCCGGGATGTTCTCGACGCCCTTCACCTCCACCCGGAAGTACTTGTCGTAGAGCGGGCGCAGCAGCGACATCAGGACCTGGTCGGTCAGCTCCTCGTCGTAGCCGAAGTCGTCGACCTCGTAGTCCCCCGTCACCCGCCGTCGCAGGAACGACAGTCCCTGGGCCAGCTTGCGGTCCCAGCCGCCGCCCGTACGCGCCCCGTCGGCGCCTTCCACGGCCTCTCCGCCGCTCCTGGCCGCCGAGCCCGCCTCCGGCTCCTGCGTGCCCTGTCCGGGCTGCTGCTCGGGTACGGGAGAGAGCTGGCCCGACCTGCGCCCGTTCACCGCGGACTTGGGCTTGCCCGCCTTGCCGCCGCGACGCGACCTCGGATCCTCGCCGAAGGGAATGACCTTGGCATCGGCCATGTCAGGTGCGCTCCTCACTGGGGGCCGCGGAGACGAGATCCGCGAGCCGGTCGACGGTACGGGCGAGGGTCTCGGGCGGGAGCAGTCCCGGTCCGCGGCTGCGCGCGAAGTCCGCGAAAGCCTCCGCCGTCGTGTAGCGGGGGTGGAACCCCAGGGTCTCGCGCATCTGCGTCGTCTGCACCACCCTGCCGTGGGTGAGCAGCCGGATCTGTTCGGGCGAGAAGTCCGTCATGCCGACCGAACGCAGGGCCTGGCCGACCCAGGTGACGGCCGGCAGCAGCACGGGCACGGTGGGGCGGCCGAGCCGTCTGGCGGTCTGCGAGAGGAGCAGCACGCCGTCGCCGGCGATGTTGAACGTGCCGCTGTTGAGCGTGCCGCGGCGCGGCTCGAACGACGCGAGCCGCAGCACCTCCATCACGTCGTCCTCGTGCACGAACTGCAGCCGCGGGTCGTACCCGAGGACGGTCGGCAGGACGGGCAGCGAGAAGTAGTCGGCGAGCGGCGTGTCCGCGCGGGGCCCGAGGATGTTCGCGAAGCGCAGGACGCAGACCGCGACATCGGGCCGCCGGCGCGCGAAGCCCCGGACATAGCCCTCGACTTCCACCGCGTCCTTGGCGAAGCCGCCGCTGGGAAGCGACTTCGGCGGCGTCGACTCGGTGAACACGGCCGGGTCGCGCGGCGCGGAGCCGTAGACGCTGGTGGTCGACTTCACCACGAGCCGTGTGACGGACGGCGCCTTCTGGCAGGCACCGAGGAGCTGCATGGTGCCGATGACGTTGGTTTCCTTGATGGTGCTCCGGCTGCCGCGGGTGCCGAGCGGGGTGCCGGTGACATCCATGTGAACGACGGTGTCCACCGAGTACTCCGCGAGGACCTTCGCGATCGTCGGCTGCCGGATGTCGGCCTGGACGAACACGGCCCCGCCGAGCCGGTGCTCGGGCCGTACGGCATCGACCCCGATGACCCGGTCGACGTCCGGTTCGCGCTGGATACGCCGTACGAATCGGCCCCCGAGCTGTCGCGCGACACCGGTGACGAGCACGACTCTGCCCAAGATCAGCGCCTTCCTTCCCGCACTTCGACGGCGTTCGGGTCCGTTGCTTCCGCGGTCACCGTATCGAGTGGATGTTGCACTGTGGTGACCCGAGGATGCATAGAGCTACATTTCCAGCCGGACGCGGGACACCGGAAGACGACGACGCCCTCCCACCGGCGAACGGGTGGGAGGGCGTCGTGTCACGCTCAGCGGTCGATCACTTCTTGTTACGACGCTGGACGCGGGTGCGCTTGAGCAGCTTGCGGTGCTTCTTCTTCGCCATCCGCTTGCGCCGCTTCTTGATAACAGAGCCCACGACTACCCTCGCTCACTTCGAATCACTCGGTGCGGGGCGTCCGAGCCCACACGACCTACGGCGGGCCAGCCTACCCGGCACGGAGTGAGGAACGTAATCCGAGGGTCGTCGTCAGGCGGTCTCCACCCCCACATAGGACTCGCGGAGATAGTCGTGCACCGCCTGCTCCGGAACCCGGAAGGACCTCCCCACCCTGATAGCAGGCAGATGACCGCTGTGCACCAAGCGGTACACGGTCATCTTCGACACGCGCATCACCGTGGCGACTTCCGCCACAGTCAAGAACTGAACCTCGTTCAGAGGCTTCTCGCCAGCAGCCATGACACACCTGAACCTTCCGCACATGACGGGCACCGGCTTCCCCTCCGGTGACTTCTCGTCCCTGTGCGCTCTTCCCCAGAGTAGGGGCGTGTGATGCAAGTGGGGAAGAGGAGCAGCCATCGACCGCCTACCGTGACAGACACGCTCGATTGAGTACATAGCGAGTAAGCGGACGGTAGTAGTCGGACCGCACAGCGTCATCGAGCGGAACGGCCACCGAGACCAAGCCCTCGGCCTCGCCCACGAAGGGCGCGGGATCGTCCGTATCCGCGGGCCCGATCGCCTCGATCCCCAGCTGACCAGCCCCGCAGACCCATCCGTGGTCCCCGACGACGAGGGCGGGGAGCGTCCCGTGGGTGTCGGCCGCGGCGGCGAGAGCGACCCTGACCGGGAGCGGGGAGTGGGTGTGAGCGCCGCCGCCGACGCCGTCACGGCCCGCCTCGGGCTCCCGTACGAACGAGACGCCTCGTACGTAGTCGAGGCGGTACGTGCGTACGCCGAACCGGGTCACTATGTCGACACATCGACCATGCGCTGGTGTGAGGACAGGACATCCTGCCGCCGACAGCGCGGCAGCCAAGGAAGCGTAGAAACCCAGGAGCCGGTGAGGGTGTCCGGTGCCGAGGAGTACGGGGGCACGCGCCGCCGCGACGGCACCGAGCCGGTCGGCGAACGCGTCGAGCGCCGCCACCGTCCGATCGGGATCGATCACATCCGGTCCCGACACATGACGGGGATCGTCCGACACACCGCACCGGTCGGCCATCAACCGCAGCAGACCCGGCTCGTCCCACGCCTGTCCGGGCTCGAGGCCCAGCCGGACCCGTGGATCCCCCGCGGCGAAGAGCCGGTAACTGCGCAGGCTCTCCTCGCGGGACGTGGTCACCGTCCCGGCCAGCCGCGCCGCCACCAGGTGCGCTCGTAACGCTCCAGCACTCAGCACGCCCCCGATGCTCGCCGATGGCGAGGGTGAAGGGCCGAGGATCGGACGTACGCCCCACGGTCGGCGTAATTCCGCGTCACGGAGTGGACCGCCCGTACGGGCCGGAAACGGCGATCCCGCCGCGTAACGGCCGGAAAGCGGCCGGGAGTTGGCGCGATCTGGGCCTCTGCGTGCTCGGGCGACCAGCGCGTCGCGGTCACAGCCCGTGCGCGCTCGGAACCTGCGGAGTGCTACGGCATCAGCCCGTACGCGCTCGGAGCCCGCGCAGTGCTACGGCATCAACCCGTGCGCCGGGAAGACCGCCATGCGCGTCGCGCGGATCGCCTGATCCAGCCGGTCCGCCGGGTCGTACCCCGACTCCTCCCAGTCCCGCCACGACGGTCGGCGCCCGTCCGTCATCCTCCCGGGCGCCATCTGCCGCGTCCGTGCGTACACCTGGTGGCGCCAGTCCTCCGGTACGAGGGACTCCGGCTCCACCGGCCGCTCCGCCGCGATCCCCACCAGATGCGTCCACGACCGCGGCACCACGTCGACGATCGCGTAGCCGCCACCGCCGAGGGCCACCCAGCGCCCCTCGGCGTACTCATGAGCCAGCCCGTGGACCGACTCGGCCACCGCGCGCTGCGCGTCCAGACTCACCGCAAGGTGCGCGAGCGGGTCCTCGAAGTGCGTGTCGGCCCCGTGCTGCGTCACCAGTACCTGAGGCCGGAAGGCGGCCAGCAGCTCCGGCACGACCCCGTGGAAGGCGCGCAGCCAGCCCTCGTCGCCCGTGCCGGCCGGCAGCGCCACGTTCACGGCGCTGCCCTCCGCGTCCGGGCCGCCGGTCTCCTCGGGCCACCCGGTCTGCGGGAAGAGCGTGCGCGGATGCTCGTGGACCGAGACCGTCAGCACTCGCGGGTCGTCCCAGAAGGCCGCCTGCACCCCGTCGCCGTGGTGCACGTCCACGTCCAGGTACGCGACCCGCTCCGCGCCCAGCTCCAGCAGCCGGGCGATGGCCAGCGCCGCGTCGTTGTAGATGCAGAAGCCGGCGGCGCTGCCCGGCATGGCGTGGTGGAGCCCGCCCGCGAAGTTCACGGCGTGCTGCGTCTCTCCGCGCCAGACCGCCTCCGCCGCACCCACCGACTGCCCGGCGATCAACGCGGACGCCTCGTGCATCCCGGCGAACGCGGGATCGTCCTCGGTGCCGAGCCCGTACGAACCGTCCGCGCTCTTCGGATCGGCCGACACCCGCCGTACGGCCTCGATGTAGTCGGCCCGGTGGACCAGCCGCAGCGTGGAGTCCCCCGCCGCCTTGGCGGCCACCACGTCCATGGCGCGATCCAGCCCGAACGCCTCTACCAGGCGCATGGTCAGTGCCAGCCGCACCGGATCCATGGGGTGTCCGGGCCCGAAGTCATAGCCCGTTACTGCCTCGTCCCACATCAGCTGTGCGCGGCCGCTCATGTCCGCCACCGTATCGGGTTGGTTCAGCGCCGAACGATCGGGCGTACACGAGTGTCACGAGTACCAGCGCCATCGGTACGAGCATGGCGCCCCGATAGCCCCACAGGTCCCCCAGACCACCGACGAGCGGCGAGCCGACGAGGAAGCCGACGTAGTTGAAGATGTTGAGCCGCGCGACGGCGGCGTCGGACGCGTCGGGGAAGAGGCGGCCCGCGGCGGCGAAGGTCTGCGGGACGATCACCGACAGGCCGAAGCCCAGCAGCGTGAACCCGAGCATCCCCCACCAGGCACCGGGCGCCGCTGCGACGACGGCGAAGCCGGCGGCCGCGGTCACCGTCCCCGCCCGTACGACCGCGACCGCCCCGAACCGGCGGACGCCGCGGTCCCCCACGGTCCGGCCGATGAGCGTCGTCACCATGTACACGTTGAAGGGGACGGTGGCGAGCTGCTCGGAGCTGCCGAGCACGTCCTGGAGGTACTTGGCGCTCCAGTTCGCCACGGTCGAGTCCCCGATGTACGCGCAGGTCATGACCAGGCAGAGGGGGAGGAGCAGCGTCATCGAGAGCCCGGCACCGGCCCGTGTCTCGGCCGCCGGAGGCGTCGCCTTGCGGCCGCCGTTGGACTGCGGCACGAGCGGAGGCGCGGGCGGCTGATGGCGGGCCTGCCGTGCCTGGTCGACGTACCAGCGGCTCACGACCAGGACGACGGGGACGAGCACCGCCACCACCGGCCCGTACAGCACCGCCAGCGACAGCTTCCAGTGCGCGCCGCCCCACGCGAGCGAGGCCCCGAGGATCCCGCCGAGGCTGTACGCGGCGTGGAAGCCGAGCATGATGCTGCGCCCGTACGTGCGCTGCAGGCTGACGCCGAGCATGTTCATGGACGCGTCCAGCCCGCCGACCGCGAGCCCGAACACGCCGAGCGTGGTGGCCAGTTGCCACAGCTCGGTGCCCGCACCGGCGCCGAGGAGAGCGAGGCAGACCACGGGCTGGACCCAGCGGAGCACGGCTCCCGGACGTATGCGCTTGACCAGGTGCTCGGTGAGGATGCTGCCGACGCCGGCGAGGATCGGCACGGCGGCCAGGAACACCGGCAGGTACGCGTCGCTGAGCCCGTAGCGGTCCTGGATCGCCGGGATCCGCGTCACGAGCAGCGCGAAGCAGACGCCCTGTACGAAGAAGCTGACCGTCAGCGAGGCCCGGCCGTGCCGCAGCTTTGCGTCCATGGCCGTGGAGCGTACGACCCGGCGCTACCGCTGGGTAGACGCCGTCATGTCCCGATTGGACCCGCCAGGGCGTGGGCCGGCCGTCGCTGGGGACGGCTCAGCCGAGGAGGGGCAGGAGCTCCCTCATGTCGCCGAAGCGTGCGGTGGCGGGGGCCAGCGCGGCGGCGGGAGTCATGGCGGTGAAGCCGTACACGTCCATACCGGCCGCGCGAGCCGCCTGGACCCCGAGCGGACTGTCCTCGACGACAGCGCACCGGTCGGGCTCCACCCCCAGGGAGGCGGCGGCGTGGAGGAAGAGGTCGGGGGCGGGCTTTCCGCGGCCGACATCCTGCGAGCTGAAGACCCGGCTCTCGCCGAAGCAGTCGTAGAGACCGGTCTTGCGGAGGGCGACGCGGATCCGGTCATGGCTCCCGGACGAGGCGACGCAGTACGGCACATCGTCGGCGGACAGCTTGTCCAGCACCTCGTCGACGCCTGCCACGGGCTGCAGTTCGCGCCGGAAGGCATCGAAGACGCGAGCGTGGAAGACGTCGTCGAAGTCCTCGGGGAGCCGTTCGCCGTACCGCTCCAGGACGAGCTCGTGAATACGGTTCATGGCCGAGCCCATGTAGTCGCGGATCGAGTCCTCGTACGTGGTGGGGAAGCCCAGTTCGGTGAGGTAGGCGGCGAGGATCGTGTTGGATATCGGCTCGCTGTTCACGAGTACGCCGTCGTTGTCGAAGATCACCAGGTCATAGCGCATGGAGGCAGCCTAGACGCAGAAATGCCTCAACCCCCGGACATGGTCCGGGGGTTGAGGCCAAAGATTGTTCGGCGGCGTCCTACTCTCCCACAGGGTCCCCCCTGCAGTACCATCGGCGCTGAAAGGCTTAGCTTCCGGGTTCGAAATGTAACCGGGC
>NZ_JBEYUP010000036.1:0-32818 GCF_040643575.1 Streptomyces sp. NPDC047108
GGGCGCCCAACACGTACCGCCGGGTGGCCCGGGCGGGGCCCACCCCCTGTTCGGCCCCGGCGGCCCCCCGGGGCCCCCCGCCGCGGCGTCACTTCTTGCGTCCGCGCTTCTCGCGCACCCTCACCGAGATCTGGATCGGGGTGCCCTCGAAGCCGAACTCCTCACGCAGCCGCCGCTCGATGAAGCGGCGGTAGCCCGCCTCGAGGAAGCCGGAGGCGAACAGCACGAACCGCGGCGGCCTGGTCCCTGCCTGCGTCCCGAAGAGGATGCGGGGCTGCTTGCCGCCGCGGATCGGGTGCGGGTGGGCCGCGACCAGCTCGCCGAGGAAGGAGTTGAGCCGCCCGGTCGGGATGCGTGTCTCCCATCCGGCCAGCGCGGTCTCGATCGCCGGTACGAGCTTCTCCATGTGGCGCCCGGTGCGCGCCGAGACGTTGACCCGCGGCGCCCACGGGATCTGGACCAGCTCGGTCTCGATCTCCCGCTCCAGGTAGTAGCGGCGCTCCTCGTCGAGGGTGTCCCACTTGTTGTACGCGATGACCAGCGCGCGCCCGGCCTCGACGGCCATGGTGATGATCCGCTGGTCCTGGACGCTGATGGTCTCGCTCGCGTCGATGAGGACGACCGCGACCTCCGCCTTCTCGACGGCCGCGGCGGTGCGCAGCGACGCGTAGTAGTCCGCGCCCTCCTGGAGGTGCACACGGCGGCGGATGCCGGCGGTGTCGACGAACTTCCAGGTCTGCCCGCCCAGTTCGATCATCTCGTCGACCGGGTCACGCGTGGTGCCGGCCAGTTCGTCGACGACCACCCGGGTCTCGCCCGCGACCTTGTTGAGCAGAGACGACTTGCCGACATTGGGGCGGCCGATGAGCGCGATCCTGCGCGGGCCACCGACGGTCTGGCCGAAGGTCTGGGCAGGGGCGTCGGGGAGCGCGCCCAGGACCTCGTCGAGCATGTCGCCCGTACCCCGGCCGTGCAGGGCGGAGACCGGGTGGGGCTCGCCGAGGCCGAGGGCCCAGAGCGCCGTGGCGTCGGCCTCACCGGAGGGTCCGTCGACCTTGTTGGCGCACAGCACGACGGGCTTGCCCGCCCGGCGCAGGAGCTTGACCACGGCCTCGTCGGTGTCGGTCGCGCCGACCTGGGCGTCGACCACGAAGACGACGGCGTCGGCGGCCTCGATCGCGAACTCGGCCTGGGCGGCGACGGACGCGTCGATGCCGAGCACGTCCTGCTCCCAGCCGCCGGTGTCGACGAGCTTGAAGCGGCGGCCGGACCACTCGGCCTCGTACGTCACACGGTCGCGGGTGACGCCCGGCCGGTCTTCGACGACTGCCTCGCGGCGGCCGATGATGCGGTTCACCAGAGTCGACTTGCCGACATTGGGGCGGCCGACGACGGCGAGGACGGGCAGTGGTCCGTGACCGGCGGCGGCGAGGTCGCCCTCGACCTCCTCCAGGTCGAAGCCCTCGTGTGCGGCGAGCTCCATGAACTCCGCGTACTCGGTGTCGCCGAGCTCACCGTGCTCGTCGCCGGAGGGGATCTGGTCGTTCATGAAGTCTGTGTCCTCGTCGTCCATCATCCGTGGCGACCCCGTACGGATCACCAGGTCAAGTCTCGCCCAGGGTCTGACGACCCTAGCGTCCGGTGGAACGCCTGGCGTTCTCCAGGTGGGCGGTCAGCCGCTCCTGTATGCGCACGGTGGCCTCGTCCAGCACCGTGCGCGTGCGCCGTCCGGTGCCGTCCCCCACCGTGAACGGCGCGCCGAACACGACATCGACCCGGTCGCGCAGCGGCGGCAGCGCGTTGACGAGCCTGCCCTGCCGGTCGGTGCTGCCGAGCACCGCGACGGGCACGATCTGCGCGCCCGAGCGCACCGCGAAGTACGCGAGCCCGGCGCGCAGCGAGGCGAAGTCGCCCTCCCCGCGCGTCCCTTCCGGGAAGATCCCGAGCACGCCGCCGCGCTCCAGGACGCCGAGGGCCCGCGTGATCGCGGTCCGGTCGGCGCTCGTGCGGTCCACCTCGACCTGGCCGATGCCGCGGAGGAAGGCGCCGAGCGGGCCGCTGAACGCCTCCTTCTTGATGAGGAAGTGCACCGGCCGGGGTGCCGTGCCCATCACCATCGGGCCGTCGATGTTGTGGGAGTGGTTGATCGCCAGGATGAGGGGGCCGGTCGCCGGGACCTGCCAGGCTCCCAGCACCCGCGGCTTCCACAGCCCGCGCATCAGGCCGATGCCCAGCCGGCGCCCGGCCGCCGCGCCGCCCGCACTGGGCAGCGTGTCGGGTCTGCTCACGCCGTCCGCTTCTCCTCGACGAGCGTGACCACGCACTCGATGACCTGGTCGAGGGTGAGGTCGGTGGTGTCCACCTCGACCGCGTCGTCCGCCTTGGCCAGCGGCGAGGCCTTGCGGCTGGAGTCGGCGGCGTCGCGCTTGGCGAGCGCGGCCTGGGTGGCCGCGAGGTCCGTGGCCTCCTTGCCCTTGAGCTCTCCGCTGCGCCGGGCGGCCCTGGCCTCCGGGGAGGCGGTCAGGAAGATCTTGAGGTCGGCGTCCGGCAGGACTGTGGTGCCGATGTCCCGGCCCTCGACGACGATGCCGGGGGTGGCGGCCGCGGCGATGGAGCGCTGCAGCCCGGTGATCCGCGCCCGCACCTCGGGCACGGCGCTGACGGCGCTGACCGCGGAGGTGACGTCCTGCGTACGGATCGGGCCCGAGACGTCCGTGCCGTCGACGGTGATCGTCGGGGCGCCCGGCTCGGTGCCGGACTCGATGACGGGCTTGTCGACGACGACGGCGACGGCCTGCGGGTCGCTCACGTCGATGTCGTTGGCCAGCATCCACCAGGTGATCGCCCGGTACTGGGCGCCGGTGTCCAGGTAGCCGAAGCCGAGCTTGGCCGCCACGGCCTTGGAGGTGCTCGACTTGCCCGTGCCTGCGGGGCCGTCGATGGCGACAATCACCGATGCCGGTGCGGTCCTGGCGGCGGTTTCCACGGTGACGAACACCTCTCCTGTGACACGAGCGGATCTGTTGGGGGCAAGAAAGCCTTCGGACAAGGTTACCGACTGCCGGGACCGCCTTGTGCAGCCCTCCTCGCGGGCCCTCGCGGGCCTTCCGCGGCCTCCGCCGGGTGGTGGCGCACCGTCCACGCACGCTCACGCAGACGGGCCGGCGCTACTGCCGGATCGACCAGCCCCGCTCCCTCAGGGCGCTGGTCAGGACCGGGGCGGCGGCGGGCTCGACCATGAGCTGGATCAGACCGGACTGCTGCCCGGTGGCGTGCTCGATCCGGACGTCCTCGATGTTGACGCCGACGCGGCCGGCGTCGGAGAAGATCCGGCCCAGCTCGCCCGGCTGGTCCCCGATGAGGACGGTGACCAGCTCGTACGTGGCCGGGGCCGCGCCGTGCTTGCCCGGCACCCGCTCGCGACCGGCGTTCCCGCGCCGCAGCACGTCCTCGATGCCGGTCGATCCGTCCCGCCGCTTGACCTCGTCGGCGGACTGGAGGGAGCGCAGCGCCTGGACCGTCTCGTCGAGGTCGGAGGCGACGGCGGCGAGGACGTCGGCGACGGGGCCCGGGTTCGCGGACAGGATGTCGATCCACATGGCCGGGTCGGATGCGGCGATCCGCGTCACGTCCCGGATGCCCTGGCCGCAGAGCCGTACCGCCGCTTCCTCGGCGCGCTCCAGCCGGGCCGCGACCATGCTGGAGAGCAGCTGCGGGGTGTGCGAGACGAGGGCGACGGCCCGGTCGTGGGAGTCGGCGTCCATCACCACCGGCACGGCACGGCAGAGGGCGACGAGCTCCAGCGCCAGGTTGAGGACCTCGGTGTCGGTGTCCCGGGTGGGGGTGAGGACCCAGGGGCGGCCCTCGAAGAGGTCCGCGGTCGCGGCGAGCGGGCCGGAGCGCTCCCGCCCGGCCATGGGGTGCGTACCGAGGTAGAGGGTCAGGTCGCCGCCCAGGGACTCCAGCTCGCGGCGCGGCCCGCCCTTGACGCTCGCCACGTCGATGTAGCCGCGGGCCAGCTCGCGCCGCTGGGCGTCCGCCACGGCACGGGCGACGTGTGCGGGCGGTACGGCGATCACGGCCAGGTCGACGGGACCCTCCGGCTCCTCCTGCGTGCCTGCCCCGAGGGCCGCGGCGGTACGGGCCTGCGCGGAGTCGTGGTCCAGGAGATGGACGCGGACTCCGCGCCCGGACAGGGCGAGCGCGGCGGAGGTACCGATGAGTCCGGTGCCGATGACGAGAGCGGTTCTCACTGGGCGATGTCCTTGCGGAGAGCGGCGGCGGCGCCGAGGTAGACATGGGAGATCTCGGACTTGGCGAGCCCCGTCTCGACGTGCGCGAGCACGCGGACGACGCGCGGCATGGCACCGGCGATGTCGAGTTCCTGGGCGCAGATGAGCGGTACGTCGACGATGCCGAGCTTGCGGGCCGCCGCCGCGGGGAAGTCGGCGTGCAGATCGGGTGTGGCCGTGAACCACACGCTGATCAGGTCGTCGGCGGTGAGGCCGTTCCGCTCCAGTACGGCGGTCAGGAGTTCGCCGACCTGGTCGTGCATGTGGGCCGACTCGTCCCGCTCGAGCTGGACGGCCCCACGGACCGCTCGTACCGCCACGTCGTCGCTCCTCACGCTGTCCCGCCACTGTGCTGCGACCAGGGTAGTCAGGCAGGGGTGACGTCCGGCAGCCCGGGCGACCGCCCTGCGAGACGGCGACCGCCCGGGCTCGGACACGGCCTACTTGCCCCATCCCCGCTCGGTGTCGCGGTTCCGGATCGCCAGCCGGGCGCTCAGCTCTTCCCGTGCGGTGAGGGGGCCGATCCGGTCCGGCCGGACGTCCCACTCCACGCCGCCGCCGACCGGGCGTAACTGGACGTGGCCACCGAGCCCGCCCATGACGACGCCCACCCGGCCGGTCGAGATGTCCTTGGCGAGGTCGCCGACCGCAGGGTCGAACCGGCCCCCCGGTGGCTGTGCTGCGGTCACGACCTCCCGCCTCCGATCACATCGGCGAGCCTCCGCGCGACGTCCGGCCGGACGCGGCCCAACTCGACGAGGTGCACGTCCCCGATCCGGTGGTCGTCCACCCCGAGGGACGGCAACGTGACACCGATCCGCCCGAGAGCGTCCCGGAGCAGGGCGACCACGTCGTCGGCCTCCTGGTACGCCACATCGATGTGGCCCCGTACGCCGCGGTCCTGTTCCTGCCCTCTGGGCCCGAGATACGTCACTGTGCTGTCCGTTCGTTCGCGTCCGAGCGGCCCGGTCCGCGTGACCGGTCCTTGACTCTGTGTACTCACGATCGGACGCTCCGCAGTACGCTGACCAGACGTTTCGAGGTGACAACAGATCTCGCACACAGCGGAGTTGCACACATGGCGACCGAAGGTGTCCCCGAGCCGCGGAACGCTTATGGGGAGGAACTGCGGCAGCGCCGCGAGCACGCCGGGCTCACACAGGAGAAACTGAGCCAGAACGCGATCATGTCGCGGACCCACATCGCCCATATCGAAGCCGGAAGGCGCAAGCCATCGCTGGAGGATGCCCGGCGCCTGGACCAAGTACTCGATACAGGCGGGGTGTTCGAGCGCTTCCTGCCCACACTCGATTCACGCAAGGTTGCCGACCACTTCGCGGCGGCTGCCGCGTTCGAGCAACAGGCAACCATGATCCGCGAATACGCACCGTCCCTCGTACCCGGGTTGCTGCAGACCGAGCCGTACGCCCGCGCCGTCTTCCGCGAGGGTTTCCCGCCCAAGTCGCGTGAGGAATGTGACAGAGCCGTCGTCACACGACTCGAGCGAGCACGGATCCTGGACGATCCGGTGTCCCCCGTCATGTGGGCACTCCTGGATGAGGCGGTCCTGCGGCGCCCGGTCGGCGGCCCCATGGTGATGGCCGGGCAGTTGCGGCACGTCCTCGGGCTGAGCCACCAAGGGCGCGTACGCGTGCACGTCCTGCCCTTCGAGTCGGGAGCCCACGCCCTGTTGGAGAGCGCGGTCACGCTCATGTGGTTCGCGGACTCACCCCCGGTGGCCTACGTGGAGGGCCTGAAGACCGGCACCGTCCACGACCTTCCCTCACTGGTTCATGAATGCCAGGCGGCCTACGATCTCGCCCTGGGGGACGCGCTGTCGCACAAGAAGTCCGTGGCCCTGATCGAGACAGTCGCAGAGGAATATGACCATGAACAGCAGTGAGTACGCCGCCACCACCTGGCGCAAGTCCAGCTACAGCGGGGCGAGCGAGGGCAACTGCATCGAGGTCGCCGAAGAGTCCGCGCTGGTTCCGGTGCGCGACTCCAAGGACCCCGACGGGCCCGTGCTCGTGTTCTCCGCCGACGCCTGGACCGCCTTCGTCTCGGCGGTGAAGGCCGGAGCGTTCTGAGCGGATCGGCTCGTGGGTCCGCTCCCGGACGGGAGGCGGGCTCGCCTCCCGTCCGGCGCTCCTGACCTGGACGGAACGACCCCTCGTGAAACCGCTGGACGGCCACCGCCACCTCGTATGGTGTTGCGCATGATCTTCCACGTGGTACGGCTCGACGACTGGCTGGCGGTCCCCGAGCGCCCCTACGCCCCTTCCACGCTCGCCGACGAGGGCTTCGTCCACTGTTCCCCCGACGAGGGCACCACCCTCGCCGTCGCCGACGCGTTCTACCGCGAGGCAGTCGGCCCGCTGATGGTCCTGCTCATCGACGAGGAGCTGCTGGACGCTCCGGTCCGCTGGGAGCCCGCCACTTCCCCCGCCCCTCCCGGTGTGGCGCCGGGGGTGCTCTTCCCGCATGTGTACGGCCACGTCAACCGTTCGGCGGTGGTGGGGATGATGGAGGTCAAGCGCGAGGCGGACGGCCATGCGACGGGGCTGGCTCTCTGGTCCTGACGAGGGCCCTGGCACCATGACGGCCATGCCGCATCTCCCTCTGACGCCGGACGCGCTCGTCCGCGACCACACGGTCTACGCGTGCGTGATGGGTTCGCGGGCGTTCGGTCTCGCGACCGAGGGCAGCGACACGGACCGGCGAGGGGTGTTCGTCGCGCCCACACCGCTGTTCTGGCGGTTCGACAAGCCTCCGGCGCATGTCGAAGGACCGTCCGAGGAGCAGTTCTCCTGGGAGCTGGAACGCTTCTGCGAACTGGCCCTGCGCGCCAACCCGAACATCCTGGAGTGCCTGCACTCCCCTCTCGTCGACCACATCGACGCGACGGGGCGTGAACTGCTCGCCCTGCGCGGCGCGTTCCTGTCGGCGCACGTGCACCGGACGTTCGCCCGGTACGCGGCGGGGCAGCACCGCAAGCTCCTCGCGCACATCGACCGCCACGGCGTACCGCGCTGGAAGCACGCGATGCACCTGCTCCGGCTGCTGACCTCCTGCCGTGACCTGCTGACCACCGGGGAGCTGGTCCTCGACGTGGGCGCGGAGCGCGAACGGCTACTGGAGGTCAAGCGCGGCGAGGTTCCCTGGCCCGAGGTCGAGCGGCGGATGCGGGCCCTGGCCGACGAGGCCGACGCCGCGCTCGTCACGACGCCCCTTCCGGACGAGCCGGACCGTGCCAGCGTCGAGGACTTCCTGATCCGGGTGCGACGGGCGTCAGCCGCCGCCGAGCCGGGCTCAGCCGTCGCCCAGCCCGGCCCGCGCGAGCAGGTCGTGGAGCGCGTCGTGCGCCCCCAGGGCGTCCGGTAGGCGGGACGCGGCCTGTTCGGCGTCGAGGACCGCGTGCAGGGCCTCGACGTCCACGACGGGCCCGGCGGTCCGGTACGGGGGCGTCACCGGAAGTCCCAGATCGCGGCCAGGGACAGCAGTTCGCTGCGGTACTCGACGCGGTCGGCCCAGCGCGAAGGCCAGATGTCCAGGCCGTGGTGGGCGCCCGCGAACGCGCCCGCGAGCGCGGCGATCGAGTCCGAGTCCCCGGAGGAGCAGGCGGCCCGGCGGAGCGCGGTGACGGGCTCGTCGGGAAAGAGCAGGAAGCACAACAGGCCGGTGGCAAGGGCCTCTTCGGCGATCCAGCCCGCCCCGGTGGCCAGGCACGGGTCGGCCTCCGGGTCGGGGCTGCGCAGCGCTGTCTCCAGCCGGTCGAGCACAGCCAGGCAGTCGTCCCAGCCGCGTTGGACGAACGCGGTCGGCGAGGCGTCCTGGGCGTGCTTCCAGAGGTCGCCGAGCCAGCGCTCGTGGTACGTGCCGCGATGCTTGCGGGCGTACTCCCGCAGCAGGGCGGGCAGTTGGGCCGGTGCCTCGCCCTCGGCGAGGAGGTGGACGGCGTGGGCCGTGAGGTCGCTCGCCGCCAGCGCGGTGGGGTGGCCGTGGGTGAGCGCCGACTGGAGCTGGGCCGCGCCCGCGCGCTGCTCGTCCGAGATGCCGGGCAGCAGACCCACGGGCGCCACCCGCATGTTGGCCCCGCAGCCCTTGGACCCGACCCTGCTCGCCTCCGTCCACGGCACCTCGTGGTGGCTGAGCCGCCGGCAGGCGTCGAGGCAGGTCGTGCCGGGCGCACGGTTGTTGTCCGGCGAGCGCCACCACGCCACGAACTCCGCGCGCACCGGCGGCTCCAGGCGCTCGGGCGTGAGGGGGCCGCGGTCGAGGACCGTGCGGAGTGCCTGCCCGAGCGCCAGCGTCATCTGGGTGTCGTCGGTGACGAGGGCGGGGTCGGGCAGCTCCATCTCCCGCCAGGGTCCGTGACGTCCGGCGATCGACTCGACGTCGCTGAACTCCGTGGGGAAACCCAGAGCATCCCCCAGCGCCAGCCCGATCAGACTTCCCGCGGCAGCCTGCCTCACAACGCCCGCCCCCCTCGACGCACTTGGCGTCGGATCACGCCACTTCTCGTTACAGTGACGATAACCCTACAGGTCGACCTCGCGCATCAGCATCCCCACCTCGGTGTTGGTCAGCCGCCGCAGCCAGCCGGACTTCTGGTCGCCGAGCGCGATCGGCCCGAAGCTCGTCCGCACCAGCTTGTCGACGGGGAAACCCGCCTCGGACAGCATGCGGCGCACGATGTGCTTGCGGCCCTCGTGCAGGGTGACCTCGACGAGGTAGTTCTTGCCGGTGTTCTCGACGACCTTGAAGTGGTCGGCCTTGGCGTAGCCGTCCTCGAGCTGGATGCCGTTCTTCAGCCGCTTGCCGAGGTCGCGCGGGATCGGGCCCTGGATGGCGGCGAGATACGTCTTCTGCACGCCGTACCGGGGGTGGGTGAGGCGGTGGGACAGCTCACCGTGGTTGGTGAGCAGGATGATGCCCTCGGTCTCGGTGTCGAGACGGCCGACGTGGAAGAGGCGCGTCTCGCGGTTGGTGACGTAGTCCCCGAGGCACTGCCGCCCGTCCGGGTCCTCCATCGTGGAGACCACCCCGGCAGGCTTGTTGAGGGCGAAGAACAGATACGACTGGGTGGCGACGGTGAGCCCGTCGACCTTGATCTCGTCCTTCTCCGGCTCCACGCGCAGGCCCTGCTCGGTCACGATCTCACCGTTGACCTCGACGCGGCGCTGCTCGATCAGCTCCTCGCACGCCCGGCGGGAACCCATGCCGGCGCGGGCGAGAACCTTCTGCAGCCGCTCGCCCTCCTGCTCGCCGAAGGTCTTGGGGAGCTTGACCTGGGGCTTGTCGTGCCGGGCGCGGTTGCGCTCCTCGATCTGCGCCTCGTACTCGCGCGGGCGGGCGGGCACGGAACGGCTCCGGCCGCGGGCCTTCGCCGGGGGCGCCCCCTTCTTGCCCGGCCCCGGCCTGCCGCCGCCCTGACCGCCGCGACCGCCGCGACCGCCCTGACTACCCTGCCCGCCTTGGCCGCCGCGACCACCTTGGCCGCCGCGACCGCCCTGACTTCCCTGCCCGCCTTGGCCGCCGCGACCGCCCTGGCCTCCCTGCCCGTCCTGACCGCCTCTGCCGCTCCCGGCGTCGTAGCGGCGCTCCTCGGGCCGGGGCCGGCCCGCGCGCTTCTGCTTGTCGTCGCGGTTGTTGCCCGCCCCCCGGAAGTTCCGGTTGCCGCTGCCGCCCCTGCTGTTACTGCCGCTGCTTCGCATCAAATTTCCGTCTACGAGTGCCTGCTGTCGTCTGCGCCGGGGTCCGGCGCGTCCGGATCGAACGACGGCACACCTTCCTGGGACTCACCCTCGACCGCGTCCACCTCCGGGAGGAAGGGGGCGAGCTCGGGGAGCTCGTCGAGGCCGCGCAGGCCCATCCGCTCCAGGAAGTAGTTCGTCGTCCTGTACAGGATCGCACCTGTTTCCGGTTCCGTGCCCGCCTCCTCGACCAGCCCGCGCTGAAGGAGGGTGCGCATGACGCCGTCGCAGTTGACGCCGCGTACGGCCGAGACCCGGGAACGGCTCACCGGCTGCCGGTACGCGACCACGGCCAGAGTCTCCAGCGCGGCCTGGGTGAGCCGGGCCTGCTGGCCGTCGAGGACGAAGCTCTCGACGGCGTCCGCGTACTCGGTCCTGGTGTAGAAGCGCCAGCCGCCGGCCACGAGCCGCAGATCGAATCCGCGGCGCTGCACCGTGTACTCGTCGGACAGCTCCCGCAGGGCGTCCGCGACGGCCCTGCGGGGGCGCTCCAGCACCTTGGCGAGGTGCTCCTCGGTGGCGGGCTCGTCGACGACCATCAGGACCGCCTCCAGGGCGGGCTTGAGGTCGAGCTCGGCGACGGCGGAGGTACCGGCGGGGGGCGAGGCGTCCGAGGCCTCCGCGTCGGGCTCCTGCGGCTCGTACGCCCCGTCCACGGCTGTGTCGTACGCCACATCGGCGGGGACGCCGGGGGCCGTGGTGTCGGCGGCGGACGGGGTGGCGTCGGCGGACGGATCCGCGGCGGCGGGTTCGTCGGCGGACGGATCGGCGTCGAGGGGTGCGTCGGCGGGGGCGTCGGTGCCGAGGGCCACGTCGTCGCTGCTCATGCGTTCTCCTTCTCCTTCTCGGCGGCCCGCTCGCCCGGGGCCTGGTCGAACTCGTCCGTGACCACGGGATCCGGCCCGTCCTCGCCACCGGTCCAGCGGACCATGAGCGAGCCGAGGGCCTCCTCCTGGTCCAGGACGACGGCGCGCTCGCGGTAGAGCTCGAGCAGGGCCAGGAAGCGGGCGACGACGGTGAGCGTGTCGGGGGCGTCCTCGATGAGCGCCAGGAAGCTGGACTCCCCCGCCTCCCGCAGCCGGGCCACCACGACCTCGGCCTGCTCGCGCACGCTGACCAGCGGTGCGTGGATGTGATCCACGTACACCTGCGGCTTGGCCTTCGGCTGCATCGCCTTCACCGCGAGCTTGGCGAAGCCCTCGGGGCCGATGCTGATGACGACCTCGGGAAGCAGCTCGGCGTGATGCGGTTCCAGGCCGACGGTACGGGGGTGGAGCCGCGACTCGGCGGCCAGCCGGTCACTGAAGATGTCCGCGATCTGCTTGTACGCGCGGTACTGCAGCAGACGCGCGAACAGCAGGTCGCGCGCCTCGAGGAGCGCGAGGTCCGCCTCGTCCTCGACCTCGGCGGCGGGCAGGAGCCGCGCGGCCTTGAGATCGAGCAGGGTCGCGGCGACGACGAGGAACTCGGTGGTCTGGTCGAGGTCCCAGTCGGCGCCCATGGCGCGGATGTGCGCCATGAACTCGTCGGTGACCTTGGAGAGGGCGACCTCGGTCACGTCGAGCTTGTGCCGGGAGATGAGCTGCAGGAGCAGGTCGAAGGGCCCCTGGAAGTTGGCGAGCCGCACGGTGAAACGACCGGTGGCCTCCTCGCCGCCCCCGGCCTGAGCGTCGCCGGCGGACCGAGCGGCGCCGGTGCCGGGCTGCGCGTCGACCTGGGGCGGGACGGCGGGTACGTCGGCAGCGGAGGGCTCAGGGGCGCCTGGCCCGGCGTCCTCGGCGGACTCCGTCTCGGCGGACGGTGCCGTGTCGGTGTCCGCCGAGACGGGATCGCCCGCGGGCGGTGCGCCGGCCCCGTCGCCGGACGTGCCTTCGGGTGGGGCGTCGTCCGCGATCGGTTCCTGCGCGCCGACGTGGACCGGAGGGTCGGCGACGTGGACCGTTGGGTCGGCGGCGGGGACCGGAGGGTCGGCGATCGGCTCCGCGGCGACCGCTGCCGACGCCTGCCCCTCAGCGCGCGGAGCGGACGCGTCCCCCTCGGCGGGCGGTTCCTCGGTGGGCAGTTCCTCGGAGGCCGACTCCTCGCCGCCGGGCTCCTCCCGGGAGTCCGCGGCCGCGTCCCCGCCCGAGGCCGGGCCGGCGTCATCGTCACCGTGCTGCCCGGGCGCGTCCCCTGCCGCCTCCTCGACGGACGGCGGCCCCGGCTCGTACCCGGGCTCGTACCCCGGTTCGGGCGCCTCGCCGCCCGGCCCGGGTACGGCAGCGGCAGGCGTCGGGGTCTGCGGGGCCGCCCCCGGACCGCGGCCCAGGCTGCGGCGGGCGGGTCGGGGTGCGGAGGCGTCGTTCGTCGGCATTGCGGTCCAGGGTCTGGGGTTCCCCGGCCGAAGCCAGGGCGGGGTCACCGGGCCGGACGCCGGAGACCGGCCCGCGGAATCGGCAGGTTACCTCCCACGGCCCGCCGCCGGGGGCAGGCCATCGCGGTCAGCCGGCCGTCGACGGCCTTCCGCCGCCGGGGAGCGCGCGGCGCTCGACCCGGTGACGAGCCGTCGACCACAGGTCCGCGGCAACGGGCTGCGGCGGGACCGCCGAGGCACCCGGTCGTCAACCTAGGACAGCCACCCGTCAGCCTCATGACAGGCGGTCGTCGACGTCAGGCACCGATCGCCGGTCTCCTGACAGCCGGTCGTCACCGTCCGGCAGCCGTGGTCGTCGGCAGCAGAGGTCGGCCGATCTCGGCGGACGGCAGCGGCAGTTGACCGTCGCGGGGACACGGCGGACGGTGCGGGTCGGCCGGTGGCGGGCCGCTACGGCCACCCTGCGAGGCCACGGGGCGCCCCCGCCTCGACGGCGCGGCGGGCCTCAGCGACCGCGCAGCCGGCGGACCAGAATGCTCGCGTCCCCGCGCGACTCGAGGTCGGCCAGGACGACCGCCACGGCCTCGCGGACGATACGGCCGCGGTCGACGGCGAGCCCGTGCTCTCCGCGCAGCACCAGCCGCGCGTGTTCGAGGTCCATGAGCTCCTCGGCGGAGACATAGACGGTGATCTTCTCGTCGTGGCGCTCGCGCCCGCTCGGACGGCGGGGCGCGTTGCGGGAGCGGCGCCGTCCTCCCTGGGCGCCTGCGGCCTGCTGGGGCTGGGCCGGGTTCGCACCGGCCGCCGAGCGCGGTGCGGCCGCGCCCTCCTGGGCCGGGCGGGCCTGGGGCCGGGCGGCGGCCTGCGCAGGCGTACGGGCGTCCCCCTGCTTCTCCTCGCCGCTGCCCCTCCCGCTGTGCTCGGCGGAGGACCCGTCCACCGACGGGCGGGCCGGGGACTCCTTGCCGGGGACGGGGGTTGACGTGCCGGAGGGCGCGGCGGACCCCGACGGCTTGGCGGGCGCCTTGGAGGCGGGCGCCGCCTGGCCTGCCGGGTCCTGCTCACCCGCCGGGGCCGGCACGCGTGGCGCCGTCCCCGGTGCTTCCCCGTTGGCGTGCTGCCGGGGGGACGACGGCTGGAGAGCGGTCCCCCCGGTGGTGCGGAACAGTTCGTCGGCCCCCGGGAGACTCACTCGGCGTGGCACCGGGCGAGCACCTCCCTGGCGAGTTGGCGATACGCGGCGGCGCCCACGGAGTTGGAGGCGTACGTGGTGATCGGCTCGCCCGCGACCGTGGTCTCCGGGAAGCGGACGGTCCGGCCGATCACCGTGTGATAGACGTGATCGTCGAAGGCCTCGACGACGCGCGCGAGGACCTCGCGGCTGTGCACCGTGCGCGAGTCGTACATCGTGGCCAGGATGCCGTCGAGTTCGAGCTCGGGGTTCAGCCGCTCCTGGACCTTCTCGATCGTCTCGGTGAGCAGCGCGACACCGCGCAGCGCGAAGAACTCGCACTCCAGCGGCACGATCACCTTGTGGGCCGCGGTGAGCGCGTTGACGGTCAGGAGGCCGAGCGAGGGCTGGCAGTCGATGACGATGTAGTCGTAGTCGGCCAGCAGCGGCTTCAACGCCCGCTGGAGCGTGGACTCCCGGGCGACCTCGCTGACCAACTGCACTTCAGCGGCTGACAAATCGATATTGCTGGGCAGCAAGTCCATGTTGGGGACCGCCGTCTTGAGGAGGACCTCGTCGGCCGACATGCCCCGCTCCATGAGCAGGTTGTAGACCGTGAGGTCGAGCTCCATCGGGTTGACGCCGAGGCCCACGGACAGGGCGCCCTGCGGGTCGAAGTCGACCAGCAGCACCCGGCGTCCGTACTCCGCGAGTGCCGCGCCCAGGTTGATGGTCGAGGTGGTCTTGCCCACCCCGCCCTTCTGGTTGCACATCGCGATGATCTTCGCGGGACCGTGGTCGGTCAGCGGTCCCGGGATCGGGAAGTACGGAAGGGGCCGCCCGGTCGGACCGATGCGCTCCCGGCGCTGGCGGGCAGCGTCCGGGGCGAGCGTCGCCGCGTATTCCGGGTCCGGCTCGTATTCGGCGTCGGGGTCGTAGAAGTGCCCCTCGGGCAGGTCGTCGTAGTCGGCGAACCGAGTGGCGGGATCCGACCCGCGCTGGTCGCCGGCCATGGCGTTCACGTGATGGCCGTCCATGCTCTGGTGGGCTGTCGTGCTCTGCTGGCGGGTTGCGAGGGTGTTGACAGCGACGGAGCCGACAGCCTCGAGTCCGGTGGGTCCCTGGCCCCGCGTTGGCACCCCCACGCGCTCGGGTCGTAGGGGGCCCATCCCTGGTTGTCCACCTCCGGGAGTAAATGTCGACTCATTCACAAGTCGTCTTACCTCCTCGGATGTGGCCGGGAAACTTATCGATAGGTCAGCGTGACACCATGCCGACGGTTGGCGACTCTATGGCGTGTCGATGGTTCACAGCAACACAATCCACCGGACCCGGCATGATGTGTCGGCATCCGAACGCCCTTCTGTCAAGGGTGTAACGACCTCGACAGCCCTCGTTCCCCGCCTGTGCGAAACGGTTAATGGGTTGCATTCGCGGCGAGTTGAAAGCGCGTACGGCAAACACCGGCACGCATGCGGCCGGACCCTGGTCGACAAGGCCCGGCCGGATGCGCGGTGTTGACGATGTTGACGACGGGTGTTGACACCCTCTCGGGTGACTCCCCGAATGCTCAGCCGAGGAGCGAGCTCAGCTCCACCGACTGCAGACCGTGCGCCTCGGCCACGGGGCCGTAGACGACCTGTCCGTCATGGGTGTTGAGGCCCTTGGCGAGCGCGGCGTCGCGGCGCAGCGCCTCGACCCAGCCGCGGTTGGCCAGCTCGACGATGTACGGCAGCGTGGCGTTGGTCAGCGCGTACGTCGAGGTGTTGGGCACCGCGCCCGGCATGTTGGCGACGCAGTAGAACACCGAGTTGTGGACCTGGAAGGTCGGCTCGGCGTGCGTGGTGGGACGCGAGTCCTCGAAGCAGCCGCCCTGGTCGATCGCGATGTCGACAAGAACACTTCCCGGCTTCATCCGGGACACCAGCTCGTTGGTGACCAGCTTCGGGGCCTTCGCGCCCGGGATGAGCACCGCACCGATGACGAGGTCGGCGTCGAGGACGGCCTTCTCCAGCTCCAGGGCGTTGGAGACGATCGTCTGGATCTTGGGGCCGAAGAGCTTGTCGGCCTCGCGCAGCTTGTTGATGTTCTTGTCGAGCAGCGTGACGCGGAAGCCCATGCCGACGGCGATCTGCGCGGCCTCCCAGCCGGAGACGCCGCCGCCGATGACGACGGCCTTGGCCGGGGCGACACCGGGGACACCGCCGGGCAGCACACCGCGGCCGCCGGCCGAGCGCATCAGGTGGTAGGCGCCGACCTGCGGGGCGATACGGCCCGCGACCTCGGACATCGGGGCGAGCAGCGGGAGCGCGCGGTTGGCGGTCTCGACCGTCTCGTAGGCGATGGAGGTGGTGCCGGACTCCAGCAGCGCGTCGGTGCAGGCGCGGGAGGCGGCCAGGTGGAGATACGTGAAGAGCGTCTGGTCCTTGCGCAGGCGGTGGTACTCCTCCGCGATGGGCTCCTTCACCTTGAGGAGCAGGTCGGCGGTGGCCCAGACCTCGTCGGCGGTGGGGAGGATGTTCGCTCCGGCGGAGACGTACTCCTCGTCCGGGATGGAGGAGCCCAGGCCGGCGCCCTGCTCCACGAAGACCTGGTGGCCGTTGCGGACGAGTTCGAGCACGCCGGCGGGGGTGATCGCCACCCGGAACTCGTTGTTCTTGACCTCGCGGGGGATGCCGACCTTCACGTCGATCACGGTCCTTGAATGAGGGGATTGGGTACAAACCCCAGCATGCGGTTGCATACGGGATGTCACCGCCACGCGGTGCGGCGCAACCAGTCTATTGAAGGACGTCGCGCTGTCTAGCCTTCGAACGCATTAATCTTTTGGCAGACCGCTACGGATTTCGCAGGCACCTCCCGGCGTGTCGCTGAGCAGCCTGTCTGCGGCGCCGCGCCGTATCCGGGCCGCCGCCGGATCGCCGAGACGGTCCAGGGTGTCCGCCATGCGCATCTGCAGAGCCGCCTGGAGACGGCGGTCCCCCGCTCGCATCGCGCCTGACAACGCGTCCTCGCAGGTGCGCAGCGACTCCTCCGGCCGGCCCGCGTACTCCTGCACCCGCGCCATCTCGCCCAGCGCCCGCGCGTGGCCCCGGTCGTCGCGCAGCCTGCGGTGCCCCGCCGCCGCGGCGCGCCAGTTCCGCATCGCCTCGCCCCAGCTCCCGGCGTAGCAGTGCACCGCGCCCAGCCGCTCGTAGAGGCGCGCCTGCTCGGCGGGTTCGTTGCGGGCGAGGCGTACGGACAGGGCCCGGCCGTACCAGTCCGCGGCGCGCTGCCAGTCCTCCAGCTCCTGGTAGGTGCCGCCGAGGGACTCCAGGGCGCGCACCGTGAGCAGCGGGTCCCCGGAGGACCGCGCCGCGTCCAGGGCGCGCCGGTAGCGGCCGAGGGCGTCGCGCGGCCGGCCCGCCTCGGTGTCGAGGTCGGCCAGGTTGAGCAGGGCGGCGGCCTGCTCCACCTTCAGGCCGCGCCGCTCGGCGACGCCCAGCACCAGCTCGTGCAGCGGATACAGCTCCGGGGCCGCGGCCTCCTCGCCACGGTGCGCGATCAGGGCCCGTACGAGCGCGGAGACCAGCCGCCGCGCCTGGGTGTCCAGCTCCCCGTCCTCCACCGCGAGCACGGCGGCGGCCAGCAGCATCGGCAGCCGGGAGTCGAGCCACTCCGCGGCCGCCTCCGGGGAGGGGAAGCGCAGCGCCTTGGGCAGTCCGGCCAGCCGCTTGCGGGCCGGAGAGTCCACGGGTTCGGCGGTCGCCCGGCAGGACTGGAGCTGCCGCACGATCCGCTCCAGCATCCGGGCGCGGGCGAGCAGCACCTCGGAGGGCTTGTCCCGGGCCTGGAGCAGGGCCGTGAGGAACGGGGCGAGACAGCCCGGTACGCCGTACTCGGGCAGACCGTGACCCGGCCCCTCGGCGTACCTCAGCAGTCCCTGGGCGGCGAAGAGGTCGAGGGTGCCCTGCGCCGCCGTCACCGAACACCCGGCCAGCGCGGAGGCGATGTGGGCGTCGACACAGCCGGCGGGGGCCAGGACCAGCAGGCGCAGCATCCGGGCGGCGGGCGGCGGCAGTTCCTCGTACACCAGGCGGAAGGCGCGGGCCAGGGCGCGCAGGCCCTGTGCCTGCTCCTCCCCCTGCGGCATCGCGTTCAGCCGCCGGCCCAGATCGGCCACCGATGCCTTGGGCCGCGAGGCGAGCCAGCCGCCCGCGAGGACCAGGGCGGCGGGCTGGCCCGCGCACTCCTCGACGAGCGAGCGCGCGGCGACCGGGTCGACGGTGAAGCGCGTCCGGCCGCCGGCGTGATGGGCGAGGACGTCGACGGCCGCGTCGGCGTCGAGCCCGCCGAGCGCGCACGGCCGGACGTCGGGCACCCCGGTCAGCGGCCCTTCCGAGGTGGCGAGGACCAGACAGTCGTGCTCGTCGGGGATCAGCGGGTGCACCTGCTCGGGGTCCCCGGCGTCGTCGAGCAGCAGCACGAACCGCCGCCCGGCAAGCGCTTTCCGCAACGCCTCCGTCAGTTCCTCCTCGCCCGAGCCGGGAGCGCCGGGGGTGCCGAGCGCGGTGAGCAGGTCACGGGCCGTACTGGCCGTGGGGACGGGCCGTCCGCCGGGCCGGGTGAGCCGGACCCGCAGCACGCCGTCGGGGTAGTCGTCCGCCACCTGCCGGGCGAACTCCTCGGCGAGCGCCGTCCGTCCCGAGCCCGGCCTGCCCGCGATGAGCAGCACGCGCGCGCGGGAGGACTTGCGTCCGGAGAGGGTGTCGAGACCGGCCTGGGCGATGTCCTCGCGCAGCGCCTTGAGCTCGCGGGTCCGGCCGCGGAACGCGGGGCCGGCGGCCGGACGTACCGCGCCGCCGGGGGCCCGGCCCCGGGACTTCTGCGCGCGCCCGCCCGGATCCAGTGCCTGATCCGACACGGCAGCGCTCCCTTCCCCTGCCTTCGGGGCGGGGTGTCCCGGCGCGGACGGGGACGTGAGGAAGCGCCCCGTGCCCGCGCACCGGCCCGCCGCGGCTGCGGACGGGAAGGATCCGAGCGTAGTTCAGATGGCGCGACGAGCCGTGCGGGGCAGGGCGGTTGGGGCGCCCGAAGATCACCGCATCGGATCATCGCTTGTCGCGAAGGACGCGGCAGGACCGCGGGTGCGGACGCGGGGAGCGGCTACGCCTCGAACGGGCGGGCAGGCCAGGGCGCGTCCGCCGGGCGCAGCGACTCGACCCCGTCTCCCGCGAGGGCCGCGGCCAGCGAGAGGACGCCCACCACAAGGCAGTTGTTGTGCAGCTCGCCCGCCAGCACACCCCGTACGAGCTCCTGGAGCGGGACCCGGGCGTGCTCCATGTCCGACTCCTCCTCCTCGACCTCGAAGCGTTCGCCCTCGGCCTCGGAGAGGTTCCTGGCGAGGAAGATCCGCACGGCTTCGTCGCAGCCGCCGGGCGTGGTGTAGACGTCGGTGAGGACCCGCCAGTCCTCGGCCTTGACGTGGGCCTCCTCGTACAGTTCGCGCTGGGCCGCGTGGAGCGGGTTCTCACCGGGGACGTCGAGCAGCCCCGCGGGGATCTCCCACAGCTTCTGGCGCACCGGGTGGCGGTACTGGCGCAGCACCAGCACGCGGCCGGCGTCGTCCAGGGCGAGGGCCGCCACCGAGCCCGGGTGGACCTGGTAGTCGCGCGAGACGACCGTGCCGTCCGGCATGACGACGCGGTCCGTGCGGACGCTGGTCTTGTTGCCGGTGAACGGGGTGGCGGTGTCGACGACCTGCCACTCCTCGGCGCTGTCGCGCAGGCGCTCGCTGTGCTGGCCCATGAGCTGGGAGACCTCCCGGGAAACGATGGTGCGGGGGTACGGAACGTACGCGCCCGTACCCCTGCCCACCGTATCGGTCAGACCTGCGTGCTCTTCTTCGCCGCTTGTTTCGCCGCCGTCCTCCCCGCCGCCTGCTGCCGCTCGACGGCCGCCTTCACCAGACCCGCGAAGAGAGGGTGCGGGCGGGTGGGGCGGGAGCGCAGCTCGGGGTGCGCCTGGGTGCCGACGAGGTACGGGTGGACGTCGCGCGGGTACTCGACGTACTCCACCAGCTTGTTGTCGGGCGAGGTCCCGGAGAAGACGAGGCCGTTCTTCTCGAGTTCCGCGCGGTAGCTGTTGTTGACCTCGTACCGGTGGCGGTGACGCTCCTCGACGTACGGCTGGTCGCCGTAGACCTCGCGGACGATGGAGCCCTCGGCGAGCTTGGCCGGGTACATGCCCAGGCGCATCGTGCCGCCCATGTCGCCCTCACCCGCGACGATGTCGAGCTGCTCGGCCATGGTGGAGATCACGGGGTGGGCGGTGGAGGCCTCGAACTCGGTGGAGTTGGCGTCAGTGATGCCGGCGAGGTTCCGCGCGGCCTCGACCACGATGCACTGGAGACCCAGGCAGAGGCCGAGGAGGGGGATCTTGTTCTCCCGGGCGTAGGTGATGGCCGAAACCTTGCCGTCGACGCCGCGCTCGCCGAAGCCTCCGGGGATGCAGATCGCGTCGACGTCGGCCAGTTGCTGCTTGGCCCCGGCGGGCGTCCGGCAGTCGTCGGAGGTGACCCACTTGATCTTGACGCGGGCGTTGTTGGCGAAGCCGCCGGCGCGCAGCGCCTCGGTGACCGACAGATAGGCGTCGGGCAGATCGATGTACTTGCCGACCAGGGCGAGGGTGATGTCGTGCTCGGGCTGGTGGACGCGGCGGAGCAGGTCGTCCCACTGCGTCCAGTCGACGTCGCGGAAGGGCAGGTCGAGGCGGCGCACCACGTACGCGTCCAGGCCCTCGCCGTGCAGCACCTTCGGAATGTCGTAGATCGACTTCGCGTCGATCGCGGCAACCACGGCGGCCTCGTCGACGTCACACATGAGGGAGATCTTGCGCTTGATGGACTGGGGAACTTCCCGGTCCGCGCGCAGGACAATGGCATCCGGCTGGATACCGATGTTGCGCAGCGCCGCCACCGAGTGCTGGGTCGGCTTGGTCTTCAGCTCGCCGGACGGGCCGATGTACGGGAGGAGGGAGACGTGCACGAAGAAGACGTTGTCCCGGCCCACCTCGTGCCGGACCTGCCGCACGGCCTCGAGGAAGGGCAGCGACTCGATGTCGCCGACCGTGCCGCCGACCTCCGTGATGACGACGTCCACGTCGTCGGTCGCCATCCGGCGGATGCGGTGCTTGATCTCGTTGGTGATGTGCGGGATGACCTGCACGGTGTCGCCCAGGTACTCGCCGCGCCGCTCCTTGGCGATCACCGTCGAGTAGACCTGCCCGGTGGTGACGTTCGCCGAACCGTCGAGGTCGACGTCGAGGAAGCGCTCGTAGTGTCCGACGTCCAGATCCGTCTCGGCGCCGTCGTTCGTGACGAAGACCTCACCGTGCTGGAACGGGTTCATCGTGCCAGGATCGACGTTGAGGTACGGGTCGAGTTTCTGCATGGTGACCCGCAGGCCCCGCGCCTTGAGCAGCGCACCCAGGCTGGAGGCGGTGAGCCCCTTGCCGAGCGATGAGGCGACACCCCCGGTGACGAAGAGGTGCCTGGTCGTCATGGATTTGGGCGGCAGTGCCAAGAGGGGGCTCCCGTGGTCGCGTCGTGAAAAGCGGGCCGGCCGTACCCTGGTCCGGAGTGATTCCGAGGGGATGCCGTCGCTGCGGTTCGGGGGTGCCTTCACCAGGGGTGGGGCCCACCGGTCCACGGGCTACCAGGGTATCAGCGACCGCGGGAGACCGCTTCAGGCCAGTCCGCCCCGGCGTCCGGGACCGGGCGATGTCGGGAACGGTGCCCGGAAGGACTCCGACCGGGCGTCGTACCGTACGGGGCGGGACGGCGGTCACGGTGCGGACCGGGACAGCGGTTCCGGCCTGGACCGGGACAGCGGTTCGGGCACGGACCGGGACCGGGGTTACGGTGCAGGTCGGCGCCGGGGTCGCGGTGCGGAACGAGCCTGTGGTTCCCGTCCGGGAAGAGCCTCCGACCGGGCCCCGGAGACGGCTCACCCGACAGGCCCAGGGGGCTTGCCGGGACGGTCGCACAGATCACTACCGCGCGTCGTATCCTGCTCGGACACATCAGCGAGCGAGCCGGTACGGCACCACCCCCGCCCACCCCCCGGAAGCATGAGCTCGTCAAAGTTCCCCTGACCGCAAGACGCCCCTGAGGGGCGCCCAGCCGTTCGACTGGAGATGCACGTGGCCGGGCGTATCGAGGATTACGCTCTCATCGGAGACATGCAGACTGCCGCCCTCGTCTGCAGGGACGGCACGGCCGACTGGCTGTGCCTCCCGCGGTTCGACTCGCATTCGATCTTTGCGGGTCTGCTCGGCACGGACGAGCACGGCTTCTGGAGACTCGGCCCGGCGCACAAGGAGGGCACCGAGCCCCCCGCCGCGGACCGCCGCCGCTACCAGGGCGACTCCCTCGTGCTGGAGTCCGAGTGGGACACCCCGCGCGGCACGGTGCGGGTGATCGACTTCATGCCGCCGCGTGACGGAGCCCCCCAGCTCATCCGGATCGTCGAGGGCGTCAGCGGACGGGTGCCGATGCGGTCGGCGCTGAAGATGCGCTTCTCCTACGGCTGGGTGACCCCGTGGGTGCACAAGATCGACGGGCGGACGGTCGCGGTCGCGGGGCCGGACTCGGTGTGGCTGGACAGCCCCGTCGAGACCCACGGCGAGGACCTGACGACGTACTCCGACTTCACGATCTCCCCGGGCGAGCGCGTCGCCTTCACCATCAGCTGGCAGCCCTCGCACAAGGAGCCGCCGCCGCTGCCCGAACCCGAGGCGTCCCTGGAGGCGACCGAGGACTTCTGGCGCGAGTGGGTCGAGCAGTGCACCTACCACGGTCCCTACCGGGACGCGGTCGTGCGCTCGCTGATCACGCTCAAGGCGCTGACCTACGGGCCGACCGGCGGCATCGTCGCGGCCCCGACCACCTCGCTGCCCGAGGACATCGGCGGCTGCCGCAACTGGGACTACCGCTTCACCTGGCTCCGCGACGCCGCGATCACCCTGTCGTCGCTGCTGCGCACCGGCTACCGCGAGGAGGCCCGCGCCTGGCGCGAGTGGCTGCTCCGCGCGGTCGCGGGCGACCCCGAGAACCTGCAGATCATGTACGGGATCGCGGGTGAGCGGGAGCTGGGCGAGACCGAGCTGCACTGGCTGCCCGGGTACGAGAACTCCCGGCCGGTCCGGGTCGGCAACGGCGCGGCCGGACAACTCCAGCTCGACGTCTACGGCGAGGTCACCGAGGCCCTGCACCTGGCCCATATGACGGGTCTGGCGCGCAACGACTACGCCTCGCTGCTCCAGCTCAAGCTGATCAAGTACCTCGAGGACCACTGGAACGAGCCGGACGAGGGCATCTGGGAGGTGCGCGGGCCCCGCCGCCACTTCGTCCACTCCAAGGTCATGGCCTGGGTGGCCGTGGACCGCACGGTCAAGCTCATCGAGTCCGGTGAGGTGGACGGTCCGCTGGAGCGGTGGCGCGACCTGCGCGACGAGATCCACCGCACCGTGTGTGAGAAGGGTTACGACAAGGAGCGCAACACCTTCACGCAGTACTACGGCTCCAAGGAGCTGGACGCCTCGCTGCTGCTCATCCCGCAGATGGGCTTCCTGCCGCCCGACGACAAGCGCGTCATCGGCACCATCGAGGCGATCCAGCGCGAGCTGGGCACCGAGGACGGCTTCCTGCTGCGCTACCCGACGCAGGGCGACGAGAAGGGCGTGGACGGCCTCGAGGGCGACGAAGGCGCCTTCCTCGCCTGCTCGTTCTGGCTCGCGGACGACCTGGCCATGATCGGCCGCGTCGACGAGGCCCGGAAGCTCTTCGAGAAGCTGCTCTCCCTGCGGAACGACCTGGGGCTGCTCGCGGAGGAGTGGGACCCGCGGCTGCAGCGCCAGGTCGGCAACTTCCCGCAGGCGTTCAGCCACGTGCCGCTGATCGACACGGCGCTGCGGCTGACGGCCTCGGGCGCGTACGGGGGCTGAGCCGGCCGGGGACGGTGACGTTCCGCCGTCGCGGCGGGAGCGGTTCCGCGGCTCCCGCCACGACGGCATCGGCGAACGGCTCCGGATTCGGGACCGGGCCGGGCCGGGCTCAGAACGGCGTCAGCGTGAGCGTCATCGTCGCCGGGGCGCCGTCCTCGATGTACGAGGCGAAGCCCGCCACGTCGTCGAAGGCGAACCCGTACGCCCTGCCGTCCTCCGACGCGGCGTGCATCGCCTTGGCGTAGTGGTGCGCCGAGTCCGTCCCGTAGAAGCCCGCGGGGTCGGTGGTCGGTTGTTCGGCCTGGTCGAGCAGCGTGGTGCGGTTGAAGGCGGCGCCCAGGATCGCGGCGACGGGACCGACGACCGGATCGTTGGGGGCGGCCAGCGCGCCGTCGCAGAACAGCACGTCGCGCGTCGACGGCTTGTCGAAGGACACCGAGCCGGGCCCGGTGAAGGACAGCTTCCCGCCGCTGACCCGGCCGGTGAAGGTCCCCGCGTTGGTGGTGACCTTCAGGTCCTTGGACGCGTACGCGCTCCACACCTCGTCGACGTACGACGCGAAGTGGTCGTCCGCGAACAGTCCGGAGTCCAGCCCGTGGCCGGGGGCGATCACGCGGCGGTCGTCGACGACGAGCCGGGAGAAGGCGTCCTGGCCGGCGACGTCGGAGAAGATCCGGGCCCGGCCGCCGTCCTCGAGGGCACCGGTCGTCTGGTCCTTGGCTCCGGTGAGATGGATGGCCATGGGGACGCTGAACATGTCGACCATGGTGGTGTTGCAGAACATCCCGCGGTCGTTGTACGTGAACTCCGCGCAGTCGTGCAGCACCGGGTAGTTGGGATCGGCCTCCACCCAGCCCGCCGGGTAGGCGAGCCCGGCCTTGCCGTCCCCGTCCTCGACGGCCTTGAACTTCAGCTTGTCGCCGAGCGCGGCATAGATCCGGCCGGACATGGGCGGGAGCGTGAGCGTGGTGTCGCCGCTGCCGGAGAGCGGGATGGCGTAGTCGGTGAAGCCGTCGGACCCGTTGTCGGAGAGCGCGACGGGCTTCAGCTCACCGTCGGGCGTGACCCGTACCTGCTGCTGCCCGTCGTTGCCGACGATGTAGAGCCATATCGATGTGGAGGCGAATTCCCCTGTCCTGTTGGCGACGGTGAGCGGCAGGCCCGCGGCGGCGCGTGAGCCCGTACGCGGGCGGGCGGCGGGGCGCGGCGTACGCGCGGGGCCATCCGAGGCGCGGGCCGATCCGGCGGCCAGGCCGGCCCCAATCCCCGCGGCGGCTCCTGCGGCGAGACCGAGAACCCTGCGGCGGCTCAGCGGGGGCGCGCCGGCGCGGTGCTTGCTGGTAGGCATGTTTCCTCGCTCCTCTGCGTGGTGGGGGGACGGGAGGAGATGGACGTGGGAGATGGTGAGAGCATGGTGTGAAGAGAGCGCTCTCAGGTCCCTGACCCAGCACATTGCCGACAAGAGGCGGTAGCGTCAAGCCTCCGCGAAGAACAAGGAGTTGACCGTGCCCGAACCTCGCCCCACGCTGGAAGCCGTCGCCGCGCACGCCGGGGTTTCCCGCGCCACCGTGTCGCGTGTGGTCAACGGCAGCGCGGGCGTACGTGACGCGGTGCGCGAAAAGGTGCAACGCGCCGTGGCCGATCTCGGCTACGTCCCCAACAGCGCGGCGCGCAGTCTGGTCACCCGGCGTACGGGGGCGGTGGCGGTCGTCATCGCCGAGCCCGAGCGGCGCGTGTTCTCCGACCCGTTCTTCGCCCAGCAGCTCCGCGGCATCAGCCGCGAACTGTCGGCCAGCGACATCCAGCTCGTGCTGCTGCTCGTCGAGCACCCGCGGGACTATCCGCGGATCGGCCGCTACCTCTCGGGCGGCCATGTCGACGGCGCACTGATGTTCTCCCTGCACAGCGACGACCCGCTGCCTTCGATGGCCGCCTCCTCCGAACTGCCGACCGTCTTCGGCGGCCGCCCCGGCTGGGCCGACGCGGACCACGACCCCCAGCTGCTCTATGTCGACAACGACAACCGCGGCGGGGCCCGCCAGGCCGTCGAGTACCTGCTCGCCCAGGGCCGGAAGCGCATCGCCGTCATCACCGGACCGCTCGACCAGACCTCGGCGACCGACCGGCTCGACGGCTACTGCGACGCCCTCGGCGTCGCACAGCCCGACTCCGTGCTGCTGGCCCGCGGTGACTTCACGGCGGAGGGCGGCGAGCGCGCCATGGCCGAACTCCTGGGCAGCGCGCCCGATCTGGACGCGGTCTTCGCGGGGTCCGACCTCATGGCGACGGGCGCGCTGCGCGCCCTGCGGGCGGCGGGGCGACGGGTCCCGGAGGACGTGGCCGTGGTCGGCTACGACGACATGGAGCCCGCGGCCTGGGCCGAGCCGCCGCTCACCACCGTCCACCAGGACGTCGAGGAGATGGGGCGCATGATGGCCGCCCTGCTGCTGCGCCGCCTGGGCGTGGCGCCGTCCGGTGCCGCGGAGGAGGCGGCGGGGGCGATTTCGGCGCAGCCGTCGTCAGGCGCCGCGTCGGGGGCGGCGGAGACGGCTGAGGGGCCGGAGGCGGAGCAGGGGCCGGAGACCGGACAGGGGCGTGAGAGGGGACAGGGGCGTGAGACGGGACAGGGGCGTGAGACCGGACAGGGGCGTGAGGAGGAGCGGCTCGCGCCGGTGATCACCCCGGCCCGGCTGGTGATCCGCGCTTCGGCGTAGCGACGCGGGGCGGTGAGCGCGGGGCGGTGAGCGCCGGCGGAGGCGCGGGGCGGTGAGCGCGGGGCGGAGCCCTTCGGCACAGCGGCCGTGGCGCCGCCGCGCCCCTCCCCCGCCGTCGGGTCCGTCCGGGTCCTCCGCCCTTTCCCGTGCCGCCGCGAGTGGGATTGTGCGCGGCTCAGGCGCGCGGGGTAGCGTCCGCGTCATGGACGCTCAGGCCGGGATCACGGTACGGCGGGCACTCGAACTGCCCGCGCTCCGTCGCGGCCTCCCCGAGGTCGTCGCCTCGGAGGACCGGCTCGATCAGCCCGTCCGCTGGGTCCACGCGGGCGAGGTGCCCGACATCGCCTCCCTCCTCAAGGGCGGCGAACTCCTCCTGACCACCGGCCTCGGCCTCGGCACCCGCCCGGCCGACCAGCGCACGTTCATCCGCAAGCTCGCCGAGCGCGGCATCGCGGCGCTCGTCGTCGAGCTGGGTGGCCGCTTCACGGAGCTGCCCGCCGCCCTCGTGGACACGGCACGCTCCTGCGACCTGCCCCTCGTCCAACTGCACCGCCAGGTCCCGTTCGTGACCGTCACCGAGGAGATCCACACCGAGATCGTCAACGGGCACTACGCGATGCTGCGCAGCGCGGAGGAGGTCCACCGGCGCTGCACGGAGCTGCTGCTGCGCGGCGGCGGTGCCCCGGACGTACTGCGGCTGCTCGCGGAGTTCGCGGGCAACCCGGTGTTCCTGGAAACCCCTGACGGGCAGTTGCTGTACGCGGCCGGTGCCACCGGCGGATCGTCGCCCGACTCCGCCGCCGATCCGGTTCAGGTGTGGGACGGCCTGCGGCGCCAGCGCTCCGGGCGCTCGGCCGAACTGCCCTCCGGGGGCGTCACGGTCGACATCCCGGGCGGCGGGCCGGGCCCGGGTGCCGTACGCGCGCGGCTGGTGATACTCCCCGTCGACCGTCCACTCGCCGAGGTCCACCGGATCGCCGCGGAGCGCACGGCCGGGCTGCTCGCGGTCGTCCTGATGCAGGCACGGCAGGAGGACGAGCTGGCGGCGCGCGGCCGCGGCGACTTCCTCACCGACCTCGCCGAGGGCCGTACGGCGGCCGAGGACGCGCCGGACCAGGCGCGCGTCCTCGGATTCCGTCCGGCGGGCGGGCTGTTGCTGCCGGTCGTGATGCGGCTGCCCGCCGAACTCATCCCGCCCGGCGACTGGGCGGTGCTCGTACGGGCCGTGCAGGAGGAGCTGAGCACGGTCGGACTCCCGGTGCTCATGGGCGTACGGCCGGTGGAGGGGCGGGTTCCGCTGCTGCTCGGACTGCGCTCGGAATCCGAGCGGTCCGCCGCGGCCGACCGGGTCGCCGCCGCCCTGCGCGCCGGCGTCGAGCGGGCCGGGCTCGAACGGGCGGGCGTCCTGCCGCCGGCGGTCGTCGTCGGCGTCGCGGGCGACTGGGCGAACGCCGGACCGGGACTGCGGCACGCTGCGGAGGCGGCGACCGCCGCGCAGGGGCTGCCGCCGAGGCCGTGGTACGACGCGCGCCGCCTGGACATCGATCTGCTGCTGTGGCGCCTGCGCGACCACCCCGATCTGGCGGCCTTCGTGGACCGGGCGATCGGCCCGCTGATCGCCCACGACCGTACGGCCCGCCCGCCGCTCCTCCCCACGCTGGAGGCGTATCTCGCCCACGCGGGGAACAAGGCGGAGACGGCGCGCGAGCTGCACCTCAACCGCCAGACCCTCTACGACCGTCTGGCCCGGATCTCGCAGCTCCTGGTCACCGACCTCGACGACCCGCAGGCGGTGCTCACGCTCAACCTCGCGCTGCAGGCCCGCCGTCACGCCCCCTGACGGGGGCGGGCGGTTGCGACGACCATCGCTTCTGCACGGTCCGATGCGTCACCCGGTGGCCGGAGCCGCGACGAAGCGGTGGCTCGCGTCCCCGCTCAGGCGCCCCGCCGGTAGCGTGCGGCCGTAGGCGGCGAGCAGCAGGTCCTGCGCGGCGCCGGACACCGTACTGCCGCTGCCGAAGGACCAGTTCAGATCGTCGGCGGCCAGCCGGACGCCGCTGAGGTCGGCTCCGAAGAACCGGCAGGTGCGCGGCGTGACGGCGGTCAGCAGGACGCGCAGGCGGTCCTCGGGGACTCTGCGGGCGTGGTCCAGCGCGACCGTGATGTCCAGCCCGTGGACGACGTCGTGGCCGAGGGCCGACACGAACCCGCCGACCGGCGGCGTCCAGGCATGATGCGCGTTCTCGCGGAGAAACGAGGCGAGGCGGGTCGTCGAGTGGCGTTCCGCGTCCTTCCGGGCGCACCGGTCGGTCATCCGGTGCAGACTGCCGCGGGCCCGCAGGAGTTCGGCGGCGACGGCGGAGCGCGAGTACCGGAACCCGAGACTCATATGGGCCGCGACCTCACGCACCCGCCACCCGGCGCACAGGCTCGGCACCTCCCAAGCCTCCGGCGGCAGGTCGTCGAGCAGATCCGCCATCTCCCGCCGCTCCGCGGCGATGGCGTCCTTGATGTCCCGCACCGCCACGCGGTGCCCTCCGGGCAGCTTCGTCGTCTTCCCCATGACACAAGGGTGTCGGTGGCGACCGCCATCAGTCCAAGAGATGGTTCTTCTGCGACCTAGCATCACGAGTTATGGAGCTTCGCCAACTGCAGTACTTCGTCGCGGTCGTCGAGGAGGGCGGCTTCACCCATGCCGCCGCCCGCCTGCACCTGGCTCAGCCAGGGGTGAGCGCCCAGATCCGGCAGCTCGAACGGGAGGTGGGCCAGCCGCTGCTCGACCGCTCCGGCCGGTCGGTGACCCTCACGGAGGTGGGCGAGGCCGTTCTGCCCTACGCGCGGGCCGCGATCGCCGCCGTGGAGGGCGTACGGGAGACGGCGGACGCGTTCACCGGCCTGCTGCGCGGCCGGGTCAGGATCGGCCTCGTATCGGGCGCCGCCGCCCATGAGTTCGACATCGCCGCCGTCCTGGCGGGCTTCCACCGCGACCATCCGCACGTCGAGATCTCGCTGACCGAGGACACCTCGGAGCGGATGCTTCGCGCGGTGCAGCGCGGCGAACTCGACATCGCTCTGGCCGGGTTGGTGGACGAGGAGCCCCTGCCGGGCATCTCGCTTCGGGTCGTGGTCGACGAGCCGCTGGTCGCCGCCGTCGCACCCGGTGACCCGCTCCTGGCCGAACCGGGTTGCACGAGCGTTCCGTTGGCGGCACTGCGCGACCGACCGCTGATCAGCCTGCCCCGCGGGACCGGTCTGCGCGGCGTACTCGACCGCGCCTGCGCGCGGGCGGGCTTCCGGCCGCGTATCGCCTTCGAGGCGGCCTCCCCGGCCCTGCTGACACAACTCGCCGCACGGGGGCTGGGGGTGGCCGTCGTCCCGGAGCTCCCTGCCGATCTGGCGGCGGCCTCGGGCCTGCACACCCTGCCCATCACCGAGCCGCGGCCCCGGGGACGGATCGCCCTGGCGTGGGGCGCGAACGGGCCCGCGGGCCCGGCGGCGAGGGCGCTGCTGGACCTGCTCCGTACGGCCCTGCCGAAGGCTGCTGGAGGGCAGTCGGTGCAGGGAGCCGAGGGCCGGGCGGAGGCGGGCCGAGGTGGGTACGCGGCGTGTCACGAGCGCCCCGCGCCCGGATAGTGCCGCGGACGTGTCACGAGCGCCCCGCGCCCGGGCACGGTCGAGGGGCGCCCGGGTACGGCCGAGGGCGGGCGGACGGGTGCCGGGGGCCGTGGCCTGGGCTCGTCGTCAGCCGCGCGGCGCGGACCGGCAGCGGGCGTTCAACTCGTCGTAGACGCTCAGCACCTGCGCCACCGTGTCGTCCTCCGTCGGCCAGGCCGACGCCTGTTCCGGCCCCGCCAGGGTGAGTTCGGCCCTCCGGCCCGGGTCGGCGAGCAGCCGCGCGACGGCACGGGCGAGCGCCGCGGGATCGCCGTACGGGACGAGTTCGGCCGCCCTGCCCACCAGTTCCGGCACACCGCCGACCGCGGTGGCCACCAGTGGAACCCCGGCGCGCAGCGCCTCCTGCGCGAACAGGGACCGCGCCTCCCACCGGCTCGGCAGCACGGCGGCGTCGGCCGCGCCCAGCAGCGCGGCGATGTCCTCATGGCGGCCGAGCAGCCGCACCGGCAGGTCCTCCAGGTCGATGCGCCGCTGCAGCCAGGGACGTTCGGGGCCCTCGCCCGCGAGGACGAGCAGCGGCTGCGGCTCCAGGCGGCGCCAGGCGCGGGCGGCGTCGAGGAGGAGGCCGTGCCCCTGCCAGGCTTCGAGCCGGCCGACTGTGAGGAGCAACGGCCGCCCCACCGCGCCCAGTTCGGCCCGCGCCTTGGTGCTCCGGCGGTCGTCGTCGTCCCCGGTCCCGTCCGTACTGTCGGGTGCGGGGCTGCGGCGGGGCTCGGGAACGGCCACCGGCGCGAGGCGAGCATCGCGCGCCCCTCGTTCCCTGGCGCGCTCGACGAGTTCCGAGCACGCTCCGAGCACGACAGTCGCCGCCCGCGCGGCGCGGCGCTCCGTCAGGCGTACGAGATGCGCTCGCGCGCCCTCCGCCTGGATCGCGGTGTGCCAGGTGACGACGAGGGGTGTGCGGGCGCAGCCGAGGGCCAGTGAGGACCGTACGGCGGAGCGCGACCCGTGGGCGTGCACGAGGTCGGCGTCCGCGCAGACCGCTCGCAGTACGGCGAGTGCTGCCGGGTCCGTACGCGCTTCTGCGGGGACGAAACGGGCTCCGGCACCGGTGAAGGCGTAGGCGCGTTGAGCCGCGTAGGGGGCGCACACGGTCACCCGTACGCCGCGTGCGACGAGACCCGCCGCGAGCGAGCGCACATGCGCGCCGCTGCCCGAACTGCCGCGCCCCAGCACCTGAACCACGTGCAGGGGCGGCTGCCCCAGCGGCGGGACCGATGTGCTGCTCACGCGGTGGAGCTCCTGACTCGGGTGGAACGCGAGGCGGTGCGGGCGGAGTGTCGTGCGGGACGGCGGACGCACGTCGCGCGCCCCCAGCATGCCAGCACCGGCCCCCGGGCGGGCAGGGATCCCCGGCGGTTTCTGCGCGCCGAGGCGGGGCGCGCGCCCGGGCGGTCACCCGTCCGGGTTACGACGATCAGCGGAGGACGACGCGGGGAGGACGTCTGGGGGACGGCGGCCGCGGAGAGCGAACCGGCTTCCGAGCGGGCGGTCAGCGGCCACGCCCGCCCGTGGGCCGTACGGGCGTGACGCCGCGCGAGAAGACGGTGGCGGGTTCGGGCCGGCGGCCCAGCGCGTCCCATGCGCGGAGGGGCGCGAACTTCCTCCAGGCGGTGCCGGTTCCGACGGCCTCACCGACGATCGCGGCACCGACGACGGCGGCCGCGTGCAGGACCAGCCCCGTACGGCCGTTACCGGCCACGACCGCCAGACCGAGCCCGGCACCCAGGGCATGGGCTCCCGTGTCGCCGAGCATGGTGCGTTCGCCGAGGTCGTCGCAGAGGACGGCGGCGACGGCGCCGACCGGCGCGGCGGCGAGGACTCCGGCGGCGCCGCCGAGCAGCAACCCGGGTGCGGCGGCGGCGAGTACGGCCTTGGCGGCCCGCCCGGGGCGTACGTCGAGGAGGTTCGCCAGATGCGCGCTCCCCGCGACGACGACCCCCGCGAGGACGCGGTCGGCGGCCCGCTGCTTGAGCAGGGCCCCCGCCAGAAGTCCGGTGGCACCGATCCCGAACAGCTTGACGGCGCCCGAGGTGATCTCGCCCTCGCGCAGCGCCCCGAGATGGGCGCGGAACCCGCGGCGCCGGTCACCGCGACCCGCCATGTCGTCGTACGCGCCGCAGGCCCCGGCCGCGAGGACGGCCAGCGCGGCGGCGGCCCGTGCGCGGACGGGGAGGGTGGGCGCGGTGGTGACGGCCAGCGCGGTGCCGAAGGCGACGGCGGGACCGGCATGGAGATCGACCATGCGGCCTGTGTGGTTGCGCCGCTGCCACAACTCGGTGCCGCCGGGCGCCTTGCGCCGCATCCCGGCGTAGGCCGCACGGGCTGCCCCCGCCGCGGCGAGCAGGGCCGCGGCCCGCCCCCGCATTCCGCCGTCCGGCTCCGCCGCCATCGTCTTGCTCTCCTCACCTGGTGAATCGCCCGTCACCCTAATTCCTCATCACCCCTTCCAGGAGGGCGGGTTGAGGAATTCCCGCAGGCGGGAAGGGGAGGTGGACGGCCTGCGCGAGGACCGGAGGCCGGTCGGGGCCGGATGCGGGGCGCCGGGAGCGTGCGATGCCGGGCGCCGACGGGGCGTACGACGAGTCCGGTAGGCGACGGGGCGGGTGGGTGTGCGAGGCCCAGGCCGCGCAGGCAACGCGTCTCGCGAAGACGGGCACGTACGGGCCTGATGCGCCGAGTTGGGCGGTGACCGCGCAGACTTCGGCGGCGGGCAGCACGCCGTGTCGCCCCTGCGCGGCCCGGTCCCGGGGGGTGCCTCTATGTCTTTCGTCAAGTGAGGCGTGGGGTTCTGGGTTCGTAGAAGGTGCCGTCGCGGAGCATTGCGAACAGCACGTTGATCCGCTGGCGGGCCAGGCGGAGAAGTGCCTGGG
>NZ_JBEYUP010000037.1:0-15692 GCF_040643575.1 Streptomyces sp. NPDC047108
GGTTACATTTCGAACCCGGAAGCTAAGCCTTTCAGCGCCGATGGTACTGCAGGGGGGACCCTGTGGGAGAGTAGGACGCCGCCGAACAATCTTTGAAGGACCCTTGGTCCCAGCGTACTTGCTGGGACCAAGGGTCCTTTTGTTTTTCCCGGAGCGCATCGCTGTGTCAGGTGCGCGAGAATGATGACTGCGGTACCGCAAGACAGGGAGTCACGTCGATGTCCACCAATTCGCCCGAGGATGGGTCTGGCCGTTCCGAGCGCCGGCCGAGGCGTCAAGACGGCGGTGACCGGCGGGACTTCCGGGGTTCGGGGCCGCGTGGCGACCGCGACCGGGGTGGCGACCGCGGCGGTTCCCGCGGCCGCGGAGGCGACGACCGTCCGCGCGGGCCGCGGCGCGATGACGATCGCGACCGTGGTGGGTTCCGGCGTGACCGGGACGACCGTGACCGGGGTGGGTTCCGGCGTGACCGGGACGACCGGGATCGTGGCGGCTTCCGGCAGGACCGGGAGGACCGTCCGTCGCGTGGTCCGCGCCGTGATGACGAGCGGGGCGGTGGGTTCCGTGGTCGCGACGACCGGGGCTCCTCCTACCGCCGTGACGACCGCGACCGCCGTGACGACCGCGACCGCCGTGACGACCGCGACCGGGGTGGTGACCGTGGGGGTTTCCGCGGCCGCGGGGGCGATGACCGTCCGTCGCGTGGGCCGCGCCGCGACGACGAGCGGGGCGGCGGGTTCCGTGGCCGCGACGACCGCAGTTCCTCGTACCGCCGTGACGACCGCGACCGCGACGGAGATCGTGGTGGCTTCCGTCGGGATCGCGACGACCGTCCTGCGTCCAGGCCGCGTCGCGACGACGAGCGCGGGGGCAGCGGGTTCCGTGGCCGCGATGACCGGGGCTCCTCGTACCGCCGCGATGACCGGGACCGCGACCGCGGGCGTGGGCCCCGGCGTGACGACGATCGCGACCGCGGGCGTGGGCCCCGCCGTGACGACGATCGCGACCGTGGCGGCTTCCGGCGCGATGACGATCGCGACCGGGGTGGGTTCCGGCGTGACCGCGACGACCGTCCGCCGCGAGGGCCGCGCCGCGACGACGAGCGGGGCGGCGGGTTCCGTGGTCGCGACGACCGTGGACGTGACGAGCGTCGCCCCGACGACCGTGGTCCGCGCCGCCCGTACGGGCAGGGTGGGGGCCGCGGCCGGCCCGAGCAGCGGTCCGACCGGGGCCGAGGGTTCGGACGCCGGGACGGACGCGATGGACGTGACGGGCGCGGTGGTTACCCGAGCCGCGACGACCGTTCGCGCGGTGACCGCGACCGCGAGCCGATCAAGCGCCTGCCGATCCCTGAGGACGTGACGGGTGCTGAGGTCGACAAGGCCGTACGGCAGGAGTTGATGAGCCTGCCGAAGACGCTCGCCGACGACGTCGCCCGGAACCTGGTCATGGTGGCCCGGCTGCTCGACGACGAGCCGGAGCGGGCGTACGCGTACTCGCGCGTCGCGCTGCGGCTCGCCTCCCGGGTGGCTGCCGTGCGCGAGGCCGCAGGCTTCGCGTCGTACACGACCGGCAAGTACGCGGAGGCGCTGGCCGAGTTCCGCGCGGCTCGTCGCATGACCGGGTCCGCCGAGCTGTGGCCGGTGATGGCGGACTGCGAGCGCGGTATGGGCCGGCCCGAGCGGGCGCTGGCCATGGCCGGTGAGCCGGAGGTGCAGCGGCTGGACCGCGCGGGACAGGTCGAGATGCGGCTCGTCGCGGCCGGTGCGCGGCGCGACATGGGCCAGGCCGAAGCCGCCGTCGTGACGCTGCAGAGCTCCGAGTTGGCGTCGACCGCCGTTCAGCCGTGGACCGCGCGACTGCGGTACGCCTACGCCGATGCGCTGCTTGCCGTGGGCCGCGAGGACGAGGCGCGCGAGTGGTTCGCCAAGGCCCTGGAGGCAGATCAGGGCGGGACCACGGACGCCTCGGACCGTCTGGCCGAGCTGGACGGTGTGGAGTTCACCGACGCGCTCGACCCGGACGCCGCCGAGACCGACGAGCCGGAGGGGGTGCAGGCATCGGACGAGCCGGCGGCGCCGGAGGCTGAGGCGGATGCTCTGTCGGAGGAGGATGCTGACGAGGGCCTGGTGGAGAGCGCCGTGGACGAGGCCGTGGAGGACGTACGGGCCGAGGCCCCACCGCTCGACGACGCGACTCGCCCTGAGTCCGGGGCCGTTGATTCGCCCGAGTCCGAGCCGGTCACCGAGTCCGAGTCGGCCGCCGACCCCGCTCCCGAGGCCGCTGGCGCCTCACGGCCCGAGGGTGACGAGAAGCCCGGGCACGATCAGGACTGATCGGGGCACGGACACGAGAGGGCGGAACTTCCGGAGGATTTCCGGGAGTTCCGCCCTCTCGGCGTTCTCTCAGCCCGCAGCCCGCAGCCCGCAGCCCGCAGCCCGCAGCCCTCAGCCCAGTTCGAGGCTGCGCAGCACCAGTCCTGTCGCGGGCTTGGGTCCGAACGACGTCGACTTGCGCGGCATCGTCACGCCCTGCTGGGCCAGTTCACGGACGACCTCCTCGCGCACCGGGTGCATCAGGACCGCCGTCCCGCCGTGCCGCTCGGCCTTGTCGACGGCGGCGGCGACGTCGTGGATGTAGCCGATGTGGTCGGGGCTGTCCGGGACCTCCCACATGTGTTCCAGCAGGGTGGAGTGGAGCACCGTGGCGTCGAGGGTGCGCCAGGCCTCCGGGCGGTCCACGGGGACCGTACGGGCCAGGAGCGCGGGGTCCGGGCGGTCGACCAGGTGGAATGCGCCGTCGCCCGCGAGCAGAAAGGCGTTGTGCCCGCCTGCCGCGGGCACGTCGGAGGACTCGGGCACGTCGGAGGACTCGGGCCCGTCCGAGGACTCGGGCACCGCGGCGTCCCCCTCCACCGCCTCCGCCAGTGCCTCCAGAGCGCGCGGCAGCGGCCCGTCCACCTTCCGCACGCGGAAGGCGCCTTCGAGTGCCGCCACCGCGTCCGCGACCGGGAGCCGGTGCAGTACCCGGTGGATCGCGCGGACGCGCAGCGGGTAGCGGACGGTGTCGACGAGCAGGACCAGGCCGGAGTCCCAGGGGCCGGGCACGTCGTGCTCGGCGCGCAGCCGCAGATAGGTGGCCCAGCGGTGGTGGCCGTCCGCGATGAGTGCCTGGTGGGCCGCGAGATCCGTGGTGGCCTCGGAGAGTTCGGCCGGGTCGGTCACCGCCCAGAGCCTGTGGCTCACGCCGTCCTCGGTCGTCGTGGAGAGGAGAGGCGTACGGTGAACGGTCCGCTCGATGACGGCGGTCGCGCCCACCTCGCCGCCGTCGCCCCGGTAGGTCAGCAGCAGCGGCTCCAGGTTGGCGGCCGTCTCGCGCATGAGCGCCGCGCGGTCCTCGACGATCTCCTGCATGACGCCCTCGTGCGGCAGCACGACGCCCTCCTCGGGCGTGCTGAGGCGCAGGGAGCCGATGATCCCGCGCTGCAGGAAGTCGCCGCTGCACTGCTCGTAGACGTAGAGGGCCGGTTCCGGGTCGGCCGCGAGGACGCCTTCGGCCCGCCAACGGCGCAGGGTCTCCGCGGCCTGCCGGTGGCGGTCGGCGAAGCCGGCGGCCTGGGGGAGGATGAGCCGGACGATGTTGTGCGGGTCGGCGGTCTCGAGGTGGCGCAGTCCGTCCGGCCGGACGACGACGTCGTACGGCGGGGAGGTCACGGCGGCGAGGCTCCCGACGCGCTCCGGGACATAGCGCAGACCTCGGAAGGGCGACAGGCGCAGACCGTCGCCGCCGTCGCGGGCGGGCCCAGAAGTGGTCATTAGGGCATGCTATGCGGCCTGCGGCGATGCGCGATGATCGGGGGAGAGCCACGAGCGCGGAGCGAGGAGCGACAGACGATGACCCCACAGGCCAGGATCCGGACCCGGACCGACGCGAGCGGCCGGCCCCTGAGCGAGGCGTACGACACGGCGCTGCTCGACCTGGACGGCGTGGTCTACGCCGGGGGCCGCGCCATCGCGCACGCGTCCGAGGCGCTGGCGTCGGCGCGGGCGGGCGGCATGCACCTGGCGTACGTGACGAACAACGCGTCCCGTACGCCGCAGGCGGTCGCCGGGCATCTGACGGATCTCGGTGTCCCCGCGGAGCCCACGGACGTCATCACCTCGGCGCAGGCCGTGGCCCGGCTCATCGCGGACCAGGTCCCGGCGGGCGCACGGGTGTTGGTGATCGGCGGGGAGGGGCTGCGGGTCGCACTGCGGGAACGCGGCCTGGAGCCGGTGGAGTCGGCCGACGACGATCCGGCCGCCGTGGTGCAGGGGTACGGCGGGCCCGAGCTGCCGTGGGGCCGCTTCGCGGAGGCGAGTTACGCGGTGGCGCGCGGCGTGCCCTGGTTCGCCTCCAACACCGATCTGACGATTCCGAGCGAGCGCGGCATCGCCCCGGGCAACGGCGCCGCGGTCGAGATCGTCCGGCTGGTCACCGGTGGTGAGCCGCAGGTTGCGGGCAAGCCGCGGCCGCCGATGCACCGGGAGACGATCCTGCGGACGGGCGCGGAGCGGCCGTTGGTCGTGGGGGACCGGCTGGACACCGACATCGAGGGCGCGCATGTGGGCGGGGTGGACTCGCTGCTCGTGCTGACCGGGGTGACGGACGCGGCGCAGCTCCTGGCCGCCCCGCCGCAGCACCGGCCGACGTACGTGGCCGCCGATCTGCGCGGGCTCCTGACCGGGCAGCCGGAGGTCGGGGAGGAGGCCGGGGGGTACGTGTGCGGTGGCTGGAACGCGTCCGTACGGGACGGTGAGGCGGTGCTCGACGGCGGGGGCGACGCCGGGGACGGGCTGCGGGCGCTGTGCGCCGCGGTGTGGACGTCGGCGGGCGGCGGCTCGGGCGGCGTGGAGACGGACAAGGCCGTGGCGCGGCTGGGGTGTTGAGGCCGCGGTAGGACTGAGGCGCTGAGGTCACGGCGGGACTGAGGCGCTGAGGCCACCGGGGCGTTCAAGCCGCGGCGGAACCCGGGCGTTCGAGGCGGGGGCGAGATCGGGACATTCGAGGCCGGGGCGATGCCGTGGGCGGGGGCGCAGTGGGGCGGAGCCGTCGGCGCGTGACGCGGGGATGCGTCAGAAGGCAGGCGGGGGCCGATCGCCAGAGCTGGTGAGGTCAGGCTAACCTAAGGTCAATGTTGGTCGATCGTCCCCTCGAACGTGGCGAGATACAGCCTGCCGCGTCCCCGCCCCGGCGCCTCGCCCCGCGCGCCCTCGGGCTGCTCGCCGCGACCGGAGTCCTGCTGGTGGTCACGGCCGCCAGCATCGCCGTCGGGGCCAAACCGATACCCCTCGACCAGGTGTGGCACGGGCTGTTCCACTACACCGGCAGCGACACCGACGTCGTCGTCAAGGACGTACGGCTGCCGCGGACGCTGCTCGGGCTGCTCGCCGGTTCCGGTCTCGGCCTGGCCGGCGCGGTGATGCAGGCGCTGACCCGCAATCCCCTCGCCGACCCGGGACTTCTCGGTGTGAACGCCGGTGCCTCGGCCGCCGTCGTCTCCGCCATCAGCTTTCTCGGCGTCACCTCGCTGACCGGATATGTCTGGTTCGCGTTCCTCGGGGCGGCGGTCGTCTCGGCCGTCGTGTACGTGCTCGGGGGCAGCCGCAGCGCTACGCCGGTCCGCCTCGCGCTCGCGGGCACCGCGATGACCGCCGCCCTCTACGGCTACATCAACGCCGTGATGCTGCTCGACACCGCGGCGCTGGACAAGATGCGCTTCTGGACGGTCGGTTCGCTGGCCTCGGCCAACATGTCCCTCGTCGGGCAGGTGCTGCCGTTCCTGGTGGTCGGCAGCCTCCTCGCGCTCGGGCTGGCGCGCCCGCTCAACGCGATGGCCCTCGGCGACGACACCGCCCGGTCGCTCGGCGCCCACCTCACCCGGACCCGGGTGCTCGCCATGGTGGCCCTGACCCTGCTGTGCGGTGCGGCGACCGCGGCCTGCGGGCCCATCGTCTTCGTGGGGCTGATGATCCCGCACCTCGTACGCGCCCTCACCGGGCCCGACCTGCGGTGGATCCTCCCGTACGCGGCGGTGCTCTCGCCGGTTCTGCTCCTCGGCGCCGATGTCGTCGGCCGCGTCGTCGCCCGGCCCGCGGAGCTGCAGGTCGGCATCGTCACCGCGCTCATGGGCGGCCCCGTCTTCATCCACCTCATCCGCCGGCGAAGGATGGCCCACCTGTGAAAGCGCTGCGCACCCGCGGCGGGTTCTCGGTCCGCTTCGACGTCCGCGGGGCGGTCGTCGGGCTGCTGCTCGCCGCCGTCGCCCTGCTGATGGCGGTGGTCCTCATCGGCACCGGCGACTTCCCCCTCGCGCCCCCGGACGTGCTGCGCGCGCTCGCCGGAAGCGGCACCCCCGCCCAGGACTTCATCGTGCGCGAACTACGGCTGCCGCGCGTCCTGGTCGCGCTCTGCGTGGGCGTGGCCCTCGGGCTCTCCGGTGCCGTCTTCCAGAGCATCTCCCGCAACCCGCTGGGCAGTCCGGACTTCATCGGCCTCGCGCAGGGGTCGGCCGCCGGAGCACTCGCCGTGATCGTGCTCCTCAAGGGCAGTTCGGTCGCGGTGGCGTTCGGCGCCTTCGGAGGCGGTCTGGTCACGGGCCTCGCGATCTACCTGCTGGCCTGGCGGCAGGGCCTGCACGGCTACCGCTTCGTGCTGGTCGGCATCGGCGCGTCGGCCATGCTCACCGGGCTCAACAGCTATCTGCTCACCAAGGCCGACCTCGTGGACGCGGCACGCGCCATCGTCTGGATCACGGGGTCGCTGTCCGGCCGCGACTGGGCCCAGGTCTGGCCGCTGCTGAGCGTCTGCGCCGTCATCGTCCCGCTGGTGCTCACCCAGGCGCGCCCGCTGCGCATGCTCGAGATGGGCGACGACTCGGCGTACGCGCTGGGGGTACGGGTCGAGCGCACCCGGCTGCTGCTGATGCTCGCGGCCGTGCTGCTGACCGCGGTCGCGACGGCCGCGGCCGGTCCGCTCGCCTTCGTCGCCCTCACCGCACCGCAGCTCGCCCGGCGCCTGACCCGCTCGCCCGGCCCGAACCTGCTGCCCGCCGCCTGCATGGGCGGGGCGCTGCTGGTCATCGCGGACTGGACGTCGCAGCGGGTCTTCGGGGCGGACCGGGTGCCGGTCGGCGTCGTGACCGGGGTGCTGGGCGGTGTCTATCTGCTGTGGCTTCTGGTGACCGAGCGAAGGGCGGGGCGGATATGAAGCGGCCGGACGACCAGGACATCCCCGCGGCCCGCGGCGCCACCACCGGCACCGGCACCACGACTGCCACGCCCGGCGCCACCACCGGCACCGGCACCGTCAGGCCCGACCCCACCACCGCCAGGAGAGACGACGTGACCGCCCGGACGACCTCCCGGAACCGGAACCGCCTCGCGGCCGAATCCGTCACCCTCGCCTACGACCGGCGCACCGTCGCCGAGGGGCTGTCCGTCGAGATCCCGGACCGGTCCTTCACCGTCATCGTCGGCCCCAACGCCTGCGGCAAGTCGACCCTCCTGCGCGCCCTGTCGCGCATGCTCAAGCCGTCCTCGGGCCACGTCCTCCTCGACGGGCAGGCCATCGGCTCGCTGCCCGCGAAGAAGGTCGCCCGCACCCTCGGGCTGCTGCCGCAGTCCTCGATCGCCCCGGACGGGATCACGGTCGCCGACCTCGTGTCCCGGGGCCGGTACCCGCACCAGGGACTGCTGCGGCAGTGGTCGTCTCAGGACGAGCGGATCGTCGACGAATCGATGGCGGCGACCGGTGTGGCGGAGCTCGCGGATCGCTATGTCGACGAGTTGTCCGGAGGGCAGCGGCAGCGGGTGTGGATCGCGATGGCCATCGCCCAGCAGACTCCGCTGCTGCTCCTGGACGAGCCGACCACGTACCTCGACATCCAGCATCAGATCGACGTCCTCGACCTGTGCGCCGAGCTGCACGAGGAACAGGGCCGGACCCTGGTCGCCGTTCTGCACGACCTCAACCACGCGGCGCGCTACGCGACCCATCTGATCGCGATGCGCGGCGGGGAGATCGTGGCGGAGGGGAAGCCGGGGGAGATCGTCACCGCCGAGCTGGTCGAGCGGGTCTTCGGGATGCGCTGCCAGGTCATCGACGACCCGGAGACGGGTACGCCCCTGGTCGTCCCCGCCGCACGGGTACGCCGTACGGTCGTCGCCGGCCGCACCGGTGCCGCTCCGGCGGACGGCGGCGGGGTTACAGCAGCGAGCGCAGCCGCATCAGGTCCCGCAGCCCGGCCTCGAGCTTGACCCTGCCTGTACCCCACGCCTTCGCGAAGTTGAGCCGGCCGTCGACCATGGCCACCAGGTCGTCGCTGGCCATCGCCAGCCGGATCTGCGCACGTTCCGGCGGAGGCCCGGGCACCGTCGTCACGTCCTTGATCCGGCTCTCGGCGAGGCGGCCCATGAAGGTGATGTCCAGATCGGTGATACGGCAGCTCAACGAGCGGTCGAGCGCGGTGGCGCTGCGCAGGTCACCGTTCGCCTGCGCGAGATTCTCCGAAAGCCGGTCGAGTGCCAGCCGGCACTCCTCGATCGTCTTCATCGTGATCGACGGTACCCCAGAGCCTCGCTCCCCGATGACGGGGCGGTTCGGGGTAGCGTCGGGGCCATGAACGAGTCGATGCCCGGCGGGGAGCAGGCCCGGGACCGGGAGTGGCCGCAGCAGGACGCGCCGGAGGCGACACCGGAGCGTACGGCGGAGCCGCAGCACGCGCCTGCCGCCGACGCGGACAGCGCGTACGACGGGGCGGACAGCGCGTACGACGAGGCGGACAGCGCGTACGACGAGGCGGCCGGTACGGACGGTGAGGACGCGGCGGCCGCCACCGGCCCCGCCCCCCTGGGCGTCCCGCGCACCCCCACCGGGAACGCCGAGGTGGACGCCCAGCTCGAGCGGCTGGCCGACGCCGACCACCTCCCTGCGGACGGCCACATGGAGGTGTACGAGGATGTGCACCGCGGTCTGCGCGACACGCTGACCGCCCTCGACTCCCGCCCGGGGCCGCCCCCTCCGTCCGGGCCCCGCCCCCCAGGGCCCTCCGGGCCTTCGCCGTCCCGCCCTTCGCCCGCCCCCGGGCCGTACGACCCCAGGAGATGAACCGCACGTGGCACGACGCCGACTCGACGCGGAGCTGGTGCGCAGGAAACTGGCCCGTTCGCGGGAGCACGCGAGTCAGCTCATCGCCGCGGGAAGGGTGACCGTCGGCGGCACCACCGCGACCAAGTCAGCGACCCAGGTGGAGACCAGCGCGGCCGTGGTCGTGCGGGAGGACGACGGCGACCCGGACTACGTCTCGCGCGGCGGCCACAAGCTGGCGGGCGCGCTCGCCGCGTTCGTCCCCCTCGGCCTGAAGACGGAGGGCCGGCGGGCCCTCGACGCGGGCGCGTCGACCGGCGGATTCACCGATGTGCTGCTGCGGGCGGGCGTGGAGCACGTCGTCGCCGTGGACGTCGGCTACGGCCAGCTCGCATGGACACTGCGAAGTGATGAACGCGTCACCGTCAAGGACCGTACGAACGTACGCGAGTTGACGCTTGAGCAGATCGAGGGAAAGCCGGTGGGCCTGATCGTGGGGGACCTTTCGTTCATCCCGCTCGGTCTCGTGCTGCCCGCGCTGGTGCGCTGCGCCGAGCCGGACGCCGATCTCGTGCTCATGGTCAAACCGCAGTTCGAGGTGGGCAAGGACCGACTCGGCAGCGGCGGTGTGGTGCGCAGTCCCGAACTGCGTGCCGAGGCCGTCCGCACCGTGGCGGGGGAGGCGGCCGGGCTCGGCCTCGGGGTGCTGGGCGTCACCGCGAGCCCGCTGCCGGGCCCGTCCGGTAATGTCGAGTACTTTCTGTGGCTGCGCGCCGGGGCGCCCGCTCTGGACCCGGCGGCTGTCGAACGAGCAGTGGCGGAGGGCCCGCGTTGACGAAGACCGCATCAGCACGCACCGTTTTCCTGCTCGCCCACACCGGGAGGCCGTCGGCGATCCGCAGCGCCGAACTGGTCGTGCAGGGCCTGCTGCGCTGTGGCATCGGTGTCCGCGTGCTGGCCTCCGAAGCGGCGGACCTGCCGCTGCCCTCCCAGGTCGAGCAGGTCGACCCGTCCGAGAAGGCACTCGACGGCAGTGAACTGCTGGTGGTGCTGGGCGGTGACGGGACCCTGCTGCGCGGCGCGGAGCTGGCGCGCAGCTCCGGTGTGCCGATGCTCGGCGTCAACCTCGGCCGTGTCGGCTTCCTCGCCGAGGCCGAGCGCGACGACCTGGACAAGGTCGTCGACCGGGTCGTCACGCGCTCGTACGAGGTCGAGGAGCGCATGACCATCGACGTGCTGGTGCGCACCAACGGGCAGATCGTGCACCGCGACTGGGCGCTCAACGAGGCGTCGGTGGAGAAGGCCGCGCGCGAGCGGCTGCTGGAGGTCGTCATCGAGGTGGACGGGCGGCCGGTCTCGCGCTTCGGTGGCGACGGCGTGGTCTGCGCGACGCCGACGGGCTCCACGGCATACGCCTTCTCGGCCGGCGGTCCCGTCGTCTGGCCGGAGGTCGAGGCGCTGCTGATGGTGCCGATCAGCGCCCACGCCCTCTTCGCCAAGCCCCTGGTGACCGCGCCGGACTCGGTGCTCGCCGTCGAGGTGCAGCCGCAGACGCCGCACGGCGTGCTGTGGTGCGACGGGCGGCGGACCGTCGAACTGCCCGCGGGCGCGCGGGTGGAGGTGCGCCGCGGCGCCGTGCCCGTACGGCTCGCGCGTCTGCACCACGCGTCGTTCACGGACCGGCTGGTCGCCAAGTTCGCACTGCCGGTGGCGGGTTGGCGCGGCGCACCGCAGTAGCCGCCCGGGCTTTCCCGGCGCGCGGGGCCCGCTCCGGCCACGGCCGGCGCGCGGTGCCAGGTCCGGCCACGGCCGGCGCGCGGGGCTCGCTCCGGCCCGCTGAACAGGGCGGGGTGTCAGCTCCTGCCGCCGAGCAACGCGCGGGCGCGAGTGAGGGCGGAGTGGGGTGCGCCGCGAACTCCTCGTTCGTGATCACCGGCGTGCGGACGTCCGGCGGGATGCTCGCGCCGTCGAACCGTCGAACCGTCGAACCGTCGAACCGTCGTGCCGTCGTGCCGTCGTGCCGTCGTGCCGTCGTGCCGTCGTGCCGTCGTGCCGTCGCGCCGTCGAACCGTCGTGCCGTCCGGCGTACGGAACTCCTCGTTCGGCAGCAGAAAAGGACCAGCCGTTCGGCAGCAGGAAGGACCAGCCGTTCGGCAGCGAGCGGTCGAGAGTGTCGGAGATGGCCGCCCCGAGGTGTTCTCTCCGATCCGTGCGGGCGCGGGCCGGGTGCACGGCCCATGAGGGCCTGGGGGCCTGGGGTCTTGGGGCCTGGGGGTCTGGGGGTATGGGGGTCTGGGGGGTGTGGCCGGGTGCCGGCCGGTGGGTGGTTTTCGAGCATTGGGGGCGGGGCGGAGGTCGGCTGAGCTGGGTGTCCGGGGACGGCCGTCGCACGGTTGCGGCAGGGGTGGTTCGTGTGTCCGGGAGGTCTCCGGGGGCGGCTGTCGCATGGTTGCGGCAGGGGTGGTTGGTGTGTCCGGGAGGTCTCCGGGGGGTGTTTTCAGAATGCTTGACTTGAGGCAAGTATTTTCGCAACGGGTGCTCGGGGGACGGCCGGGAGTCGGGCAGGTCCTGTTGTGACCCCGCCGGTCACCGGCCGTCACCGGCCCCCTGTCCCCCCGATGCGCCGGACCCGGAACCCGCCGACCAGGGGTGAGCTCCCGCGGATCGGTTCGGGTCGTCGCGGGCGTGCTGGGTGTACGCGGTGTACGCAGGTCGGTCAGCCGGTCTGAGGCGCCGCCGTTGAAGCGCAGATCGACGACGAGCCCGCGCAACCGGTCCGGTCCGTCGGTGCGCTTCCGGGCGAGGACGGCGTCGAGGGCCGTGTCGAGTTCGGTCGCCCTTTTCGGTGAAGTCCAGGGAGCGGGTGATGCGGAGGTAGCCGATGTTCCCGGACGGATCGGCGTACGACAGTGCCCATCGGCGCTGCTCGACGCCGACGCTGTCCGCGGTCGCTTTGTCGATACGTGCGATCGATTCGTGCGTGGGCGGCTCGGTGTCCTGCCGGTGCCCCGCGTACCGCCGGTCCCCGCGATCAGGGCAGTGTGGCTGTCGTGCAGGGTCTTGATCATGTCCCGCAGGATCGCGAACAGTTGATCGTCGGTGGTCCTGGCGGTGACGTGGGGCGGTAGCGGTCGCGGACGGCGTTCCAGTCGATGCCCTTGGGCGCGAAGAGGGGATCGTTCTCGGCGCATGTCCGCCAGAAGACGTCGAAGACCGCCCGCGGGTTGTCGTCCGGTGTGCGCACGCGCGCGGAACGCGGTGGACGCGGTGGAGGATCCGTTCGCCCACGCTGCCCGTGAGGCGGAGAGGGCGGTGCGGCTCGGGGGTCGGGCGCACTGTCGCGCAGTCGTGGTCGGCGCCCTCCCCGGGCGCGAACTCCGCACTGCCGTCGGGGCGGAGCGGACCGGAGCGGGGGGCGTGCCCCTGAAACAGCTCGCGCGCGTGGTCTCGTAACGGCCCGGACGGCGGCGCTCGAGGGCGGCCGGGTCGCCGTAGCCGTCCGTATGCCGGACGCCCTGGACCGACGCGCGGGCGGTGTGCCCGGGCGGAGCCCCGTCCGCCGTGCCGGAGACCCGCGAGGGACGGGAGCGGGTTTCGGGTCGAGACGATCACGAAAGCGTCAAGTCGACCGAGAAAGGCGACAAAGCCACCGAACCGGTCGGCAGAGCTGTCGTCGTCGCGTCCATGAGTCCACCGCGTCGGCAAGGATCCCCCCGGCGGAGATCCGGTGGCAGCCTGTGCGATCGCGGTGACCCACGGCATCGTCGCCGCGGTGCACGGAACGGTCGCGGCGGACCGCACGGCGCCCGTCGTCCCGCCGGTCGTACGCCGTTGCGCACGCGTCGACGCCCGTACGACTGACGCCACCACGCCTCCGCAACCTCCTTGCCCCTTACGGGTGTTCGGCCCTCCGCGCCTCTCGGGGCGGCGGCTCCGGCCGGTGGTCCCAGCGTCATGCCGGGAACGCGGGCAGGGCTGTGGAGTGATCACCCGGGCCGGGGTGGGGGTGTCCCCAGGGTGGGCGCCCCGGAGAGAGACCGATCGGGAGGAACGGGCGGCGAGAGGCACCCCTGCGGGGGGCCTCTCGGGGAGCGCGTCGCGCGGTGCCCTCCGAACCTCGTAAGGTCGTGTCCGTGTTGGAGGAGATGCGCATACGGTCGCTCGGGGTCATCGACGACGCCGTGGTGGAGCTGTCGCCCGGCTTCACCGCGGTGACCGGTGAGACCGGCGCCGGCAAGACCATGGTCGTCACCAGCCTCGGCCTGCTCCTCGGCGGTCGCGCCGACCCCGGTCTCGTACGGATCGGGTCGAAGGCGGCGGTCGTCGAGGGGCGGATCGCCGTCCCCGGTGACGCCGCTGCCGCCGTGCGCGCCGAGGAGGCGGGCGCCGAACTGGACGACGGTGCGCTCCTCATCAGCCGTACCGTCTCCGCCGAAGGACGGTCCCGTGCGCATCTGGGCGGCCGGTCCGTGCCCGTGGGGCTTCTCGCCGAGATGGCCGACGACCTCGTCGCCGTACACGGCCAGACCGACCAGCAGGGGCTCCTGAAGGCGGCTCGGCAGCGGCAGGCCCTCGACCGCTATGCGGGCGACGCGGTGGCTGCGCCTTTGGAGAAGTACGGGGCGGCGTACCGTCGGCTGCGGGCCGTCGCCGCCGAGCTGGACGAACTGACCACGCGCGCCCGCGAGCGGGCGCAGGAGGCGGACCTGCTGCGGTTCGGTCTCGAGGAGATCGCGGCCGCCGAACCCCGGCCCGGCGAGGACACCGAACTCGCCGCGGAGGCCGAGCGGCTCGGCCACGCCGAAGCCCTCGCCTCGGCCGCAACCTCCGCACACCAGGGGCTCGCGGGCAACCCGGAGGACCCGGAGGGCGTGGACGCGACCACCCTGGTCGGGGGTGCGCACCGCGCCCTGGAGGCCGTACGCACCCATGACCCCGCGCTGGCCGCGCTGGCCGACCGGCTCGGCGAGATCGGCATCCTCCTCTCGGATGTGGCCGGTGAACTGGCGGGCTACGCCGACGACCTCGACGCCGACCCGCTGCGCCTCGCGGCCGTGGAGGAGCGCCGGGCGGCGCTCTCGCAGCTCACCCGGAAGTACGGGGAGGACATCGGACACGTCCTCGCCTGGTCCGAGCAGAGCGCCGCCCGCCTCGCCGAACTCGACGGCGACGACGACCGGATCGGCGAACTCACGGCCGAGCACGACGGGCTCCGCTCGGAACTCTCCGGTCTCGCCCAGGCGTTGACGGACGCCCGGAGGGAGGCGGCGGAGCGGTTCGCAGATGCGGTCACCGCCGAACTCGCCGAACTGGCCATGCCGCACGCCCGGGTGACCATCGACATCCGGCAGTCCGAGGCCGCGGAGGGCGTCGAGGTGGACGGGCGGACGGTCGGGTTCGGCCCGACGGGCGTCGACGAGGTCGAACTCCTCCTCGCCCCGCACCCGGGCGCCCAGCCGCGACCGATCGCCAAGGGGGCGTCGGGCGGTGAGCTGTCGCGGGTGATGCTCGCCGTGGAGGTCGTCTTCGCCGGGTCCGACCCGGTGCCGACCTACCTCTTCGACGAGGTGGACGCGGGCGTGGGCGGCAAGGCGGCGGTCGAGGTCGGCCGACGGCTGGCACGGCTGGCCAAGTCCGCTCAAGTGGTGGTCGTGACGCATCTGCCGCAGGTCGCGGCGTTCGCCGACCGGCACCTGGTCGTCGAGAAGACCAACGACGGCTCGGTGACGCGCAGTGGTGTGAAGGCGATGGAGGGCGAGGACCGGGTCCGCGAGCTGTCCCGGATGCTGGCGGGCCAGGAGGACTCCCAACTGGCGCGCGCCCACGCCGAGGAGCTGCTGGAGGCGGCTCGCGCGGCGGCCGACCGTATGGCGGCGGACCGTCTGGCGGGCGACGCGCGGTAGCGGTAGCGGGAGCTGTGGGGCGGCGGTAGGAGCCGCATCCGCGGCAGGCGGTTCCGGCGCTCATGGGGCGCGTATCCGCCCCATGGGGTACGTGCGTCAGCCCATGGGTACGGTGCCACTGTCCATGGGGTACGTGCGTCCGGCTGGCTACGTCTGTCGGCCACGGGGGGGATGGCCGGTCATGGGCGCGACGGCGGCCGTCAAGGCCGTTGGCCGACACGCACGTCCGCCCGAGTACGGCCGGTCCGTCGACGTTCGGTCCGACGCCGTGATCGGGCGCCGACCGCTCGGGCACGCGGGAACGCCCGTGGCGGACGCGCCGGCGTCGCCGGCGGCCCGCGGCCCGCGGCCCGCGGGGGAGCGTTCAACTCGGCGGGCCGGACCCGTACGTGCGCGCCTGCGCACCCGGGGCCGCCCGCGCGGCCTCCACCCCGCCCGGCTGCGGCCTCGTCGAACCACCTGCGGTGCGGCTTCCGTCGGCCACAGGCGACATCGCTCGTCGGGGAGTCGGCTGCTCCGAGCCGCGCCGGCCCCCGTTATGTTTTCCGCGGTCCTGCAAGAGGACCGCTGGCCTCCGGGCCCGGCATGACTGTTCCCCCTGTCGAACGGATGACCTGGGGGGTGGTGTCACCGGGTCCGGGAGGCGCCGTTGGAGACGCTGAT
>NZ_JBEYUP010000038.1:0-14077 GCF_040643575.1 Streptomyces sp. NPDC047108
TTGCATGCGGTGATGTTCTCTGTGGTGGGGGAGGGGCGTGGGCGGTTGCCGTTCTCCTTTGGTGGGGTGTCGTTGTGGGCGTCGGGTGCGCGTGGTTTGCGTGTGCGGTTGGTGCCGGTGGGTGCGGATGCGGTGGCGTTGGAGTTGGCGGATCCGGTGGGTGGTCCGGTGGCTTCGGTGGAGTCGCTGGTGCTGCGGGAGGCTGCCGGTGATCTGGTGGGTGGCGACGGCCGCCGACGCGACCACCTCTTCCAGACCGACTGGGCGAAGCTTCCCGTGAGTGCGGGTGCGAGTGCGGGCGCGGGCGCGAGTGGGGGCCCGGATCTGGTGGCGGCCGCCACAGCCCTCCCGGGACCGGGGGAGACGGTCCCGTCCGACGTACTCGTACGCGTCGAAGCCACGGACGGCGACCCCGCCGAGGCCGCCCATGCGGTGACCACGCGGACTCTCGATCTGATCCAGACATGGCTTGCGGAGGAGCGGTTCGAGGGCGCACGCCTGGTGATCGTCACCGAAGGCGCGGTGACGCCCGACGGGCCGACCTGCGACCCGGCGTTGGCTGCGGTGTGGGGTCTGGTGCGGGCGGCTGGGGTGGAGCATCCGGGGCGGTTCGTGCTGGTGGATGTGGATGGTGGGGTGGAGTCGTGGTCGGTTGTCGCGGGGGTGCTCGCCTCGGGTGAGGCGGAGTGTGCTGTACGGGGTGGTGTCGCCTTCGTTCCGCGGCTCGGTCGGTGCTCTTCGGCCGGTGAACTGGCTGTGCCTGTGGGGGAGTCGGCGGGTTCGTCGTGGCGGCTGGACATTCGTGAGAAGGGGACGTTGGAGGGGCTGGGGCTGGCTCCTTTCCCCGAAGCCGACGCGGAGTTGGCGCCGGGGCAGGTGCGTGTCGGGGTGCGGGCGGCGGGTGTCAATTTCCGTGATGTGTTGAATGCGCTCGGGATGTATCCCGGTGATGCGAGGGACTTCGGTCTTGAGGGCTCGGGTGTGGTGACCGAGGTCGGTCCGGGTGTGGCGGATTTGGCTGTGGGTGACCGGGTGTTCGGGATGTTCTCGGGTGCGTTCGGTCCGGTTGCGGTGGCGGATGCGCGGACGGTGGTGCGGGTTCCGTCGGGGTGGTCGTTCGCGGAGGCTGCGTCGGTGCCGATTGTGTTTCTGACGGCGTATCACGCTCTCACCGAATTGGCGGGTGTGCGGTCGGGAGAGTCGGTGCTGGTGCATGCGGCTGCCGGTGGTGTGGGTATGGCCGCGACGCAGTTGGCGCGTCATCTGGGTGCTGAGGTGTTCGGTACGGCGAGCGTGGGGAAGTGGGACACGCTGCGCGGCCTCGGTTTGGATGACGCGCATATCGCTTCGTCGCGGGACACGGACTTCGAGGCGGCGTTCCTTGCTGCGACCGGTGGTCGTGGTGTGGATGTGGTGCTGGACTCCCTCGCGGGGGAGTTCGTGGATGCGTCGTTGCGGCTGCTTCCGCGGGGTGGCCGGTTCCTGGAGATGGGCAAGACCGATGTCCGGGACCCCGACGCGGTTGCTGCCGAGCACTCAGGCGTGAGGTATCAGGCGTTCGACCTGATGGACGTGGAGCCGGAGCGGATCGGGCAGATGCTGGCCGAGCTGGTCACGCTGTTCGAGGCGGGAGTTCTGCGGCCTCATCCGGTCACGTGCTGGGACGTACGGCGCGCTCCGGAGGCGTTCCGGTACCTCTCCCAGGCGCGGCACGTGGGCAAGGTTGTTCTCACGGTCCCGGCGCCGCTGGATCCGGACGGCACGGTGCTGATCACCGGTGGCACGGGTGGCCTGGGCGCGCTCGTGGCCCGGCACCTCGTCACCGAACACGGCGTACGCCACCTGGTGTTGGCCAGCCGTCGCGGTGCGGAGGCGCCGGGCGCGGACGAACTCGTCGCCGAACTGGCCGACGTAGGAGCGAGTGTAGAAGTGTCGGCCGTGGATGTCACGGATCGTGCGGCGCTGGCGGACGTACTCGCCGCGGTGCCGGGTGAGCATCCGCTGACGGCCGTGGTGCACACGGCCGGTGTTCTGGACGACGGCGTGGTGGCGTCCCTGACCCCGGAGCGCATGTCCCGGGTGATGGGGCCGAAGGCGGACGCGGCGGTGCATCTGCATGAGCTGACGCGTGGCGCCGACCTGTCGGCGTTCGTCGTCTTCTCCTCCGTCGCGGGGACGTTCGGTAGTGCGGGGCAGGCGAACTACGCGGCTGCCAACGCCTTCCTGGACGCCTTCGCCGCGAGCCGCCGTTCCTCAGGCCTGCCCGCCACCTCTCTTGCCTGGGGCCCATGGGCGCCCGGCGCCGGCATGACCGCAGACCTGAACGAAGCGGACCTGCGGCGCATGGCGCGCGAGGGCATGCAGCCGCTCGATCCGGAACGAGGACTGGAACTGTTCGACGGCGCGCTGGAGATCGGTTCGGCGCTGGAGCGAGCGGCCGTTCTGCCGATCAACCTCGACATCGCCGCCCTCCGCAAGCGTGGGCACGAGGTCCCCGGCCTGCTGCGCGCGCTCGTTCGCGCCCCCGCGCGCCGGGCCGTCGAGGCGCAGGTGTCGGCCGGTGGTGCGACCGAACTCCGCCAACGCGTCCGAGGGCTTCCCACGGCCGGGCGTGAGAAGTTCCTGCTGGATCTCGTCTGCGGACAGGTCGCATCCGTCCTGGGCTACACGTCCGCCACCGATGTGGAGGCGGACCAGGCGTTCAAGGCACTCGGCTTTGACTCGCTCACTTCGGTCGAGCTGCGCAACCGTATGAATGCCGCCACCGGCATGCGTCTCCCGGCGACTCTGGTCTTCGACTGCCCCACCCCCGCGGTGCTGGCCCGTCATCTGCTGGCGGAGCTGTCCGACGGGGAGGAGGCCGGTTCCTCCGCGCCCGCTCTGCCCGCCGTGGTGAGTGCGGGCGATGATCCGGTGGTGATCGTGGGGATGGCGTGCCGTTTCCCGGGTGGTGTCGAGTCGCCTGAGGATCTGTGGCGGCTGGTCAGTGAGGGGAGCGATGCGATCGGTGGCTTCCCGACCGACCGCGGCTGGGACCTGGACGGTCTCTATGACCCTGAGCCGGGGCGGATCGGCCGTACTTACGTGCGTGAGGGCGGCTTTCTTCACGAAGCCGCGTTGTTCGACGCGGGGTTGTTCGGGATCTCGCCGCGTGAGGCGTTGGCGATGGATCCGCAGCAGCGGTTGCTGCTGGAGACGTCGTGGGAGGTCTTCGAGCGGGCGGGCATCGATCCGTCAGTCCTGCGCGGAAGCCGCACCGGCGTCTTCGCCGGCGCGATCACACAGGACTACGGCTCATGCATGCGGGCCGGCGAACACGACTCGGACGGCTACCTGCTGACCGGTTCGACGGGCAGTGTGGCGTCGGGTCGTATTGCGTACACGTTCGGTTTCGAGGGTCCTGCGGTGACGGTGGACACGGCGTGTTCGTCGTCGTTGGTGGCGTTGCATCTGGCTGCGCAGGCGTTGCGGGCGGGTGAGTGTGATCTGGCGTTGGCCGGTGGTGTGACGGTCATGGCGGGTCCGGAGATGTTCGTGGAGTTCTCGCGGCAGCGGGGTCTTGCGTCGGACGGTCGGTGCAAGGCGTTCTCGGACGGTGCGGACGGTACGGCGTGGGCCGAGGGTGTGGGTCTGCTGCTGGTGGAGCGGCTTTCCGATGCGCGCCGTAACGGGCATCGGGTGCTGGCGGTGGTGGCCGGGTCGGCGGTGAATCAGGACGGTGCGTCGAACGGTCTGACGGCGCCGAACGGTCCGTCGCAGCAGCGGGTGATCCGCCAGGCCCTGGCCGGTGCCGGGCTCAAGCCTGCGGATGTGGATGCGGTGGAGGCGCACGGTACGGGTACGCCGCTGGGTGATCCGATCGAGGCGCAGGCGTTGTTGGCCACCTATGGCCAGGATCGTGAACAGCCGTTGTGGTTGGGGTCGTTGAAGTCGAACGTCGGTCATACGCAGGCTGCTGCGGGTGTCGGCGGTGTGATCAAGATGGTGATGGCCATGCGGCAGGGGATCCTGCCGCGCACCCTCCACGCTGAGGAGCCGTCCTCGCACGTGGACTGGTCGGCCGGTGAGATATCCCTGCTCAAGGAGAACGTGGAGTGGCCGCGGCCGGATGACCGTCCGCGCCGCGCGGGCGTGTCGTCCTTCGGGATCAGCGGCACCAACGCCCACGTCATCCTCCAACAGGCCCCCGACACGCCGACGGATCACTCGGGACCGGAAGACGACACGCCGTCGCGGCCCGTCCTCGTACCCGTCGTGGTGTCGGGTGTCGGCGATCCGGCCGTTCGCGATCAGGCCGGGCGCCTGCTGGACTGGCTCGAGGGCACGTCCGGCGACGGCGTCCCGGTGGCCGACGTGGGCCTGGCGTCCGTGACGACACGGGCCGTACTGGAACACCGCGCCGTGCTGCTCGCCGCCGATCGGGCCGAACTGCTCCAGGGCCTCCGCGCGCTCGCAGAGGGGGCGGACGCGCCCGGGATGGTCCAGAAAGCGGAGACGCGCGCCGGACGAACCGCCCTGCTCTTCGCCGGTCAAGGTGCGCAACGGCTGGGCATGGGACGGGAGTTGTACGAGACCTACTCGGTCTTCGCCGAGGCGTTCGACGCGGTGGACGCGGAACTGCCGTTCTCGCTGCGGGAGGTGGTCTTCGGCGAGGACGCGGAGCGGCTGAATCGTACGGAGTTCGCGCAGCCTGCGTTGTTCGCGCTCGAGGTGGCGCTGTTCCGGCTGCTGGAGTCGTGGGGCGTTCGGCCCGATGTGCTCGCCGGTCACTCCATCGGTGAGATCGCCGCCGCGCACGTCGCCGGCGTGTGGTCGCTGGCCGACGCGTGCCGCCTCGTCGTGGCCCGGGGCCGGTTGATGCAGGAGTTGCCCGAGGGCGGCGCGATGGTCTCGCTCCAGGCGTCCGAGGAGGAGGTACTTCCGCTGCTGGAGGGGCGCGAGGCCCAGCTCGGCATCGCGGCCGTCAACGGACCGCACTCCGTGGTCATCGCCGGCGTGTCGAGCACCGTCGACGAGACAGCCGCCCACTTCCGCGCCGAGGACCGCAGGACGACGGCCCTCCGTGTCAGCCACGCCTTCCACTCTCCGCTGATGGAGCCGATGCTGGCCGACTTCCGCAAGGTGGCGGAGACCCTGACGTACGAGCGCCCGGCACTGGCCCTCGTCTCCACGGTGACCGGAGAGGTCGCGAGCGCCGATGAGTTGATGTCGCCGGAGTACTGGGTGCGGCACGTCCGCCGGACCGTCCGCTACGGCGATGCCGTGCGCACGCTCGCGGGCATGGGTGTCGGCCGCTGTCTCGAACTCGGCCCCGACGGCACCCTCACCGCCCTCACCCAGGCGGTCCTGGACGACTCCCAGGAAGCGGTACTCGTACCGGCTCTCCGCAAGCACCGGCCCGAGTCACCGTCGCTTCTCGGCGCGGTCGCCGGGCTGTTCACCCGGGGCGTGGACGTCGACTGGCGCGCCGTCTTCGCCGGGAGCGGCGCACGCGCCGTCGAGCTGCCGACGTACGCCTTCCAGCGGAAGCGGTACTGGCCACTCGCGTCCCAGCGGCCCGGCGACCTGGCCGCCGCAGGGCTCGGTGCGGCCGAGCATCCGCTGCTCGGAGCGGCCGTCCAACTCGCGGGCGGCGGAACGGTGTTGACCGGACGACTCTCGCTGCGTTCGCACCCCTGGCTGGCGGATCACAACGTACTGGGCGCGGCGGTCTTCCCCGGCACGGGCTACGCCGAGCTGGCGCTGCGCGCCGGCGACGAGGTGGGTTGCGGCAGGGTCGAGGACTTGACGATGGCGGTCCCGCTCATCGTGCCGGAGCTGGGCACGGTCCGCGTACAGGTCACCGTGGGCGTCGCCGACGACTCCGGACGCCGCACCGTGGAGGTGCACTCACGCGCGGAGGACGCCTCGGACGACACGCCGTGGGCGCTGCACGCGAGCGGCCTGCTGACACCGGACGAGGCGACGGACACGCCCGGCGGCACGACGTCCGTCCCGGCGGAATGGCCCCCGAAGGACGCCGAGCCCTGCTCCGTCGCCGACGTGTACGACCGGTTCGCGACCGCAGGGCTGGCGTACGGGCCGGTGTTCCAGGGGCTGCGCGCGGCATGGCGGCGTGGCGACGAGGTGTTCGCCGAGGTGGTGCTGCCCGAGGAGCAGGAAGGGCTCGCCGGCCGGTTCGGGCTGCACCCCGCCCTGCTGGACTCCGCCCTGCACGCGGTCCTCTTCGGCCCGCTGGGAGAAGAGGGCGCAGGGAGGGTGCCGTTCTCCTGGAACGGGCTGGCGCTGTACGCGTCGGGGGCACGCGCCCTGCGGGTGCGGGTGGCACCGGCGGGAGCCGACGCGGTGGCCCTGCACCTGGCCGATCCCGCCGGCGGCGCCGTGGCTTCCGTCGAGTCGCTGGCGCTGCGCGAGGTGCCGTCCGAACTGGCGGCGGGCGCGGCAGCGGCCGCTCCTTCCGGGACGTACCGGATCGACTGGACGACGCTGCTGCCCTCGGCCCCGCCGAAATCCGCCGCCGCGGAACGGGCTCCGGACGCCGCGGCCCCCGACGGTGAGGCCTCGCGGGCGGACAGCCGGGTCGTCGTCCTGACGGATCACTCGACCTCGTACGACGACGTGACCGCGCACGACGAGGTGACCTCGTATGACGGCGTGACCTCGTACGACGCCGCAGCGCCGCTCGACGGTGAGGTCCCCGGTGCCGCATTCACCACCGCCGGACCGGCTGCCGTACCCCGCCGCACCTGGTCCGAGCTGACCCGGGCCGTCCACGACGGCGACGCCGCCCCCGAGACCGTGCTGCTCCCCTGGAGCCACTCCCCGAACGCGCCGCACGCCGCGTCGGCCGCCGCGGCGCACGCCGTCACCGCTGCCGGACTGGCTTTCGTCCAGGACTGGCTGGCGGCCGCGGAGTTCTCGGACGCACGGCTGGTCGTCGTGACGCGGGGCGCGGTGGCGGTGACGCCGGAAGAGGAGCCGGATCCCGCGGCTGCCGCCCTGTGGGGTCTGGTGCGCTCGGCCCGGACCGAGAACCCCGGCCGTTTCGTGCTGGCCGACACGGACGGCACTCCGGACGCCTGGGACGCCCTGGTCGCTCTGCTCGCTGGGCCGGACACCGCCGCCGCCGAGACCGAACTCGCGGTCCGCGGAGCCACGGTGCTCGTCCCCCGGCTCGCGCCGGTGGCCTTGGACGGCTCCATCGCCGGTTCGCCGGCCGATTCCGCCCCCTCGTCCGATGCGGGCACGGCCATCGCAAGGTCCGACGAAGGCGACCGGACTCCCGATCCCGACACGGACGCCGGCACGGACGCCGACATCGACATGCACGCCGACACGGGCGCCGACACCGACACGCACGCCGACACCGACGCCGACGTGCATGGCGCGCCGCCCCCGGTGCGGATCGAGGACGGTACCGTCCTCGTCACCGGCGGCACCGGCGGACTCGGCGCGCTCGTCGCCCGTCACCTGGTCACCGAGCACGGCGTACGTCATCTCGTCCTGGCCGGTCGTCGCGGACCGGACGCCCCGGGCGCGGCGGAACTCACCGCCGAACTCACCGGCCTGGGCGCCGACGTGACCGTCGCGGCCTGCGATGTGGCCGACCGGCCCGCGGTGCAGGCCCTGCTGGCGGCGATTCCGGCCGACCGGCCGCTGACGGGAGTCGTCCACACGGCGGGCGTGGTCGACGACGGTGTGGTGGCGTCGCTGACCGAGGAGCGTCTGCGTACGGTGCTGCGGCCCAAGGTGGACGCGGCCGATCATCTCGACGCGCTCACGCGCGATCTGGACCTGGCCGCGTTCGTGCTGTTCTCCTCGGTCTCCGGCACGTTCGGCGGCGCCGGGCAGGCCAACTACGCGGCGGCCAACGCTTATCTGGACGCCGTCGCCCTGCGCCGCCGGTCCCTCGGCCTGCCCGCCGTCTCCCTCGCCTGGGGCCCATGGGCGACCGGCGCCGGCATGACCGGCGACCTCGCCGAGAGCGATCTGCGCCGTATGGCGCGCGGCGGCGTACGGCCGCTCGCCGTCGACCGTGGCCTCGCCGTTCTCGACGCCGTACTGCGGTATGCAGAACCGCCCCTCCTCCTGCCGGTCGATCTCGATCTCGGGGCACTGCGTGAACTTCCCGAGCTGCCCGCGTTGCTGCGCGGTGTGGTGCGCGGCCCGGCCCGGCGTGTCGCACACAGCGGAGGGCACGGTGGAGGCGGCGACGAGCTGCGGGCCCGTCTGCTCGCCCTCCCGGACGCCGAGCGGGAACCGTTCCTGCTGGACCTGGTCGCCGGCCTCGTGGCCCAGGTTCTCGGCCACGCCTCGGCCGGAGACGTCGAGGCCGACCAGGCGTTCAAGACGCTCGGGTTCGACTCGCTGACCTCGGTGGAACTGCGCAACCGCGTCAACGCGGCCACCGGGATGCGGCTGCCGGCCACGCTGGTCTTCGACCACCCGTCGCCCACCGCGCTCGCCCGGCACCTGCTGACCGGACTCGTCGGCGATGCCGCCGACCCGCACGGCCTGGCGCTGCCCGCCTGGAAGGGCGTGGACGACGACCCGGTGGTCATCGTGGGCATGGCCTGCCGGTTCCCCGGCGGCGTCGAGTCGCCCGAAGACCTCTGGCGGCTGGTCAGCGAGGGCGGGGACGGCATAGGCGACTTCCCCGCCGACCGCGGCTGGGACATGGAGGCGTTGTACGACCCCGAGCCCGGCCGACTCGGCAAGACCTACGTCCGCCAGGGCGGGTTCCTGTACGACGCGGCATCGTTCGACGCCGGGCTGTTCGGGATCTCGCCGCGTGAAGCGCTGGCGATGGACCCACAGCAGCGGTTGCTCCTGGAGGTGTCCTGGGAGGTCTTCGAACGGGCGGGCATCGACCCGACTGCGCTGCAGGGCAGCCGCACCGGGGTGTTCGCCGGTGTCATGGGCCAGGACTACAACTCCTGCCTGCGCGCCGGAGCGCACGACTCCGAGGGCTACCTGCTGACAGGCAACACCAGCAGCGTCCACTCCGGCCGGATCGCCTACACCTTCGGCCTGGAAGGCCCGGCGATGACGGTCGACACCGCCTGCTCCTCCTCCCTGGTCACCCTGCACGTGGCCGCGCAGTCGCTGCGGGCGGGGGAGTGCGATCTGGCGCTCACCGGTGGCGTCATGGTGATGTCCACCCCGGACACCTTCGTCGACTTCAGCCATCAGCGCGGCCTTTCCGCGGACGGGCGCTGCAGGTCCTTCGGAGCCGGGGCCGACGGCACGGCCTGGGCCGAGGGCATCGGCATGCTGGTGCTGGAGCGCCTGTCGGACGCGCGCCGCAACGGGCATCGGGTGCTGGCGGTGGTGGCCGGGTCGGCGGTGAATCAGGACGGTGCGTCGAACGGTCTGACGGCGCCGAACGGCCCCTCACAGGAGCGCGTCATCCGTCAGGCCCTGGCCGGGGCCGGGTTGAAGCCCGCGGATGTGGATGCGGTGGAGGCACATGGCACAGGGACACCGCTGGGTGACCCGATCGAGGCGCAGGCGTTGTTGGCCACCTATGGCCAGGATCGTGAACAGCCGTTGTGGTTGGGCTCGTTGAAGTCGAATGTGGGTCATACGCAGGCTGCGGCGGGTGTCGGCGGTGTGATCAAGATGGTGATGGCGATGCGGCAGGGAGTGCTGCCGCGCACCCTCCACGCCGAGGAGCCGTCCCCGTTCATCGACTGGTCGGCCGGTGAGATCTCCCTGCTCAAGGAGAACGTGGAGTGGCCGCGGCCGGATGACCGTCCGCGCCGCGCGGGCGTGTCGTCCTTCGGCATCAGCGGCACCAACGCCCACGTCATCATCGAGGAGGTTCCGGACACCCCCATCGCGCCCGCGGCCGACACTCCCGAACCGGCCACGGCAGGCCCCGAGTTGCCGGTCACTCCGGTCGCGCTATCCGCCGCGTCCGAAGGCGCCCTGCGCGGCCAGGCCGAACGGCTGTGGTCCCGCCTCGACGCCGACCCCGAACTGCGGCTGAGCGACGTGGGACTCTCCTCCACCCTCCGTCCTTGGATGGAACACCGCGCGGTGCTCCTGGCCGAGGACCGTCCCGCACTGCTGCGCGGCCTTCGCGCCGTGGCGGTGGGGGAGCGCGACACCGGCGTCCTCCTCGGCGACCCCGGCCGCTCGGGCCGACGCCTGGCCTTCCTGTTCGCGGGGCAGGGTTCGCAGCGCGTGGGCATGGGGCGGGAGTTGTACGAGGCGTTCCCGGCGTTCGCCGAGGCCTTTGACGCGGTTGACGCGGAACTGCCGTTCTCGCTGGGGGAGGTGGTCTTGGGTGAGGACGCGGAGCGGCTGGATCGTACGGAGTTCGCGCAGCCTGCGTTGTTCGCGCTCGAGGTGGCGTTGTTCCGGTTGTTGGAGTCGTGGGGTGTGCGGCCGGATGTGTTGATGGGGCATTCCATCGGTGAGTTCGCGGCTGCGCATGTGGCGGGTGTGTGGTCGCTGGCGGATGCGTGCCGGTTGGTTGTGGCGCGGGGGCGTTTGATGCAGGCGTTGCCCGTGGGTGGGGCGATGGTGGCGGTGGAGGCGTCGGAGGAGGAGACCTTGCCGCTGCTGAGCGATCGGGTGGGTGTTGCTGCGGTGAACGGGCCGCGGTCGGTGGTGGTGTCGGGTGAGCGGGATGCGGTGGAGGAGGTCGCGGGGCATTTCCGTGCTCAGGGCCGTAAGTCGACGGTGTTGCGGGTGAGTCATGCGTTCCATTCGCCGTTGATGGAGCCGGTGTTGGAGGAGTTTCGGCGGGTTGCTGAGGGTGTGGTGTATGCCGAGCCGCGGGTGCCGGTGGTTTCGACGGTGAGTGGTGAGGTGGCGTCGGCTGCGGAGTTGATGTCGGCCGGGTATTGGGTGGATCAGGTGCGTCGGCCGGTGCGGTTCGCCGATGGTGTGCGGTGTTTGGAGGGGCAGCAGGTCACGCGGTTCGTGGAGTTGGGTGCGGACGGCACGCTGACCGGTCTCGCGCAGGGGAGCATCGAGGGTTCGGGGCGTCTGCTGACCCCGACCCTGCGCAAGGACCGGCCCGAAGCGACCGCTCTCCTCACCGCAGCCGCCGAACTGCATCTGCACGGCGGGCGGGTGGACTGGCGCGCCGTGTTCGCCCCGACCGGGGCGGCCGTGGTGGATCTGCCGACCTACGCCTTCGAGCACGAGCGCTTCTGGCCGGAGGGGGCCCGGCTGGGCGGCCTGCCGGCCCCGGGCGGCTCCGAGGGCGCGGACGCGCGGTTCTGGACGGCCGTCGAGCGCGGTGACGCCCGTGCGCTGGCCGACTCGCTCGGCGTGGCGCAGGATGCGCTGGACGGGCTGCTGCCGGCGCTGTCCTCGTGGTGGAGCGGTCAGCAGGAGCAGTCCCGGGTGGACGACTGGCTGTACGGCACGAGCTGGAAGCCGCTCGGATCGGTCTCCGGTACGGCGCTGCCCGGCCGCTGGCTGGCTGTGCTGCCTGCCGGACTGCGGGACGACGCGTGGACCAAGGCCGTACTGGACGGCCTCGCGGCTAATGGGGCCGAGCCGGTGCCGGTGGTCTGCGAGCCCGGCACCGACCGGGCCGCGCTGGCCCGGCTCCTGGCAACGGCGGCCGGCGACGAGCAGGCGGCCGGAGTCCTGTCGTTCCTGGCCCTGCCCGAGCGGGACGCCGAGGACGCCACCAGCACCGACACCCGTACCGACGCCGAGAGCCACGACGCCGAGAACCCCATTGACACCGACACCGGTGAGAGTGTGCCGACCGGCCCGGCAGCCACGGCCGTCCTCATCCAGGCGCTGGGCGACAGCGGCATCGCCGCCCCGCTGTGGGCACTGACCCGCGGTGCGGTCTCCGTCAACCGTTCCGATCTGGCGCCCGACCCGGCGCAGGGCGCGGTGTGGGGACTGGGCCGGGTGGCAGCGCTGGAGTACCCGGACGGATGGGGCGGTCTGGTCGACCTGCCCCGCGTCGTGGACCGGCGCGCGGTGACACGCCTCGTCGGCGTGCTGACGGGGCGCTCGGGAGAGGACCAGGCGGCGATCCGGACGACCGGCGTGTTCGGGCGGCGACTCGGCCGGCTGGCCTCCGGCGTCCTGGGCGCGGCATGGCGCCCGTCGGGCACCGTTCTGATCACCGGCGGTACGGGAGCGCTGGGCGCCCGGGTGGCCCGGTGGGCCGCCGCGCAGGGCGCCGAGCACCTGGTGCTCATCAGCAGGCGCGGGCTCGAAGCGCCGGGCGCACCGCAACTGCGGGACGAACTCGCCGCGTTGGACGTGCGCGTGACCGTGGCCGCCTGCGACGCGGCGGACCGGGACGCGCTCGCGGCGCTGCTCGCCGAACACCCGGTGGACGCCGTGGTGCACACGGCGGGTGTGCTCGACGACGGTCTCGTGGAGGCGCTGACGCCGGAACGCTTCGCCGCCGCCCTGCGCGCCAAGGCGGTCGTCGCGCGAAACCTCGACGAGCTGACCCGCGACCGGGAGCTGTCGGCGTTCGTGCTGTTCTCGTCGTTCGCGGGCACCATCGGCTCACCGGGCCAGGGCAACTACGCGGCCGCCAACGCCTACTTGGACACCCTCGCCGAGCGCCGCAGGGCGGCAGGGCTCCCGGCCACCTCCGTGGCATGGGGCCCTTGGGCGGAGGACGGCATGGCGTCCGACGGCAGCGTCGAGGAGTATCTGCGCCGCCGGGGACTGACCGGGCTCGACCCCGAGCTGGCGCTGGTGGCGATGGAGCGGCTCGCGGGCGGCGGCGACCCGGCCGCCGTGGTGGCGCGGGTCGACTGGTCGCGCTTCGCTCCCGCGTTCACCGCGGGCCGGGCGGCCGTCCTGCTCGGGGACCTGCCTGAGGCGGGCGCCGCGCTGGAGGACGCCGCGTCCGGCGCCGATGCCGACGGCCTGCGCCAGCGGCTGGCGGGACTGGGCGCGGACGAACGGTCCACAGCCTTGGTCGAGTTGGTGCGGGAGCAGACCGCCGTGGTTCTGGGGCACGCCAGGGCCGACGCCGTGGACGCGGCCCGCGCGTTCCGGGAGACGGGGTTCGACTCGCTGACCGCCGTGGAGCTGCGCAACCGGCTCGGCGCGGCCACCGGGCTGCGGCTGCCCGCGACGCTGGTGTTCGACTACCCCGCACCGATCGACGTCGCCACGTACCTGGACGGCGAACTGGCCGCCCCCGCCGACGGCCCGGCAGGGGGGACCGGTGTCGTCGGCGAGATCGACCGGCTCGCCCTCGCTCTCGCGGCGGAAGGCGGAGTCGGAGGCGACACCCATCTGGAGATCACGACGAAGCTGCGCGGACTGCTGGCGATGTGGACCGGCGACGCCACCGAGGAGACGGAGGACGCGGGTGTGGAACTGGACGGAGCGACGGACGACGAGATGTTCGACCTGATCGACAAGGAATTCGGGATCTCCTGACCACCCGGATCCGGCGATTCACGGTTTCTGCGAGGAAGTAGGGCACGATGGCGAGCAATGAAGAGAAGCTGCGGGAATACCTGAAAAGGGTGACGGCCGACCTTCGCCAGACCCGTAAGCGTCTTCATGATGTCGAGACGAGCCGTCAGGAGCCCGTCGCGATCGTCGGCATCGGTTGCCGTTTCCCCGGAGGAGCCGACACGCCCGAGGAGTTCTGGCGGCTGCTCGCCGAAGGGCGCGACACCGTCGCGGACTTCCCGGCCGACCGGGGCTGGGACCTCGACGGCGTCTTCGATCCGGCGGGCGGTACCGGGACCACGTACGCCCGCCAGGGAGCCTTCCTCTACGACGCGTCGCTGTTCGACTCCACGTTCTTCGACATATCACCCCGCGAAGCCACGACCATGGACCCCCAGCAGCGGCTGCTGCTGGAGACCTCATGGGAAGCGCTGGAGCGGTCGGGGATCGAACCGGGTTCGCTGCGGGGCAGCCGCACCGGCGTGTTCGCGGGGACCAACGGCCAGGACTACCTGGCGCTGATGCTCGGCAGGCCGGAGGAGTCCGACGGCCAGCTCACCACTGGGATCACCGCGTCGGTGTTGTCGGGTCGTGTGTCGTATGTGTTGGGGCTCGAGGGTCCTGCGGTGACGGTGGACACGGCGTGTTCGTCGTCGTTGGTGGCGTT
>NZ_JBEYUP010000039.1:0-12587 GCF_040643575.1 Streptomyces sp. NPDC047108
GCTTCGGTGGAGTCGCTGGTGCTGCGGGAGGCTGCCGGTGATCTGGTGGGTGGCGACGGCCGCCGACGCGACCACCTCTTCCAGACCGACTGGGCCCCCGTACTGATCGACACCGCTGTGGCCGGTCCGACGTACGGTCCCGACCTTCCCGGCGAGCTCCCGGCCACGGCGGTCGAGCCCGGCACGGACGTCCTGGTACGTGTGGAGCGGCCCGCCGGGGACACCGTCGAGGCCGCGCATGTGGCCGCGGCCGATGCGCTGGCCCGCGTTCAGGAGTGGCTGGCGGAGGAGCGCTATGAGGGCGCTCGCCTGGTGATCGTCACCGAGGGAGCCGTCGCGCTCGACGAGAACGCACCGGATCCGGTCCTCGCAGGGGTGTGGGGCCTGGTCCGCGCGGCGCGTACGGAGGCACCCGACCGTTTCGCGCTGGTGGACGTGGACGGCGCGGACGCGTCCTGGGGTGTCGTGAGGACGGCGCTTGCCTTGGGCGAGCCGGAGCTGGCGGTGCGCGGTGGCGCGGCCTACGCGCCTCGGCTGGGGCGTGTCACGGCCCGTGGTGAACTCGCCGCGCCTGCAAGGGAGTCCGAGAGTGCCGCCTGGCGGCTCGACGTCGTCGAGAAGGGCACGCTGGAGGGGCTGGCGCTGCGGCCGGTTCCGGAGGCGGAGGCCGTACTCGCGCCGGGGCAGGTGCGTGTCGGGGTGCGGGCGGCGGGTGTCAACTTCCGTGATGTGCTGAACGCGCTCGGGATGTATCCCGGTGACGCGAAGTACTTCGGTCTCGAGGGCGCCGGTGTCGTGACCGAGGTCGGGCCGGGTGTCGTCGAACTGGCCGTCGGTGACCGCGTGATGGGTCTCTTCTCGGGTTCCTTCGGTCCGGTTGCGGTGGCGGATGCGCGGAAGGTTGCCCGGATTCCCACGGGTTGGTCGTTCGCGCAGGCAGCGACGGTGCCTGTGGTGTTCCTGACGGCGTACCACGCTCTCACCGACTTGGCGGGTGTGCGGTCGGGGGAGTCGGTGCTGGTGCATGCGGCGGCCGGTGGTGTGGGTATGGCTGCGACGCAGTTGGCGCGTCATCTGGGTGCTGAGGTGTTCGGTACGGCGAGTGTGGGGAAGTGGGACACGCTGCGCGGCCTCGGTTTGGATGATGCGCATATCGCTTCGTCGCGGGATACGGACTTCGAGCAGGCTTTTCTCGCTGCGACCGGTGGTCGTGGTGTGGATGTGGTGCTGGACTCCCTCGCGGGGGAGTTCGTGGACGCGTCGCTGCGGCTGTTGCCGCGTGGTGGCCGGTTCCTGGAGATGGGCAAGACCGATGTCCGGGATGCCGTTGAGGTTGCTGCCGAGCACTCCGGCGTGAGGTATCAGGCGTTCGACCTGATGGACGTGGAGCCGGAGCGGATCGGGCAGATGCTGTCCGAGCTGGTCTCCCTCTTCGAGCTGGGTGCTGTGCGGCCGCTTCCGGTGACGTGCTGGGATGTGCGGCGGGCTCCGGACGCGTTCCGGTATCTCTCCCAGGCGCGGCATGTCGGCAAGGTCGTTCTCACCGTTCCCGCGCCGCTGGATCCGGAGGGCACGGTACTGGTCACCGGTGGCACCGGTGGCCTGGGCGCGCTCGTCGCCCGGCACCTGGTCACCGAACATGGCATCAGACACCTCCTGTTGGCGAGCCGCCGCGGTCTGGATGCCCCCGGTGCTCGTGAACTCGTAGCGGATCTGGCCGACTTGGGAGCGTCGGTCGAGGTGGCGGCCGTGGATGTCGCCGACCGGGACGATCTCGCCGCCGCGCTCCACGCCATCCCCTCCGACCGCCCGCTGACCGCTGTGGTGCACATGGCCGGTGTCCTCGACGACGGCGTGGTGGTCTCGCTGACTCCGGAGCGGCTGGCCAGGGTGATGCGGCCGAAAGCGGACGCCGCGGTGCATCTGCATGAACTGACCCGTGAGGCCGACCTGTCGGCGTTCGTGGTCTTCTCCTCCGCCGCGGGCACGTTCGGTGGTGCGGGGCAGGCGAACTACGCAACGGCCAACGCCTTCCTGGACGCCTTTGCCGCGACCCGCCGTTCCTCAGGCCTGCCGGCGACGTCTCTTGCCTGGGGCCCGTGGGCGCCTGGCGCCGGTATGACCGCCGATCTGACCGGGGCCGATCTGCGGCGCCTGTCGCGGAACGGAATGCTTCCGCTCGCTCCCGAGCGGGGCCTCCGTCTGCTGGACACCGCGCTGGAGCTGGGCGCTGGTCTGGAGCGGGCCGCCGTGCTGCCCGTGGATCTGGACATCGCGACCCTGCGCGGGCGGACGTCGGACGACGTACCCCCGCTGCTGCGGGGCCTGGTCCGGGGCCGCGCCCGCCGCAAGGCCGAGATCGGAACGGCCGGAGACGCCGCGGGGCTGCGGCAGCAGTTGCTCTCCCTTCCCGTGGTCGACCGTGAGCGCTTCCTTCGGGAATTCGTCTCGGAGCAGTCGGCGTCCGTACTGGGGCATGACTCCGCGCTGCAGGTCGAGTCGGGGCAGGCGTTCAAGGATCTCGGCTTCGACTCGCTCACTTCGGTCGAGCTGCGCAACCGTTTGAATGCCGCCACCGGCATGCGCCTGCCCGCGACCCTGGTCTTCGACTACCCCACACCCGCCGCCCTGGCCCACCACCTCCTGGCGGAACTGTCCGATGAGGAGGACGAGGTCGTCGCCTCCGATGCGGTGCTGCCTACGGTGGTGAGTGCGGGCGACGATCCGGTGGTGATCGTGGGGATGGCGTGCCGCTTCCCGGGCGGTGTCGAGTCGCCTGAGGATCTGTGGCGGCTGGTCAGTGAGGGGAGCGATGCGATCGGTGGCTTCCCGACCGATCGTGGCTGGGATCTCGACAGTCTCTACGACCCGGAGCCCGGGACGCCGGGGCGGACCTACGTCCGTGAGGGCGGGTTCCTGCATGGCGCGCCCGAGTTCGATGCGGCGCTTTTTGGGATCTCGCCGCGTGAGGCGTTGGCGATGGATCCGCAGCAGCGGTTGCTGCTGGAGACGTCGTGGGAGGTCTTCGAGCGGGCGGGTATCGACCCGGAGGTTCTGCGTGGCAGCCGTACCGGCGTCTTCGCGGGTGCGATGGCTCAGGACTACGGCTCCTTCCTGCGCGCGGCCGAGCTGGACTCGGGCGGCTATCTCATGACCGGGAACACGGGCAGTGTGGCGTCGGGCCGTATCGCGTACACCTTCGGTTTCGAGGGTCCCGCGGTGACCGTGGACACGGCGTGCTCGTCGTCGCTGGTGGCGCTGCATCTGGCCGCGCAGGCGCTGCGCTCAGGCGAGTGTGATCTGGCGTTGGCCGGTGGTGTCACGGTCATGTCGACACCGGAGACGTTCCTGGAGTTCTCGCGGCAGCGGGGGCTTGCGTCGGACGGTCGGTGCAAGGCGTTCTCGGACGGTGCGGACGGGACGGCGTGGGCCGAGGGTGTGGGTCTGCTCCTGGTGGAGCGGTTGTCGGACGCGCGCCGCAACGGGCACCAGGTGCTGGCCGTCGTACGCGGCAGTGCCGTCAACCAGGACGGTGCGTCGAACGGTTTGACAGCGCCGAACGGCCCGTCGCAGCAGCGGGTGATCCGCCAGGCCCTGGCGGGTGCCGGTCTGCACCCTGGCGACATCGATGCGGTGGAGGCGCACGGCACGGGAACCCCGCTGGGTGACCCGATCGAGGCGCAGGCCCTCATCGCCACCTATGGCCAGGATCGTGAACAGCCTCTGTGGCTGGGCTCGTTGAAGTCGAACGTCGGTCATACGCAGGCTGCTGCGGGTGTCGGCGGTGTGATCAAGATGGTGATGGCCATGCGGCAGGGGATCCTGCCGCGCACCCTCCACGCTGAGGAGCCCTCCTCGCACGTCGACTGGTCGGCCGGTGAGATATCCCTGCTCAAGGAGAACGTGCAGTGGCCGCGGCCGGATGACCGTCCGCGCCGCGCCGGTGTGTCGTCCTTCGGGATCAGCGGCACCAACGCCCACGTCATCCTCCAACAGGCCCCGACGGGCGAGACGGTCGGTGCCGACGACACCGCCGGCCCCGGTACGGACGGACTCGCCGCACCCCTGCCGATCTCCGACACCTCTGCCGTCCTCCTGCCGCTCTCCGCCGCGGGACCCCGAGCGCTGCGCGCCCAGGCCGAACGGCTGGCCGCCCTCCTCGCGTCGGACGCGGAGCTGTCGCACGCCGACATCGGGCTCTCCCTCGCGACGACGCGTTCCGCCCTGGAGCACCGCGCCGTGGTCCTGGCCGCCGACCGGCAGCAGGCCCTGCACGGCCTTGAGGCGCTGGCGCGGCAGCACGAGTCGACCGGCTCGGTGGTCACCGGTACGGCGGCCGCCGACGGCATTCGTACGGCGTTCCTCTTCGCGGGCCAGGGTTCCCAACGCCTGGGCATGGGACGGGAGTTGTACGAGACCTACCCGGCCTTCGCCGAGACCTTCGACGCCGTCTGCAAACATGTCGACCAGGAGCTCGAACGCCCCCTGCGGGAGGTGGTGTTCGGCGAGGACGCGGAGCTGCTGAACCGTACGGAGTACGCCCAGCCGGCGCTGTTCGCGCTCGAAGTGGCGCTGTTCCGGCTGCTGGAGAGCTGGGGCGTCCGGCCGGACGTCCTGATGGGCCACTCCATCGGTGAGCTGGCGGCGGCCCATGTGGCCGGTGTGTGGTCGCTGGCCGACGCGTGCCGTCTCGTGGCGGCCCGGGGCCGGTTGATGCAGGCGTTGCCCGAGGGCGGGGCGATGGTCTCGCTCCAGGCGTCCGAGGAGGAAGTGGCGCCGCTGCTGGAGGGACGCCAGGCCGAGGCCGGCATCGCAGCCGTCAACGGCGCCGAGTCCACCGTGGTCGCCGGCACGGAAGCGGCCGTGGAGGAGATCGCCGCGTACTTCCGGGACCTGGACCGCAAGGCGACCCGGCTGCGGGTCAGCCACGCGTTCCACTCCCCTTTGATGGAGCCGATGCTCGACGACTTCCGTACGGTCGCCGAGAGCCTCACGTACGACCGTCCGCAGCTGACCCTCGTCTCCGCGCTCACCGGGGACCTCGCGGATGACGCCGACCTCATGTCGCCCGACCACTGGGTGCGGCACGTGCGTCACGGAGTACGGTTCGCCGACGGCGTCCGCCGCGTGCACGCCGAAGGCGTGGACAGCTGGCTGGAGTTGGGCCCCGACAGCACCCTCACCGCGCTGGCCCAGGCGGAGACGGGGGCCGACCCCGCCGGGCAGGCGCTCTTCGTGCCTGCCCTGCGCAAGGACCGTGGCGAACCCGGCACCCTGCTGCTCGCCGTCGCCGCGCTGTACGCCCGGGGTGCCGCGCTGCGCTGGCCGGCAGTGTTCGGCGGTACGGGCGCGCGCCGTGTCGACCTGCCGACCTACGCCTTCCAGCGGCAGCACTTCTGGCCGGGCGCGCCGGGTGCCGCCGCGGGCGACGCAGCCGGGCTCGGGCTCACGGCCTCCGGTCACCCGCTGCTGGGCGCCGAAGTCGCGCTGGCGGAAGGCACCGGGGCTCTGTTCACCAGCAGACTTTCCCTCACGACCCACCCCTGGCTGCTGGACCACTCGGTGGCGGGTGCCGTCCTCTTCCCGGGCACGGGCTTCCTGGAACTGGTGCTCCAGGCAGGTCTCCGCGTCGGTTGCGGACGCGTTGCGGACCTGACCCTCGAGGCGCCGATGGTCCTGCCCGAGCGGGGTGGCGTACGGGTGCAGGTTGCCGTGAGCGGCCCGGACGAGCCGGGGCGGCGCACCGTCTCGGTCTACTCGAGGGCCGACACGGCCGAGGCCGAGGGATGGGTGCGCCACGCCACCGGTCTCCTCGACGCGGACGGTACGGACGCGGCCGCCACCGACGGGGCGCCTGGCTCGGAGAGCTGGCCGCCCGCCGACGCCGCACCTGTCCCGCTGGACGGCTTCTACGAGCGTCTTGCGAACGAGGGGTACGCCTACGGACCGGTGTTCCAGGGCCTGCGAGCCGTCTGGCGGCACGGCGACGACATCTGTGCCGATGTCCGGCTGCCCGCCGACCATCATGGCGAGGCCGAGCGCCACGGGCTCCACCCGGCCCTGCTGGACGCGGCGTTGCACGCGTGGCTGGCCGCCGGGCGGACACCGGCGGAGGGCTCCACAGCAGCGGCGGACGGTTCCACAGCGGCGGACGGCTCCCCGAGGGTGCGGCTGCCGTTCGTGTGGAGCGGTGCCTCTCTGGCGGCGGTCGGGGCGTCCGCCGTGCGGGTGCGGCTTTCGCCGGTGGACGAGGACACGATCGCGCTGGCCGTCGATGATGCGGAAGGCCGTGCCGTCGCCCGTGTCGAGGCCCTCACGCTGCGGGAGTTGAGCGGGGACGTGCCGGCTCCGGCCGCGGGCGGCCCGAACGTACAGCGGGACGCGCTGTTCCGGCTGGACTGGAGCGCACTGCCCCCGCCGTCCGGACCCCTCCCGGACCCGGCCGAGCAGTGGGCCGTGGCAGGTCCTGAGGTGTCCGGGCTCCGCGAGGCCCCGGCCGGCCACTACCCGGACCTCGCGGCGCTGGCCGCCGCGGTCGACGCGGGAACACCGCTGCCGGGCGCGGTGCTCGTCGCCTGTGCCCCGTCCGCGGCGGACGACGCGGCTCTGCCGCCGGGCGTGGACAGCGCCGAAGCGCCGGAGACCGTGGAAGCGGCCATCGACGCGCTGCATCACACCCTTGCCGTCGTCCAGAGCTGGCTGGCGGACGACCGCTTCGGCTCCGCCCGGCTGGTGCTGGTGACTCGGGGGGCCGTGCCCGCCGACGGTGACCGGGCGCTCACCGACCCCGTGGCGGCGTCCGTTTGGGGACTCGTCCGCTCCGCGCAGTCCGAGCACCCCGGACGCCTGGTCCTGCTCGACCTCGCGCCCGCGGAGACCGCCGGCACCGACCAACTCACCGGCGCAGGCACCCGTACCGACGAGGCCACCGCCCTCACCGACCCGGCCACCGGTGCCGGCGGCGTCTCCACCCCGGCCGACCCGGCCCCTGCCCTCGCCACCGGCGAACCACAGCTCGCCCTCCGCGGAGGCGTCGTCCACGTGCCCCGGCTGGCCCCGGCAGGCACCGGCGGGGCTCTGCTGCCCCCGCCCGGTGAATCCGCCTGGCGGCTGGACGTCACCACGCCCGGCACCCTCGACTCCCTGGCCCTGGTCGCCTGCCCCGAGACCACCGGGCCCCTCGCCCCGGGCGAGGTACGGGTCGCGATGCGGGCCACCGGCGTCAACTTCCGTGATGTCCTGGTCTGCCTGGGCATGCTGGACCGCGAAGTGCCGGGCCGTGAGGGTGCCGGCGTGGTCCTGGAGACCGGTCCGGACGTCACCGGCCTCGCGCCCGGCGACCGGGTGCTGGGCCTGTTCTCCGGGGCGTACGGTCCGGTGGCCGTGACGGACCACCGCCTCCTGGCCCGGCAACCCGACGACTGGTCCTTCACCGAGGCCGCCGCGGCCCCCATCGTCTTCCTCAGCGCTTACCACGGCCTGGTGGACCTGGCCGATCTGCGCCCCGGCGAGTCCGTTCTCGTCCACGCGGGCACCGGTGGTGTCGGCATGGCCGCCGTCCAGCTCGCCCGGCACCTGGGCGCGGACGTCTTCGCCACCGCCGCCCCCGCCAAGTGGGAGACGCTACGGGCGATGGGGCTGGACGACGACCACATCGCGTCCTCGCGTGACGCGGACTTCGAGGAGAAGTTCCTGCGCGTGACCGAGGGACGCGGCATGGACGTCGTCCTCAACTCCCTCGCCCGGGACCTGATCGACGCGTCGTTCCGGCTGCTGCCGCGGGGCGGTCGTTTCATCGAGATGGGCAAGACCGACCTGCGGGACGCACGGACCGTCGCCGCGGAGCACCCAGGGGTGGAGTACCGGGCGTTCGACCTCAGAGACGTCGACCCCGACCACACCGCCGAGATGCTCAGGGCCGTACTCTCCCTCTTCGAGCGACGGGCGCTGCGCCCGCTGCCGCTCACGACGTGGGATGTGCGGCGAGCCCCGGAGGCGTTCCGGTACCTCAGCCAGGCCCGGCACGTCGGCAAGATCGTCCTCACCGTTCCCGAGGTGCCGGTCGACCTCTCCAGGACCCCCGCCGCCGACGGACGCACCGGGGAGGACACCGGGGGCGGGCGCGCCGCCGACCACGTCCGTACCCATGGGACCGTTCTGATCACCGGCGGCACCGGCAATCTCGGCGGAATGTTCGCCCGGCACCTGGTGACCCGTCACGGTGTCTGCCATCTGCTGCTGACCAGCCGCAGTGGCCCCGACGCCCCCGGCGCCGCCGCACTCGTCGCAGAGCTGACCGGGCTCGGCGCCACCGTCACCGTCGCCGCCTGTGACACCGCAGACCGGCAGGCCCTTGCCGGGCTGCTCGCCGCCGTCCCCGCCGAGCGTCCGCTCACGGCTGTCGTCCACACGGCGGGAATCCTCGACGACGGTGTGCTGGACGCCATGACGCCCGAACGTGTCGACCGCGTCGTGCGTGCCAAGGCGCAGACGGCATGGAACCTGCACGAACTGACCCGTGACCTGAACCTGTCGGCCTTCGTCCTCTTCTCCTCCGTCGCTGCCACGTTCGGCAGCCAGGGACAGGCCAACTACGCCGCCGCCAACGCGTTCCTCGACACCCTGGCCCACCACCGCAAGTCCCAGGGACTGCCCGCGCTCTCCCTGGCATGGGGGCTGTGGGACACCGGTGACGGCATGGCGGGAAGCCTCGGCGCCGCCGACATCCGGCGGATCGGCCGACTGGGTCTCGCACCGCTGACCGCGGACGAGGGCCTGGCGCTCTTCGACGCGGCCCTCGGCGCCGACCAGGCGATGCTGCTGCCCACGCGCCTCGACCTGGCCGGCCTGGAACGCCGAGGCGCCGAGCCGCCCGCCCTGCTCAGGGCGCTGGCCAGGACCCCCGTCCGGCGGGCCGCGGCCGACCCCTCTGCCGCGGCCTCCGGGACACGGAACGGCGACAGCGGTGCGGCGGTGTCCTTCACCGAGCAGCTGCGGCCGCTCAACGCCGAGGAACGCGAACGGGCCGCACTGGACCTGGTCCGCACCCACACCGCGGCCGTCCTCGGGCACGCCGACCCGGACGCGGTCGACGCCGAAAGCCCGTTCAAGACGCTCGGCTTCGACTCGCTCACCGCGGTCGAGATGCGCAACCGGCTCGGTGCCGCGACCGGGCTCACCCTGCGGGCCACCCTGATCTTCAGCTACCCGACCCCCGCGGTCCTTGCCCGGTACCTGCTGGAGCAGTGCGCGCCGCCGGAGGTGCGCCCCGGCGACATCCTCCTCGCGGAGATCGACAAGCTCGAAGCGGCCATGACCGGTGTGGACACCGGCCCCGGTGGCGCACCGGGCGACGACGGGCTGAACGACAAGGTGACCGCCAGGCTCCGGGAGCTGCTGACCCGGTGGACCGGCGGCTCGGAGGGGCCGACCGTGGCCGGCACCGGACTCGAATCCGCGACGGACGACGAGATGTTCGACCTCATCAACAAGGAGCTGGGCATCACGTGACACCGACCCCGTACCGCACAGGACCCGACGTCTTTGGAACCCCCTCGGGCTCCTCCTAGGAAGTGGCATCGAATGGCGAGCAACGAAGAGAAGCTGCGGGACTACCTCAAGCTGGTCACGGCCGACCTTCGTCAGACGCGTAAGCGTCTGCAGGACATCGAGGAACAGCAGCAGGAACCCGTCGCGATCGTCGCGATGGGCTGCCGCTTCCCCGACGGGGCCGACACCCCCGAGGCCCTGTGGCGGCTCCTGACCTCCGGCACCGACGCCGTCACCCCGTTCCCGGCCGACCGCGGCTGGGACCTCGAGGCCCTGTACGACCCCGACCCCGACCGGGCCGGCACCTCGTACGTCCGCGAAGGCGGCTTCCTGCACGACGCCCCGCTGTTCGACGCCGAGTTCTTCGAGATATCGCCCCGCGAGGCCCAGGCCATGGACCCGCAGCAGCGGCTGCTCCTGGAGACCTCCTGGGAGACCGTCGAGCGGGCCGGGATCGTCCCCGCCGCGCTGCGCGGCTCGTCCACCGGCGTGTTCATCGGTGCCATCGCGCAGGACTACCAGCCTCGCTCCGAGGACTCCCATGCCGAACTCGGCGGCCATCTCCTCACCGGCAGCACCATCAGCGTCGCCTCCGGCCGGATCGCCTACACCTTCGGCCTCGAGGGCCCCGCGGTCACGGTCGACACGGCGTGCTCGTCATCGCTGGTCGCCCTCCACCTCGCCGTACGGTCCCTGCGGTCCGGCGAGTGCGACCTGGCGCTCGGCGGCGGTGTGACCGTCATGTCCGGCCCCGAGATGTTCATCGACTTCGGACGGCAGCGCGCACTCGCCGACGACGGCCGGTGCAAGGCGTTCTCCGCCGCGGCCAACGGCTTCGGCCCCGCAGAGGGCGCCGGCATGCTCCTCCTGGAACGCCTCTCCGACGCCCGCCGCAACGGTCACCCCGTGCTCGCCGTGATCCGCGGCAGCGCCGTCAACCAGGACGGCGCATCCAACGGACTCACCGCACCCAACGGCCCCGCCCAGGAACGGGTCATCCGCGCCGCCCTGGACAACTCCGGCCTGTCCACCGGGGACATCGACGTCATCGAGGCCCACGGCACCGGCACCCCGCTCGGGGACCCCATCGAGGCGGAGGCGCTGCTCGCCACCTACGGCGACGCACGGCCCGACGAGCGGCCCCTGTGGCTCGGCTCCGTGAAGTCCAACTTCGGCCACACCCAGGCCGCCGCCGGTGTCGCCGGCATCATCAAGCTCGTGCTGGCCCTGCGCCACGGCCACCTGCCCCGCACGCTGCACGCCGACGAACCCTCGCAGCACATCGACTGGACGGCCGCGGACCTTCGGCTGCTCACCAGCGAGCAGCCGTGGCCCCGCAACGGCGACCGCCCCCGCCGCGCAGCCGTCTCCTCCTTCGGGATCAGCGGCACCAACGCCCACATGATCGTCGAGGAGGCGCCCGTCCCGGAGCCGCAGGGACCGCAGGAGCCTGCGGAGCAGGGCGAGCCGTTCGCGGCGCAGGACGGGACGCAGACGCAGGCCGCGTCCATGAACGGCGCCGGTCGCCCGCCCACCGGCGAACACCCCCTGCCCTGGGTCGTCTCCGCCCGCAGCCGCGCCGCACTCGGCGAACAGGCCGCACGCCTTCTCGGCCACCTCGACGACGAGCCCGCGGCCGACCCGGCCCGTGTCGGCCGCGCCCTGGTCACGACCCGCTCCAGCTTCGACCACCGGGCCGTGATCATCGGCCGTACCCTCGACGAACTGCGCGCCGGACTCACCGCGCTCGCCGCCGGTGAGTCCCACGCCCACACCGTCACGGGCACCGTCAGGGCCGGCGGTCGCACCGCCTTCCTCTTCACCGGGCAGGGGTCGCAACACCCCGGCATGGGGCGGGAGTTGTACGAGGAGTACCCGGCCTTCGCCGAAGCTTTCGACGCCGTCTGCGCACATGTCGACCAGGAGCTCGGACGCCCCCTGCGGGAGGTCGTGTTCGGCGAGGATGCCGATCTGCTGAACCGTACGGAGTTCGCGCAGCCCGCACTCTTCGCTGTGGAAGTGTCCCTCTTCCGGTTGCTGGAGTCGTGGGGTGTGCGGCCGGATGTGCTGATGGGGCATTCGATCGGTGAGCTGGCGGCGGCGCATGTGGCGGGTGTGTGGTCCCTTGCCGACGCGTGCAGGCTCGTCGTGGCGCGGGGCCGTCTGATGCAGGCGTTGCCCGAGGGCGGGGCGATGGCGGCGGTGGAGGCGTCCGAGGACGAGACCTTGCCGCTGCTGAACGACCGTGTGGGTCTTGCCGCGGTGAACGGGCCGCGGTCGGTAGTGGTTTCCGGTGAGCGGGATGCGGTGGAGGGGATCGCGGAGCACTTCCGCGTGCAGGACCGGAAGGTGTCGTTCCTGCGGGTGAGTCATGCGTTCCATTCGCCGTTGATGGAGCCGATGCTGGAGGAGTTCCGGCAGGTTGCCGAGGGTCTGGAGTACGGGGATCCGGCCATCGCGGTCGTGTCCGATGTCACGGGCTCGGCTGCCACTGCCGAGGAGTTGCGTTCGCCGGACTACTGGGTGCGGCATGTGCGTGAGCCGGTCCGCTTCGCCGATGGCGTACGTGCTCTGGGGGAGCGCAAGGTGGGCCGTCTGGTGGAGCTGGGCCCGGGCGGTCAGCTGACCGCGCTGGCGCAGGGGTGTCTGGACGGTGGAGGGCAGGTCTTCGTCCCGGTCCTGCGTAAGGACCGGCCGGAGGCGGAGAGCCTGCTCGCCGCCCTCGCTCACCTCCACGTCAGTGGTCTTCCGGTGCGTTGGGAGACGGCGTTCCCCGAGGGGGCCACCGGCCTGGAGTGCGAGCGGGTCGATCTGCCGACGTACGCGTTCCAGCGGCGGCGCTTCTGGTCCCGTGACACCGGCTCGGCGTTCGGGAACCTCGGTTCGGTGGGTCTGGGGTCGGCCGGACATCCCTTGCTGGGAGCCGCGATCGAACTGGCCAGTGGTGACGAGTTGTTGTTCACGAGTCGTCTGTCGTTGGTTTCGCATGGGTGGTTGCGGGATCACGTGGTGGCTGGGGTTGTGGTGTTTCCGGGGAC
>NZ_JBEYUP010000040.1:0-11957 GCF_040643575.1 Streptomyces sp. NPDC047108
CGATGCGGTGGACGCGGAACTGCCTTTCTCTTTGCGGGAGGTGGTCTTCGGTGACGATGTCGAGCTGCTGAATCGTACGGAGTTCGCGCAGCCTGGGTTGTTCGCGCTGGAAGTGGCGTTGTTCCGGTTGCTGGAGTCGTGGGGTGTGCGGCCGGATGTGCTCGCGGGTCATTCGATCGGTGAGATCGCCGCCGCCCATGTGGCGGGTGTCTGGTCGCTGGCCGACGCTTGCCGACTCGTGGTGGCGCGGGGTCGGTTGATGCAGGCGTTGCCCGAGGGTGGGGCGATGGTGGCGGTGGAGGCGTCGGAGGACGAGGCCTTGCCGCTGCTGAGCGACCGTGTGGGTCTTGCCGCGGTGAACGGGCCGCGGTCGGTGGTGGTTTCCGGTGACCGGGATGCAGTGGAGGAGATCGCGGAGGGCTTCCGTGCCCAGGGCCGCAAGTCGACGACGTTGCGGGTGAGTCACGCGTTCCATTCGCCGTTGATGGAGCCGATGCTGGCGGAGTTCCGGGAGGTCGCGGAGGGTCTGGCGTACGAGTCGCCGCAGTTGCCGGTCGTCTCCACGGTCACCGGCGAGGTGGCCAGTGGCGAGGAGTTGTGCTCGCCGGAGTACTGGGTGGAGCACGTCCGCCGGACCGTCCGGTACGCCGACGCCGTCCGCACCCTCGCGGAGAGCAAGACGACCCGGTTCGTCGAACTCGGGCCCGACGGCACACTCACCGCCCTCGCCCGGACCCTGCTCGACGACGACCGGCGCGTCCTGGCGCCCGCGTTGCGCAAGGACGGGTCGGAAGCGGAAACCCTGCTCGGCGCCGTCGGCACGCTGCATGTGCACGGGCAGAGCCCGGACTGGTCCGCGCTCCACCCCGGCGCCCGCACTGTCGACCTCCCCACCTACGCCTTCCAGCAGCGCCGGTTCTGGCTCGACCCCGTCCCCGGGAGCGGGCGGCGCGGGGGAGGGCATCCGCTGCTCGGCGCCGCGGTGACCCTGGCGGACTCCTCGGCCGTGGTCTCCACCACCGTCCTCTCGACCGGTGCCCACCCGTGGCTGGCCGACCACACCGTGGCCGGGGCGGTCGTGCTGCCCACGGCCGCGTACCTCGACTTCGCGCTGCATCTCGGCGGCCGGGTCGGCTGCGACCACCTCGTCGAACTCGGCCAGGAGCAGCCCCTCGTCCTCGACGGCCGTGCGCCCGTCGAGATCCAGGCCGTGCTCGACGGCCCGGGGGAGGACGGCGTCAGGCCGTTCGCCTGCTACTCCCGGCCGGCCACGACCGGAGTCGCCGCGGCGGTCGGCGAGGACGATGCCGACCGGCCCTGGACCTGCCACGCCCGCGGCGCCGTGGCACCGGCCGCTGCCACGGCGATCGAGCCGCAGCAGGACGAGACGGACGGGACATGGCCGCCGCCGGGCGCCCAGGAACTCGACGCCGAGGAAATCGAGGCGATCTACGAGGTGTTGCGGGAGCGGGGGCTGGACCACGGCCCGGCCTTCCGCGGCCTGACTGCCGTGTGGCGGACCGGAGACGAGGTGTGCGCCGAGGTCGCCGTACCGGAGGAGTTCCGGGCCGACGCCCTGAGGGTCGCGCTGCATCCGGTGCTGCTGGACGCGGCTCTGCACCTGGCCCCCGCGCTCGGGCACCCCGGCGGCTTCACGGTGACGTGGAGGGACTGCACCCTGTACGCGGCCTCAGCGGAGGTACTGCGGGTCCGGATGCGGGCCCTGGCCGACGGCTGGCTGTCGCTGGACCTGGCCGATGAGTCGGGTGCCCCGGTCGCCACCGTCGGTGCGGTCGGCCTCACCCCGGCCGATGAACTGTCCCTGCCCGCCGCGGGCGCGTCGAGCGACGATCTGTTCGCTGTCGATTGGGCCGAACTGGCCGCCACCGCAAGGCCGGTGCGTCGCGCGACGGTGGCCGTCGTGGGTGCCGTACCCGCCGCGGCGGACGCCGAGCGCCATCCGGACCTGGACACGTTCCTCGACGCACTCGACGCACCCGACGCACCCGATGCCTCCGACGCCGCCGTGCCGGAACTGGTCCTCATGTCCTGCCGGGGCGACGATGCGGAACTGCCCGCCGCCGCACACGAGTCGGCTTCCGCGGCCCTGCGGGTGCTGCAGCGCTGGCTGGCCGACGAGCGGACGGCCGATACGCGGCTGGTCCTGGTCACGCGGAACGCGGTGGCGACCCGGCCCGGCGAACCGGTCGCCGACCTCGCCACCGCAGCCGTACGCGGTCTGGTGCGCTCGGCCCAGTCGGAGAACCCGGGCCGCTTCCTGCTCGTGGACATCGACACCGACACCGCCGCGGACACCCCCGCGGACACGGATCCCGCCCAGGAACCCGACACCGAAACCGACACCGAAACCGACACCGAAACCGATTCCGATGCCGCCGCGGAAACGGGCACGGACGCCGCCCCGGACACCGGCACCCGCACGGACGCCGGGGCCCTCCTCACCGCCGTCGTCGACGCGGTGGACGCGGAGGAGACGGAGATCGCGCTCCGCTCAGGCCGTGCGTACGCTCCCCGCTTCACCCGGCACGTCCCGGAGGAATCCACCGGGCTCGTTCTCGATCCGGAGCGGACCGTACTGATCACCGGCGCGGGCGGCACCGTCGCCGCAGCCATCGCCCGGCATCTGGTCGCCACCCGCGGAGTGCGCCATCTGCTGCTCGTCAGCCGTCGCGGACCGGACGCGCCCGGTGCCGCCGACCTGCGCGCCGAACTCGAGGAGGCCGGTGCCGAGGTGACGGCCGCCGCGTGCGACGTCGCCGACCCCTCGGCCCTGTCCGCGCTGCTGGCCGCCGTACCGCCGGAGCATCCGCTCGGCGCCGTCTTCCACGCCGCCGGGGTGATCGACGACGGGGTGATCCCGGCCCTGACCCCGGAGCGGATCTCGGCGGTGCTGGGGCCCAAGGCCGACGCCGCCGTCCATCTGGAGCGGCTGACGCGGGACATGGACCTGTCGGCGTTCGTCCTGTTCTCGTCCGCCGCCGCCAGGCTCGGCGGTCCCGGCCAGGGCAACTACGCCGCAGCCAACGCGTTTCTGGAGGCACTCGCCGCCACACTGCGCGCACAGGGCCGGCCGGCGTTCGCCCTCGGCTGGGGCATGTGGGCCGATGACAGCGGTATGACGGCCGGGCTCGGCGAAGCCGACCGCACCCGGATGGCCCGCGCGGGCATCGCGCCCCTGGACACCGCGGACGCCCTGGCCCTGCTCGACCTCGCGCTGACGCAGGACCGGGCCGTGCTGCTGCCGGTCCGGCTGGATCTGTCCGTCGCGCGTGCCGCCACTCCCACCCCTGCCCTGCTGCGCGACCCCGCCGCGTCCGCACGCCGTACCGCGGGGGCCGCACGCTCGGGCGGACGGCTGGCTCGTACGCTCGCCGCGCTGCCCGAGTCCGAGCGGCCGGCCGCCGTTCTCCGTCTGCTGCTCGCGGAGATCGCCACCGTCCTCGGCCATGCCGCGGCCACTCCGCCCGCCGATCCCGAACGCGCCTTCCGCGACCTGGGTTTCGACTCACTCACCGCGGTCGACCTGCGCAACGCGCTGGAGCGCCGGACCGGGCTGCGGCTCACGCCCACCGTCGTCTTCGACCACCCCACCCCGGCCGCGCTCGCCGCCCATCTGCTGCGGTCCCTTCCGACCGGCGACCCACGGGCCCGGGCCGGCACCACCCCCGCCCCCGCCGCGGGCATCGGCGCGGACGAGCCCATCGCCATCGTCGGCATGGCCTGCCGGCTCCCCGGCGGTGCCGATACGCCCGAGACGCTGTGGGACCTGCTCACCTCCGGCGGCGACGGCGTGACCGGCTTCCCCGACGACCGGGGCTGGGACCTCGCCTCCCTGTACCACCCGGACCCCGCCCACGAGGGCACCAGCTACGCCCGCACCGGAGGCTTCCTGGACGGCGCCGACCGGTTCGACCCCGCGTTCTTCGGGATATCGCCCCGCGAGGCGCTGGCCATGGACCCGCAGCAGCGGCTGCTGCTCGAGGTGTGCTGGGAGGCCGTGGAGCGCGCGGGCGTCGACCCGCGGAGCTTGCGCGGCTCCCGTACGGGAGTCTTCGCCGGCACCAACGGCCAGGACTACACAGCGCTGTTGCGCACCTCGGCGGCGGACGTCGACGGCTACCTCGGCACGGGCAATGCCGCCAGCGTCGTCTCCGGCCGTATCTCCTACACCCTCGGTCTGGAAGGGCCCACCGTCACCGTCGACACCGCCTGCTCCTCCTCCCTGGTCGCCCTGCACTGGGCGGCGCGTGCCCTGCGCGCGGGCGAGTGCGACCTGGCGCTCGCGGGCGGCGTCACCGTGATGTCGACTCCGGCGGCGTTCCTGGAGTTCAGCCGTCAGCGCGGCCTCGCACCGGACGGACGCTGCAAGGCGTACGCGGACGACGCGGACGGCACCGGCTGGGGCGAGGGCGCCGGGATGCTGCTCGTGGAGCGGCTGTCCGACGCCCGCGCCAACGGACACCGGATCCTCGCCGTGGTCCGCGGCAGCGCCGTCAACTCCGACGGCGCCAGCAACGGTCTGACCGCCCCCAACGGCCCCTCCCAGGAACGGGTGATACGGGCGGCGCTGGCCGATGCCGGCCTCGCACCGGCTGATGTCGACGCCGTCGAGGGACACGGAACCGGCACCGTTCTCGGCGACCCCATCGAGGCACACGCCCTCCTCGCCACGTACGGCCAGGACCGTGACAGGCCGCTGTGGCTCGGCTCGGTGAAGTCCAACCTCGGCCACACCCAGGCCGCCGCCGGAGTCGCCGGCGTCATCAGGACGGTGCTGGCGCTGCGTCACGGCGAGCTGCCGCGCACCCTCCACGCGGACCGACCCTCCACCCACGTCGACTGGGCCTCCGGCGCCGTACGGCTGCTGACCGAGACTCAGCCGTGGCCGCAGGACGAGAGCAGGCGACGGCGCGCGGGTGTCTCCTCCTTCGGCTTCAGCGGCACCAACGCCCATGTGATCCTGGAAGAGGCACCGCCCGCCCCGGCCGCGACAACCGCTGCCCCGGCCGCGGCCGCCCCCGCGGCCTCACACGGGATCACGGCCTGGCCGCTGTCCGCCCGCACCCCCGAGGCGCTGCGCGCCCAGGCCGGGCGGCTGCTGGACCACGTGGCCCGGCACCCGCATCTCTCCGCCGCCGACCTCGGCCACTCCCTGGCGACCACCCGGCCCGCCTTCGAACACCGGGAGGTGCTTCTCGGCACCGGCCGCGACGACCTGCTCGCCGACCTCTCCCTGCTCGCCTCCGGCGAGCTGCGGACCGGCGAACCCGGCGCTGCCGCGCGCGGCGGAAGCACCGCCTTCCTGTTCACCGGACAAGGTGCCCAACGCCCGGGCATGGGAGGAGAGTTGTACAGGGCCTTCCCCGCCTTCGCCGAAGCCTTCGACGCGGTGTGCGCCCACTTCGGCTCTGACGAACTCGACGTCCCGCTGCACGAGGCGGTCCTCGGCGACGGCACCGGCGGGCTGCTCGACCGCACCGGCTACGCCCAGCCCGCCCTGTTCGCGCTGGAAGTGGCGCTCTACCGGCTGGTCCGCAGCCTCGGTGTGACGCCGAGCCATGTGCTCGGCCACTCCATCGGTTCCCTCGCCGCCGTGCACGCCGCCGGAGTCCTCTCCCTCCCCGACGCCTGCACGCTGGTCGCCGCCCGCGGCCGGCTGATGGACGCCCTCCCCGGTGGCGGGGCCATGGTCGCCCTCCAGGCCACCGAGGAAGAGGTGCTGCCGCTCCTGGACGGCCGGGAGCACCAGGTGGGCGTGGCCGCCGTCAACGGTCCTCGGGCCGTGGTGGTCTCCGGCGAGGAGGCCGCGGTGCTCGATCTCGCCGCGCAGGTCGAGGGTCTGGGCCGGCGTGTCAAGCGGCTGCGCGTCAGCCACGCCTTCCACTCACCGCTGATGGAGCCCATGCTCGGGGACTTCCGCAAGGTCGCCGCCTCGGTGCGGTACGACGAGCCCCGAATTCCCGTGATCTCCGACCTCACCGGGCGGCCCGCCGGAGCCGACGAACTCGGCTCGCCCGACTACTGGGTGCGCCATGTGCGCCAGGCCGTGCGCTACCACGACGGCGTACGGGCGCTGGAGGATCTCGGTGTCAGCCGGTACCTGGAGATCGGTCCCGACGGCACCCTGGCGGCGATGGCGGCCGACGCCGTCGACGACCCCGCCGGCACCCCCGCCATCGCGCTGCTGCGTACCGGCCGGGACGAGCCCGGCAGCCTCCTGGCGGGCCTGGCCCGTGCCCACGCCCATGGCGCGGATGTCGACTGGAGCGCCGCAACGGGAAGTTCCGGCGCGGTCGTCGATCTCCCGACGTACCCGTTCCAGCGGGAGCGCTACTGGCCGGCCGCAGGCGGCCGCGGTGCGGGCGACCTGGCAGCGGCGGGTCTCGCCGAGGCCGGACATCCGCTGCTCGGTGCCCGCGTCGACCTCGCCGACGCCGGTGGACACGTCTTCACCAGCCGGCTCTCCCTGCCGGACCAGCCGTGGCTGGCCGACCACGCCGTCGGTGGCACCTCCGTCCTGCCCGGCACCGCCTACCTCGATCTGGCCCTGCTCGCCGGCGACCGTGTGGGCTGCGACCGGGTGGCCGAACTGACCCTGGTCGAACCGCTGTTGCTCGCGGAGGACGAGTCCGTCACCCTGCAGTTGCGCATCGGGGCACCGGACGCCGACGGCAACCGGCCCCTCGGTATGCACTCGCGTCCCGCCGACGCCGCCCCCGACCGGGCCTGGACCCTGCACGCCGACGGCATCCTCGCCACCGGCGCCCGCCCGGAGCCCGATGGCACCCCGCTGGCCGCCTGGCCACCCCCGGACGCCGAGGAGTTGCCCGTCGGCGACACCTACGACCGCCTCGCCGAGGCCGGGTTCGGCTACGGACCCGTCTTCCAGGGGCTCCGCCACGCATGGCGCGTCGACGGCGACGTCTACGCGGAGGTCGCCCTCCCGGAGCGGGCCCACGCCGACGCCCCCCACTACGGCATGCACCCCGCGCTGCTGGACGCCGCCCTGCACGCCACCGCCTACCTGCCGATGGACGAAGCGGCGCCCGGCCGGCTGCCGTTCTCCTGGCGGGACGTGACCCTGCACGCCACCGGTGCCACCGCCGTACGCGTCCGGCTCAGCCTGCACGGCGGCGACGCCGTCACCCTCGATGTCGCCGACACGACCGGACGGGCGGTCGCCTCCATCGGTTCGCTCACCCTGCGCGAGATCGATCCCGAGCGGATGCGCGCACGGCCGCACCGGGGATCGGGCGACCTGTTCCGGTTCGACTGGCGGCCGCAGGCACCTGCCGACGCCCGATCCACCGGTGCCGACGCCCGGTCCACCGCTCGGCGGGACACGGACGCCGCGACGACGCCGGACGCTCCGACTCCTGCGGACGCTCCGACGACGGACACCCTGACGGTCCTGGGCGACGCCGCGGGGCGGGAGTTCGCCGCCGAACTCACCGCCGCAGGCGTGCCCGTCGACCTCACCCGGGACACCGACCTCGCGGCCCTCGCCACCGGTGGCGGAGAGCCCGGATCGGCCCCGCCCGGCACCGTCCTCGCCGTCGTACCCCGCGACAGCGGCACCCTCGAGCAGGCCGGGCACGCGGCGGCGCAGCAGGCGCTCACCCTCGTACGGCACCTGCTGGCCGAACGGGGTCTGGACGCCACCCGCCTGGTGCTCGTGACCCGGGACGCGCTCATGCCGGAGGGGCCCGCCGGGCCCGCCGTACGCCACCCCGCCGCGGCAGCGGCGTGGGGCCTGGTGCGCTCCGCCCAGTCCGAACACCCCGGCCGGTTCGTCCTCGTCGACACCGACAGCGCCACCGCCTCACTCGCCGCGCTGCCCGGCGCGCTCTTGGGCACCGACCCCCAACTCGCCCTGCGGGCGGGCTCCGTGCACCTGCCACGGATCGACCGCACCGACCCGGACGCCGCGCTGCGCCCGCCGCACGCCTCGGCCAGGGGCGCCTGGCGGCTCGACACGGTCCGCAAGGGCACCCTCGACGGCCTGGAACTCGTCGCCGCGCCCGAGGCCGAACGCGCCCTCGGCGAGGGCGAGATACGGATCGCCGTGCGCGCCGCGGGCGTCAACTTCCGCGACGTGCTCAACACGCTCGGCATGTACCCCGGACCGGCCCGCGACTTCGGCCTGGAAGGTGCCGGAGTCGTCACCGAAGCAGGCCCCGGCGTCACCGGATTCGCCGTCGGCGACCGCGTCATGGGCATGTTCCCCGCCGCCTACGGACCCGTCGCCGTGGCCGATGCCCGAACCGTCGCCCGTATCCCCGACGGCTGGACCTTCGCGCAGGCGGCCTCAGTGCCGATCGTGTTCCTCACCGCGTACTACGCCCTCGTCGACCTCGGTGGTGTCACCGGCGAGCAGTCCGTCCTCGTCCACGCCGCGGCCGGCGGCGTCGGCATGGCCGCCACCCAACTCGCCCGCCACCTGGGCGCCGAGGTGTACGCCACCGCGAGCCCCGGCAAATGGGACGCCCTGCGGGCGGCCGGACTGGACGACACCCACATCGCCTCCTCGCGCGACCTGGCCTTCGAGGACGCCTTCCGCACCGCGACCGGCGGCCGCGGCGTCGACCTCGTTCTGGACTCCCTGGCCGGCGAGTTCGTCGACGCCTCCCTGCGCCTGCTGCACCACGGCGGACACTTCCTGGAGATGGGCAAGACCGACATCCGCGACCCCGAGGACGTGGCGGCGCGTCAGCCCGGCGTCCGATACCAGGCGTTCGACCTCGTCGAAGCGGGCCCCGACCGCATCGGAGAGATGCTCACCGCCCTCGTCGACCTGTTCGAAGCCGGCGTGCTCACCCCCCTGCCCGTCACCCCGTGGGACGTACGCCGCGCACCCGAAGCGTTCCGCCACATGTCCCAGGCCCGCCACATCGGCAAGGTCGTCCTGACCGTCCCCGCACCGCTCGACCCGGACGGCACCGTCCTGATCACGGGCGGCACCGGCGGCCTCGGCGCCCTCCTCGCCCGGCATCTGGTCGCCGAGCACGGGGTACGCCATCTGCTGCTCGCCGGACGCCGCGGCCCCGACGCTCCCGGAGCGGGCCAACTCGCCGCCGAACTGGCCGAGTCCGGCGCCGACGTCCGGGTCGAGGCCGCCGACGTCGCCGACCGCGCGCAGGTGGCCGCGCTCCTCGCCTCCGTCCCCGACCGGCACCCCCTGACGGCCGTCGTCCACGCCGCCGGCGTCCTCGACGACACCGTCGTGGACCGGCTCAGCCCCGAACGGCTGGCCGCCGTCCTGCGCCCCAAACTGGACGGCGCCGCCCATCTGCACGACCTCACCCGCCATCTCGACCTGGGCGCCTTCGTCCTGTTCTCGTCGGTCGCCGGCACCCTCGGCGCCCCCGGCCAGGGCAACTACGCCGCGGCCAACGCCTTCCTCGACGCACTCGCCGAGCACCGGCGCGCCCTGGCCCTGCCCGCACTGTCCCTGCCCTGGGGTCCCTGGTCCCAGGCGACCGGCATGACCGGCGACCTCACCGATGCCGATGTCCGCCGCATGGAGCGGGCCGGACTGCCGCCGCTCACGGTGAAGGAGGGCTTGGCGCTGTTCACCGAGGCCCTCGACCAGCCCGCGGCCGTGCAGCTGCCGCTGGCTGTGGACCCGGCCCGGCTCGGCGCCCACGACCCCGTGCATCCGCTGCTGACCGGGCTGGCCCGCACCCGGCGCACCGTCAGCGACCCGGTACCGGGCGCCGGTACGGGTGACAGTGCCGGCCTCGCCGCCGAACTGGCCGGGATCGGCATAGCCGACCGGCTCCGCAGGCTCGTCGAAGAGGTCTGCCGTCAGGTCGCCGCCGTCCTCGGGCACACCTCCGCGGCCCGGCTCGACCCCGACCAGTCCTTCAAGGAACTCGGCTTCGACTCCCTGACCGCCGTGGAACTGCGCAACCGGATGAACGCCGCGACCGGGGTACTGCTGCCCGCCACCCTGGTCTTCGACTACCCGACGCCCGCCGTACTCGCCGACCACCTCTGCCGGGAGCACTTCGGCGGCGGCACCGATCCTGGTCCGGCCGCACCCGCACCGGGCACGGCCGCAGCGGGCGAGCCCGACGAGGCGACCATCCGCAAGCTGCTGACCTCCATTCCGATCAGCAAGGTCCGCGAATCCGGACTGCTGGACGCCCTGATGGACCTCGCACCGGTGGCCGTCCCCTCCGCCCGCAACGGCAACGGCAACGGCTCGGACCCCGGCACGGACGAGGACACCGACGAGGACGTCGCCACCCGGGACGTGGACGACATGGACGTGGACGACCTCGTCCGGATGGCACTGGGCGCCGATGACTGACGGCCCGGGTCCCCGCCCCTCCTGCCCACCGCACGCCGCGCTCCGCGCCGTCCGCCGGTCCTCAGGACCCGCCAACTCCCGTGCCCCCTGCCGTAGGTCCGGCCCTGCCTCTTCAACGAAGCGCGAAGTGTGGAGCTGAGCATGTCCTCCGAAAAAGTCGTCGAAGCCCTGCGTGCCTCGCTCAGGGAGAACGAACGGCTGCGCAAGCACAACCAGCAGCTGCAGGAGGTGATGACCGAATCGGTCGCGATCGTCTCCCTGGCCTGCCGCTGGCCGGGCGGAGCCGACACCCCCGAGGACTTCTGGCGGCTCCTCGCCGACGGCACGGACGCCATGACGGATTTCCCCGCCGACCGCGGCTGGGACCTCGACGCGCTGCTCCGGGACGACGACGGCGGCGGTGGCAGCGCCGCCGCCCAGGGCGGCTTCGTCCATCAGGCCGACCGCTTCGACGCCGACTTCTTCGGCATCTCGCCCCGCGAGGCCCTCGCCATGGACCCCCAGCAGCGGCTCCTGCTGGAGGTCGCCTGGGAGACGGTGGAGCGCGCGGGCATCGCCCCCGCCGCCCTGCGCGGCAGCAGCACCGGTGTCTTCGTCGGCTGCAGCAACCAGGAGTACGGATCCGGGCTGCGCGAGATCCCCGAGGGCGTCGAGGGCCACATCCTGACCGGCAACACCGGCAGCGTGGTCTCCGGCCGCGTCTCGTACACCTTGGGTCTGGAGGGGCCCGCGGTCACGGTGGACACGGCCTGTTCCTCGTCCCTGGTCGCGCTGCACCTGGCCTGCGGGGCGCTGCGGGCGGGGGAGTGCTCGCTGGCCCTGGCCGGTGGTGTCGCCGTGATGTCCACACCCGGCGCCTTCGTCGAGTTCAGCCGCCAGGGCGGTATGGCTCCCGACGGCCGCTGCAAGCCGTTCGCGGATGGGGCGGACGGTACGGGGTGGGGTGAGGGCGCGGGTCTGTTGCTGCTGGAGCGTTTGTCGGACGCGCGGCGGAACGGTCACCGTGTGCTGGCCGTCGTCCGTGGCAGTGCGGTCAACCAGGACGGCGCCTCCAACGGCCTCACCGCACCCAACGGGCCCTCCCAACAGCAGGTGATCCGCGCCGCGTTGGCGAATGCGGGGCTGTCGGCGTCGGATGTGGACGCGGTGGAGGCGCATGGGACGGGGACCACCCTGGGTGACCCGATCGAGGCGCAGGCGTTGCTCGCCACGTACGGGCGTGACCGTGAGCAGCCTCTGTGGCTGGGCTCCGTGAAGTCCAACATCGGGCACACGCAGGCCGCCGCCGGCGTGGCGGGCGTCATGAAGATGGTGCTGGCGATGCGCCACGGGACGCTGCCGCGCACCCTCCATGTCGACGAGCCGTCATCCCATGTCGACTGGCCGGCGGGCGACGTGAGCCTGCTGACCGAACCGCGGGACTGGCCGCGGACCGCCGACCGCCCGCGTCGCGTGGGAGTGTCGTCGTTCGGCATCTCCGGCACGAATGCGCATGTGGTGCTGGAGGAGGCCGGGGCGGTCGAGGGGGCCGTGGAGTCTGCGGGTTCTGCGGGGTCTGCGGGTTCCGGTGGTGGCTCGGTGGTGGTGTGGCCGGTGTCGGCGCGGGGTGAGGGGGCGTTGC
>NZ_JBEYUP010000041.1:0-7052 GCF_040643575.1 Streptomyces sp. NPDC047108
GGCCGGGAGCCACAAGCTCATCGGCCGCGCTGTGGAGCAACGGGAAACCTATGACGCCGCAGCCGCTCAGGCCGGCGGACGGCACCGCGCCGGAGTGAGGCCGACATGACTGCGCTATGCACGCAGTCGGGTAATGATCTGCACGCGATTGGGAGCGGGGATTGACGATTTGGGTTCTATCAAAGCCCCAGCTCAGCCCACCAGCGAACGGCCCACCACGCTCGACTGGGTGATCGGTGAGGTTTCGTGCCCGACCTCGACAGCGGGTACGGCATCCACTCGCCTGCGACGGCGGCGGAACACTTCCGCGAGCATGGCCTGCTCCGGTCTGCGGCGAATCCACACCGGGCCGAGCGAGCCGGTTCACTGCCGCCTTCGGGAAACGCATCGCGGACTCCGGACTCGTGCAGGGCGTGCAGCACCAGCTTCACACCGATGAAGCCGAGGATGACCGACAGGCCGTACGAAAGGTGGACCAGCTTCTTCAGCAGCCCGCCGATAAGGAATTAGAGCTGCCGCAGACCCATCAGCGCGAAGGCGTTGGCGGTGAAGGCGATGTACGGGTCCTGGGTGAGGCCGTTCAAGAGGCACGTGGCTGACTTCCCAGGGCCCCTGTGTCATCAGCACGGTGCAGTACCGGCGCCCGCCCGGTCGACGTTCCAACGAGGTCGCAAGGGCTCACCGTTGGATGGTGATGTCGGCCTGCGCGCTTACCGGGGGGCCGTAGTTGTCTGTGATGGTGATGTGGCAGGTGGTGTTCTGTGTCAGTGGAGCCGTGCTTTTGAGCACGGCCTTCGCAGGATCGTCCTTTTTGGGCTCGATCGTGAGGGGGGCGTCCTCGGGGTCCGTGCTCATCTTCCACTTGAGCGGCGTATTGACGATTGTTCTTCCGCCGCGCGCTTGAATCGTGTAGGGCAACTGGGACTGGTTGATCTGCGCACCGTCCAGGCCTGGCAGATCGCCTAGTTCAATGGCGGCGTTTATTCCGCCGTTGAGTCCACCGCCGAGAGCGACCGCGCCGTCGAACAGTGAGGTGACGATATAGACGATCTGGCGGGTCTCCGGATCGAAGTCGAATGTTTGCGCGATGGCTCGCGCAATCTGTGCGATCCAGGGCAGGCGTCCCATGATGGCCCCGACCCACGCTGCGACTGCGCGTCCTGGAGGGGCGCCGGAAGCCACCGTGCGCGACGCAATCACGCAGCCGAAAACCAGCGACGCAAGTCCCATGAGGAACTGAACGGCGGAGCCCTGTATGATCTTGTTGGCCGCGCCGAGGTTCTTGAGCAAATTGGACCGGTTGCCTGTAATCGGGACGAATTTGCCGACGACAACGCCCAGCAAATCAAAGACGAGGGTCGCGCTGCTCAATGCGAATAGGCCATGGAGTGGCCAGTCGTCCTTGTCCGGCTTGTCTTTGACTATGGGTGGCAGTGCCAGGAGGGTTCCCCAGACGTCCACGGATAGCGAGCAGGCGATAGCCCACGAAGGGATTTCCCCCTTGGTCAGTTCCATTACGCCCCAGTAGTCAGTGAAGGGGGTTGTAATGCCTTCCAGGACCCCCTTGCCGATGCTCGTGACCTGGAAGGACACTGCCGCGATGGGGGGCAGGTCGGTCGGATTGCCGGATGCCCTTTCGGCTGGGTTCAGGTGCCATGGCGGCGGGGGGATCGGGGGGAACTTACCGTCCGGGAATGGTGCCTTGTCGACACCCATGATCAGCTTGTAGCCGGTGGTGGCGTAGAACGCCGCGATGAGGAAGCCGAGGCCGCCCACGGTCATAGGCTCGGGCTCCCTGTCCGGGTTCGCCTTTTTCTGCACCCAGGCGTACAAGGTGTTGACGGGGCCCAGGTCGAGCGGTGTGTTGAGAAGAGCCCCCATCCTTTGGGCGGCGTACTGGAGAAGGAATAGCAGTTTCTGGATTATGGCGTCCGCTGCCGCGAGAGCGGAGTGCACCATGGTGCGGAGTGCCGCGACCAGAACGCTGAGTTCCGAACGGCTGCTCGGGTCAGTGTCGTCGACGCTGAAGAAGGAAGTGGGCAGCTCGTCCAGGTTGCCGAGGGAGTTGAGAGTCTGATTGAATTCTTCGTTCCCGAGCAAGAATTCGAGGAATGTCTTGAATTCACTGGCTACGTCTTCGAGCATGGGGCGGATCTGCTCGGTCAGGAGGATGCCCTGTCCCTCGCTGCCGCTTGCGACTGTCTTGTTGAGGAACCAGCCGCCTTGCGGCGTATCGAGATCTTGCCTGTCGATCGTGCCGCCGGTCGGACTGGGCAGCGGTGGAATGCTGTTGGGAAGGTCTCCCATGCGCGTGTTCGGATAGTGGGCTGTCAATTCCCTGAGCCACTTGTCGACAGCTGCCTCTTGTTGTTTGAACCAGTTGTCGAGTGTTTTGGCGTAGTAGCGGAACGTTGACGTCGCGTATGGGGCCAGGACGCTCTTCACTCCGTCTTCGAGGGCCATCTTCGTGTTCCAGATGTCCTTGAAGGCGAAGAGTGACTTGAGCCAGTCGATGACTCTGACGACGGCTTTGGCGACCATCTGGAAGACCGCTTCGACGGCCTGGACGGCCTGTTCGATCGCTTCGACGACCATCTCGCCCAGGGAGACGATGACGTTGCCGACCCACACGGCGATCTCGGTGACTGTGGTGACGATGACTTCCGCTACCTGGGTGGCACCGGTCTTGATGCCTTCCCAGACGTCGTTGGCCCAGCTGGTGAAGTCCTCCCACCAGCCGGTGTAGGTGGGATGGGCGTCGCGGTAGGCCTTGTAGGCGTCAAGATCTGCTTGGGTGCGGAAGGCTTGGTAGGCCGGCCGACCGGGATCCCACAGCTGTATGACGTACCCGAATACGGGCTGAGGTTCATCCAGGCCGTCGAACAGGACGGGCTTGAGCTGCTTGTCACCGGCCGCCTGCCCATACAGGTTGGCGCAGTGATCGACCACGACCCGCGGGGTCAGTCCGCGCTTCTTCAGCGCGGCCCAGTCGGCCAGAGGCTCTGCCGCCATCCCGGGCGCGTTCGGGGTGCACCGGGCGTGCTCCAGCAGGTCAGGGGTGAACCTGTCTCTCTGGGAAGGGAGACTGCCCTTGCCCGCCAGGAAGCTGTTCGCCTTGGACGCGAAGTCAATCGCGGTGCCGGCTTCCAGTCCGTCGGCGTCGAGGTGGACCACCGGCGGGTTCAGGCCGCGCGCGGGAACGGACAGGACCAGCTTGCCCATTTCATTGGTGGCCACTTCGACTTCGCGTCCCGGACCGACCTGGTAAGAGATCGAGTTGATCTGAACCTCAACCAGGGAGTCGGCAGACACGGACACGTGGTGGCCGGGCATGGGCTTGCCCTGCTTGGACAGCAGCGTGGCATCGGCGACGTAGTTCGAGACGATGTGGGGGGCCTTCCCGGGGTCCTGGGGCAGGCGGACCTTGTCCGTCTCCCAGCGGGAGGTGGTGACGTCCTGGCTGTACAGGCGGTAGGCCTCGGCCGGTGTCGAGCGGCTCAACTTGATCAGTTCCACGGCCTTGTAATCCGGGTACGGCTCCAGCTGATAGTCGACCACATCAGCATGCAGACCCACGGTGACGGGGACTCTGTTATCCGGCGGCGGTGCCTGATAGACCGGGCCGATTTTGCCGCCCCGTTGGCCCATCACGGACACTCTTCCCGCACCAGGCCGGTAGGCCACCAGATAGCTGAGGCCGCCTGTGCCGTTGTAGTCATAGCCGATGACTTGGTCCGCTGTAGAGGCGAAGTCGTAACCGCCCAACCCGTCTGCGGATTTCTCTATCCACTGATAGGTATTGGTGTGGGCGTTCCGTTCGAAGACATACACGGTCTGGTCAGCATCGCCCCGGTTCGGGCCGGGGCGGTACGCCAGCAAATGGTCGTTCTTGCCCAGGCCGGTGTAGTCGAACGGAATCAGGCGATCGCTCGACGCGTTCAGCTGGAACGGGCTGATGCCGCCGGTGTCATTGTGGATCACCGCGTCGAACCCGCCCCCGCGCCGCCAAGGCGACAGGACATAAACCGTTCCGGCGCCGGGCCGATAGGCCAGAAGGTGATTGTCACCGCCGGAGCTGTCGTAGTCGAAGCCGACTACCTGGTCTGCCTCATTGCTCAGCGTGAAACCGCCGAGACCTGCCGAGGACTCGAACACGGTGCTGAACGAACCGTCACCCTGCGGTCCCAGCACCCATGCTCTACCTGCGCCCGGCCGATAGGCCAGCAGGAAGTTCTTGCGGCCCAGCCAATCAAACGGAACCAGCCGGTCCCGAGGATCCGCCAGGTTGCACCCCCCAATACCATCACTGGCGCTGGAGGCCACCAAGTCAAACAGGTCCGCCTTTTCCTGCTTCTTGAAAATAGCGAACTTGCCTGCCCCCGGACGGTAGGCCAACAGGTGATCCGCGCTACCTGACCCCGTGTAGTCGTAAGCAATGACGCGGTCTGCCGAGGATCTGAAATCGTAGCCCGGCAGCCCCTCCCCTGAGGCAAACGTTCTGCTGAATCCGCCGGCCTCCGAAGTCCGCTTCACCACCCAAACGCTGTGGTCGCCGGGGGGCGTACCGGGCCGGTAGACAAGCAAATGGTCCGACTTTCCGGAACGTGTGTAGTCGAACGCGACGATGCGGTCGTTCGTCCGAGCCAGATCACAGCCGCCGATACCCGACGGTGCCCCAGCCACCCGTGCCTGGGTCCACGTCGGCTCCAGCACCTGTGCTGTGTCGGATCCCACGCTCCGCTTAACTGTCTGCCATCCGGACTGGTGCAACACCTGCAAGCTGCCAGCAGCGTTGATACCGAACACATGCAGTTTGCCGTCAGCGTCCTGCCACAGTTTCGTCTTCGATACGAAACCCGCGTTGACGCTTGTGGTCACGAGATGGTGTCCGGGTGACATGAAATAACCCGTCACCAGGGCGCCCTTCGCATCCAAGTAGGCGAACCCTACGTCTCCCTGCGGGTTGTTACGGTTCAGGTATGGCTGATGAAAGGCGCCACAGAACTGCTCAACCGCGGTGGAAACCGTGTACACAGGCGAATGCCCCCCTTCGCCCTCACGCTCCTCAATACGGATCAGCGTCTTACCGTCCAGACGGTAGTAGACGAAAGTGTAAGGCTTGCCCGACGCAGAGAAGAACGGCAAGTACCCACCCCCAACCACGGGCCTGCCGGTATTCAAGACCCTCGTAGGCGCAAGAACCCACCCGCCGCGGTCCTGTGAGCCAGACTGAGTTACTTCAGGAAGTCGCGGCATGAGCACCAGATTGGAATACCTCCCCGGGAAATTTGCCAAACTGGTCCCCAGGACAAGGGCACCGCCGTCCTGCGCGTACGAGACACACAGCCCACGCGCGGCAATACCTTGCTGATTGAACGTCGCCATCCCCGTCCATTTGCACCGCGCCGTTCCCTCCGGCGTATGCTGCTCAACCGTGAGAACCAGCCCGAACACCCGGGCATTCTCATCCTTTGGGCTGCAGATGGCCCACACATCCCCGGACGGATGCACCGCCACCACAACCTCGGCAACCAGCGGCGCCTCGACCGGCTCCTGCAGCCATCCCGTAACCGACGAGTCCGTCCGCTCCAGGTACGTGATCTGGCCCTTACGGTTGACCACCAGCGCTTCCTCGCGCCCTTCCTTGAACGGGTTCGAGAACAGCGCCTCCTGGTTATAGGACCCGTCCCCGACCTCCACGCCCTCGGCTGGCACCGCATCCTGCATCAGTTGCGTTGACAGCGAGAACGAGCCGGGCTCCTGCAGACCCGGATCAACTGCAGGCTCGTCATCCGACCGCGAGGGATTACGCAGGAACGTCTCAATGCCCATGATCTACTCCTCAACATGGGAAAAGCTGCCTACAGCACCTGACCGACAGGTACGGCCCCGGCAGCGCGGAACCGCCAAGGAAACGGTCAGAAGGGGAACCGGGCCGGGATCCGGATGGCTCGCCCGAACTGTGGTTCGTGCACCCGGGCCCATGCCGGTCACCGCCCGAAAGAGCAACTGCACGCCGAGGAAGATCCGCCAGAAGACCCTGCCACGGGACCATTCCTGCGGGGTGCCGGGCACGACCGGGGGCGGCTGCGGAACGGCGTAGGCTGCTGGGCCGGAGCGACCAACGAGCTGACCAGTGCCCACTGCTTGCTCTTCGCCGGGCGCGGTGCGTGCGGCCCACTTCTGGGGATCCTGCGGGTCCCGGTGGTGCTGTGAGGGCCTGGCCATGATCGTGCTCCTCGTGCTATCCGACACGGAGCCCCCGCGCCGAACACCCCCCATTATCCGCCGACCCGGACCATTCGGCGCGGCGAAGCCCTGCCCGGCTTCACAGGGTCGGGCGGGGTGCCGTCAGTCTGGTACGAGGCCGCCAGTGAGGTTGAGTTCGGTGGCTGTCATCGGCGGGCCCAGCTGGAGGCGGCGAAGACCGCGGCGTTGGCGACGTCGTCGTAGGTGGGGCGTTCGGCCAGGAGCACCGCCTGATCGGCCTGGTTCTCCTCGCCGGGTGCGGGAGAGCCGGGGGAGGGAAGCCAGCAGACGCGAACCCCCTGCGGGCCGAGTTCCGCTGCGAGTTGCCGGCAGACGCCTGTGAGGAGGCGGAGGCCCGTAAGCGGGTTCGGGTGCCGGTGCCGACGGAGCCTGCTGTGCAGAAGCACCTCAATTCGATCAAGGGCGACTCGCGCGCGGACGGCCTCCCGCCCGGCACGCTCGGGCCCCATCGGCCATGCCCGTGGCGGCACGAAGTCAACACCTATGCCTTCCAGTCGGCGTTCATCGACGCCGACAGGGCCTGGCAAAACTGACTGGGCGGCGCCCGGGCCGGCCGCCGGGTGGGCTACCCGCGGTTCAAGAAGAAGGGCCGCTCAAGGGAGGCGTTCCGGCACTTCGCCGGCTCAGACGGTTCCACTGGGAGTCTTGGCGAGCTTCCAGCGGAAGCGAAGGACGTCCTGCGCCGCATCGCCGTCCGGGCGCAGCAGGGTCTGGGCGAGGATGCTTTCCAGCGGGCTATTGCCCGTGGTCTGGAGTTCGACCTCGAGCAGACCGTCGGGTAT
>NZ_JBEYUP010000042.1:0-6085 GCF_040643575.1 Streptomyces sp. NPDC047108
GGCCGGGAGCCACAAGCTCATCGGCCGCGCTGTGGAGCAACGGGAAACCTATGACGCCGCAGCCGCTCAGGCCGGCGGACGGCACCGCGCCGGAGCGGGCGGAAGCAGAGCACGAGGGGAGGAGAGCTGAAGCTTCCGATGGAGCGGCAGCCGGCTCGGGCCACTCGACAGGTCGTGCCCGGCCGCGCTGCGGACTCGCGTTCGGCGAATGCCAAGGAGCTGGCCGCGACCGCTGTCGTCCGGCTCGATCTGGAAGAGGTCTCGGCGAAGGTGCGGACCGGAGGACCCGATGACGAGGCCGAGGACCTTGCGCTGCTTCACTGGAGCGGCTTGGTGCCGCTCACTCGCGGCTACGGGGAGCCGGTCGCGGCCGACGACCTGGATCCGGGCGTCGCGCTGCCGGACTATCTGAAGGCCCTCTGACCCCGGTGCCGAGCGCCCGATGAGTGGCCCCAGATCAGCTCGCGGGAGCGCACCACCCTCGCGGCCACGGTCTCCGGTGCAGCGTCCGACTCGCGATTCGCAGAAGCAGGGCGCCTTGGGCAACTCGATGGGGTGGATGTGCGAACCAGGGGGTTCCTCACCTCTTGAGCCTGCTCGTACCGTTCCACCCCGAACGCTGCACGCGTGCGCCGCAATCGGCGTCGAGCAGCATGAGTTGGGAGAGACGACCGACGTGCACGGCGAATCCGACTGGAGCGAACGGGCCATCTGCCGGACGACTGATCCGGACGAGCTGTTCGTGGAGGGCGCGCAACAGAACCGGGCCAAGGCCACCTGCGTAGGTTGCCCCGTGCGTACCGAGTGCCTCGCCTACGCCCTGGACCATCGCATCGAGTCCGGCGTCTGGGGCGGCATGACCGAACGCGAACGCCGCGCATTGCTGCGCCGGCGGCCCATGGTGACGTCCTGGCGGCGGTTGCTGGAAACCGCTCGCGCGGAACACGCGAGCACCTACCCGCGCGACTGTCCGGCCTCCGAGGCGGGGTGATCCTCGGGGGGTGCCCGAGGTCCCCGGGATTCTCGCCCGGGGACGGGAAGAGCTCCGGCGCAGGGATGCGCCGGAGCTCTCGGGTCACGCATCTGGAGTCGGGTCAGTCGGAGGTCCCGTTGAGGTGCCCCGTGGCACTGTTGGTGAACTCCAGGTAGAACTTGGTCTTGGCCTTGACATCCTCGTCAAGCATGGTCGACTTGTCGTTGCCGAGGGCCTTCCGCCAAGGGGCGCACCCGTCCTCGTAGCACACGCGGGCCTTGGTCGTCGCGTCAGGCGTGACGGAGATCCCGGCGCAGCCGTCAGCGGTAAGCCATTCGTCCTCGCCGCCGGGGAACACGTGGGTGCCGTCCGCCTCCACTGAGGCGAAGTCCATGGGCCAAGAGACACAAGGCGTATGGGCTGACGCTGTGGCATCGGTGGCCGACGCATTGCTGGTCGCGGCCAGCAGTCCGCCGCCGCCCATCACCACGGCGGCGGCCACGGCGCCGATGACGCGCGAACGCGTGGAGACTTTTCTACGGGAACGTGAACGATTGAACACACTTCTCCTTCGGCGTGGGGGGATTGATTCAGCGTCGGCGCTGCGCCGACCCTCGGGGCGACGTGGGTGCCCCGTCTCGGGAGTGCGCAGGAGTGCAGCAGCCCGGAGAATCTAGTTCCATACCTTAACCATATGAACGACTCGCCTGGCAAACCCTGACCTGTTATGGAGGCGAGGAGTGGTCGGCGCATCAAGGGGGGGTGCGCACGACCCGCAAAAGGGTTGCCTGGTTTCCAGTGGGGATCTTGAGGAAATCTGCCTGGGTGCTCAGACCGTTCGGCGCGTTGGGACCACCTGGACCGGACTTCGGAGTAGGCGAGGAGCCGCGAGGAGCGCGGCTTTCGTGCTCCCTCGAGAACGTCGTGAACTCTTCTCTCACGTGAGGGGTGACACCCCCAACCGTCCTGCCCGCACTCGACGCCTCCGGCCAGCCGATCCCGCCCTGCCGCATCTGCGGGCAGCCGGCCAGCCTCCGCAATGCAGAAGCCGAGCCCGAGCACTATTCATGTCGTCAACGGCAGGGCACTCCCTCCTGAGACTCCATGACGCACGCCTGGAACGGCCGCTGCGTCCAGCGCACGCGATCTGGCTCGCGGCTGGACGGCGGCGGTGTTACGCCCATTCCACGCCCAGCTTCCGTAGTGCGTCCCGCTGTTCCTGGGTGAGCCTGTCTCGCCTAGATCGCATGTTCGATTTCCATACGCCTAGCTTGACGATCACTGGCTCCGTTTCGCCGTCGACCGCCACCTCTTCACTGTGGCCCCTTGGCACCGGCCGATCGCCTTCCCGCTCGACCCACTGCGCGAGGGCCGCCAGGCCCCGTTGGAACGCCTGCTGCGCCTTGCTGCGGCCCTTCGCCGGTGCCTTGGCCGCCGGGACGGGAGCCGGGACCTCAGCGGGCTGCATGCCCAGCCGGGACAGCCGTTCCTGCTGTTCGTTCGACAGCTGCGCCCACGTGCCCGGCTGTTTCTGCCGCTCGAGCCACTTACCCAGGTCGTCGCCCTCGAACAGTACGCCCGGCTCGATGGCCGGCAGGACGCCGTCGGCGTCGACGAGGTCCGCGAGGACGCGGTAGTGCCGCTGCCAGTCCAGAGGCCAGGGGCAGTTCCAGTCCGGGTCGAGCTCCTTCAGCTGCTCCGCGCGCTCTGCCGCCCGCTCCGCGTTCTTCCCGAGGCCGCCTTTGCGGCGGAGGTTGGTCATGTGCTGCCCGATGGGCACCAGACCCTCGGCCTCGCTCTCGCCCCACACCGCGTCCTGACGCGGCGCGAGGTGCCCGGTGGCCTTCCGATAGGACCGGAGCGCGGCGAGTTTGTTCTCCCACGCTTCTTCGCCCGGCTCCCAGACCATCCCGGCCTCGGGAGCGTCCAAGAGCTCCTTGCGCCGCAGCTCCAGTTCCCCGGCCCGCAGTGCCTTTCGCTGCTGGTGCACCCACCTGCCCAGCGGGAAGTCCTTCGTGACGCCCACCGTCGTCTCGGTGTCGTAGGGGAGGGCATAGAGGCCGGTGATCTCGTTCTCCTTCCGCCACCGGAGGAGGGCTTGGTAGCCCTCCAGCCACACCAGACTCTCCGGCCGGTACACCCGCGTGCGCAGGAAGGCCGCGATGGTGCCGGCGTCCCTGGGAGAGGAGAAGTGCAGCAGCGCCGACTCGACCGCACTGTCGGTGTCGTCCTGCTCCTGGTCCTCGCTCACCTCGCCGCCGGCCTCGATGATCCGCCCCTCTTCATCGCGCCGGACGTGCACCTTGCGCTTCCCGCTGCTGAGGGCACGGGAGGCGAGCTGCTCGACGAGTCGTTCATCGTGCGAGCGCAGGCCCTGCAAGACGGCTACGAGGGGGCGGAAGCTGGCGCTGGCGACCATGTCGGTCGGGTCCTCGCCGGGCTGGAGGAAGACGGGCACGATGATCCGTGCGACCTTCGTGGTGCCGTCGCGGTTCAACCTGAGCGCGCGGCCGATGTTCTGCACGATTTCCACCTGCGAGCCGCGGGTGTCAGCGAAGCATACGGCCTCGACTCCCCGTTCGCCGGTGATGTCGACGCCTTCCCCGAGGACGCGACAGCTCGCGAGGAACGCGCGGTGGACCCGGCGTCCGGCCGCATCGATGCCGTTGGCGAACTGCCGCAGCACCTCCCGCCGTTCGGCGACGAGGTGGTCGCCGCACAGCCATGCCGACCACACCCGGTCCGGGGGTAGGTGGCGGCCGGCCTCGAGCTCGTAGAACTTCGCGTCGATCGACGATACGGGGAGCCGGTCCGCGGCCGCCAGGTCGTCGTCGGAGACGTCGTTGGCGTACAGCTCCGCAGCCGTCTCCGACAGCCTCTCCGCGAAAGCGGCGGCCTCCTCCACCTTCTGGTGGAACGTCATGACGGTGCGCAGGTTGTACGCGGCGGCGTGCTCCAGGAGCGCGGTCTGCAGGAGCGCCAGGCGCCGGCCGCGCCGCGCCTCCTCCGACTCCCCCAGAACGGGTGAGGGGTCGCGGATCTCCAGCACGTCGATCTCGAACCCGGCGAGGATCTCCCGCTCGATCGCCTCCGAGAGCCCCAGCTCGGCCAGCCACGGCCCGTAGGTCTCCGAGTCCTGGCCCATTGACGCGATCTCCAACTCCCGGCCATCCGCGCCTTTCTGCGGTCGGGGGGAAGCCAGGATGCGTGGGGTGGCTGTGAGGTACAGCCGGAAGTCGGCGGGGATGCGGGCGTTGTCGTGGATGGCCGCCCATGGCCTGCCAAGATCGCCTGCGGTTGAGTGGGCTTCATCGATGATGGCGAGCGAAAAACCGCCCATCCGCTGCCCGTACAGGCGCTCTCCGCCTGCCAGAGCGGCCTCCAGCGGGCCGCGAACGCGCCCCTTACCCATCGGGCCGTCGAAGTCCTCGCGGTCCACGAGAGAGGCGTACGTGGCGAACACGATGACCGGCCCGTGCCCGGCCCACAGGGCGAGCTGGATCGGATTGGTGGTGGTGCGCACCCCCAGCTCGTTCAGCACGGGGTCGCTCTCCAGCGAGCACACGGCGACCATGGGGGAGCGGTGACCCACCGCCCGCCACGCCTGGGCGGTCTGCACGAGCAGGTCCAGGGTCGGCACGGTCACAAGGATCCGGCCCTCGGTGAAGCACTCCAGCGCGCACGCGGCGGCCGTGATCGTCTTCCCTGACCCGGTCGCGGAGACGATCGTGCCCCGAGCCCCCTGAGGGGGCACAGATGACTTTGCAGGGAATCCGACCCATTTTCGGAAACCCAACTTCTGGTCGATCTGGTGTTCCCGCAGCTGAATACCCGGCATTTTCCGGATTCTCCTCTAGCTCGTTTTCTTCCGGTTCGGGAAAAACCGGGACGGTGTGAAGGGCGGGACGGACACCGTACCGTCCTCGCTCACCACGACCCGTTCGGTGAACTGCGCCAGGACCTGAGAGGGCTGAAGCCCACCCCGATCGGCCACCGCCCAGATCCGCCTGCCAGGTCCGGCGGACAGCCGCAGCTCATCCGCCTCCTCACGCCGCCGCGCCTCGAAGACAGCCCGTGCCGCAAGAGCATCCACACGCCGCTCTTCGCGTTCCCGACCCCACCCCGAACCTGAGCGTCGCGCTCCGGCTCGTACGCACCCCAACCGGCAGCAACCATCAAGTCCCTGACGCACCGCCACTTGGCATGCTCGGCCGCCCAGACGTCAGCCAGCCGCTCCGCATCCCTGCAACTGCTCCGCTGCCCCGCGCTCGCGGACAGCAGCCTCCGCTACCCTCTCCGCAACGGCAGCAACCCCCAGACCCTTTGCCTGGCGCTGGACCTGATACCGCGCCACATCCTGAGCGCCCCACATACGGCTTTCCCTTTTTCCGATGGCCTGAACGTGCCCCGTTCAGGCGGTTGGAACGGTGTGCTGAATTTTCCCCAACACTACATGTGCATCAGATTGATGCACATGCCACCCTGAAACACCGACACGAACGAGCGAGGTCAGAGCCCAGGCATACTGACCAGTCATGGACAGGCGCAGCACACGGCGGTTGACACTGGTAGTCGACGGAGAGACGTTCGATGTCACCGAGCGTCCTGACGAGTTGGGCACATACGACTTCACCTGGCTGTCAGGCCCCAACCCCGGGTACGGCTTCACTTCTGCCGTGCAGCCGGCCAGAGCATTGAGCGAGCCGGAACTGCAGGCGTCAGCACGGGACTTCTTGAAGCAGGTGGACCCAACCACCGGACACATTCGGTAGCCCCCCCGCGCCCTCATAGCCGGCCAGGCCCGCGACAGCGGGCCTCAAGGTTCTGGAGGCGCAGCCGGAAGAATCGTCGGGCGGGGGAGCGCAGCGGACCCGCCCGGAGTCTGAAGCGAAGCGGAAGACTCCTGCGGGGGACGAAGTCCCCCGCAGCTCCGGGAGCGCAGCGGACGGAGCGCCAACCCGACTGCACAGCAGTCGGGTTGAGCGGGACGCGGAGCGTCCCGCTCCGCTCCCGCGGAGCGGGAGCGCAACACCCGCGCGCAGCGCGGGTGTTCGTTTGCACATCGCGCAGCGATGTGGTACCCGCGGCGCAGACGGTGACCCGGTAGCCGAG
>NZ_JBEYUP010000043.1:0-5739 GCF_040643575.1 Streptomyces sp. NPDC047108
GGCACCACCAACGGCGCCACGACCGTCAGATCCTCCACACGGTCACAACCCGCCTGCTCACCCACCCGCAACGCCAACTCCAGGAACCCCGTCCCGGGGAACACCGGCGATCCCGCCACGACGTGATCCCGCAACCAGTCATGCGAAACCAGCGACAGACGGCTCGTGAACAGCAACTCGTCGCTGTCGGCCAGTTCGACCGCCGCTCCCAGCAGCGGATGCCCGGCCGACCCCAGACCCAGCGCCTTCAGATCCCTGACTGCGACGGCGGAGGCACCCGGCCAGAAGCGCCGTCGCTGGAACGCGTACGTCGGCAGATCGACCCGCTCGCGCTCCAGGCCGGTGGTGCCCTCGGGGAACGCCGTCTCCCAGCGCACCGGAAGACCGCTGACGTGGAGGTGGGCAAGGGCGGCGAGCAGGCTCTCCGCCTCCGGCCGGTCCTTACGCAGGACCGGGACGAAGACCTGCCCTCCACCGTCCAGACACCCCTGCGCCAGCGCGGTCAGCTGACCACCGGGCCCCAGCTCCACCAGACGGCCCACCTTGCGCTCCCCCAGAGCACGTACGCCATCGGCGAAGCGGACCGGCTCACGCACATGCCGCACCCAGTAGTCCGGCGAACGCAACTCCTCGGCAGTGGCAGCCGAGCCCGTGACATCGGACACGACCGCGATGACCGGAGATCCGTACTCCAGACCCTCGGCAACCTGCCGGAACTCCTCCAGCATCGGCTCCATCAACGGCGAATGGAACGCATGACTCACCCGCAGCGCCGTGACCTGACGCCCCTCCGCACGGAAACGGTCCGCGACCTCCTCGACGGCCCCGGCCGCACCCGAAACCACCACGGACCGGGGCCCGTTGACCGCCGCAACGCCGAGCTCTGCCTCCCGCCCGGCCAGCAACGGCAGCACCTCGTCCTCCGACGCCTCCAGCGCCACCATCGCCCCGCCCTCGGGCAACGCCTGCATCAGACGACCCCGCGCCACGACGAGCCGGCAGGCGTCCTCCAAGGACCACACGCCCGCAACATGGGCCGCCGCCAGCTCACCGATGGAGTGGCCCATCAGGACGTCCGGCCGGACGCCCCAGCTCTCCAGCAGCCGGAACAGCGCCACTTCGAGCGCGAACAGCGCCGGCTGGGCGTACTCCGTACGGTTCAGCAGCTCCGCGTCCTCGCCGAAGACGATCTCCGGCAGGGAGAACGGCAGTTCCGCGTCGACCGCATCGAGAGCCTCGGCGAAGGCCGGGTAGGTCTCGTACAACTCCTGTCCCATGCCCAGGCGTTGGGAACCCTGGCCCGCGAAGAGGAACGCCGTACGAACGCCGTCGGCGGCCGCCGTACCGGTGACCACCGAGCCGGTCGACTCGTGCTGCCGCGCCAGCGCCTCAAGACCGTGCAGGGCCTGCTGACGGTCGGCGGCCAGGACCACGGCGCGGTGCTCCAGGGCGGAACGCGTCGTCGCGAGGGAGAGCCCGATGTCGGCGTGCGACAGCTCCGCGTCCGATACGAGGAGGGCGGCCAGCCGTTCGGCCTGGGCGCGCAGCGCTCGGGGTCCCGCGGCGGAGAGCGGCAGGGGGACGGTACGGCCCTCTGCGCAGGAGAGCGGCACGGAGGCGGCGTCGAGTCCGATCGTGCCGGGGTGGGCAGTGTCGAGGGCGGGGGCGGTCTCACCCGTCGGGGCCTGCTGGAGGATGACGTGGGCGTTGGTGCCGCTGATGCCGAAGGACGACACACCGGCGCGGCGCGGACGGTCATCCGGCCGCGGCCACTCCACGTTCTCCTTGAGCAGGGATATCTCACCGGCCGACCAGTCCACGTGCGAGGACGGCTCCTCGGCATGCAGGGTGCGCGGCAGGATCCCCTGCCGCATCGCCATCACCATCTTGATCACACCGCCGACACCCGCAGCAGCCTGCGTATGACCCACATTCGACTTCAACGAGCCCAACCACAACGGCTGTTCACGATCCTGGCCATAGGTGGCGATGAGGGCCTGCGCCTCGATCGGATCACCCAGCGGGGTTCCCGTACCGTGCGCCTCCACCGCATCGATGTCGGCAGGCTTGAGCCCGGCACCGGCCAGGGCCTGGCGGATCACCCGCTGCTGCGACGGACCGTTCGGCGCCGTCAAACCGTTCGACGCACCGTCCTGATTCACCGCCGACCCGGCGACGACGGCCAGCACCCGATGCCCATGTCGACGCGCATCGGAAAGCCGCTCCACCAGCAGCAGACCCACACCCTCGGCCCACGCCGTACCGTCCGCACCGTCCGAGAACGCCTTGCACCGACCGTCCGAGGCAAGGCCCCGCTGCCGCGAGAACTCCAGGAACGTCTCCGGTGTCGACATGACCGTGACACCACCGGCCAACGCCAGATCACACTCGCCGGACCGCAGCGCCTGCGCGGCCAGATGCAGCGCCACCAACGACGACGAGCACGCCGTGTCCACTGTCACCGCGGGACCCTCGAAACCGAAGGTGTACGCGATACGGCCCGACGCCACACTGCCGGTGTTCCCGGTCATGAGATAGCCGCCCGAGTCCAGCTCGGCCGCGCGCAGGAAGGAGCCGTAGTCCTGGGCCATCGCACCCGCGAAGACGCCGGTACGGCTGCCACGCAGAACCTCCGGGTCGATACCCGCCCGCTCGAAGACCTCCCACGACGTCTCCAGCAGCAACCGCTGCTGCGGATCCATCGCCAACGCCTCACGCGGCGAGATCCCAAAAAGCGCCGCATCGAACTCGGGCGCGCCGTGCAGGAACCCGCCCTCACGGACGTAGGTCCGCCCCGGCGTCCCGGGCTCCGGGTCGTAGAGACTGTCGAGGTCCCAGCCGCGGTCGGTCGGGAAGCCACCGATCGCATCGCTTCCCTCACTGACCAGCCGCCACAGATCCTCAGGCGACTCGACACCACCGGGGAACCGGCAGGCCATCCCCACGATCACCACCGGATCGTCGCCCGCACTCACCACCGCCGGCAGAGCGGGCGCCGAGGAACCGGCCTCCTCCCCGTCGGACAGCTCCGCCAGCAGATGACGGGCCAGTGATGCCGGGGTGGGGTAGTCGAAGATCAGAGTCGCGGGAAGGCGCATGCCGGTGGCGGCATTCATACGGTTGCGCAGCTCGACCGAAGTGAGCGAGTCGAAGCCGAGATCCTTGAACGTCTGCCCCGACTCGACCTGGTGCGCGGACCCATGCCCCAGTACGGACGCCGACTGCTCCGAGACGAAATCCCGAAGGAAGCGCTCGCGGTCGACCGCCGGCAGGGAGAGCAGCCGCTGCCGCAGCCCCGCGGCGTCTCCGGCCGTTCCGATCTCGGCCTTGCGGCGGCCACGGCCCCGGACCAGGCCCCGCAGCAGCGGGGGTACGTCGGCCGACGTCCGCCCGCGCAGGGTCGCGATGTCCAGATCCACGGGCAGCACGGCGGCCCGCTCCAGACCAGCGCCCAGCTCCAGCGCGGTGTCCAGCAGACGGAGGCCCCGCTCGGGAGGGAGCGGAAGCATTCCGTTCCGGGCCATACGCCGGAGGTCGGCCTCGTTCAGGTCGGCGGTCATGCCCGCGCCGGGCGCCCACGGGCCCCAGGCAAGGGAGGTGGCGGGCAGGCCGCAGGAGCGACGCTGCGTCGCGAGGGCGTCCAGGAAAGCGTTGGCCGTTGCGTAGTTCGCCTGCCCCGCACCACCGAACGTGCCCACGACGGAGGAGAAGACCACGAACGCCGACAGGTCGGCGCCACGGGTCAGCTCGTGCAGATGCACGGCTGCATCGGCCTTCGGGCGCATGACGTGTGCCAGCCGCTCGGGGGTGAGTGCGGCGACCACACCGTCGTCCAGAACACCGGCCGTATGCACGACAGCGGTCAGCGGATGGTCGGTGGGGATGGTGTGGAGCGCGGCGGTGAGATCGTCCCGGTCGGCGACATCCACGGCCGCCACCTCGACCGACGCTCCCAAGTCGGCCAGCTCCGCCACGAGTTCGCCCGCCCCAGGTGCCTCCAGGCCGCGGCGGCTCGCCAACAGCAGACGCCTCGCCCCGTGCTCGGTGACGAGATGCCGGGCCACGAGCGCGCCCAGGCCACCCGTGCCACCGGTGACCAGCACCGTGCCCTCCGGATCCAGCGGCGCGGGAACGGTGAGAACGACCTTGCCCACATGCCGTGCCTGCGACAGATACCGGAACGCCTCCGGAGCCCGCCGCACATCCCAGCACGTCACCGGAAGCGGCCGCACAGCACCCAGCTCGAAGAGGGAGACCAGCTCGGCCAGCATCTGCCCGATCCGCTCCGGCTCCACGTCCATCAGGTCGAACGCCTGGTACTCCACCCCCGGATGCCCCGCGGCCACGACCTCCGGATCGCGGACATCGGTCTTGCCCATCTCCAGGAACCGGCCGCCGCGCGGAAGCAGTCGCAGCGAAGCGTCCACGAACTCTCCGGCAAGGGAGTCCAGCACCACATCCACACCACGACCACCGGTCGCGTCCAGGAACGCCGCCTCGAAGTCCGTATCCCGGGAAGAGGCGATGTGACGGTCGTCCAGGCCCAGACCGCGCAGCGTGTCCCACTTGCCCACGCTCGCCGTACCGAACACCTCAGCACCCAGATGACGCGCCAACTGCGTCGCGGCCATACCCACACCACCGGCCGCCGCATGCACCAGCACCGAGTCCCAGGGCTTCACGCTCCCCAGGTCGGTGAGTGCGTGGTACGCGGTCAGGAACACCACGGGTACGGATGCCGCCTGTGCGAAGGACCAGCCCCTGGGGATCCGGGCGACCTTCCGCGCATCCGCCACAGCAACCGGACCGAAAGCGCCGGAGAAGAGGCCCATCACGCGGTCACCGGGGGCCAGTTCAACGACACCCGGCCCGACTTCGGTCACGACACCGGCGCCCTCAAGACCGAAGTCCTTCGCATCACCGGGATACATCCCGAGCGTGTTCAGCACATCGCGGAAGTTGACACCCGCCGCCCGCACGCCGATACGGATCTGGCCCGGCGCGAGTACAGCCTCCGCCTCCGGAACCGGACGCAGCGCCAGCCCCTCCAGCGTGCCCTCCTGGGCGATGTCGAGGCGCCAGGCCGGGTTCCCGGACTCCGTGACGGGAGCGGAGAGTTCGCCGCGGGCCGTGACGCGCCCCAGCCGAGGCGCGTAGGCCGTGCCACCGCGCACCGCCAATTCCGGCTCGGCCGAGGTGAGTGCCGCGGCCACGATGCCCCAGGACGCGTCCGTACCGTCCATGTCCACCAGCGCGAACCGGTCGGGTGCCTCCGTACGTGCCGCGCGGACCAGGCCCCACACCCCCGCGAGGGCCGGATCCGGTGCGCTGTCGTCGCTTTCGTCGAGGGCGACGGCTCCCTCGGTGACGATCACCAGGCGTGCGCCGTCGAACCGCTCCTCCGACAGCCACTCCTGAACGCGACCCAGCACACCGGCGGCGACGGCATGTGCGGCCTCGGCGAGGTCGCCGGCCGGTCGCTCCACCCGCAGCAGGATGTCCGCTCCGGGCTCGACCTCCGTGGCGGGCAGTTCGCCGGAGACATCGGGTCCGGACGGGAGGAGTCCTCCGGCAACGGCTTCGATCCGTACGGGAGTCCAGTCGGTCTGGAAGAGGTGGTCGCGTCGGCGGCCGTCGCCACCGGCCAGATCACCGGCAGCCTCCCGCAGCACCAGCGACTCCACCGAAGCCACCGGACCACCCACCGGATCCGCCAACTCCAACGCCACCGCATCCGCA
>NZ_JBEYUP010000044.1:0-1415 GCF_040643575.1 Streptomyces sp. NPDC047108
ACACAGTGGACGCGAGCATCTGAGGACAAGCCCTCGGCCTATTAGTACCAGTCAACTCCACACCTCACGGCGCTTCCATATCTGGCCTATCAACCCAGTCGTCTACTGGGAGCCTTAACCCCTCAACGGGGGTGGGAGTCCTCATCTCGAAGCAGGCTTCCCGCTTAGATGCTTTCAGCGGTTATCCCTCCCGAACGTAGCCAACCAGCCATGCCCTTGGCAGAACAACTGGCACACCAGAGGTTCGTCCGTCCCGGTCCTCTCGTACTAGGGACAGCCCTTCTCAAGACTCCTACGCGCACAGCGGATAGGGACCGAACTGTCTCACGACGTTCTAAACCCAGCTCGCGTACCGCTTTAATGGGCGAACAGCCCAACCCTTGGGACCGACTCCAGCCCCAGGATGCGACGAGCCGACATCGAGGTGCCAAACCATCCCGTCGATATGGACTCTTGGGGAAGATCAGCCTGTTATCCCCGGGGTACCTTTTATCCGTTGAGCGACGGCGCTTCCACAAGCCACCGCCGGATCACTAGTCCCGACTTTCGTCCCTGCTCGACCCGTCGGTCTCACAGTCAAGCTCCCTTGTGCACTTACACTCAACACCTGATTGCCAACCAGGCTGAGGGAACCTTTGGGCGCCTCCGTTACCCTTTAGGAGGCAACCGCCCCAGTTAAACTACCCACCAGACACTGTCCCTGATCCGGATCACGGACCCAGGTTAGACATCCAGCACGACCAGAGTGGTATTTCAACAACGACTCCCCCTGAACTGGCGTCCAGAGTTCACAGTCTCCCACCTATCCTACACAAGCCGAACCGAACACCAATATCAAGCTGTAGTAAAGGTCCCGGGGTCTTTCCGTCCTGCTGCGCGAAACGAGCATCTTTACTCGTAATGCAATTTCACCGGGCCTATGGTTGAGACAGTCGAGAAGTCGTTACGCCATTCGTGCAGGTCGGAACTTACCCGACAAGGAATTTCGCTACCTTAGGATGGTTATAGTTACCACCGCCGTTTACTGGCGCTTAAGTTCTCAGCTTCGCCCCGTCGAAACAGGACTAACCGGTCCCCTTAACGTTCCAGCACCGGGCAGGCGTCAGTCCGTATACATCGCCTTACGGCTTCGCACGGACCTGTGTTTTTAGTAAACAGTCGCTTCTCGCTGGTCTCTGCGGCCACCACCAGCTCACACCGCAAGGGTGATCACCAGCAATGGCCCCCCTTCTCCCGAAGTTACGGGGGCATTTTGCCGAGTTCCTTAACCATAGTTCACCCGAACGCCTCGGTATTCTCTACCTGACCACCTGAGTCGGTTTAGGGTACGGGCCGCCATGAAACTCGCTAGAGGCTTTTCTCGACAGCATAGGATCATCCACTTCACCACAATCGGCTCGGCATCAGGTCTCAGC
>NZ_JBEYUP010000044.1:1513-2709 GCF_040643575.1 Streptomyces sp. NPDC047108
GCCTACACCCTTACCCCGGGACAACCACCGCCCGGGCTGGACTACCTTCCTGCGTCACCCCATCACTTACCTACTACCACCTTGGACCGGCGGCTCCACCACTCCCACCTCATCCGAAGACTCAGCAGGCGGCTTCACGGCCTTAGCATTAATGGGCTCAGTATTGGGCGCTTCAAAGCGGGTACCGGAATATCAACCGGTTGTCCATCGACTACGCCTGTCGGCCTCGCCTTAGGTCCCGACTTACCCTGGGCAGATCAGCTTGACCCAGGAACCCTTAGTCAATCGGCGCAAGAGTTTCCCACTCTTGTATCGCTACTCATGCCTGCATTCTCACTCGTGAACCATCCACAACTCGCTTACACGGCTGCTTCACCCGGCACACGACGCTCCCCTACCCATCACAGTCCCCGTTAGGAGTATGTACTGCAATGACACGACTTCGGCGGTACGCTTGAGCCCCGCTACATTGTCGGCGCGGAATCACTTGACCAGTGAGCTATTACGCACTCTTTCAAGGATGGCTGCTTCTAAGCCAACCTCCTGGTTGTCTCTGCGACTCCACATCCTTTCCCACTTAGCGTACGCTTAGGGGCCTTAGTCGATGCTCTGGGCTGTTTCCCTCTCGACCATGGAGCTTATCCCCCACAGTCTCACTGCCGCGCTCTCACTTACCGGCATTCGGAGTTTGGCTAAGGTCAGTAACCCGGTAGGGCCCATCGCCTATCCAGTGCTCTACCTCCGGCAAGAAACACACGACGCTGCACCTAAATGCATTTCGGGGAGAACCAGCTATCACGGAGTTTGATTGGCCTTTCACCCCTAACCACAGGTCATCCCCCAGGTTTTCAACCCTGGTGGGTTCGGGCCTCCACGAAGTCTTACCTCCGCTTCACCCTGCCCATGGCTAGATCACTCCGCTTCGGGTCTTGAGCGCGCTACTACACCGCCCTATTCGGACTCGCTTTCGCTACGGCTCCCCCACACGGGTTAACCTCGCAACACACCGCAAACTCGCAGGCTCATTCTTCAAAAGGCACGCAGTCACGACACACAGGACAAATCCTGTGTGCGACGCTCCCACGGCTTGTAGGCACACGGTTTCAGGTACTATTTCACTCCGCTCCCGCGGTACTTTTCACCATTCCCTCACGGTACTATCCGCTATCGGTCACCAGGGAATATTTAGGCTTAAC
>NZ_JBEYUP010000045.1:0-4006 GCF_040643575.1 Streptomyces sp. NPDC047108
TCAGGCGCCGACTCACCCACATCACCGAGCAGTTGCTCCCGCAGATACCGAGCCAGCGCCACCGGCGTCGGATAGTCGAACACCACCGTCGCGGCCAGGCCGGATACGCCCGTCAGGGCCGCGAGGCCGTTGCGGAGTTCGACGGCGGTGAGGGAATCGATACCCAGGTCGCGGAAGGCGCGGTCCGCGGAGACGGCGTCGGGGCCGGCGTAGCCGAGGACCGCGGCGGCGCAGGCCTGCACGGTTTCCAGCAGGACGCGGTCCTGTTCGGCCGGGGTGAGGCCGGTCAGTCGGCCGAGCAGTCCGGCACGGTCGTCGCGTCCGATGCGCTCGGAGGTCGTCGTAGCGCCGTCGATGGCCGCGCGGGCTTCCGGCAGTGACGCGATCAGCGGGCTCGGACGCGTCATGGTGAAGGCAGGCGCGAAGTCGGCCCAGTGGATGTCGGCGACGATCACGGAGGCCGTGCCGGTTGAGGCGATACGGGCGAGGACGTCCGTGGCTGCCGCGGCGTCGAGCGGAACGATTCCGCCACGGCGCATCCGCGAGGTGGACCCGGTGTCGTCGGCCATGCCGCCGTCGGCCCAGGGACCCCACGCGATCGACGTGGCCGGGAGACCCGCCGCCCGTCGCCGCTCGGCCAGCGCGTCGAGAAAGGCGTTCGCCGCCGCGTAGTTGCCCTGGCCGGCCGCCCCGATGCTCCCCGCGAAGGAGGAGAAGAGGACGAACGCGGACAGGTCGCTGTCGCGGGTCAGTTCGTCCAGATGCAGCGCGCCCAGCGCCTTCGTCCGCATCACCGACGCGAACCGCTCCGGTGTCAACGCATCGATCACACCGTCGTCCAGCACACCCGCCGTATGCACCACAGCGTCTGCCGGATGCTCAGCCAACACCGCCGCCAACGCCGCACGATCGGCCACATCGCAGGCGACAACCGCCACCCCGACGCCCAGCTCCACGAGTTCATCCCGCAACTCGGACGCACCCGGAGCATCCAGGCCCCGACGACTGACGAGCACCAAGCCCGTGGCACCCTGCGCAGCAGCCCAGCGAGCCACGCGAGCACCCAGCGCACCCGTACCACCCGTGATCAACACCGTCCCCCGAGGACGCCAACCCGCCTCGTCCTCCCCCGCGGTCGCGCTCGGCGACACCCGGGTCAGCCGACGACCGAACACACCCGACGCCCGGAGCGCGATCTGGTCCTCGGCGGGGGCCCCACCGGCGAGGACCGCGGCAAGTCGGTTCGTGGTGCGACGGTCGAGGGCTTCGGGGAGGTCGATCAGCCCGCCCCAGCGGTCCGGATACTCCAGCGCCGCCACCCGGCCCAGACCCCACACCGCACCCTGCCCGGGATCAGCAGCACCGTCCGAACGCCCCACCGACACACCACCGCGCGTCAGCACCCACACCCGACCGCCCACACCCGCGTCACCGAGCGCCTGCAGCGCAACGGCTGTCGCGGCGCATGTCCGGGCCACATCATCAGCGGTCGCGGTCGTTCCGGTCGTTCCAGTGGCTTCGGTCGTTCCGGTGGCTCCGGTCGTCGCGGCGCCGAGGACGACCCCGGAGACGTCGCCGGAGGTGAGATCCGCCAACTGCGCTGCGAGGGAGGCCCGTTCGGGTATCGCGGGAAGTTCGACGACCACGGGGTCCGCACCGCGAGCGGCGAGCTCCGCCACGACGGCGTCGGCGTCCGGGCCCGAACTCTCCGGGACGAGGACGAGCCAGCGGCCGGAGAGCGCTGCGTCCGAGGACGGGTCGAGCGGCTTCCACTGTGCCCGGTACAGCCACTGGTCCGCGCGGGAGCGTTCCTGGCGAAGGCGACGCCAGGACGAGAGGGCGGGTACGAGATCGTTCAGGGACTCCTCTGCAAGACCCAGCGATGCGGCCAACGAGCCGAGGTCTCCGCGCTCGACGGCGTTCCAGAACTCGGTCTCGGCGGCGTTGCCGTGCAGTTCGCCGTGGTCGCCACCGTCCGTGGCGGGACGGCTCTGGTCCGCGAGCCAGTAGCGCTGATGCCGGAAGGCGTACAGGGGCAGCTCGACCCGGCGCCCGCCGGGGAGGACGGCGTCCCAGGCGATGTCGGCGCCGTGGGTGTGCAGGCGGGCGAGCGCCGTGACGGCACTGACCGGTTCGTTCCTGTCCTTGCGGAGGGCCGCCGCGAACAGAGGGCTCCCGGTGGCTCCGGTGTCCGGTGCGGCGACGGCTTCCGGGCACGCCTGCGCCAGGGCGGTGAGGGTGCCGTCGGGGCCGAGTTCCAGGTAGCGGGTGGTTCCGCGGGCGGCCAGGGCCCGTACGCCGTCGGCGAAGCGGACCGGCTCACGCACATGCCGCACCCAGTAGTCCGGGGAACGCAGCTCCTCGGCAGTGGCGGCCGTGCCCGTGACGTCGGACACGATCGCGATGGCCGGATCCCCGTACTCCAGACTCTCGGCGACCTGCCGGAACTCCTCCAGCATCGGCTCCGTCAACGGCGAGTGGAACGCATGACTCACCCGCAGCGAAGAGACCTTCCGGCCCTCCGCACGGAAACGCTCCGCGACCTCCTCCACCGCCTCGGCAGCACCCGAAACCACCACCGATCGCGGTCCGTTGACCGCCGCGATCCCGACCTCGCCGTCCCGCCCCTCCAGCAGCGGAAGTACCTCATCCTCCGCCGCTTCAAGGGCGACCATCGCCCCGCCCTCGGGCAACGCCTGCATCAACCGGCCCCGGGCCGCCACGAGACGGCACGCGTCGGCCAGCGACCACACACCGGCCACATGCGCCGCAGCCAACTCACCGATCGAGTGCCCCAGCAACGCATCCGGCCGTACGCCCCAGCTCTCCAGCAGCCGGAACAACGCCACCTCGAGCGCGAACAACGCGGGCTGCGCGTACTCCGTACGGTTCAGCAGCTCCGCGTCCTCGCCGAACACCACCTCCCGCAGGGGGCGTCCGAGCTCCTGATCGACATGTGCGCAGACGGCGTCGAAGGCATCCGCGAAGACCGCGTACTCCTCGTACAACTCCCGTCCCATGCCGAGCCGCTGGGAACCCTGGCCCGCGAAGAGGAACGCCGTACGGCCGTCCGGCTCGGCGATTCCCGTGACGATGCCGTCGGCACGGTCGGCCTCCGCGAACGCGGTCAGGGCGTCGACGAGTTCGACGCGATCGGTGCCGATGCCGATGACGGCGGCCCGGTACGGCAGCGCCGATCGGTGGGCGGCGAGCGACCAGGCGAGGTCGAGCGGGGTGGCACCGGGGTGCTCCCTCAGGTGCGCGAGGAGTCGCGCGGCCTGGGCGGGCAGGGCCTCGGGGGTACGGGCGGACAGCACCCAGGGGAGCACGCGGGGCGGTGTCCGCGATGTCGCGGGAGGAATGGCGGGCGCGGAGTCGTCGGCGGCGGGGGTCTCGCGGCTCTCGGAGCTCTCGGAGCTCTCACGGCTCTCGGGAAGGTCCTCGTGGGGCGCCTCCTCGATCACCGCATGGGCGTTGGTGCCGCTCACGCCGAACGCGGATACGGCGGCGCGGCGTGTGCGGTCCTGCGTGCTGGGCCAGTCCCGCTGCTCGGACAGCAGCTCCACCGAACCGGCCGTCCAGTCCACATGCGACGACGGCTCCTCCGCATGCAACGTCCGCGGCAACACCCCGTGCCGCATCGCCAGCACCATCTTGATCACACCGGCAACACCCGCAGCAGCCTGCGTATGACCGATGTTCGACTTCACCGACCCCAGCCACAAAGGCCGTTCACGACCCTGACCATACGTCGCCAACAACGCCTGCGCCTCGATCGGATCACCCAGAGTGGTCCCCGTGCCATGCGCCTCCACCGCATCCACATCCGCCGCCGACACCCCCGCCGACGACAACGCCGCACGAATCACCCGCTGCTGCGACGGACCATTCGGCGCCGTCAAACCATTGCTCGCACCATCCTGATTCACCGCCGACCCGGCAACCACCGCCAACACCCGATGCCCAAGACGCCGCGCATCGGAAAGCCGCTCCACCAGCAGCATCC
>NZ_JBEYUP010000046.1:0-3895 GCF_040643575.1 Streptomyces sp. NPDC047108
TCAGGCGCCGACTCACCCACATCACCGAGCAGTTGCTCCCGCAGATACCGAGCCAGCGCCACCGGCGTCGGATAGTCGAACACCACCGTCGCGGCGAGGGGGACGCCGGTGGCCATGGCGAGGGTGCCGCGGAGTTCGACGGCGGTGAGGGAGTCGACGCCCAGGTCGCGGAAGGCCCGCTCGGCGGGTACGGCGGAGGCGCCGGAGTAGCCCAGTACGCCGGAGGCGCACAGGCGGACGACCTCGAGGAGGACGCGTTCCTGTTCCGCCGGGGTGAGTCCGGTGAGCTGGCCGCGCAGGCCCGAGCCGTCGCCGCGGCCGAACCGCTCGGACGCGGCACCCGCGCCCTCGACGGCCACGCGCGCCTCGGGCAGCGACTCGATCAGCGGGCTCGGACGCGTCATGGTGAAAGGCGGCGCGTACTCGCCCCAGTGGATGTCCGCGACCATGATGTCCGGGCGGTGCGCATCGATGGCGCGCTGCAGGGCCAGGAGGCCGAGCGCGGGCGGGAGCGGCAGGACGCCACCGCGATGCATGCGCCAGGCGACGACTTCCTCGTCCGCCATGCCGCCGTCGGCCCAGGGACCCCACGCGATCGACGTGGCCGGGAGACCCGCCGACCGTCGCCGCTCGGCCAGCGCGTCGAGAAAGGCGTTCGCCGCCGCGTAGTTGCCCTGCCCCGATGTGCCGAGCGTGCCGGAGACCGAGGAGAAGAGGACGAACGCGGACAGGTCGCTGTCGCGGGTCAGTTCGTCCAGATGCAGCGCGCCCAGCGCCTTCGTCCGCATCACCGACGCGAACCGCTCCGGCGTCAACGCATCGATCACACCGTCGTCCAGCACACCCGCCGTATGCACCACAGCATCCACCGGATGCTCCGCCAACACCCCAGCCAACGCCGCACGATCGGCCACATCGCACGCCGCAACACTCACCCGTACACCTGAAGCGGCCAGCTCGTCCCGCAACTCGGACGCACCCGGGGCATCCAGGCCCCGACGACTGACGAGCACCAAGCCCGTGGCACCCTGCGCAGCAGCCCAGCGAGCCACGCGAGCACCCAGCGCACCCGTACCACCCGTGATCAACACCGTCCCCCGAGGACGCCAACCCGCGTCGTCCTCGTCGACGGCGGGGACGCGTTCGAGCCGGCGGCCCAGGACGCCCGACGGCCGGACGGCCACCTGGTCCTCCGTACCGCTGCCGAGGAGTACGCCCCGAAGGCGGGTGGTGGCACGCCGGTCGAGGGCTTCGGGGAGGTCGATCAGACCGCCCCAGCGGTCCGGATACTCCAGCGCCGCCACCCGGCCCAGACCCCACACCGCACCCTGCCCGGGATCAGCAGCACCGTCCGAACGCCCCACCGACACACCACCGCGCGTCAGCACCCACACCCGACCGCCCACACCCGCGTCACCGAGCGCCTGCAACAGTGCGGCCACGGAGGCCGGGCCGAGCGGAAGGCCGTCGGCGTCGGTGCCGGCAAGCCCGGCGAAGGCGAGGACGCCCGCGACGGGGTTGCCCGCCGCGGCCTCGCGCAGCAGGTCCGCGAGAGCGGCCCGGTCCGTACGGGTGCTGCCGGTGACGTTCACCGTGACGACGCGGTCCGGGCCGCCGAGGGCGGTGGTGAGTTTCGCGACCGCCGGGTCGTCTCCTTCCGGCCCGGCCGGAACGACGAACAGCCAGGGGCGATCGGCGAAGTCCGGTGCCGTCAGGCCCCGTTCGGTCGCGGCGGGCTTCCACATCACCTGGTAGTAGAGGGCGTCGACAGCGGTCTGTTGCTGCTGCCGTTTCCGCCAGGAGGCCAGCGCCGGGACGACCGCGCCGACGTGTTCGGCCTCAAGACCCAGGGTGTGCTTCAGCGCTTCGACGTCATGGCATTCGACGGCCTCCCAGAAGCGGCTGTCGGCCGTGTCGGCAACCGTACGCGAGGAGGTCGCGGTTCCGTCGGCGGCCGCGGTGCCGTGGTCGAGCCAGTAGCGTTCGTGCTGGAAGGCGTACGTGGGCAGATCCACCGGGGAGGTGGCGGGAGCGGCGCCGAACGCCGGGGTCCAGTCGACGTCCACGCCGTGGACGTACAGGTGGGCGAAGGCACCGTACAGGCCGGGGATCTCGGGGCGGTCCTTGCGCAGCGCAGGCGTGAGCTGTGGTCCGGGCCCCGTCGGGGCGTCGGGGAAGCAAGCGCGGGCGAGGGCGGTGAGGGTGCCGTCGGCGCCGATTTCGAGGTAGTGGGTGACGCCCTGCTCATGCAGGCGGCGTACGTGGTCGGCGAAGCGGACGGGCCGGCGGACGTGGGCCGCCCAGTAGTCGGCCGCGCACAGCTCGCCGGGGTCGGCCGGGGTGCCGTCGATGTCGGAGACGATCGGGATCTGCGGGCGGTGGTACTCCAGGCTCTCGGCGACGCGCAGGAAGTCCCGCAGCATCGGTTCCATCAGCGGTGAGTGGAAGGCGTGGCTGACGCGCAGGCGCGTGGTCCGGCGGCCGAGGGCTCCGATCTGTCCGGCGAGCTCCGCCACGCCGTCCTCGGTACCGGAAATGACCACGGACTGCGGCCCGTTGACGGCGGCCAGGCTCACCGTGTGCTCCCGGCCGGCCAGCAGGGGCAGCACCTCCTCCTCGGATGCCTGAAGCGCGACCATCGCGCCGCCCTCCGGAAGCGCCTGCATCAGCCGTCCTCGCGCGGCGACCAACCGGCAGGCATCCTCCAGGGACCACACGCCCGCGACGTACGCCGCCGCGAGTTCGCCGATGGAGTGCCCGGTGAGGACGTCGGGGCGTATGCCCCACGATTCCATGAGCCGGAACAGTGCCACCTGGAAGGCGAAGAGGGCGGGCTGGGTGAACTCCGTGCGGTTCAGGGCCGCTTCGTCGTCGCCGAACACCAACTCCCGCAGTGAGCGGCCGAGTTCGTGGTCGAGGTGGGCGCAGACGGCATCGAACGCCTCCGCGAACGCGCCGAATCCCTCGTACAGTTCGCGGCCCATGGCGAGCCGCTGCGATCCCTGGCCCGCGAAGAGGAACGCGAGGCCCCCTTCGGAGTCCGCCGAGCCGACGGTCGCGTCGGGCGACGGCTCCCCCCGGCCGACGGCCTTCAAGGCGGCGAGGAGGGTGTCGCGGTCCTCGCCGACGACGACGGCGCGATGCTCGAACGCCGAGCGGGACGTGGCGAGCGCGTGCCCGAGGGCCGCGGGGCTCAGCTCCGGGTGGGCCTCGATGTGCCCGGCCAGCTGGGCGGCCTGCGCGCGCAGCGCCTCGACGCTACGGCCGGAGAGCAGCCAGGGCAGCGCGGCCACGGGTGGCTGCGGGGCTGTGGGGAGTTCCGGGGCGTCCTCGGGGAGCGCTTCCTCCAGGACGACGTGGGCGTTGGTGCCGCTGAGCCCGAATCCGGATACGGCGGCGCGGCGTGTGCGGTCCTGCGTGCTGGGCCAGTCCCGCTGCTCGGACAGCAGCTCCACCGAACCGGCCGTCCAGTCCACATGCGACGACGGCTCCTCCGCATGCAGCGTCCGCGGCAACACCCCATGCCGCATCGCCAGCACCATCTTGATCACACCGGCAACACCCGCAGCAGCCTGCGTATGACCGATGTTCGACTTCACCGACCCCAGCCACAACGGCCGTTCACGACCCTGACCATACGTCGCCAACAACGCCTGCGCCTCGATCGGATCACCCAAGGCCGTGCCCGTGCCATGCGCCTCCACCGCATCCACATCAGCCGCCGACACCCCCGCCGACGACAACGCCGCACGAATCACCCGCTGCTGCGACGGACCACTCGGCGCCGTCAAACCATTCGACGCACCATCCTGATTCACCGCCGACCCGGCAACCACCGCCAACACCCGATGCCCAAGACGCCGCGCATCGGAAAGCCGCTCCACCAGCAGCATCC
>NZ_JBEYUP010000047.1:0-3346 GCF_040643575.1 Streptomyces sp. NPDC047108
GTCACACCACCGGCCAACGCCACATCACACTCACCGCTACGCAACGCCTGCACCGCCAGATGCAACGCCACCAACGACGACGAACACGCCGTGTCGAGGGTGACCGCGGGGCCTTCCAGGCCGAGCGCGTACGACACCCGGCCGGAGGCCAGGCTTGCGGCACTGCCCGTCAGCAGATGGCCGCGGACGTCGTCCGGTACGTCGGTGAGTGTGGCGCCGTAGCCCTGGTGCCCGCAGCCGACGAACAGGCCGGTCCGGCTGCCGCGCAGCGACCGCGGGTCGAGGCCGGCCCGCTCGACGGTCTCCCAGGAGACCTCGAGCAGCAGCCGCTGCTGCGGGTCGATGGCGACGGCCTCGCGCGGCGAGATGCCGAAGAAGGAGGCATCGAAGTCGGCCGCGTCGGAGAGGAAGCCGCCCTCGTTGACGTAACTGGTGCCGGGGCGTTGCGAGTCGGGGTCGTAGAGCGTGTCGAGGTCCCAGCCCCGGTCCGTCGGGAAGGGGGAGATGGCGTCGCCACCGTCGGTCAGCAGGTCCCACAGTTCCTCGGGCGAGGTGATCCCGCCGGGAAGCCGGCAGGCCATGGCGACGATGGCGATGGGCTCGTCCGCGCCGCTGCCCGCCGGGGGCAGGTCCGTGCCGGGGACCGGCACGGCAGCCGGAAGGGTGCCCTCGTCGAGTGCGTGCATCAGGTGGTCGGCGAGGACCACCGGCGTCGGGTGGTCGAAGACCAGGGTCGTCGGCAGGGCGAGGCCGGTTGCGGCGGCCAGCAGGTTGCGCAGTTCCACCGCGGTGAGCGAGTCGAAGCCGCAGTCCTGGAAGGCGCGGGTGGGCGGGACGGTCTCGGGCGTCGGGTGGCCCAGCGCGGTGGCCGCGCTGCGGCGTACCAGCTTGAGCAGCAGTTGACGGCGCTCGGCGGCGCCGAGCGGGGCGAGTTCGGCGCGCAGCCCGGCGCCGTCCCCGGCCGTGCCGGTGCCCGGGTCCGCCGCCATGGCGCGGACCGCGTCCGGGATGCGGCAGAGCAGTGCCGCTCCCGGGAGGCCCCGCCGACCGGAGGCGACCTTGGCCCACTCGATGTCCGACACGAGCGCCCAGGTGTCGTCGTGGGCGAGGAGCCGGCCGAGGGCGGTGAGTGCCGGATCCGCCTCCATGGGGGTCAGGCCGCCGCGACGCAGCCGGGCCCGTACGACAGGGTCGTCGGCCATACCGGCGCCGGCCCACGGACCCCAGGCGATCGAGGTGGCCGGGAGTCCGGCGGAGCGCCGCTGCCGGGCGAGGGCGTCGAGGTAGGCGTTGCCGGCCGCGTATCCGGCCTGGCCCGCGGAGCCGAGCGCTCCGGCGATCGACGAGAACAGCACGAACGTGTGGAGGGGCGTGTCGAGTTGCCGGGTGGCCTCGTCCAGGTTGGCGGCCGCCCGGAGCTTGGTGCGCAGCACGGTGGCGTACCGCTCGGGGTCCATGGCGGTGAGCGGCGCGTCGTCGAGGACGCCCGCGGTGTGCAGCACCGCGGTCAGCGGCAGGTCGGCCGGGACGGCGGCGAGCAGCTCGTCCAGGGCGGTCCTGTCGGCGGGGTCGCAGGCGGCGATGGTGACACGGGTGCCCGCCTCTTCCAGTTCGCGCCGCAATGCGTCCGCGCCGGGCGCGTCCGGGCCGCGCCGGCTGACGAGGAGCAGATGCTCGGCGCCTTCACCGGCCAGGCGGCGTGCCAGGTGCGTGCCGATGGTGCCGGTTCCGCCGGTGATCAACGTCGTTCCGGCGAGCCGGAGTTGGGGGCGGTCGTCCTCGCCGTCGCGGTCGATGGGGACGAGCCTGCGGGCGAAGACGGCGGAGTCCCGTACCGCGAGCTCGTTCTCCTCGCCGGGCTCCGCGACGATCGCCGCCAGCCGGGCCAGCGCCCGCCGGTCCGGCCGCGCGGGCAGATCGACGAGGCCGGCCCACAGGTCGGAATGCTCGACGGCGACGGTGCGGCCGAGACCCCAGGTGGTGGCCTGCACGGGCCGCCCGAGGCCGTCGGCGGCACCGACGGACACGGCGGCCTGCGTGGCGGCCCACAGCCGGGCCCCGCTGTGGGTGTCGGCCAGCGCCTGCACCAGCAGCGTGTTGAGGTGCAGCCCCAGCGGGACGTCGGCGTGGAGCGTGTGGGGTGTCTCGGTCAGGGCGAGCAGGGACAACAGGTGGACCGGGCCGCTGTGGTCCGCGACGGCCTCGGTCAGCGCGGCCGCGACCCGGTCGCGGTCCGTGCCCGCGGGAAGGGGTACGGATACAGCCACGGTGCCCGTGTCCGTCCCGGCAGTGGAGAACGCGTCCACCACGGCGTCGGCGGTCTCGGCCGCATCGGAATCGCCCTCGCAGAAGGGCACGAGCCAGACGCCGGCCGGAGAACCCGACGGGGACGGCAGCGGCGTCCAGATCTCCCGGTACTGCCAGGAGTCGGCAGTGGCCTGCTGCACGCTGCGGTGGTGCCAGGCCGTCAGGGCGGGGAGTACGGGTATGAGGACGTCCGGGTCGAGCGCGAGGCGCTCCGCCAAGTCCTGGACGTCGCCCTTCCGGACGGAGGCCCAGAACGCCGAGTCGACGGCCGCCGCCCGGCCGTCCTCCGCGTCCGAGGCGGCGTCGGTCAGCCAGTACCGGCGGCGCTGGAAGGCGTAGGTGGGGAGGTCGACGGTGCGGGCGCCGGGGTGGAGTGCGGACCAGTCCGGGCTCTGCCCGTGCACATGCAGCGTGCCGACGGCGCCGAACAGGCTCTCTGCTTCCGACCCGTCCTTGCGCAACGCGGGCACCACCACGGGCCGCTCCCCGAGGGACTCCGTGCCCTCGTGCGGGGAGGGCAGGGCCGCCTGGGCGAGGGCGGAGAGGGTGCCGTCGGGGCCGAGTTCGAGGTGGCGGGTGACGTTCTGGTCCGCGAGGGTGCGTACGGCGTCGGCGTACCGGACGGTCCGGCGGACGTGCTCGACCCAGTACTCCGGCGAGGACACCTCCTCGCCACTGGCCACCTCGCCGGTGACCGTGGAAACCACCGGCAACTGCGGCGACTCGTACGCCAGACCCTCCGCGACCTCCCGGAACTCCGCCAGCATCGGCTCCATCAACGGCGAATGGAACGCATGACTCACCCGCAACGCCGTCGACTTCCGGCCCTGGGCACGGAAGCCCTCCGTGATCTCCTCCACCGCATCACGGTCACCGGAAACCACTACCGACCGCGGCCCGTTCACCGCAGCGAGACCCACCCGGTCGTTCAGCAGCGGCTGCAGCTCGTCCTCGGACGCCTCCACCGCCACCATCGCCCCACCCTCGGGCAACGCCTGCATCAACCGACCCCGCGCCACCACGAGTCGGCAGGCGTCGG
>NZ_JBEYUP010000048.1:0-3219 GCF_040643575.1 Streptomyces sp. NPDC047108
GCGCTTCGCCGATGCCGTACGCAGCATGGACGGCCAGGGCGTCCGCCGGTTCCTCGAACTCGGCCCCGACGGCACCCTGACCGCCCTCGCCCAGGCGAGCCTGGGCGGCGAGCGCGGACTCGACGCCGACCCGCCCGTGTTCGTCCCGGTGTTGCGCAAGGACCGGCCGGAGGCGAGGTCCGTGCTCTCCGCGCTCGCCGGCCTATGCGTGTCCGGTGGCGACGTCGACTGGTCCCTGATGTTCGGCGACGGCGTGGCCGGGACCACCGAGCTGCCCACCTACGCCTTCCAGCACCAGCGGTTCTGGCCGACTGCCGCGGCCCAGCCGACCCTGAGCGGTACGGGTGGCGAGATCGACGCCCGTTTCTGGGAGGCGGTGGACCGCGAGGATCTGGAGGGGCTTGCCGGGACGCTGGATCTCGACGAGGAGGTCGTCGGAGCTGTTCTGCCCGCTCTGACCTCCTGGCGGCGGCAGAGCGTGGAACAGGCCGCCGTGGACCACCTGCGCTACCGCGTGCACTGGGCCCCGGTGCCTCGCGTCCCGCGGGATGCGACGCTGTCGGGCCGCTGGCTCGCCCTCGTACCCGAGGGGTTCCGGGACGACAGCTGGTCGCGTTCCGTCGGGGAGGCTCTGACGGCGGGCGGCGCCGAGGTCGAGTGGTGGACATGCGACCCGCGCGCTGAGCGTACGGAACTTGCAGCGCGTCTGGAGGGTGTCGGTCCGGTCGCGGGTGTGGTGTCGCTGCTGGCGTTGTCGGGGGGTTCCGGCGAGAGCGGGCTGCCGTGGGTTGTGTCGGGGTCGGTGGGGTTGGTGCAGGCGCTGGGTGATGCCGGTGTGGCGGCTCCCTTGTGGGTGGTGACGCGGGGTGCGGTGGCGGTGGGTCGTTCGGACGGTCCGGTCGACGCCGTGCAAGGAGCCGTGTGGGGCCTGGGCCGCGTGGCCGCTCTTGAGGCACCGGGTCGGTGGGGCGGCCTGATCGACCTCCCTGCCGACCTGGAAGGCGATGCCGGCCGTGCCCTGGCTGCTGTCCTCGCCGGGGTCGGTGATGAGGATCAGGTGGCGGTGCGGGCTTCGGGTGTGTTCGGCCGTCGGCTGGAGCGCGTCCCCGCCGTCGATGAGGACGTCGCGGGTTGGCGTCCTCGGGGGACGGTGTTGATCACGGGTGGTACGGGTGCGTTGGGCGCTCATGTGGCCCGCTGGGCGGCCGCCGAGGGCGCCGGCCGACTCGTGCTGGTCAGCCGCCGTGGTCCGGTGGCGCCCGGGGCTGCGGAGTTGCGGGACGAGCTCGCACAGCTGGGCGTCGACGTCGCGGTGGTCGCCTGTGATGTGGCTGATCGTGCGGCGGTGGAGGGTCTGCTGGCGGAGTATCCGGTGGATGCGGTGGTGCATGCGGCGGGTGCTGTGGTGAATGTGCCGCTGGGTGAGGTGTCGTCGGAGGATCTGGAGGCGGTCTGGGCGGCGAAGGTGCTGGGGGCTGCGCATCTGGATGCGGTCCTGAGGGAGCGCCCGGTTGATGCATTTGTGACGTTTTCGTCCATTGCTGGTGTGTGGGGCAGTGGGGGCCAGGCGGGCTATGCGGCGGCCAATGCGTTCCTGGACGCTCTGGTGGTGGCGCGTCGTGGGCGTGGGCTGACGGGGACGTCGGTGGCCTGGGGTCCGTGGGCGGAGGGTGGTATGGCCGCCGGTGCGGTGGCCGCGGAGGCGTTGCGGCGGCGTGGTCTGGTGGCGTTGGAGGCGGGCCGGGCGGTCGGCGCGCTGGCCCGGGTCGTACCCGGCGGGGACGCGGTGCAGGTCGTGGCCGATGTCGACTGGGAGCGGTTCGCCCCCGCGTACACCAGTGTCCGTCCCAGCGCGCTGCTGGCCGACCTTCCCGAAGCACGCACCGCCCTCACCACCACGGGATCGTCCGAGGAACAGGACGCCGAGCGGGGGTCCGAGCTGCGGCAGAGGCTCGGAGGGCAGGCCGCCGACGAGCGACGGCAGGCGCTGCTCGACCTGGTGCGCAGGCGTGCGGCCGAGGTGCTGGGGCACGGCGACATCGGCGTCGTGGGGTCGGGCCACGCCTTCCGGGAACTCGGCGTCGACTCCCTCACGGCCGTCGAGCTGCGCAACCGGCTCACCGCCGAGACCGGCCTCAAGCTGCCCAGCACCCTCGTCTTCGACCACCCCACGCCCCGGCACCTCGCCGTGTTCCTCGACGACGAACTGTTCGGCGAGGGGGACGCCGGCGCGGAGACCGCCCTGGTCACTGAGCTGGACCGGTTGGCCTCGACGATTTCAAGGCTTTCCCCAGATAACGGCGCCAGGTCTCTCGCGAAGGCCCGCCTGCGCAGCATGCTGGCCGAGCTGGGTGATCAGGCCGAGGGCGATTCCAAGGCCGCCGTCTCCCAGCAACTGGAGGCGGCCTCCGACGACGAGATCTTCGACTTCATCAACCAGGAGCTCGGCCGGTCCTGAGCGCCCGCTTCGCTGCAGGCTGCATCGTTCCTACCGCTACAACGTATGGGTCACATTCCAATGGCGAATGAAGACAAGCTCCGGGACTACCTCAAGTGGGTCACCGCCGACCTGGCCGAGACGCGTCGGCGGCTCCAGGAGCTGGAGTCCCAAGGGGACGAGCCCATCGCGATCGTCGGGATGAGCTGCCGGTTTCCCGGCGGGGTGCGGTCGCCCGAGGACTACTGGCAGCTCTTGGCGGACGGCGCGGACGCGATCTCCGAATGGCCCACGGACCGAGGGTGGGACACCGAGGCGCTCTTCGACCCGGACTCCCGCCGCCTGGACGGCAGTTACGCCCGCGAGGGCGGGTTCGTCCACGACGCGGGCGACTTCGACGCGGGGTTCTTCGGGATCTCGCCGCGCGAAGCACTGGCCATGGACCCGCAGCAGCGGCTCCTGCTGGAGGCGTCGTGGGAGGCGTTCGAGCACGCCGGAATCGACCCGGAGTCGGCACGGGGCGGTCGCGCCGGCGTCTTCGTCGGGTGCAGCAACCAGGACTACGGATCCGGGCTGCGCGAGATCCCCGACGACGTACGCGGCCACCTGCTGACCGGCAACTCCACCTCCGTGGTCTCCGGTCGCGTCTCGTACCTGCTGGGCCTCGAAGGTCCTGCGGTGACGGTGGACACGGCGTGTTCGTCGTCGTTGGTGGCGTTGCATCTGGCGGTGCAGGCGTTGCGTAGCGGTGAGTGTGATGTGGCGTTGGCCGGTGGTGTGAC
>NZ_JBEYUP010000049.1:0-2848 GCF_040643575.1 Streptomyces sp. NPDC047108
CCAGGCAGCACCGTCCCGACCGTCCACCAGCAGCAGCCAACCACCTCAACCACTCCGCCCCAGACCACCGAGCCCGCGGACACCACCTCGGACACCACCTCGGACACGGCCTCGGACTCGGAAGACTTCGGGGACTTCGCGGATCTCCTCGCGGCACCCCCCACACATCGAGACATCACGACCGTCCAGGAGCCACCCGCCGCACACGCCCCGCCCACGACGCAGACACCCGACACCACCGGGCTCCCCGCTCCCGCCGATGACCTCGCCGCCCGGCTGCCGGCGATGACGTCCGAGGACCGGACCCGGGAACTGACACTGCTGCCGCCCGCCCAACTGGACGCACTGGCTGCGGACAGGGAGCTGATCGCCAACCTGCGGGCACAGCTGCCGCCTGCGGACTTCGCCGACACGGCCGCCCAGCTCCTGGTACGGGTGCCTGAGGGAGTCGAACAGCCCGTCTCCGCCCGGGCTGAGGTGCAGAGGCGGATCGCCGGCATGCTGGCCGACCCCGAGGTGGCCGAGCGCCTGGTGAGCCGCGGCGTCCGGATGATCGTGGTCCCCCGGGACGCCCCGCTGACCTCGCTCGGCCCGTTCGCCGCACTGAGCGGCGCCGACGCCGGAGGACGAGCCATCGAGACCGTGCGCGGCCTCAACCACAACCGCCAGGTCGCGGTCACCGAGGAGAACCTGCTGGGCGAGACCACCGTGGTGCCCGGCGACGGTGTCCACCCGGACGGCTACTCCACCACCACCCACGAGATCGCCCACGCCATCCACGAGAGCGGCCTCAGCACGGCCGACCGCGCGCTCATCGAGAGCGCCTACCGGGCCAGGGTGGCCGAAGGCACGGCCGCGCACTGGCCGGACGGTCCACTGCTCGACCCCTCCGGCGTCCGTCCCGGTCCCAACTACTCCTCCCGTGACAAGTACGAGTACTTCGCCCAGCTCACCAACGCCTACCTGGGCACGAACACGGGCACCGACCCGTACACCGGAGCTCCCCGCAACAACGGCGTGAATTGGGTACGGCAGCACGAGCCCGGCCTGCTGCCCCTGCTGGAGCGGCTTTACGGGCCCCCGCAGGAGACGGGCGATCGAGCCAACCCCTTCGTCGCGGTGCAGGAGGAGAACGAGACCTGGACGGCTTTCCGGGAGTTGTGGGACCGGGCCGAGGAGGAGCTGCAGTCCCCGCCATTCGTTCCGTCGCCGTCTGTCGATGAGGCTCCGCAGGGTCTTCGTTTTGCGCCGCCCACGAATCCTGCTGTGGAGCTGGTAGCAGCGTTCGAAGCGCTCAAGGGTTCGTTCGCGTCTTCGGGTCCGGCCCGTGCGGTGCCGGTTGTGTCCTCGTCGTCTGAGTCGGGGATGCGGTCTGGAGCGGGTCGGTCTACGGGTGTTTCCGTGGCTGGTCCGTCATCCGCCGCGTCGTCGGCTGGTCTGTCCTCGGGAGTGCCGGGTGGTGTCGAGTCCTCGGAGTTCAGGACTTGGCAGAGGATGTTCACGCCGGGTGTGTCTGCTGAGGAGCAGCAGCGGTTGCGTGAGCGTATCGCCGTTCTTCGGGGTGGGGTTGTGCCGTCGGATCTGGAGGTGGATCTGCGGCGTTCGGTGCGTGATGGGCTGGCTGCGTTGCCTGGTGTGACGGTGGTCGTGGATGACGCCGCGAACTACGGTCATCAGGCGGCGGCCACGATGTTGATGGACTCGTTGTCCGAACTGGGTTATCCGGGTCGTATCACGGTGGTTGCTCCGGGGAGTGTGCAGGAGCGGTTGCGGTTGCTGGTGCCGGAGTCGATGCGTGAGCGGGTTGATTGGCACACGGGTGAGTTCGGGTCGGGGTCGTCGGGTCCGGGTGTTCGGGGGGTGGGGGCCGAGGGTTCTTTGGTTCTGGTGGCGGCGAGTGACCGTCTTGACGGTGACCCTGACACGGCGAGGGAGTTCCTGGATTTTGTAGGTGCGGATCAGGCGGTTGTGCTGAAGCCGTATGCGTGGGGTGAATCGTCGCGGATGGTCTACAGCCGGGCGGGTGCGGGTGCCCCGGTCACGGTGCATGCCTTGGAGGGGGAGGCGGGTTCGGGGCTGATTCCGAGGGGTAGGGCGCTGTATCGCTTCGGTGTTCCGAAGTTGAGTGGGCCGGAGTTGGATGTTCTGATCGCCGAGCAGGTGGGTGGTGTTCGGGGTGAGGGTCTGCGGGCTGTGGCGGACGCGGTGCGGGATGGCCGGGTCGATGTGATGCCGGTCTACGGTCTGCACAATGTGGATGCGCCTGGTCGTGCTTCGGCTGTGGGCACGTTGGCTTCGGGGTTGCATGGGGCGGGGCTCGGCAAGCCGTCGGTGGTGATCACTTTCGGTGATGCGATGGTGCCGTTCGCTCCGCGTCACCGTGCGGAGTGGCTGGGGTATGCGGGGCTGGGGGATGCGGATCTGGGGGAGCGTATTGCTGCTCTGGGTCCTGATGAGGTCCTGGTGGTGGACGGTGGGAAGTTGCGGCAGGACGTGTTCCGGCAGGTGTATCAGCTGGGTTCGCTGCCTGCTGTTCTGGAGGGTGCCAACACCAGCAATCTGGTGCAGCTTCTGGGCCGTCCTTTCTTCTCGGTGCTGACCAATCACACGCCTTACGACCCTCTGGTGCCTGAGGGGCACGGTGTCGGCCCCGATGGGGGCAAGGTTCCCGCCAAGGAACTTCAGGGGGTCACTGATGCGATTGTTCAGGAGACCGAGTGGGGTGCTCGGTTGCAGGGGGCGCCGGAGTGGGAGCAGTTGCAGAGGGCGCGTACGGCCCGTTCGGTGCTGGGTGATCTGCCTGAGCAGGATGGGGGGCGGTTGCTGACCCAGGATGAGATGCAGCGGC
>NZ_JBEYUP010000050.1:0-1515 GCF_040643575.1 Streptomyces sp. NPDC047108
GTTCTGGTGGTGGAGCGGCTTTCGGATGCCCGGCGTCTTGGGCATCGGGTGCTGGCGGTGGTTGCCGGGTCGGCGGTCAATCAGGATGGTGCGAGCAATGGTCTGACGGCGCCGAACGGTCCGTCGCAGCAGCGGGTGATTCGTGCGGCGTTGTCGTCGGCGGGTTTGTCGGCGTCGGATGTGGATGCGGTGGAGGCGCACGGCACGGGCACGGCCTTGGGTGATCCGATCGAGGCGCAGGCGTTGTTGGCGACCTATGGCCAGGATCGTGAACGGCCTTTGTGGCTGGGGTCGGTGAAGTCCAACATCGGTCATACGCAGGCCGCCGCCGGTGTCGCGGGGGTCATCAAGATGGTGCTGGCCATGCAGCACGGAACCCTGCCCCGCACCCTGCACGCCGACGAACCCACCACCCGCGTCGACTGGACGGCCGGCGACATACGGCTGCTGACAGACGTTCATGACTGGCCCGAGGCGGAGGACCGGCCCCGCCGCGCCGCCGTATCCGCGTTCGGCGTGAGCGGCACGAACGCGCATGTGGTGCTGGAACAGCCCGTCTCCGACGAGCGAGTTGAGTCTACGGACGAAGGACGGGCGGGGCCGAAGCAGACTCCGTGGGTGGTGTCGGCCCGGAGCCGGGACGCTTTGCGGGCCCAGGCCGCGCGGCTTTCGGCGTTCGTGGCCGAGCGTGGAGCGTTGTCCGCCGTCGAGGTCGGTGTGTCGCTGGTGCGTTCGCGTTCGGTGTTCGAGCACCGGGCTGTGGTGTGGGGTGCGGATCGTGAGGAGTTGCTGAGCGGTCTCGCTGCCGTGGCGGCCGGTGACTCTGCTGCCGGTGCGGTGGTGGGTGAGGTCGGCGAGGGTGGTCGTACCGGCTTCCTGTTCGCCGGGCAGGGGTCGCAACGGCCGGGCATGGGGCGGGAGTTGTACGAGGAGTACGCGGTCTTCGCGGACGCCTTCGACGCGGTGTGCGCCCACCTGGACACCGAACTTCCTCGCTCGCTGCGGGACGTGGTCTTCGGCGACGAGTGCGATGTTCTGAACCGTACGGAGTACGCGCAGCCCGCCCTCTTCGCTCTCGAAGTGGCGCTGTTCCGGCTGCTGGAGTCCTGGGGTGTGCGGCCGGATGTGCTGACTGGGCACTCCATCGGTGAGATCGCCGCCTCCCATGTGGCCGGTGTGTGGTCCCTTGCCGATGCGTGCCGACTCGTGGTGGCACGGGGGCGTTTGATGCAGGCGTTGCCCGAGGGTGGGGCGATGGTGGCGGTGGAGGCGTCCGAGGACGAGACCTTGCCGCTTCTGAACGACCGGGTGGGTCTTGCCGCGGTGAACGGGCCGCGGTCGGTGGTCTTTTCCGGTGACCGGGATGCGGTGGAGGAGGTCGCGGAGCATTTCCGTGCTCAGGGCCGCAAGTCGACGGTGTTGCGGGTGAGTCATGCGTTCCATTCGCCGTTGATGGAGCCGATGCTGGCGGAGTTCCGGGCGGTTGCGGAGGATCTGGCGTACGAGCCGCCGCAG
>NZ_JBEYUP010000051.1:0-1512 GCF_040643575.1 Streptomyces sp. NPDC047108
GTTCTGGTGGTGGAGCGGCTTTCGGATGCCCGGCGTCTTGGGCATCGGGTGCTGGCGGTGGTTGCCGGGTCGGCGGTCAATCAGGATGGTGCGAGTAATGGTCTGACGGCGCCGAACGGTCCGTCGCAGCAGCGGGTGATTCGTGCGGCGCTCTCCGGTGCGGGGTTGAAGCCCGGGGATGTGGATGCGGTGGAGGCGCACGGCACGGGCACGGCCTTGGGTGATCCGATCGAGGCGCAGGCGTTGTTGGCCACGTATGGTCAGGATCGTGAACGGCCGTTGTGGCTGGGCTCGGTGAAGTCCAACATCGGCCATACGCAGGCCGCCGCCGGTGTCGCGGGGGTCATCAAGATGGTGCTGGCCATGCAGCACGGAACCCTGCCCCGCACCCTGCACGTGAATGAGCCGTCGTCCCATGTGGACTGGTCGGCAGAGGCGGTGCAACTGCTCACCGAGGGACGCGCATGGCCCGAGACGGGGCGGGTGCGCCGGGCGGGCGTGTCGGCGTTCGGCGTGAGCGGCACGAACGCGCACGTGGTGCTGGAGCAGCCCGTCTCCGAGGGAGCCGCGGCTGCGGGTGTGGAGGCTGTGCCGGGATCGGCGTTGGTGCCGTGGGTGGTGTCGGCCCGGAGCCGGGACGCTTTGCGGGCCCAGGCCGAACGGCTGGCGGGGTTCGCCGCCGAACGTGCTGGGCTGTCGGTCGTCGAGGTCGGTGTGTCGCTGGTGCGTTCGCGTTCGGTGTTCGAGCACCGGGCTGTGGTGTGGGGTGCGGATCGTGAGGAGTTGCTGAGCGGTCTCGTGGCTGTGGCGGCCGGTGAGTCTGCTGCTGGTGCGGTGGTGGGTGAGGTCGGCGAGGGTGGTCGTACCGGCTTCCTGTTCGCCGGGCAGGGGTCGCAACGGCCGGGCATGGGGCGGGAGTTGTACGAGGAGTACGCGGTCTTCGCGGACGCCTTCGACGCGGTGTGTGCCCACCTGGATCCAGAGCTCGAACTGCCCCTGCGAGAGGTGGTGTTCGGCGAGGACGGGGAGGTGCTGAACCGTACGGGGTACGCGCAGCCCGCCCTCTTCGCGCTGGAAGTGGCGTTGTTCCGGCTCCTGGAGTCCTGGGGTGTGCGGCCGGATGTGCTGACTGGGCACTCCATCGGTGAGATCGCCGCCTCCCATGTGGCCGGTGTGTGGTCCCTTGCCGATGCGTGCCGACTCGTGGTGGCGCGGGGTCGGTTGATGCAGGCGTTGCCCGAGGGTGGGGCGATGGTGGCGGTGGAGGCGTCCGAGGACGAGACCTTGCCGCTGCTGAACGACCGGGTGGGTCTTGCCGCGGTGAACGGGCCGCGGTCGGTGGTGGTGTCGGGTGACCGTGATGCGGTGGAGGAGGTCGCGGAGCATTTCCGTGCTCTGGGCCGTAGGACCAATGTCCTGCGGGTGAGTCATGCGTTCCATTCGCCGTTGATGGAGCCGATGCTGGCGGAGTTCCGGGCGGTTGCGGAGGATCTGGCGTACGAGCCGCCGCAG
>NZ_JBEYUP010000052.1:0-1009 GCF_040643575.1 Streptomyces sp. NPDC047108
CCGCCGTCCCCGCAGCCGGTGTCCGAGCCCCTGAGCCCGGAGGAGTTCCGGGCCATCGCGGCCGACGCCAGGCACGACGCCGCCACGCATCTGGCCACGCAGATCATCGCGGGCCGGCCGCAGCAGAGCGAAGCCTGATGAGCCCTCACCCCGGCAGCGCCCGGGAGCCGGCTGTCACGACGTACCAGCCAACGACCTGCACCGAATGTGGCGGCCAGAGGGGCGCCGTGCAAACGAGTTGGGACTCCGACGGCACGCGGCACGACACGTGGCAGACCTGTCCGGCCTGCCGGGGGACGGGACTGCGGTGACATTCCGCGTCTGACCACCACGGCGGCCGGAAGCGCACCCCACCGGGCAGGCCACCGGCCGTCGTGCCCCTCCCCTTTCCCCGCACCTCTCGCCGGGTCTTCAGACCCGGCTCCCCCACCCGGAACCGCCCCTCGCGAGCGGCGCCGGATGAGGGAGCCGAACACGGCCCCCACCAGCACAAGACGCCTTGGGTGAAGCCCTCCACTGCGGTGGTGGTGGATCCCAGGAGTGGCCGATCCTTCTCAACTCCACAGCGAACATCCGGCGCTACGACTAGCCGGCACCTCCGAGCAAGAGATCTGCGGAGGGGTGCCACAGGTGAGTCCTCTGGTTGAACCGGCCCAGTCCGCAGGGGATGCGGACCGCCAGCCCGCAGGCGAGATGCGGGACAGGCAACAGCGACAAGCCAGCCCTGCCGCGTGCGCAGCGTCGACTGCGATCAGCTTCCGCAGCACCTTTTCCCATGCCGTCCTCACGGGCGGACAAGCGATCCGACCGCGCGGTGAGACAAGGGCGAATATCGCGGGCCCCGAAGGCAGCTGACCGGTTCGAGTCCGGTCCGGGGCGCTCCGTAGCCACCTACGAAGGAGTCTCACGATGAACGACGTTCCAGACGTTGAGATCGTCGGCACCGTCTACAAGATGACCCTCCAGACCGACAGCAAGGGTGCCGTTCTGGTCGCCTACACCCGGGACG